>NZ_JBZCIA010000002.1:0-71176 GCF_059052855.1 Thalassospira sp. CA1
GTAAATAAAAACAAATAGTTATTTGATTTTCCTGTTTTTGGTGTTCGGACGTCCTGTGGCAGGCAGCCGATTACGGAGCCCGATTTGCGAAGACAATTCGCGCACAAGCTGCATGAGGCGGGACAAAAAGTTAACGATGTGGATTTTTTGGACAGCCGGTCATTAAAAGGTGCCTTTTGCCGCCTTGTAATCTGTGCCACAAGAATTCTTCCGGTTCGCCCGGATGCCCCACAGCTTGATCCATAGACCGAGGTCCAAATGAACCGCACGCGCCGCTGGTTCGGCAAGGGTGATCGACGCGTTCTGGCGTTGACCCTGCCGATTATTCTTTCCAATGCGACTGTTCCGTTGCTTGGCGCGGTCGATACGGCTGTGGTCGGACATCTCGATAGCCCGCACTATATCGGGGCGGTCGCGGTTGGCGCGCTTATTTTTTCCTACGTGTTCTGGAGCTTTGGCTTTTTGCGCATGGCCACTACGGGCCTTGCGGCACAAGCCTATGGACGGCGTGACCCAAATGGCGTGCGTGCAGTATTTGCCCGCGCGGCCCTGATTGCGGTGGTTGCCGGTTTGGCGGTCATGGTGTTGCAATGGCCGATCATTGAACTGGCGATGAGCCTGATTGCGCCGACACCGGCGGTCGAGGCCGCCGCACGCGATTATTTCCATGTCCGGATCTGGGCGTCGCCTGCGACGCTGATGCAATATTGCATGCTGGGCTGGTTGCTGGCGATGCGTGACAGCCGGGCAGTGTTTATTTTTCAGGTGGTCCTAAATTCGCTGAACATCATCCTGGATATCCTGTTTGTGCAAGGGTTCGGCTGGGACGTGCGCGGGGTGGCTGGGGCCACGGTGATTGCCGATTATTCCGGTGTGGTGTTGGGCTGGTTCCTGATGCAGCCGCATCTGAAAAGACTGGGTGGGACCTGGCGCGGCATTGGTCTTTTTGATCGCGCGCAACTGGCCCGGCTGATGAAGATTAATGGCGATATCTTTATCCGCACCATGGCGCTGACATCGGCCTTTGCACTGTTTACCAGCTTCTCCGCCCGGTTTGGTGAAGTGACGCTTGCCGCCAACGCGGTTTTGCAAAACTTCCTGATGTTCGGGTCATTTGCCCTTGATGGTTTTGCCCATGCGGCAGAAACCCTTGTCGGGCAAGCCTATGGCGCGGAAAAGCGCAAGCAGTTCCTGTGGGCGGTGCGCAAGACGACCGTTTGGGGGATTGTTTCAGCCGTGGTGATGGCAGCCCTGTTTGCAGCATCGGGGCCTTGGATCATTGATGCCCTTACAAGCATTCCGGAAGTCCGCGCAGCATCCTATGAATATCTGATGTGGGCGGTGGTATTGCCGATTACCGGCGTATTGGGCTTTCAGTTTGACGGGGTGTTTCTGGGCGCGATGCAGACCAAGCATTGGCGCAACATGATGTTGCTGTCAGTCGCGGTCTATGCCGGTTTTGCCTGGTGGGCCGTGGTGATGGGCAGCAACCATTTTCTGTGGGCCGCGTTTAACGGGTTTTTCCTGCTGCGCGGGCTGACACTGGCGGTGCTGTTCCCGACGATCATTCCCAAGCAGCGTCAGGCTGTGGCGTAGAGCGTTTGTCAGGTTCGGGAACTTGCGGATCGAGGTCCCCGCCTTTGCGGGGATGACGGTGCCAGACGATGTGGTTCCTGCCGTCACGCCCGCGAAGGCGGGCATCCGACTGTTATCAGTCGGCGTCAGCAACCGGCAGGGTGGTGCTGTTTTTGACTTCGTGCAGGGTGAAGCTTGATTTCATGTTGGCGACGCCGGGCAACTTCATCATGACTTCGGACAGGAAACGCTGATAGGCGGCCGGATCGGGCACAACGATGCGCATCATGTAATCCTGATTGCCGACCATCGCATAACAATCGACGATTTCCGGGTGTTCCTGCACTGCCGTTTCAAAGCGGCGCAGCGACGGTTCGTCATGCTGGGTCAGCGATACGGTGACGAAGACATTCACACCAAGGCGAAGATGGGCCGGGTCCAAAAGGGCGACATATTTGCGGATGACGCCACTTTCTTCGAGCTTGCGCAGACGCCGCAGGCAGGGGGAAACGGACAGGCCGACCTTGTCAGCCAGTTCGACCATGGAGATTCGACCGTCTTCCTGAATTTCACGAAGAATTTTGCGATCAATTGCGTCGAAACCGTTGCGCGCCATAGCGTGCCACACTCCTTTGGACGATAAGATAACGGGCCGAAATTCGCCCGGAGAACCGTATTTTCGGAAGGGTGGATTTTGCCAAATTCCCGACCGAGCATACATAATTTCTGCTGCGCGATAAGCCATGACTTCGCGTTTCTGTCAATCTTTGCGTCGTCAAACGGTGCAATTTTTACGTCGAAATCCTGTATATGATCGCAATGCGGTGCAACAGATCTTAACCGCATCGTGCATGCCAAAGACTTGCAACAGGCAAGCAATGCAAGTATGACCTTCAATTCCTTGGAATGCCTGCAGTTGTGAGCATCTGCAGCGGAAGTTATCGTTGCCGTGTGCCATCCGGGCAGTGTAGTATAATCGTACCAATTTACTTATTTCGATTGTGATTATTCTCCTGCCGGGAGCCCGGGGGAGGTTGGCACTGTCTGACACTCGTCTGACATTGGCAGCCGATATACTGAAAGGCACGTATGGTGGACGCTGCGCAAAACACGCCGGGATATAACCTGGTTACAATTGGCGAGCATAAAATCAATATTCGTCCGGCGGTTCAGGCAGATCTCGCCAATGTTGTCGATCTTGATGACCGGACCACGGGACTGCGCAAGCCGGATTACTGGGACGACCTGTTTACCCGTTATGGTAACCGCAAGGATTCCCGTTTCTTTCTGATTGCCGAAGAAAACGGAACGCTTCTGGGCTGCATTTTCGGTGAAGTCCGGTCGTGGGAATTCAATTCCGTGCCGTGCGGTTGGGTTGGCACCGTTAGTGTCGAACCGGACCTGCGCATGGGCGGGATCGGTACCATCCTTTATAACGAAATCTGCCGCTGTTTCCGTAAGGCCGGGGTGACCAAAATCCGGACCATGATCCCGCGCGATGCGACCGACTTGATGTCGTTCTTCCGCGCGCAGGGCATGATGGCGGGTCCATTTATCCAGCTGGAAACAGATATGGACGAGGGGGAATAAGCCGATGATGTCCTTGCAAAAGGCGACGCTGTTTGCCCTCTATGCCGTGCTGGAACTGGCCGAAGATACCGACCGCCAGCTTTCGGCATCGGAAATTGCCGAACGTTACAATATTTCGACCAACCATCTGGCAAAGGTCCTGCGTGATCTGGGCCGGGCCGGGCTGGTTGAGTCGGTCCGTGGGGCTGGTGGCGGTTATCGTTTCTGTGGCAATGCCAAGCGCACGACACTTTTGGATGTTGTGCAGTTGTTTGAAGAGGTCGGGACAAGCCCGTCCAACAGCATCGTGCAGAATACCAATGCCGGTGCGGCGCTTTCGATGGTGATGGATGAGATCGAAGAGATCACCCATGCCACATTGCTGTCGATCACGATCGAGACGATGCTGAAACTGATGCGCAAGCGTCGCCCGGAAAAACCGACCTCCACCGGATTGTTCCGAGCGGTTTAACGCATAAACCAACGTACAGATACCTACCAGATAGACAAAAGGCCGTCAGATTACCCTGACGGCCTTTTTGATTTGCGAACGTGCGGCGGGCTTAGCTCTCGCTTTCTGCCGGGGCCGGTTCTGCTGATGCCTGGGCGGTATCCGCAGCCTTGTCAGCCGTTTCTGCCTTTGGGGCAGCCTTCTTGCGCGGACGGCGCGGTGCGCGCTTTTTGACTTCCTTGGCTGGTGCGGCGTCGGACTTTGCGTCGCTAGCAGCCTCAGCCGGTGCCTCGGTTGCTGCGGGTGCAGCGTCCTCTGCCGGTGTTTCGTCGCTGGCCTTTTTGGTCGAACGGCGCGGCTTTCGGGCCGTCGATGATTTCGACTTTTCAGCAGCAGGCTTGCGCTTGGCTGTGGTGGTCTTTTTCGGTGCTTCTTCTTCGTCGTCAGAAGACTTTTTGCCAAGGCTTGAGGCCGGCACTTCGGTCAGAAGGAAGCTTGGCACGTGATCGCCAAAGCCGATGACTGTTTTGTCATCGCGGTCGTCACGGTCACGGCGATTGTTGCGGTTGCGATCAGTGTTGCCCGCATTGTTGCGCGCGTCGCGTGCCGGTGCCTTGGGGGCATCGGCGTCTTTTTGCGGTTGCGCGTCGGATTTGGCCGGTGACGGGGCGTCAGCAACCGCTTCCTTTTTATCCGATCTTGCCGGACGGGCAGGTTTGTCGTCACGCGTATTGGGCTTGCGGCTTCTCTTGTTGCGGCGCTTCTTGCCCGTAAAGTCCAGCTCCAGCGTCTCGATGCCTTCAAGTTCGGTCAGCGGGATGTCCATATTGATCGTCTTGTTGATCGCAGCAACAAGTTTGCCATCCTCTGGCACGGCAAGGGTAAAGGCCTTGCCATCGCGGCCTGCGCGACCGGTACGACCGGTACGGTGGACATAATCCTCGGCGTTGAACGGCACATCAAAGTTAAAGACGTGCGAAACATCAGCAACGTCAATGCCGCGTGCGGCAACGTCCGAGCAGACCAGAAGGGTGATCTCGCCGGTTTTGAACTTTGCCAGCGTTTCGGTACGTTCGCTCTGCGCCAGATCGCCATGCATGCGACCGGCATTAAAGCTGTGCTTGGTCAGCGATTTATAGAGAATGTCGACGTCTTTTTTGCGGTTGCAGAACACAAAGGCGTTGCGGACATCTTCGGCGCGGATCAGGCGACGCAGGGCTTCGCGCTTGTCGAAATCGTCCATGACAAGGAGCTTGTGTTCAACCGTGGTTGCCATCGTTGAAGGCGGCGATACGGTGATTTCCTTGGGATTGGACAGGAACTTGTCGGCAAGGCGTTTGATTTCCTTGGGCATGGTCGCCGAGAAGAAAAGCGTCTGACGCTGCTTGGGCAGCATGTTGACGATCTTCTCGATGTCGGGAATGAAGCCCATGTCGAGCATGCGGTCGGCTTCGTCAATCACAAGCAGTTTGCAATCAGACAGCAGCAGCTTGCCGCGCTCAAACGTATCGATCAGGCGGCCCGGGGTGGCGATGATGACATCGGCACCTTTTTCCAGGACCTTGCTTTGCTCGGCAGCAGATTCGCCACCAATAATCAACGCCTTGGACAGCGATATATATTTGCCATAGGTGTCAAAGTTTGCAGCAACCTGGGTGGCCAGTTCGCGGGTCGGTTCCAGAATGATGGAACGTGGCATCCGCATGCGGGCCCGACCATGATGGAGAATATCAAGCATCGGCAGGGTGAAGCTGGCCGTTTTGCCCGTACCCGTTTGCGCACAGCCCAGAATGTCACGTGCCATCAGCACCGACGGAATAGCTTGGGCCTGGATCGGGGTTGGGGTGTCGTAGCCGGCGTCTGCGACGGCTTTGAGGATATCTTCGCTCAGACCGAGATCGGCGAAATTCATATGGTTCGTTTTCCCGCAAAGAAATGCGTTAAGGTTAAGCGGATCGCTAGAAATCTGATTGCGTCGTAAAGCCAACCCTTAATTAAGTCAAGAAAAACGCCGCTTAATTGCCTTGGAAAACCCATTCGGCGGGCTTTGAGAGGCTTGTTTGCAACAATTTCACAGCGTAATCTGCCACAACAGCTCATACTCGGGGAGAAAAACAGTGCTGATGGACGCAACCCGTTCAAGTTTGCTGATAATCGACGTTCAGGAAAAACTCTATCCGGCCTGTCTGGAACCGGATCAGATCATTGCCAATTGCTGTTTTCTGATCAAATGCGCCAATCGCCTTGAGGTGCCGGTGATCGTTACCGAACAGTATCCCAAGGGTCTTGGACATACGGCCAAACCGATTGTCGACCTTCTGGAAAAGCCGGGTGATGCTGCTGATGGCGGCAATGTCGTTTCCAAGGTGGCATTTTCCGCCGTTCCGGCCGATGGCTTCATCGAGAAGATGGAAGAAAATCAGGGTCGTGATCAGGTGGTGGTTGCGGGCATGGAAACCCATGTTTGCGTGCTGCAAACCGTGATGGACCTGATCGAACGCGGTCGGGAGGTCTATGTCGTCTCCGATGCGGTGACATCGCGCAGCCAGCATGACAAGATTTTCGGGCTTGAGCGCATGCGCGATGCTGGCGCTAAAATCGTAACCCGCGAAAGCGTGATGTTTGAATGGCTTCGGGTGGCAGGCACGCCGGAGTTCAAGGAACTGAGCGCGCTGATTAAATGAGTTCGATCTCAAAGAAAGATACCGGGCACGCCGATGGTGATGGCGTGCCCGTTGTGTTTTTGTCAGGCATGCTTGCCGATCAGCGTATGTGGCATCCGGCGATTGCCGCATATGACGAACTTGACGATCCGGCCAAGCCCGCACTTATGCCGGTATTCTGCGAGTTGTTTGATCAGGATACGGCTGCGGATATGGCGCGCGCGGTCCTTGAAAGTGCGCCGGATCGCTTTGCGCTGGTGGGGATGTCGATGGGTGGCTATGCCGCCTTTGAAATCCTGCGTCAGGCCCCGGAACGCGTCAGTCACCTGATGCTGGTCAATACAAGGGCAACGGCCGACAGTGAGGCGGTGCGACGTCGACGGTTGTTGCTGTCGCGCATTGTCGCGGGCAAGACGCCGTTTGTTGCGGTCAATGACGGCATGCTTGATGAGATGCTTCACCCCGATAACCGCAATGATGCCGGATTGGTTTCCCTGTTGACCGCAATGGGCGACGCATGCGGGGTAGGTGTGTTTGAACGCCAGAATCATGCAGTTGCGACCCGCCCGGACAGCATGACGGATCTTGGCAATATCGCCGTGCCATGCAACGTTGTTGTCGGTACGCATGACCGGATCATAAGCCCTGAAAGCCATCGGGAGATGGCCGAAGCCATTCCCGGTGCGACTTATCAGGAAGTTCCCGGTGCGGGGCATTATGTGCCACTTGAGCAGCCCGTTGAGTTTGCCCGGTCACTTGCAGCGCTTTTGGTGCGTTAGCAGCTTGGCAGGAACGGGCTGCAATACCGGTCATCATTGTTGCGCAAATGACGCGGGAAGAGCTGAAAATTGACCGTGTCAGCGTTGTTTTCGACCTGTTCGGCAAACTGGGCCGCATTGAAGTGTGCGCGGGTTTCCGAAATGATTTTATCCCCGACACAGAAGCCGAAACGGACGGTGACACGATCGCTTGTCTCATCCTTGGGAAGAGATTTTGGGTCAGTGCAGAGCTTGCCCCGCATGGTGGATTGTTCCGGATTGACGACAGCAACCATACGGTTTTCCGGCTTGATGGTTTCCCCATCTGCAATGTCGGCCGGATCGGTAACAAAGCGCAGGCGCGGCGGGTAGCCATGGTTTGACATGGCCGCACTCCAGAAATCATCGGTGAAGGTATTATTGGCATCAACGATTTCAAGCATCATCACACGGCTTGGCGCGCCGGCTGTCCGGAAGCTGTCGACTTCGGAGACCTCATAATGGGCACGTTCGATCACGGCGATGTTGCAACCGGCAAGCGCAAGCAGACCACTTGCAGCAACAGCGATTGAAAACGGGCGTGTCAATTTTGACAGTCGCGATGCGGGCGCGGACATGGCTTTCATCCTTTCAGGCTTGCTGAGACCAAAGAACCTATTCCTAGATATTGTCTGAAAATGTCCAAAGTCACGTCCGGCACGGTTATTCTGCAACTTTAAAGTGATCTTATTCACGAGCGTATACTGAAATCAGCGGGATGATCGGGGCTGGATGTGGGTTTTTCCAGCCGATCAGACGCCGAGCAAAACCACCGGGGCGATCTCTAGAAAACCGACCGGCCAATGGCGCGGATCAGCATTTCCAGAGCACGAATGCCAGCAGCAGAATTGCCCCGCTGATCAAGAAGTGGCGACCATACGCAGACCGAAAATTCACCCGGAACCACGCCAATAATCCCACCGCCGACGCCACTTTTTGCCGGTATGCCAACCGTGAAGGCAAAGTCGCCAACGCCGTCATACATCCCGCATGTCAGCATAAGTGCGTTGATGCGACTGGTTTCTTCTGCCGTAATGACAGGTTTTCCATCAATGCCCACACCCCGGCAGGCCAGAAAACGACAGGCGCGTGCCAGTTCGCGGGCGGTCATTGCGACCGAACACTGTTTGAAATAGGCGCGTACAACGTCTTCGACAGGATTGTCGAGTTTGCCGAAGCTTTTCATCAGATATGCGATGGCACGGTTGCGATCACCGTGCTGGTCCTCAGACATATAAACATCGTTATCAACACGAATATCGGGATTGCCGCAAAGCTGCCCGAGAAATTCGGCAACAGATCGATCCGGGTTCGCATAACGGGACGTGATCAGGTCGGCGACCCGAATGGCGCCAGCATTGATAAACGGGTTGCGCGGTATGCCGTTTTCCTGCTCGAGCTGGATCAGGGAATTGAAGGCTGAACCGGACGGTTCGCGGCGCACGGCCTGCCACAGGTTGTCACCATGGGCGCGCTGGGCGAGCACAAGCGCGAACATTTTTGAAATGCTTTGAATGGAGAAGGACAAATCGGAGTGACCGATGGCAAATTCCTGTCCATCGGTGCCACAGATGACCATGGCAAAATGATCGTCTGGCACGTTCGAAAGAGCGGGAATGTAATCAGCCTTGCGCGCAGCAGCGAAATCCGCCTTCGCAACCTCGTCAGCGATTTGTTCAAGGATGGCAGCATAATCGTGAGACACCATGCGATCCTGTCTTTTTACGGTTGGGGAATGCGGACAAAAAACCCGGCACAACTGGCCGGGTTTTGTCGATGGTTTTGCGTGCTGATCAGACGTCGATATCCTCGACGAAGCGGGCGTGTTCCTGAATGAACTGGAAACGCAGCTCCGGTTTTTTGCCCATCAGGCGGGTTACAAGATCCTTTGTCTGCCCGCGGGCATCCGGTTCGGCTGCATCGGGCAGGGTAACACGCAAAAGCGTGCGTTTCTTGTGGGCCATGGTGGTTTCGCGCAACTGTTGCGGCGGCATTTCACCCAGACCCTTAAATCGGGAAATCTCGACCTTGTTCGGGTTCTTGAACTCTGTTTCGAGGATGACTTCCTTTTCGGCATCATCCATGGCGTAGATCGACTTGCCGCCTTGGGTCAGGCGGTAAAGCGGCGGCATCGCCAAGTAAAGATGGCCGTTTTCGATCAGGCCAGGCATTTCCTGATAGAAGAAGGTCATCAGAAGGGACGCGATATGTGCACCGTCGACGTCAGCATCGGTCATGATGATGATTCGTTCATAGCGCAGATCACCCAGCCGGAAATCGGATCCCGAACCGCAGCCAAAGGCTTCGATCATGTCCTTGATTTCCTGGTTGGCCATCATCTTTTCATAGGTCGCCGACGCAACGTTCAGGATCTTACCGCGTAGCGGCAGGACAGCCTGTGTTTCACGGTCACGGGCCTGCTTGGCAGAACCACCTGCAGAGTCACCCTCCACCAGGAAGATTTCAGTGCCCGCCGCGATTGAACGCGAACAGTCAGCAAGCTTGCCCGGCAAGCGCAGACGACGGGTCGCCGACTGACGCTTGGTTTCCTTTTTTTCCTTGCGGCGCTGACGTTCCTCGGCGCGCAGGATGATGCGTTCAAGCAGACGCTTGGCGTTTTCGGTATCCCCGGTCAGCCAGTGGTCAAAGTGGTCACGCACCGAGGTTTCAACCAGTTTGGTCGCACCCTGGGTGCCCAGCTTTTCCTTGGTCTGGCCCTGGAATTGCGGATCGGGAATAAACACCGACAGCATGATGCAGCCGCCGCCAAAGACGTCCTCGGCGGTGATGGCTGCGGCCTTTTTCTGCCCCAGCATATCGCCATAGGCCTTGATCGCCTTGGTAATGGCGTAACGGAAACCGGCTTCGTGCGTGCCGCCAAGCGGGGTCGGGACGGTGTTACAGTAGGAATGGAAATAGCCTTCGCCGCTTTCCGGCCAGCCAATCGCCCATTCAACACGCCCGGCACTTTCAGAAAACTTGGCTTCGCCAGCGAACGGACGGTCTGTGACCATCTCGCGGCCCTCAAGCGTCATTTCGAGGTAATCAAGAATACCGTTCGGGAACTTCAGGACTTCCTGCTGCGGGGTCGGGTCGTCACTGGTCAGAAGGCTTGGGTCAACCGACCAGCGGATTTCGACACCCTTGTAGAGATAGGCCTTGGAGCGCGCCATACGGAAGATGGTCGCTGCCTTGAGCTTGGCGCGGGTGCCGAAAATCTCGGGGTCGGGTCTGAAAATAACCGTGGTGCCGCGACGATTGTTGATCGCACCGCCATCCTGAAGCGGCCCCAGCGGCGTGCCCTTGGAATATTCCTGAAACACCATCTTGCGATCACGGCAGACTTCAACACGGAACTTGTCGGTCAACGCGTTCACCACCGACATACCGACACCGTGCAAACCGCCGGAGGTCTCATAGGCCTTGCCGGAGAACTTGCCACCCGAGTGCAGGGTGGTCAGGATCACCTCAAGTGCTGATTTGTCGGGAAATTTCGGATGCGGGTCGGTCGGAATACCACGTCCGTTATCGCGTACCAGCACAGTATTGTCTGGCTGCAATTCCAGTTCGATCCAGTCAGCGTGGCCAGCAACCGCTTCGTCCATCGAGTTATCGAGAATTTCCGCAACCAGATGGTGCAAAGCGGCATCATCGGTGCCGCCGATATACATACCGGGGCGTCGACGGACAGGCTCAAGGCCCTCGAGAACTTCAATATCCTTGGCGGAATAGGCTTTATCGGTGGACTGGTTTGAATCTTCAAAAAGGTCGGTCATGCCCCGGAACGCAACTTCTTTTATTGTGTTAAAACAAGGTCCAATACCGTATATCTGTTCTTCGATATTATGGTCTTGGAAGCCTCGGCGCTAAACGAGTACCATATCTTTATCGGTTCGTACCAGATGATCGGTGCGCACCGACCATAAAAATGTGTTTTTGAATCCAATGCAAGTGATGGTCGCGACTTCCGATCATAATTTTGCCGGGCTTGGACGCAGAAAACCGCGACCGGGAGGTCCAATAAAAAAATGGCGTGCCGTAACAGGCGTGCCGCCAACTGGAGTGAGCCTGATGGCGACTGAGAAAGATCAATCCCTTCTTGCGGAAAGCACGATGCCGCGCGGTGAACTTTGCACCCGAACCCTTGCCATGCCCGCCGATACCAACCCGAGTGGTGATATTTTCGGTGGCTGGCTGATGTCGCAGATGGATATCGCCGGTGGCGTGATGGCAAGTCAGGTCGCCGAAGGGCGTGTTGCGACCATCGCAGTGGACGGCATGACGTTCCATCGCCCGGTGTATGTCGGCGATACAGTTTGCGTTTATGGCGACATCGAGAAGATTGGCAATACATCGATTGTGCTGCATCTCGAATCCTGGGTGCTCCGCCGCAATCAACCGCCGCGCATCAAGGTGACCGAGGCGACATTTACCTTTGTCGCGATTGACGCCGAAGGTCGACCGCGCCCGGTACGCAAGGATGAGGCAGACGCCTAAGCCCGCGCGAGATCAAATTCAGGAGCCCCGCCATGCAGAGCCGCACTGTGTCCACTCTTTCGACTGGTCTGGTTCTGATCTGCGGGGCTTTGTTGTTTCCCGTGCTGGCCAACGCCGGCAAAGCCGATGTGGTTGCGGCCAAGGCGACCAAGACCGGCGAGAATATCTATCGGTTTGATGTGACCGTGGCGCATAACGACACGGGTTGGGATCATTACGCCAATGTCTGGCAGGTGATCGGGCCGGACGGGACGATCATTGGGGAAAGGGTTCTGGCCCATCCGCATGTCAATGAGCAGCCCTTTACCCGATCGCTGTCCGGTGTGACGATCCCGGCAGATATCAAAGGTGTCACGGTGCGGGCTGGCGATCTGGTGCACGAATTTGGTGGTGCAGCGTTGACGATCGAACTGCCTGTCAAGGCTGGGCAATCTGTCACGGTTTCAAATTAGACCGAAACGTCTGCCCAAGTCCCCAGGCCGAAGCCCGGGGCAGGGTGTAGCGCCTTGTTACCAGCTTGCCTTGGCAACGCGCATGAAGTTTTCGCCCATGATTTTATCGACGTCATCGGGTGAATAGCCAATTGAAATCATCGCGTCAGCAAGGGCAGGGAGCTTGCGCGGGTCGAACACCGCAGCCCCACCTGCGCCGGGGCCATAGCCGCTGGCGGCGGGCCAATAGAAGTCCTTGTCGACGCCATCCGGGAAGTCGTTGGTGCCGGCGACCGATGGCATGGTATCAAGTCCGATGCCGACATGATCAACACCGACCAGATCAACCGCATATTTGATATGGCGGATCATGTCGGGAACTTCCGGTGCGTTTTTGGATTTGATGAAGCGCTGGAAACCGCAAATGCCGATCACGCCACCGGTATCGGCACAGGCCTTGATCTGTTCATCATCGATGCAGCGTTCATGACCACCCAGTTCCCTGGGGTTGGCGTGGCTGAAGACGACCGGCTTGGATGAGACCCGCATGATATCAAGCGAGCTTTGCCGTCCGGTGTGGGAACAATCCATGATCATGCCGCTGGCATTCACGGCCTTGACCATTTCAACACCCAGATCGGTCAGCCGGATATCAACATCATGACAGCCCCCAGAGACCGAATTGTTGCGGTTATAGGCAAAGTGGATCTGCTTCACACCCAGCTTGGCAAAGACCGGCACCATTTCGGGCATGTCCTGGAGCATGACTGAGCCTTCAAGATCAAACCCGACGCCGAGCAGGCCCTTGGATTTGGCAATCGCCAAATCCTCAAAGCTTTCGATCTGCATGTATTTGTCAGGGTGCGCGGCGACCTTGGCGCGGAAGGCAGCGATCACGCGCAGAATATGGGCAATGCTGTTCATATCCATGCCGACATTGACACAGACATAGTCGATATGACCGGCGACATAGGTATCAAGGAGGTCTATCGGCGTTTTTTCATCAAGCGGCAGGCAGGCATGCGCATCCCACGTGAAAGACGGGATATGCCGACGTTGATAATTGGCAAGTTTGCTGTCGGCCGGTGCGAAGGGGGTTGCGAAGCTCAGTGTGGTGGCGGAAGTCATGGTGTCTCCGTTCAGTCCCAGTCGACAAAGCTGTCAACAACGGCGCGGTCATAGCCGCCGGCAGCCTTGTAAAGCTGTTGCGAATAGGGATGTTCAAGTCTGCCATCTGCCAGTTGGCTTGCGGTGGCGCGTTCAACAATACGGCCATGGTTCATAATGGCAATATCGTCGCACATATGGGCCACCACGGCGAGGTCGTGACTGACCATGATGTAGGTCAGGCCAAGTTCGCGGCGCAAGCGCGACAGAAGATTAAGCACTTCGGCCTGAATGGAAACATCAAGGGCCGAGGTCGGTTCATCAAGCAGCAGGATTTTTGGTTCAAGGATCAGGGCGCGGGCAATCGCAACACGCTGGCGCTGCCCACCGGAAAGCTGATGGGGATAGCGGAAGCGGAACGAATTATCGAGTCCGACCTGTTCAAGGGCCTGCACCACACGGGCATCGGAATTGCCAAGCCCGTGAATATTGACCGGTTCGGTCAGGATGCGGTCAATGGTATGGCGCGGATGAAGCGATCCGAACGGGTCCTGAAACACCATCTGCACAAGGCGATAGAATGCCTTGTCGCGTGTGGGGCCAAGTTCCTTGTTGTTGACAAGAATTTCACCTTCCCAGTCATCGACAAGGCCCGTGATGGTGCGAAGAACCGTCGATTTGCCCGATCCCGATTCACCAACGAGGCCGAAAGACCCGTTTTTCGGAACCTTGATATCGACATCCTTGAGAACGTGGTTGTCGTCAAACCAGGCATTGAGTTTGTTGATTTCAATCATGTGTCTACCCCTTAACCTTCGGCCCAGCTTGCTTCGCGTTCAAGGATCGGCAGATCAGAATGATCGCCATCCATTTTCGGCAAGCAGTTCAAAAGTCCCTTGGTATAGGGGTGTTTGGCTTCGTGCAGGGCGGACGCCTTGATTTCCTCGACCACGTGACCCTGATACATCACCAGCACACGGTCGCAGAAGCTTGAAACCAGTTGCAGGTCGTGACTGATGAAAATCAGCGCCATGCCACGATCCCGCACCAGATCATCAAGGATCGCCATCACCTGAAGCTGCACGGTGACATCAAGGGCCGATGTCGGTTCATCGGCAATGATCAGTTCAGGATCGGGGATCAGCATCATGGCGATCATGACGCGTTGCCCCATGCCGCCGGATACCTCATGCGGGTAGGAATTAAACACGCGTTCTGGATCTCGGATTTTAACCGCATCAAGCATATCAATCGCGCGGTGGCGGGCTTCCTTGGCGTTGACCTTATGGTGTTCGCGGTAGGCCTCGATGATTTGATCGCCAATCGTCATGACAGGGTTCAGAGAATATTTTGGGTCCTGCATGATCATGGAAATGCGCGCACCGCGTACCTTGCGCCATTGTTTGGGCGTCAGGTTTGCCAGATCGACGTCATGGAAGGTCATCTGATCGGCGGTGATCTTGCCGTTGGCCGCTGTCAGACCAAGTATGGCGCGACCGGTCTGGGATTTCCCAGACCCGGATTCGCCAACAATACCAAGCCGTTCGCGACCAAGATTAAACGACACGCCACGCACAGCATGCACATCACCCTTGGGCGTGTTGAAGGTGACTTCGAGGTTTTTGACCGACAGAAGGGTTTCATTGGACATGATCAATCGCCTCCACGCGGGTCAAGAACATCACGCAGGCCATCACCCAGAAGGTTGAAGCCAAGGCTGACGACGAAAATGGCGATACCCGGGACGGTGGCAACCCACCATTGTTCGAGCAGGAACTGACGACCCTCAGAAACCATTGCCCCCCATTCCGGCATCGGTGGTTGTGCGCCAAGACCAAGGAATCCAAGACCGGCGGCAATCAGGATCATGCCCGCCATATCAAGGGTCACACGCACAACAAGCGAGCTCATGCACATTGGCATGATATGGCCCGTGATCAGGCCCAGGTTCGATGTGCCCTGAAGACGGGCGGCTTCGATAAAGTCGGATTTGCGCACCGTGATGGTTTCAGCCCGTGCGATACGGGCATAAGGCGGCCATGCGGTAATTGCGATGGCAAGAATGGCGTTTTCCAATCCCGGTCCAAGGGCGGACACAAAGGCCAGCGCCAGGATCAGTTTCGGGAACGCCAGAAAGATATCGGTGATGCGCATCAGGGTGGCATCGACCCAACCGCCGAAGAACCCGGCGGCTGTGCCAACCAGCAGGCCGACCGGGGCTGCGGTGATGACAACAAGGGCGACGATCAAAAGGGTGTATTGCGCACCATAGATCAGACGCGACAGAATATCGCGGCCCAATTGATCCGTGCCAAACCAGTGTTCTGCACCGGGTGGTTGGATTCGATTGGCAAGGTCAGCTGCCAGCGGATCATAAGGGGCCAGAAGCGGGGCAAATATAGTTACCAGAATAAGGCCGATCACGATCGAAAGGCCGATCATGGCAAGTTTGTTTTCGGTGAATTTGATCCAGCCCAGCCAGGCACGTCCGCATTTTGCCTGCCAGCGCGATTTTGGCGTATCGGATGTCAGCCATTGTTTTAGGCCGGTTTGCGAAACTTGTGTTTGTGTTGTCATGATTATCTCCGCGCTCTGGGGTCGAGCAGGCGGTAAAGCACGTCAGAAAGCATGTTCACGCCGATAAAGACCGCACCGACCACAATCGTGCCACCAAGAACCGCATTCATGTCGGCATTGAGCAACGAGTTGGTGATGTAAAGACCAAGTCCCGGCCACGCGAAGATGATTTCGGTCAAAACCGAACCTTCGAGCAGGTTGGCGTATGACAGGGCAATCACGGTCACTAGCGGAACCATGACGTTGCCAAGAGCGTGACGCCAGATGATGCGATGTTCGGAAATGCCTTTGACCCGCGCGGTCAGGATGTATTCCTGGCTCAGCTGTTCGAGCATGAAGGAACGAGTCATGCGGGCGATATAGGCCAACGAGAAATAGGCCAGGATCGAGGCAGGCAGAACAATGTGCGAGACAGCGTTCCAGAACAGGTCCATGTCGCCTTCGATCAGGGTATCAACCAGCATCAGACCGGTGGTGGGTTCGATATAGTCGAGATAGAACGAATCAAGACGCCCAGGACCCGCAACCCAGTCGAGCTTCATGTAAAATACCAGAAGCCCCATCAGACCCAGCCAGAAGATCGGCATGGAATAGCCAGCAAGGCCGATCACGCGAACCATGTGGTCAGGCCATTTGCCCTTGTTGATGGCGGCAAAGACGCCAGCGGGAATGCCCAGAACAACACCGATAATGGTTGCAATGGTTGCCAGTTCAAGGGTGGCCGGGAAGACACGTTTAATGTCATCTAGCACGGTATTGGATGTCAGCACCGATTGGCCGAAGTTACCCTGCAGTACGTTGGAAATATAAATAAAGAACTGCTGCCAAAGCGGCAGGTTAAGCCCCATTTCTTCTCGCACGCGGTTGTATGTGCTTTGCGATGCATGATCACCAACAGCGGCCAGCACCGGATCAATCGGCAAGACGCGACCGATCAGGAATGTGACAAGCAGCAGGCCAAAAAATGTAATGGCAAGCGAGAATACCAGCCGCAGGAAAGTTCCCGTCGGGCCGGAAGCGAAACGGGCGCGGTTGCGCCCGTCCCGTTTTTTGCGTTTAACAGCGGACATTACGACCGTTGTCTCCTTCGTCGAGATTAGTCTTTGGTGACATAACGATAATAGTTGTTATCGAATGACGGACCGAGGACGAAGTTGTTCACGTTACCGCGCATGGATGCGATCTCGGTTTCCTGGAACATGATCACGAACGGACCATTTTCCAGAACTGCTTTCTGAAGATCGACATACATCGCAGCACGTTTCGCATCGTCGCGTTCCAGCGTGGCGGCATCGGTTTTTGCCGTCAAGTCACCGGCATCCCATGAGTTGCGCCAAGCAAGCGGCTTGGCAGCGGCATCGTCGGAGTTGTCCGGGTTCCATGCAAAGGTGGATGCGTTGGTGTGCGGATCCTGATAGTCCGGACCCCAGCGACCGATATAGATATCGTGCTGACGGGCGCGGTATTTGGTCAGGGTCTGCTTGCCATCACCCGGAATGATTTCCAGATTGATGCCAGCCTGTGACCAGGTCGCCTGGATCGACTGAGCCATAGCCATGATCGCGGTGGTGTTACGGGTATCCATGGTTACGCTGAACCCGTCCGGATAGCCGGCCTCGGCCAGAAGGGCCTTGGCTTTTTCGACATCCAGGGAATAGGGGTTCTCGTTATATGCGCCCAGGAAACCTTCAGGCAGGAAGGCCTGATGGATCTGCGAACGACCAGCCAGGATGGTTTCGGAAATGCCTTTGTAATCGACAAGGTATTTCAGAGCTTCGCGGACTTTCGGGTTCGACAGATATTCGTTTTTCTGCGACAGACCGAGATACCAAAGAGCACCTTTGCCCTTGGACATCATCTTGATGTCGTCATTGTCAGAAATGGCAGCCAGCTGATCGGCTTCGAGGTTACGGGCAATATCGATATCGCCTTTTTCAAGGAGGAGCTGCTGAGCTGCGGCTTCCTTGACGCTCTGGATGATTACGCGCTTCATTTCTGGCGCGCCATCCCAGTAATCTTCGTTGCCGGTCAGGCTAAGGCTTTCGCCCGCGGTCCATTTGTTCAGTTTGAACGGGCCGGAGCCGGCATAGTTGGTTTTAAGCCACTCGTGGCCAAGGTCACCGTCCACTTCATGGGCAAGGACTTCTTCCTTGTCGACAACCGAGCCAACGCCAGCGGTCAGGCAATACAGCACGAAGCTTGGTGCGTAAGGCTTGTCGACTTCCATGACCAGCGTGGAATCGTCGGTGGCGTAGATCTTTTCCTTGACGTTATCGGCGGTGAAACCGAACTGGCCCAGAATGAAGGCCGGCGACTGATCCAGCAGGATCACGCGCTGCAAGGAGAAGGCCGCGTCTTCGGCGGTCAGCTCGTTGCCCGAGGCAAAGGTGATGCCGTCACGAATTTTGAAGGTAAAGGTCTTGCCGTCTTCTGAGACATCCCAGCTTTCGGCAACGACGCCATAGATCTTCGACACATCGTCATTGTCGAAACCGATCAGGCGGTCATAGGTGTTGCCGGCATATTCAGCGCCCGAGAATTCGAAAATCTGAGCCGGGTCGAGCGTGATGATGTCATCGATGGCAAAAGCCATGACCAAAGCATTTTTCGGCGTTTCGGCCTGTGCCATCATAGGTGCGGTCGCGAGCGCGGTCCCCATGACCAGCCCTGCAATAAATTTGCGCATGATGCGCCTCCCGATTGTTGTTGTGGGACTGCAGGCCAATGCGTGGACTGATCGGCAATCGAAAGGGAGGGCCAAAACGAGACGGACTCAGCTTTATAACCATCCGGAGTTCTATCGACGCCTTCAGGCCCTTATAATTGCGGGGCGGCCTGCAGGTTCGCTTAGTGCATGTGGAGCTGAGCATAATTTATACGATTAATCAATGACCAGTCGGTCAGCAATGCTGTCTAAATCAGCAAATTGCACAACTTTCCCGAAAATGGATTTCTTAAGGTTGTGTGACGTATTGGTAAAATTACCCACGCGGGTAGAACGGTGGTTTTACGCCGGGGTTTGGCCTTAGAAACAAAAAAGCGCCAGCGAAAAAATCGCGGCGCTTATTTTGTACGTCATTCCCAATCAGGGAGGGAATGGCGCGAGTGACGAGACTTGAACTCGCGGCCTCCGGCGTGACAGGCCGGCGCTCTAACCAACTGAGCTACACCCGCATGGTGCGTGGCGCGGTTTATATAAAGACCACCCAATTGAGGCAAGTGTTTTTTGACCGATTTTTAAAGAAAAATGCGCGGACGTGTTTTGCTGGTTTGATCGGCAAGAAAGCGGCGCAAAAACAAAAAAGCGCCAGCGAAAAATCGCGGCGCTTATTTTGTACGTCATTCCCAATCAGGGAGGGAATGGCGCGAGTGACGAGACTTGAACTCGCGGCCTCCGGCGTGACAGGCCGGCGCTCTAACCAACTGAGCTACACCCGCATGGCGTGGCGCGGTTTATATAAGGGGTGGTTCGGTCTGGCAAGGGCTTTTTTGCAAAAAAAAGACGGACCGGAATTTTACCTGGCTGATCGTCCTTGGCAGCCTCGATGCGACGCCTGTTTCGCAGCGAAAAGCGGTCGATCCGGGGTCGGCAGATGTGTAAAAAGCGAGTGGAAAACAAAAAAGCGCCAGCGAAAAATCGCGGCGCTTATTTTGTGCATCATTCCCAATCAGGGAGGGAATGGCGCGAGTGACGAGACTTGAACTCGCGGCCTCCGGCGTGACAGGCCGGCGCTCTAACCAACTGAGCTACACCCGCATGGTGCGTGGCGCGGTTTTTAGCAGCCGGTCACAGGTGGTGCAAGCGCTTTTTTGCCATGATTTTTCAATTTTTAACCGCGTTCTTCCGGCGGTAGAAACCGCCCCTGCATCGGGCACGTTAAAGTTCACCTGTCGGGCTTTGGTAAGGCGGGCAGGTGAGGGGGGTATTTGGGATTGCTGGGCGCGCATAAGCACCACCTGAGACTGCATCGTGAAATGCTGCCCATTGAGCGAGATCGTCTGCGGTCAAGAGGTGTGGGCTATTCGCGCGGTTCTGCGTAGCGTTCGGTCAGTTTGGTCAGGGCCGCGACAGTTGCCTGTTCGACGGTTGAGCCAAAACCGGTCACGCGGCCGGCAAGAATGACATAAAGCGAGTCGATGTGAAGCTGGATCACCAGCAGCTGTTTTTCGTTGGCCGTGGTGCGGTCAGCAACGAAGATTTCCATCGACTTTGCGATTTGGGTCATCAGGGGATACTGGAACGTTCCGCCCAGGGCCTTGACCGAATAGGCAAGGTCATTTGCCGCGATGATGGCTTCTGGCCGCTTGGGCTTGTCGCGCAGGGCGTTGATTACCAGTTTGCGGCATTCCATGAGGTCCTTGCCGATGTCACGGACAAAGGTCTCGGAGCTGCGCTGTACAACCTGTTCGAGCTCTTCAAGCTGTTCAGGTGACAGGTTGATGTCAAATCCCTTGATGAAGTTGACAGCTTTGCGTTTCAGATCGGTCTGCGCAGGGATGATCTGCACATTCTTCTTTTTCTTAGGTTCTTCCGGCTTCACGATGGCTCCGCTTCCCCAGTCATAATGGGTCATTCGTCAAGGCTCCTACGATCAGGACCATCAAACTGGACCTGTCTGCGACGTCGGTCCGGGCCAAAATACGTTCCAGTGTTAATGAAACGTCTTGGTCGGGCGATGACCGAAACCAGACGGCTGTAAAGTGCCTTGGCGTTAAAGGGTTTGGCAAGAAATTCAGTAATCCCAAGGTCACGCGCCGTCGTCACATAACGCATCTCGGAATGTGCGGTCAGCATAATCACCGGAATGAACCGGTTTGGCGAATTGGTCGAATTGCGCATGACATCTAGGAATTCAAGGCCATCCATACCGCGCAAGCGCCATTCACAAATCACGATATCAATTTTTTCGGTGCGTAGTACGTCAAAGGCATTATTCGGCGATTTTACACGCTGGATATGACTGGCTCCGAGATAGGCGAGCGTGTCATAGACCACCTGAGCTGAAATCTTGTCCCCGTCAACGATCAGAAAACTAATCTTACTAAAGTCTATTTTCGCGTTCATCCGGCCTCGGTTCCTGAGCATCATCACGAAATGCGTCGCTGTTCAGGGGGATACAGCAGCAAATCTAACCAGTTGCTGATGTATAAACCCTTATACCTTTGTCTGGTTTCCAGCAAGGCCAAACCACTCTGTGTTCAGCCCGAAAATCTGACAAATACTGACCCCAAGCCAGTTGAAAAGTTAGAACAAACGACGTTTACGTCTTTTTGTTTTTGATGCTCGCGTCCGGTTTGAACACACCCAATATTGGGCCTTTTTTTCAATAGTAAAGAGGAAGATCTTTTTTATTTCATGGGCTTGGTGACGCCGTCGTCATCAATCACCTTAACGGCAACACCGGACTCCTCGAACATTTCGGTCGATATCTTCATATCCTGTTCCCAGCGTTCAAGAAAGTCCGCGGTTAGTTTCGACTTGTCGACATAGACCTCGGCGATGCCCGCCTGGATGATGGCGCGCGCGCAATCGCAGCACGGAAAGTGCGTCACATAGAGGGCGCAGCCATCAAGCGATGTGCCGGTGTAACTGGCATTATAAATCGCATTGCGTTCGGCATGTTCGGTATAGGCGTATTTTTCCGGACGCCGATGGCGGCTTTCGACTTCGTCATCGACCCCGCGCGGAAACCCATTATAGCCGACAGCACGAATTTCTTTTTTCGGGCCGATGACAACCGCACCGACCTGGGTGCTGCGGTCTTTTGACCAGTCTGCAATATGGGCTGCAAGTCCAAGAAAGCGGTGGTGCCATTTGCTCATGAAAAGGGTCCTGTCTGCGCCATAAAATTGGTCTGTTGGGCATTCGTTTTTGACCGGCAGGTTTCACCGGTACGCGTTCTTTAAAGAAGGTGCTTCTTGTAATTGTCCAGCGAAAAATCACATTTTTGTAAAGGCATTTAATGAAAAGTCCCTGTTCAAATAGGGGCTGATTGATTATTAAGGGGTTACCCCCAGAAAAGATCAGGACGCCTTTTCGTCTCGCCGCAGATGCAGGCCGAAGCGGGAAGGCTCACGTGTAAACCGAATAACAAGAGGTAGTAGCCGATGCGCCGTCAACGTAAGGCGAAGATCATCGCGACCCTGGGGCCGGCAAGTTCAAAGCCAGAAATCCTCGAGAAAATTGTGCAGACAGGTGTGGATGTGTTCCGCCTGAACTTCTCGCATGGGGAACACTCAGAACATCTGGCCCGTTTTGAAGCGATCCGTGTCGTCGAAGAAAAACTCGGCCGCCCGATCGGTATTTTGATGGATCTTCAAGGTCCGAAAATTCGTGTTGGCACCTTTGCCGACGGTGAAGTTGAACTCACCGCCGGTGATACGTTCAAATTCGATATGGACAAGAAGCCGGGTGACAACACGCGCGTGTCGCTTCCGCATCCGGAAGTCTATGCTGCAATCAAGCCGGGTGCGAACCTGCTGCTTGATGATGGCAAACTGCGCATGCGTGTTGAGAAATGCGACGACAAGTCGGCCGAATGTACCGTCATTACCGGTGGGCCGCTTTCCAACCGCAAGGGTGTCAACCTTCCGGATGTGATGTTGCCGCTTTCACCGCTGACCGAAAAGGACCGTGCCGATCTGGATTACGGTTTGGAGATGGGCGTTGATTTCGTGGCGCTTTCGTTTGTGCAGCGTCCCGAAGACGTTGCCGAGGCCCGCAAGATCATTCAGGGCCGTGCAGCCATCGTTTCCAAACTGGAAAAGCCGCAGGCGATTGATCACCTTGATGAGATTGTCGATCTGTCGGACATGATCATGGTCGCCCGTGGTGACCTTGGTGTCGAATGCCCGCCGGAAGATGTGCCGATCCTGCAGAAACGTATCATTAAAGCGTGCCGCGAAGCTGGCAAGCCGGTGATCGTTGCAACCCAGATGCTTGACTCGATGGTGTCCAATCCGGCCCCGACCCGTGCTGAAGCATCCGACGTTGCGACCGCGATCTATGACGGTGCCGATGCGGTGATGCTGTCAGCCGAAAGTGCGGTTGGTAAATACCCGCTTGAAACCGTTTCGATCATGGACCGTATCCTGCGTCGTGTGGAGCAGGACGATCTTTATTACCGTATGCGTGACGCCAACCGCCCGGATCCGGAGCATAACGCACCGGATGCGATCAGTGCGGCGGCCCGTCAGGTGGCCACCACCATCGGTGCGAAAGCGGTAGTTAACTATACATCGTCCGGGTCGACGGCATTCCGTGCTGCACGTGAACGTCCGGAAGTGCCAATTCTTGGCCTGACCCCGCGGATTCAGACCGCACGTCGTCTGGCGCTGTGCTGGGGCGTGCATCCGGTCTTTACCCGTGATGCCACCAACTTCGCCGAAATGGTCGGAATTGCGACCGAAGTGGCAAAGCGTGAAGAATTTGCAGGACCGGGTGATTCGCTTGTTATCACCGCCGGTGTGCCGTTCGGAACGCCGGGGGCGACCAATATTCTGCGCATCGCATGGGTCGGCAATAATTAACGCAAATGATTGCGTGAAACGATTTTCGATGACGGGCGTCCTTTTGGGGCGCCCGTTTTCATTTGCGCGGACAGCAAGAATTCCGTCGGCGTGCAGGTTTTTCGATGGCGACGGGCAGGAGGGGGCATAGACCCCTGTATCGTTAATGTTTTTTTGAGTCTTTGCGCCGATAGTCATTCTGTAATCAAGGCTCTGTCTATTGATATGTGCTCTTGAGATTGGGTTATGAAAATTAGACGCCTTGTCTGGTTGTGTAACACTGTCAGTTTGGGTTAAGCTGTTCTGACAAAACACAAAAATAAGGCATCGCAACGTCGATGCCGATACGCCGCCAGGCACGGGACCAGGGGAATTACTGCGATAATGCTGAGTTGGATGTTCAATCGGCAGAAAAATGCGGGCAATGGGGGGCTTGATGATAAAGCCTCGGCCAAACTGCGTGATCTGGCCGACACTGTTCGCACCATCGCACCTGAAACGTTTGGATCTGATACAGGTCGCGTTCAGGGTCGCGCGATTCCCCGCAGACATGTTTCCGAAAATAACGCCGATGCATCGGCCCTTGAACACGCAGCGCGTCTTTCGTCTGAATTGGACGCGCTGGATGATGCCGAGGATGTACCTGATTTTGACAGCGACGTGCGCATGGATGTGGCGCGCCGTCTGCGTCGGCATCTGACAGATTTGAGCCCGTCTGAACGACTGGAAATGGTTGACGAGTTCGTTTCGGCGATTGCCAATATGGGCGACTGTTATCGCCCGCAGGTGATTGCGCTGATCGAACAGGAACTGGGCCATACACCTTATATGACCCGTCAGGCGGCAAATCGCCTGCGTCAGGATATTCAGGCGATTGGCCGCGTGTCGATTGCCGATTATATCGAGCTTCTGAGCGATTCCGATTTCCTTGATGTCATGCGCGGGCGCGGTGAATTCATTCAAACCGCAGCCGAACGTGAACGCGCCGAGCTTGAGGCCGCTGCCAAGGCCCGCCTGATCGAGCAGCAGGCGGAAAAGGAAAAGGGCGGTTTGTTGAACCGTTTGCTGTCATCGGATGACGCACCGCGAAACGTTGTGCCGATGACGCCGCATTTCGTTGAAAAGACCGCAAAGCCAAAGGCGCCGGAGAACGATATCCTCGGTGGTCAGAACCGAATTTCGCGTCAGGCCCAGCGCCGCATTGCCCATTTCATCATGGCCTCCCTGTTTGACACGCTGGTCGAGCAGGGCCGGATGCGGACCGAGGTCGCCCGCGCGTTGCGCCAGTCGGTCCGTCAACGGATTGAAAAGGCCCGTTTTGAAAACCGGGTGCTGATGCCGTCGCGTGATAGAGACATGGATGTCGAGATCGCAGACAATGAAATGGTCGAAAACGATGTCGTCGAGGCAACAGATGCCAAGATGACGATTGACCAGTATGTGCTTGATGCCCTGTCGCGCAATGATGATGCGCTGGTGGTGCAGGCACTTGCCCATTACGCGCAAATTCGTGCCAATGCCGTTTCCAAAATCCTTGATTCCGGCAGTGCCCGGGCGATCACCGCCCTTGCATGGCGGGCAGGGATGACCGCACCTGCGGCCGTCGTTTTGCAGATCAGCAACGGTATCCCGGAATCGGCAATTGAAAGCCCGGCGGCCGGTGGTCGCTTTGCGATGGCAGCTGCCGATATGGACTGGTACATCGATTTCTTTAGCGACATGAAGCCGGTGGCTTCGCGCATGAAGGTCGAAAAAGAAAACGAACCTGCGCCGGCGTCTGCACAGACGGCAAAGCCAACCGGCAGGACCATGTCGCGCGGCCAGGGACTTCGGCCGCGCAGCGGGCGCAACAGTGGCGGGCTCGAGGGGCTCGTCTCCGACAGGCGGTCCAAAGGTCTCAAAGAGGACTGAGTGCCATGAGCAGCAATCACGGCATCTCTTATGACGGGCTGAAACATGCCCTTACCATCAAGGAAAGCTATCTGTCTGGCGAGCCGCTTACCGTGACCGGGGCGGCCAAGCAGCAGCGTCTGTTGATGCCGGAACATTTGCTGAGCAATGATCTTGCCCTGATGCAATATGACGATCCGCTTGCCCTTGCCGTGATCGCAACCAGGGACCCTGAAAGCCCGATGGCCTTGGCTGCTGCGATCCGTATGGGGCCGCATGCCAAATGCAAGGAACTGATCACCGGGGTCTTTGAAGTCGTTTCCGAAGCAACCAAGCATGAACTGGTTGCCGATTGCGCAAAGCTTCTGACCAAGAACGCATTCAGCCCCGAAGCATTCCATCTTGTGCGCACGCGCGCCTCCAATCACGTCGTGGAAATCCGCGAAGCCTATCGCCGGGCGATGGGGGATAACCTGCGCGCGTTGCTGGATGGCAAGATGGCCGCGCGCGAGTTTGTCGAGGAATTCATCGAACTGGCATCAAATGGCAACCTTAGGATTGATATCTATCGCCGTCTGGTGATGAAACTGATGCGCTCAGACGCAGTGCGGCCAAGTGTGAAATTCATGCTGCTGGAACGCCTTGATCGTTTTCCGCAGATGGTAAAGCTTCAGATCGTCAATGAAGTCAATTCGGCACCCGATACGCCGGAATATCAGACCCTGAAGCAGGAATTGCGCTGGATCTACGAGGCAAAGCAGAAACAGCAGTTGCCACATGCCAAGCAAACACCGATCAATGCATCGGGCAATGCGGATGCATCCGGGCCGCGCATAACGGCGGCCGATCTTGTCGGGCGTTCCCAGATCGATTTTGGCGCTGCTGCGGGCATGCATCGCCGCAACAGCATCATCAAACCGGCCGAGCCGACCATGAAGCGCAATGCGACGCCCAGCATCATGACCAGCGGCGGCTTCAGCACGCGCGAACTTTCTTCCTGGCTTAACTAGGGTTCAGGCCCCGGGCTTTGCTGCCGATGCGATTTGCGATTGGCTAGCTCAGCATCTGTGAAGTCGCGGTGTTTGCCGGGACATGAACATGCAGGCCAGCCTGTTTTTCCAGATATACGGTACAAATCACGCGCACAAGCGATGCGAAATTCGGGATGTCACCGCGTTGGGCGACGACCTCGTCGTGGATTTTGCCGAGAAACTGCGGGGTGCTGAATCCTTCACCCGCGGCGATTTCATCAAGAATCTGCCAGAAACGCAGCTCCAGGCGCAGGCTTGTGACAACACCATTGATCCGTACAGACCGGCTGACAGACTGATAAAGTTCCGGGTCAGTTCCAGAATAAATCTGACACATTTGAACGCCCTTTCCTGTTTGTGCCGCTGTTACGAGATGTGCAGCGGTTTTCTTTTTGTTTGGCGCAATGGTCGATCAAATGGCGCCCAAACGCAATCACCGTTTGGGCGCCGATACATTACAAATTGATTTCAGTGCCAAGAACCTTGAGGAAAGCCGCCATCCATTTCGGATGTGCCGGCCAAGCCGGTGCGGTCACCAGATTACCGTCGATGCAGGCATCATCAATGGCGATGTCGGCATAGGTGCCGCCGCCAAGTTTGACTTCCGGTGCGCAGGCCGGATAGGCGGAAACCTTGCGACCCTTGATGATGTCGGCTGCTGCAAGAAGTTGCGCACCATGGCAGACAGCAGCGATCGGTTTGTTGGCGGCATGGAAATCACGCACCAGACGAATGACATCTTCGTTCAGGCGCAGATATTCCGGTGCACGACCGCCGGGGATGACAAGCGCGTCATAGTTTTCGGCACGCGCCGTCGCAAAATCGGCATTCAGTGCAAAGTTGTGGCCGCGCTTTTCGCTATAGGTCTGATCACCTTCGAAATCATGGATGGCCGTTGCAACCGTATCGCCGGCATTCTTGTCCGGGCAAACGGCGTCGACATGATGGCCAACTGCAAGCAATGTCTGAAACGGCACCATGGTTTCGTAATCTTCGGCATAGTCGCCGGTGATCATCAGAATTTTTTTCGCAGACATGTTTTATCCTCCCGCTTGTTTTCATTTGCCGCTATTGGGCAAGGGCAGGGAACTATACGCCTGATACAAGCTGGGCGGGTAACAGCGGGGTACTACGTACGAGGAAGTTGACGTGGTGTACGTTGTGGCACTCGTCGCCCAAACAAAAAAAAGAGGCCCGTTGGGGCCTCTTTCGAAATGCGGTTTTGTGAATAAGCAGATCAGCTTTTGGATGTTGTCGGCTTTTTCGCAGCTGTGGTTTTGGTCGCCGTTTTCGATGCGGTTGACCGTGAACGGGTTGCCGGTTTCTTCGCCGCGGTTTTTGCCGCAGGTTTGGTGGCCGGCTTTGCAATGGATTTTGCGGTGCTTGCGGTTTCTGCACTTTCGATGACGTGCAGGTCGCGCTGCGGGAAGGGAATAGAGAAACCGGCCGCTTCGAGTTCCGTTTTCGATTTACGGGTCAGATCGAAGAAGGTCGGCCAGAATTCACTGGTTGCAACCCAGCCGCGTGCGGTCAGATCGACCGAGCTTTCGCCAAGGGTGGCGACAAAGCTCATCGGTTCCGGATCCTTCAGTACGCGTTCATCGGATGCGACAAGGTTTTTAAGAAATTCGAGGGCCGCATCAACATCGTCATCATAGGAAATGCCAACCTTGATATCGAGGCGGCGGGTTGGATTGCGCGAATAGTTTTTGATCGCGCTATTCCAGATTTGCGAATTCGGGGCAGAAATAAACACACCATCCGGCGTTTTGAGCAAGGTGGTAAACAATGTTATTTCAACAACGGTGCCTGAAATCGAACCAGCTTCGATAAATTCATCAATTTTGAGTGGACGCAGGATAAGAATCATGACACCGGCGGCAATATTTGATAGTGTCCCCTGCAGGGCAAGACCAATTGCCAGACCAGCGGCACCGAGAACGGCGATGATGCTGGTTGTTTCGACGCCGAAGTTCGACAGAACGGCGACGATTACGAAAATCAAGATCACGTAACGTACAATACTTGATGCAAGCGGCTTTAACGTCGCATCAACAAACTTTGTACTTTTTAGGGAATGGCGGACCAATGCAGCCGCCCGGCCGGCGACCCACCAGCCAACAATGAGTATCAGCACAGCGCCAAGCAAATCGAGGCCAAAGCCCAGTGCAAATCCTTTAAGCATTTCTGTGATGGTCGCTACATCGGTTTCAATCATTTGAACCTCGCCCGCTCCGTGTCATAATTGTGTTGATTGCCAACCATACTTCTGTATGAGAGGATTAGCATTACAGGTTTGGGTGCGCTTGAAAAGTAGGACGCTGACACCATTTTTGTTAGATGGCTGGAACAAACCAGAATTCTGTTCGTTTAAGACCATAATTCCACCATCATTGGTGTTAAGTTATTAGCTGAAGAACAACCTTAATGACAGGGGTAAGACATGCAGATCAATCCGAAAATTCTTTGTGCTCTTGGTGGCGTTGCGCTTCTGAGTGCATGTAGCAGTGTGGACAATAGTGGCACCGCGGTACCTTACGGCGGTAACCCGTTCACCTACAGCAGCTCGGTCTCGTCTGCGCTCTCGTCCGAAGAGCCGACCACTGACTTCGGTAAAGCGCTCAAGGCCGAATATCTTGCATACGCGCAGCGCGAAGCTGACGAATGGTATGACTTCTTCGATGCCGACTTCTTTGCGAAGAAAGCCGGTCGCGTAAGCGGTGACACCATTGTTCTTCCGGAAGATCCGGCAAACTGGCGCTTCTCTGATGAGGAAATTGCACAGAAACGCGCCGTCCGTGACGAACTTCTGGCCCTGCTTGATGATGGCAAACGTGATGCGATGCCGGCCACTGCGGCCGTTGCACAGTCTCGCTTTGACTGCTGGGTCGAGGAAAGCGAAGAAGGTTGGCAGACCGAGCTGATCAGCCAGTGCTGGAAAGATTTCGAAGCCGCAATGTCTGAGCTGCGTGCAGAGAAACCGGCCGTTGTTGTAGCCCCGGTTGCAGCTGCTGAGCCGCGTCTGTTCACCATCTTCTTCGATTTTGACAGCGTCGCGATCACCCCGGTTTCCGAGCGTGTTCTTGATGCAGCTGCTGAGCAGTGGGCATCCTCGATGGGTGACATCACCGTCGTTGGTCACGCTGATGCCGCCGGTCCGGCAGCATACAACCTGCGTCTGTCCGAGCGTCGTGCCGCAGCAGCCCTTAGCGAGCTGACCGGTCGTGGTGTGAAAGGCGACATGGTTTCGCAGGATGCTGTTGGTGAAGGCGATCTTCTGATCCCGACTCCGGATGGTGTTCGCGAGCCGCGTAACCGTCGTGTGACGATTTCTGTCGACTAATCACCGACATTTACCAAATCTTCGGCAACGAGGTGGCATTATGCCACCTCGTTGTTTTTCTATGTGGTTTTGACGATCTGGCGATTTTTCGCGGAAACAGGTGTTGAATTTGGGATTAATGTGAATAATCTCTGGATTGTATTCCTGATTTAAGTGAGAGGCGGGGACAAATGCTGAAGGCCATCAAGACGGTCTTTTCGCGGCGCTCGGGGGGCGTTGCTCTTGCAGTTGCCACACTGGCAGTTGCAACCATGTCGGTCTTGCCGACTGCGCGCGCGGCAGACAAAACACCGGTCGTTCCGTTTGAACGTTATTTCGCTGACTTGCGCGGCGACGGAAAGACCCTGCGTTTCAATGCGTTCTCCGGTGAAATTCCGGGCACACGAATCAAGGAACTTCTGCGTTCAGGCCAGGTCATCGGGGATCGTATCCTGCTGGCAGAGGATGTCGCGGTTTATTTCCCGGATGGTTACATCGTCCAGTCGCAAACGAACTTTGCGAAATATGTGCCGAAATACGGCGTGAAGCCGAGTGAGGTTTCCGGTCGTGACGATCTGGTTGAAAATCCGCGTTATGCCCTGATCAATCGTTTCGATGTTATTTTGGGTCGCGAATGCGCGCGCACCGAATATGCCAATGGATTTGCAGCCCTTCGCATCAAGCCGGATGGCGTGATGTCGCTGGTGCTTGAAACAGCTGGTCACTTCGACACGATTGTTGATGAGCAAACCACGGCATACACCGTGACCAGTGCCGTGCAGCCGGTCTTTATCGGCAACCAGGGCCTTGTCCCGGATCTGATTGCGCAGTGCGGGCTCAGCTAAGCTTTTCAAAGATGTTTTGAAACGACAAAGGCACCGGATCATCCGGTGCCTTTTTTGTTGTTGTGATGCGATGGCGTCCTTTCGGACCTGTGTTTTACGACAGGCGCGGCAGTTCAATTGCCGGGCAGCGATCCATGACCGCGGTCATGCCGTTTGCCTTGGCCTTTGCGAAGGCCTCTGGATTGATCACGCCAAGCTGCATCCAGACCGACTTTGCACCGATTGCAATGGCATCATCGACGACGCCAGCCGCGTCTTCGCTGTTACGAAAAATATCGACCATATCGACCGGATCGGCGATATCGGAAAGTTGTGCCACAACAGTCTGACCGTGAATCGTGCCGCCAGCTTGGCCGGGATTGACCGGAATAACTTTGTATCCCTGATCAAGCAGGAACTTCATCACCCGGTTTGACGGGCGTTCCGGCTTGGGACTGGCGCCCACAAGCGCGATGGTCTTTGTCGTTTCCAGAAGCGTTTTGATTTCCGGGTCGGTGGGATTTTGAAATTCGGCCATTTGGGTTCATCCACTTCGGGTGATCACTGTGTATGATTGTTATATGAGTGGTGGCTTCCTGCAACTTTGATATGCGTCACTAAACGTATCACGGGCGTGCAAATGGCTGCCCTCGCGGAAAGTTGATGGCAATTTAAGTGACGGCGACCATCAAATGCTTTTTGACTGGGGGATCGGCGAAACCTGACAGGGTTATTTTGTATGTATCCATGGCTTGATCCATCCGGGCGGTTTTCCTTTTTCAAACTGGCTGTCTTTGTGGCACTTCTTGTACCCGGCATCGTGTTGTTGTGGCCGGTCATTGCCCAGGGCGGGGCAACCATCCCGGTTAAGGAAGCCATTCTGGAAAGCGGTGAATGGACCATCCGGATATTACTAATCACGCTTCTGGTGACACCGCTTCGCCGGATAACCCGATTTTCAAAACTGGTACAGGTGCGCCGTCAAATTGGTGTGGCTGCCTTTTGCTATGTGATGATCCATTTCGGCCTGTATGCGATCAGCCAGAATCTTGATGTTGGCCGCATTGCCAGCGAGATCGTTTTGCGGATTTATCTGACAATCGGGTTCGTCGCCCTGATCGGGCTGGCGGTTTTGACCGCGACGTCCACCAAATCAGCGATGCGCAGATTGGGGGCCAAGTGGGTGCGCCTGCATAAACTGATTTATCCGATTGCCGTGCTGGGCGTTGTGCATTTCTTTTTGCAGTCCAAGGTCGACGTCAGTGAAGCAACACTGATGGCCGGGATGTTTGTCGGCCTGATGCTGTATCGCTTTGCCCATTGGCGGGGATGGTCGCTTAGATCTGCTGTGACTTTGTCTGTCATTGCCGTGCTTGCCGGGTTGGCAACAGCCGGAATTGAATATGCCTGGTATGCGTTGGCGACCGGTATTCCGGCCGATCGCGTGGTTGCAGCCAATCTTGAATGGATGTGGCCGTTACGCCCGGCATGGAATGTGGTGTTGGCCGGTGTCGCGATCAGCGTGATTTCGTTGTTCGGGCGAGATAAACCGGCACGGAGCTGGATTGCACGGCTCGTTAGGAATAACAGCGTCACCGCCGAGGCATCATCGCGTTAAGCGGCATAACCCGCTATGTCTGTGGTTTTTGAAATTCCGGTCCACCGTCGGCTGACGGACAGTGGACCGGGACGATTTGATTTATTCCGAGCGAATCTTGCTCAGGAAGTTGTTGGTTTCGCGACGCAGATTGACCGAGTATTCCATCAGTTCATGGGCTGATTTCAGAACCGTGTCGGCACTTTCGGTCGACCGGACAGCGGCCGCGCTGACCAAGCTGATGCTTTCAGTCACACCGCTGGTCCCGACAGAAGCATTTTCAACACTGCCGGAAATCTCCTGAGTCGCAGCACCTTGTTCTTCGACCGCCGCCGCGATGGCGGATGCGCTTTCGTTAAGTTCGCCGACAATATCGGTGATCTCGTTAATTGCGGTCGATGACAGCTTAGTCGCGTTCTGGATACTTTCGATCTGCTCGGAAATTTCCTGCGTCGCGCGACTGGTTTGGGATGCGAGGTTTTTGACCTCGTTGGCGACAACCGCAAAGCCCTTGCCAGCTTCGCCAGCACGGGCGGCCTCGATCGTGGCATTCAAGGCCAGAAGATTGGTCTGGGCCGCGATGTCGTTGATCAGGGCTATGACATCACCAATACGTGCTGACGCCTCGACAAGGCCATCCACCGTTTCGCGTGTGCTGGTTGCCTTGTTCGAGACATTGGCGGCTACCTCGCTTGAATGGTTGGCCTGACGGCTGATTTCCGTGATGGAGGCAGACAGTTCCTCGGACGAGGCCGCAACGGTCGCAACATTGTTCGAGGCATTTTGCGCGGCATCCATGCCGATCTTTGCCTGTTGGGTCGTTTCATCGGCCGTGCCGGACATGACGCGGGATGCGTCATCCATGTCGCGCGCCGCGTTTTCAAGCCCGTCGATGATGGCACCGACGGTATTTTCAAATTCATCGGCAAGCTTGCGGCCGAGAGTCTTTTTCTCTTCCTCGTTTTTCCGACGCAGTTCTTGTTGTTCGGCCTCAAGGCTTTTCATGCGCTGTGCGTTGGTCTGGAAAATGGTGACCGCGCTGGCCATTTCGCCGATTTCGTCCTTTTGATCCTTTGCCGGGACTTCGGTATCGAGTTCGCCGCCAGCGATCTTGTTCATGGCCACGGTCATGGCCCGGATCGGATGAGAGATCGACCGGTTGACGCTAAAGGCGATCAGAAGTGCGACCAGCAGGGTTACAATACTTACGCCCAGTGACAGGGTGGTGGCGTCGTTGATGGCACTTGCAAAGAAACTGCGATCAATCCCCATAACGACAATGCCAAGGTTCTGGCCGCTGAAATCTGTGATCGGGCGCGCCATCAGGGCCAGTTCGGTGCCCTCGGCATCCTGCGGGGCAAGGATCTGTTCGCCGTCACGTGCCGCAGCAAGGGTGGGCGATGCAATATCAAGGAAACCTTCCGGGAAGGTGGAGGCGAAGACTTCAAAGGTGCCGTCACGGTCAATCAGAAGGGCGGCATCGGTGTTGGAGTGTGCCTTGAAGTTTTCAAAGAAGGCCGGACCAAAGGATAATCCAAATTCAACCGAGCCCACATGCGTCCCATCGTTGAAAACAGGTGTGACACCGCGCATGCCAAGACCGGCAACACCGACTTCCAGGCCGCTAATGGGTTGTTGTTTTGTATTGGTTTCGACCACTGTCTTGCGGAAAGAAGACAGATCGTCGCCGAATTTATCGAGCTTATGAACCCTAAGGAACGAGATCGCCGGGGCCTTATGGAACTGGAACTGACGAACGCCATGGTTTTCTTTGAGTTCAGCGAAGCCGGGGCCGAAAATATCAGCCAGCGTATCGCGGTCATCTTCCGCCATGGCTTTCTGGGCGGCGGGGATGGTTGCAGCAAAATCCGCCATCGCAAGCGCACGCGAAGCTTCCATATCCAGCGCACTTCGTAACTTTTCGAAATTGACGCGCAGTTCGCGTTGTTCAGCACCTGCGACAATGTCACGTTCAATGGAAAGATTGATAAGTCCGATCACCAATGCAGTCGCAAAGGTTATAAAGATCATCGCGATACTTAGTCGCGGACCTATTTTCAAAGATTTCAGCATGTCCACACTTCCCCGCCTATCTATTGTTTTTCTTAGAAGAATTATAAATATTCATTCTTCTGAAGACTTGCGGAGATCATCTAAACTCAACTTTGAGTTTATGTGAATACCAAATAATACGGGTATTTATATATCTAAAGGTTATAATATTTCGGTAAATATAAGAAAACCTCCAGATAATTGCCTAAAGCAAATTTTTGACGATTGGAGAGGCGACGGTCTTTTGGGCGGGGTGGGGCCCTTAGCCCGCTGCGCGGCGGGTGAGGGCGGTCAGCAATCCAGCACCAATCATCACCCCGCCTCCGATGCGTGTCAGGCGACGCAGGGCGGATGGTTGGCGGAGCCGTTCACGCAGCGCACTTGCCATCACCGCCCAGATCGCAACGTTGATGGCAGCCAATATGACGAACGTCGCGGTCATGATCATGAATTGCGGCAAAAGCGGATCACCGGCTGTCACGAACTGCGGCACAAAGGCAATGAAGAAAACAATGCCCTTGGGATTCAGGGCGGTGACGATATAGGCCTGCAGGAACATGCGCGACGGACGGTTGCGTTTGGCATCCGGGTTGTCATGCAGGGCTTCGGGCTTTTCACGCCACATCTTGATGCCAAGATAGATCAGATAGGCCGCCCCAACGAGTTTGAGCACGGTAAAAGCCTCTGCCGAGGCAGCAAGCAACGCACCAGCCCCGGCGAGCGAGATCGTCATTGCGGTGAGATCGCCCAGTGCCACCCCCGGAACCGTTGCCCATGCAGTTTGTTTACCCTTGCCCAAGGCATAGCTGACGACAAGCATGATGGTCGGGCCGGGGATGGCCAGAACCACAGCACAGGCAAAAGCAAAGGCAAGCCAGATTTCAAACGACATGGGGCGTACTCCGAAAAAGCTACCTGTTGACAGAATGCGTCATTCCAAAGGGTTTGCAAATACCGTCATAAGGTAATTTACCCGATATAGGGCAGTCTATTCGTGGCGCCAGCTCGGATGACGCTTTTCGACAAAGGCGCCGATCCCTTCGCGAGCATCATGTTTTTGCATATTCGCCGTCATGACGTCGGATGCATAGGAATAGGCCTGCGACAGCGGCATTTCGAGCTGTTTGTAAAATGCCTGTTTGCCAAGCCGAACCGTCATGCCCGACCGGGCGGCAATTCCGGCGGCCAGGGCATTGGTGTGTTCTTCAAGTTCCTCATCCCCGACCACATCAGACACCAGTCCCATGGCAAAGGCGGTTTCGGCATTGATCGGATCGCCGGTCAGAAGCATCCGCATGGCATGTTTGCGGGCAATGTTGCGGCTAAGTGCGACCATGGGGGTAGAGCAGAACAAGCCGATATTGACCCCCGGGGTCGCGAACTTGGCACTGTTGGCGGCGACAGCCAGATCGCAACTGGCGACAAGCTGGCAACCGGCTGCTGTTGCCATGCCGCGCACACGCGCGATGACGGGTTGCGGCAGACTGACAATCGTCATCATCAGGTCGCTGCATTGCGTAAACAGGCTGGCATGCTGATCACACTCGGTAATGCCGTTCATTTCCTTAAGGTCGTGGCCGGCACAAAAGACAGGGCCCTCGGCTGCCAGAATGACACATCTGACGGTGGTCTCCTTGGCGATCTTGTCAAAGGCGTCCTTAAGGGCCGTCATCATCGCCCCCGACAGGGCATTGCGGCGTTTGGGGTTGTTCATCGTCAGGGTGACAAAGCCGTCATTGTCTGTGCGTGTGACAAGCTCTGGCTCGGTTGTGGAAACGGTCATGGCGGGCCTCCCGGATGGCTGTATGTGTTTGACGTTTTTTGATTTTTAAAACACGGTATACCGTAGTAGAATTACACGCAAAGGGTTAGCGGCCTGTGCCAATAATAAAACCCTGGGGATGTGCCGAATGTTATTCTGTCTTTGCCTGATCAATAAAAATTAATTCGGCAAGTGGTTGTGCATGAGTAAAGATTTCCCAAATCGGCGGGGGCGGGCACCGGGGCGTTTTGTTCCGACCCGGACGGTCCGCGAGTCTGTGCGGCTGACGAAACCCGTGCGTGAAACGCCCATCAAGCGGTTTGACAGCAAGGACATGATGGAACGCGATCTTGAAAGATATCGCGCAGAGGCCCGTGCACGCCTTTTACAGAACGGTTTTGATATTCCAGCCTTTCTGATGCCCAAGCCCAAGATCAATCCTGAAGACGAGGACGCAGGTGATGCACCCGATCCTGTCATCGAGGAGGATCTGCGTCCGCCAGCCATGATCGGGCCAAAGCCCACCATGCCGGTTAAGAGTGAAAAGCTCTCTGATGTTAAAAATCCGCCTGCTGTTGCCGCGGCAAAGGTCAAACCTAATCGCCATGTCTATGTCCCGGACAAGGCAAGCGGGCTTGTTTCGATGTTCCTGCCAGACGATAGCCAGCTGAAATCTGGCGCATCAGACGGGGCCGGCGCAGCGGGCGGGCAATTGGTGCGACCGCAGGATCGTACAGCCCATGAAGCTGCCCAAAGGGCTGCCATCGACAAGGAACGCAGCGCCTATGACGACTATGTCGACAGCCTGAATGGCGGTAAGACATTGCTTGATCGGACTCGGGAAAAGGACAGCCAGGGCGGGGATGTCGGCAATGACATTGCAGGCCGGGTAGACGACCTGAAAGAGACCGAGGTCCGAAAGTCCCGCATCAATCTGCCAGATAGCGAAGACAACTGGGCCCTGCAGGAAGACCTTGATGCCAAGCGTCGGGCGATTTTGCAAAAGCAGGGAAAGTCGGCGGGATCTGCAAAAGGGCAATCATCGAAGGGGCGTAAACAGCCGGGTGAACCCTTAGGCTTTAACAAAATGATCGCGCGGTTGGCAGCCTATATGATTGCAGCGGTGGCTGTGGGATATGTGCTGGTTCTGACGGTCAACGAATTTTCGGCAATTCTCGGCAGATAACATAGATAACAAACTATTGCCGAACGATTGCCTTAATCCCCATATATCAGTGAGGAATTCGGTGGTGTGACGTCAGGGTCGTCTGGGCCCTGGGCGTCGCGCAACGATAAGAACAAGGTACGGGGAAGACAGAGCGAAATCATCCGAGGCGGGGCCGCCGTGATCATGGCATGATGGAAATGATGCCGGGATCAGGGCGAAATAACAGTTCACCCTGTTGCAGGAGGCAGCAATCGATGCTGTGAAGTCGCCATGATGTATGACGAAACCGGTCAGGAAGACCGTCAGCCTGTTTACTTGCCAGAGAACCGCTTTCACTGGGCATCCAACGACGAAGTCGACAAACCGCTGCGTGATCTTTCGCGTGGGCCGGTTCACGCCCGTTTCAGGCAAAAATCCGATCAAGGGCCGGGGATGTCGCCCGGTGAGTGGATGCGTGAAAATTTGCCCGGGCTCGGCGCAACGGCGATTGCGGCAATCGTGATCCTGTGTGTCGTGGTGGCGATCTATACCGACGTGGCCGGGATTTTGACCCGCTAGTGGTTGGGGATCTGATGTCCTCTAAAAGCAGTCTGTGTATGCGCAAATTGTTGACGTTAACGTAAACGTTATGTCAGGCTATCTCCCTGAAACAAAAATGCTGCGTCAAAGCAGCTCCAGAGGGAGGCCATCCAAGCCATGAACAGTTCCGTGACCCGGACCGGTGTAACGCCAGCCGACTTTGATGCCATCATGCGCGAGAAGGTCCCGTTTGTCGGCGATATGGATGTCAGGACCGAAAGCCTTTCAGACGATACCGCAATCCTGCGTCTGCCATTCAAGGAACGCTATCTGCGTCCGGGCAATGTGGTGACCGGGCCTGCGATCTTTGCTCTGGCCGATATTGCACTGTATGCCGTGGCGTGGCTTGTGGTCCCCAAGGCGGATCTGGCGGTAACAACCGAGGCGACGGTTCATTTCCTGTCCGGGGCAAAGCCCGGAGATCTGATTGCAGAGGCCAAAATCCTGAAGGCGGGCAGGCGGCTTTTGATTGCCGAATGCCATATTCGATCTGCCGTTGATGACAGCCTTTGTGCGCATGTGATCGGGACTTATGCGATGCCGCCGGCCGAAAAATAGGCTAAATTGTTGTGGTAAAATAATACCGCAACAGGTAAGTCGTTGATTTAATGTGAAATATTCCTGTTGTTTTCCTGTTGGATGCTGGCATAATGCGCCGACTTTCAACGAGGGAACATTCCCTCCGTGGAACCCAGTTTTCGAGTATAGAAATAATGAAAACCTTCACTGCGACACCGAGCGACATCGAGCGCAAATGGTTCGTGGTCGACGCAGAAGACGTCGTCCTTGGCCGCCTTGCAGCCGTTGTTGCCAACCGTCTTCGTGGTAAACACAAAGCGATGTTTACCCCGCACATGGATTGTGGCGATCACATCGTCATCGTCAATGCCGAAAAAGTCAAACTGACTGGCCGTAAACTTCAGAACAAGAAGTTCTACTGGCACACCGGTTACCCGGGCGGCATCAAAGAACGCACCATGGACAAGCTCCTGAACGGTGAGCATCCGGAACGCGTCATCATCAAAGCTGTTGAGCGTATGATGAGCCGTGGCCCGCTGCGCAGCCAGGTTCTTTCCAAACTGCACGTCTATGCTGGTACCGAGCATCCGCATGAAGCTCAGAAGCCGGAAGTCCTCGACGTAGCGGCTATGAACGAAAAGAATAAGCGGAGTGGCAAATAATGGCCGACACCAAAACTCTTGAAGATCTCAAGGATCTGGCACAGGGCGGCGAAGTTGCTGCTGCTGCAGAAGGCACCCTGCCGGAGCCGAAGATCGACGCACAGGGCCGTTCATATGCAACCGGCCGTCGTAAGAACGCAATTGCACGCGTCTGGATTAAACCGGGCTCGGGTAAAGTCACCGTCAATGGCCGCGAGTTCGAAGACTACTTCGCACGTCCGGTTCTGCGCATGGTGATCAACCAGCCGTTCGGCGTAACCAATCGCAAAGATCAGTTCGACGTTGTCTGCACCGTTTCCGGTGGCGGTCTTTCCGGTCAGGCCGGTGCCGTTCGTCACGGTATCTCCCGTGCACTGACCATGTTCGAGCCGGCACTGCGTCCGTCACTCAAAGCCGGTGGGTTCCTCACCCGTGACTCGCGTGCTGTTGAACGTAAAAAATACGGTCGCGCCAAAGCTCGTCGTAGCTTCCAGTTCTCGAAACGTTAAGTCGTTTTCGGGCAACAGGCTCGCGATACTGGTTGGAAAAGCGTCACCTTCGGGTGGCGCTTTTTCTTTTTGCGTAAGCCAATAAAAAAGCGGCGTTCTCACATAGGAGAGCGCCGCCTTTTTGTTTCGTATCAAGACGTTCCGATAGCTTATTGCCAGCGGTCCGAGAAATCGCGCGGTATCATCAGGATGTCGCGATCGACCTTGGTGACGTCCGTATGCCCGCAAAGCGCCATCGAGACTTCAAGCTCTTTGTGAATGAGCTCAAGCGCCTTGGTCACACCGGCTTCGCCCATTGCACCCAGGCCATAGACATAAGCGCGCCCGATATAGGTGCCCTTTGCCCCGAGTGCCAAGGCCTTCAGCACGTCCTGGCCAGAGCGGATCCCGCTATCAAGATGGACTTCGATTTTGTCACCAACGGCATCCATGATCGCCGGCAGTGCGCGAATAGAGGACAGGGCACCATCAAGCTGGCGTCCGCCGTGGTTGGAAACGATGATGGCGTCTGCGCCGACATTCAATGCTTCCAAAGCATCGCGCGGATCAATGATCCCCTTGATGATCAGCGGGCCATCCCACATTTTGCGGAATTCGCGAATACGATCCCAATCAAGGGATACATCGAACGCTTCGGCGGTCCAGGTGCTTAGCGATGACGCGTCGGCCACACCCTTGGCGTGACCGACAATGTTGCCAAAGAACCGCCGCTTGGTGCCGAGCATGCCAAGGCCCCATTGGACTTTGGTCATCATGTTGGTAACCGATTTGAAAGTCAGCTTGGGCGGGGCGGACAGGCCGTTTTTCAGATCCTTGTGGCGCTGGCCCAGCATCTGAAGATCGACCGTGATGACCGCGGCCGAACATTTGGCAGCTTTGGCGCGATCAAAAAGGCGCTTCATGAAATCGTCGTCTTTAAGTGTGTAAACCTGCAGCCAGAACGGTTTGGAGGTGTTTTCCGCAACATCCTCGATCGAGCAGATCGACATGGTCGACAGCGTATAGGGGACGCCGAATTTCTCTGCCGCACGCGCAGCCTTGATCTCGCCATCAGCACTTTGCATGCCAGTCAGTCCGACCGGGGCAAGGGCCACGGGCATGCTCACATCCTGACCGATCATCTGGCTTTTGGTGGTGCGCCCGGCCATGTCGATTGCGACCCGCTGACGCAGATGAATTTCCTGAAAATCGGTGGTGTTTTCACGGAATGTCTGCTCGGTCCAGCTTCCGGATTCTGCGTAATCGTAAAACATGCGCGGCGTGCGCCGTTTATAGATGCGTTTCAGGTCTTCGACGCAGGTAATCACTGGCATGAGGTCAACTCCGAATAAAATGTGCCTTGTATTGGTAATACCACTTTCCGAGATTGTCGCAAACCGAATTGAAAATCAGCTTCTGAGTTGTTGTTCTCGGATGCCGGATTCAGGCCGATGTTGTTATCACCAAAGAATTTTAAAAAGAGGGATCGAAAATTCGAAAGGTTGTGATATTAACAAATCTCTGACGCGATAATTTTTGAATTTAAGGTGTGATCCAATGGTTGGAACAATGCGACGAGTTTTCAAAACATAACTGTTTGAACCTCTGTTGGATAACCTTGCGATATGTGAAGGGCCGCTAATGGAGCGGCCTTTTTTTATGCCAATTTGAAAGTTTGGCACTTACCTGAAGCCCAAAGAAAGGGACCCCCGATATGCAGTACAGAAAGCTGCACGACGCCGATTTTGATGCCGCAAACGCATTCCTTGCCAACCATGCTGCCACTTGCATGGTGCTGCGCGGAAACCTGCGAACTGCCGGTATTGAACGACGTCGTCACCCGCTTTCTGGCAACTGGTTCGGGGAAGTGGCCCCGGATGGCAGCATCAGCGCGATTGTCGCGCAGTTTGGCAATGGCAATGTCTTTGTCGAGGCCGGCGATCAGAAGGCAATCCCAAAGGCCCTGACGGTTGCGTTTGTTGCAGACCCGCTGAAACCGGTTGCAGGTGTGTTTGGTCAATCAGATCAGGCGCAGGATATGCTGTGCCAGCTGGGGCTTGAGTATGCGGTCTATGCGATCAATGCATCGGATGTGCTTTACGAGCTTGATCTCAGCAACCTGATCGTGCCGCAAAACGCCCGCGCCGACGATTTTCAGATGGTTGATGCGGAAAAGATTGACCGCAATACATTGCTGCGCTGGTTGCGCGCCTACGAGATCGAGGCACTTGGCGCGGAAGACACCCCCAGCCTTGATAGCAAAATCGCCTCACGCCTTGTCCATGCGCTGGATGCCCGGACGATGTGGGGCCTGATCGTCGATGGCAAAGCGGTGTCGCTTTCGGGCTTCAACGCAACCTTGCCAGACATGGTGCAAGTTGGCCCGGTATGGACCCCGCCCGAAGAACGATCGAACGGTTATGCACGTATTCTGGTGGCCAAAACACTTCTCGCGGTGCGGGCGCGGGGCGTTAAACGTGCTATTCTGTCAACCGACAGTGAAGCAGCCGCCAAGGCGTATGAGGCGCTTGGGTTTAAGAAGATCGGGCGGTATCGGTTGGCGTTGTTGAAATAGCTAGGGGAAAGTCAGGCGAACCTGGTTGGCAAACCGGCAAGCTCGACTGTCAAGCGGGAGTTTTAGTATGCAGGGCATTCGTTGGTCATTACTGCTGCGTTGGCGCAGTAATTGTAATGAACGGTGGGACATACAAGCGTTCCGATGATAGCCATTGCTTTTGATAGAAGTTGAGGTCGATTTCGTCAGCTTGAAAATCAAAGGGTACTGGGATGTGAGCCCCGTTGATGGCAGCGTCAAGCCGGTCCGCACATGCCTTTAGCGAAAACGTTTTACGAATAAACTCAGCTCGTTCCTGCAACTTTTTTATGTTCGGCCCGTCTTTTCTAAAGTTTTGTATTTGATCAATTAGTTCTATTGGTGAGTCGGACAGGTAGTCGTCACCAAACATTCCGCCTTTGGCTTTGCAGCCAAAGGTAGGGAGGCACAGAAGCATCGCATTGGTAACTGACGTTCCTCCACCTTCAGGGAAGCTATCAATGTAAGCTTTAGCATTCTTCATCTGACGGATGGTTGCATCCCTGGGTTGGGTGCCGAGAAGTTCCAAATTGCTTTTTGCTTTATCAGAGAGCTTGGCGAAGGGGGTCGCGTTACCCACTCCAATAATTTTAAGCTTTTCGCCAAGTTTTCCACAAAGCTCTTCAACGAAATCTATGAAAATTGTGGAATTATCCAAGTGATATTTGTGGGCTCCGCCAACTGTAATGAAGTAGCTTCCGGCATCTTTGTCTTCGGTTGGCTCATCGCTTACATGCAGAGCAGTACACGGAATGCCAAGGAACGATTGGCTTTTCGGGTTGCGGAATGCTTGCGTTGACAGCCAGCTGCCTGCGGATATCTCCAGTACGGTGGAGCATTGCGAAGGGCCGTAACTGAAATGAATATCTGCATGGTTTACAAATAGACACGGTATTCCTGCTTGTTCTGCAAACATTGCGGCGCAACATGCAACGATGTCATCTGGATGGATGTGTAATACTACCGCCTTGCTTTGCAAAAATAAGTTCGTCAGGCGATTGAGCTTCTCTAAGTGCGCGCCGCTGCAGACATGCGTAGAAATACCCGACTGCTTGATATCTGATGCTACATTCGGCGTGACATTTCGCGTGATCGCAAGTTGTACGTTCTCTCCTCGCTGTGCCTGCTCTTTCGCGAGGTTAACGCATAGGGGGGTATGACCACCGACGTCGTAACCCTCGGATAGTACATGGGTTACCGCACTCTTTTTGGAGGATGTGGCGCTGGTCGCGATTTGCGACGAAACTTTGTTGAATACGTGTCTTTCGACCTGTGGGCAGGCCCAGCGATTGGTTGTGTTTAGCCAGTGAAACTTCCCATAATGTTCAGCTAGGTTAATGAGCTGGTTTATATCTGTGCTTTTTTCTATGGCTTGGAGAAGCGCACCATCAATCTTGGCTACGAGTTGTTCTTTAGCTGGGCCGTGCATTCAACTTGCTTTCTCTTTTTGGTGTCCAATAAGTTTTTCCTAGCCGAGAAAATCAAGGACGTGGTCCGCGACAATATATGCGTCCGTTTCGGACATATGTGGCCCCATCGGTAGGCTCAGGACCTGTTGCGCCATCAGGTTGGCAATCGGATAGCTTTCAGGGGCAATTCGCAGTTCTGCGTAGGCTTCTTGACGATGGGGCGGAATTGGATAGTGAATTAAGGTGCCTATCTGATTGGCTTCAAGCGCTTTTTGTAGTTGATCCCGCTTTGGGTGCCTTATGACAAACAAATGCCATGCATGACCACAGTTTTCGGGACTGGCTGGCAGAACAAGTTCGGCACCCCTGAGCTTATCAAAATAAACATTCGCAATATCCTTGCGGCGTTCATTCCAAGTGTCGAGGTGCCTCAGCTTAACCTGCAGCATTGCAGCCTGAAGAGGGTCTAACCGACTGTTCATACCTTTAAGCTGGTTTTGGTATTTGACTTCCGAGCCATAGTTTCGAATTAACTTCAGTTTGTGTTCGATCTTTTTCGAATTGGTTGTGATGGCACCTCCATCTCCGAAAGCTCCCAGATTTTTTCCTGGATAGAAGCTCCAGCAGACGGCATCCCCGTGGCCGCCAATCTTTTTGTTTTTGTAAGTCGCACCATGTGCCTGCGCAGCGTCTTCAATTAGAAAGAGAGAGTTGCTTTTGCAGAACTGTTTTATTCCATCAATGTCGGCAGGAAGCCCATACAGGTGTACTGCTATGACAGCACGCGTTCTTGGAGTTAATACACTGTTAAGCTGCTCAGCCGTCAGATTAAAGGTTTTTTGATCTGGCTCGACAGGTATTGGCATAGCGCCGACAGCGGACACAGCGAGCCAAGTTGCGATAAATGTATGAGATGGAACGATAACTTCGTCCCCGGGGCCAATGTCCAACGCCTTCAGGCTAAGCACCAGCGCATCAAAGCCACTTGCGACGCCAACACAGAAATCTGCTTCACAATATGTTGCAAAGTCTTTTTCAAAGTTTTCAACAAACTTGCCAAGTATATAAACACCTGAATCCATAACCGTTTGATATGCTTGGTCGAGCTCTTCCTTGATCTCTAGGTAGCTAGCCCTGGGGTCCAAAAAGGCAACAGTCATTCGTCGCTCCATCGGGCACGCATGAATTCAGCGTAATCGCGATGATAATCTTCCTCGCGATAAATACTTGATGCGAGCACCATACAGACAGATCCAGAAGAAAAGTTGTCGAGTTCTCGCCAAATCATAGGGCAGATGTAAAGGCCATAATAGGAGCGGTTGAGATGGTAAGTTTTCTTATCTTTTCCGTCGTCAATGGTGATGTCAAAACTACCAGACATTGCGATTATAAGCTGATGAAGATTTTTGTGGGCATGGCCACCTCGGACACCACCTCCCGGAACGTCATAAAGATAATATACGCGCTCTATATTGAAGGGGATGTGATTGTTTTCCTCCACAAAGGTCAGACTGCCTTGGTCGCTGGATATTTTTGGTAGTTCGATGATTCTACACCCATCAATCGACATCCGAAGGGCCTCGTCTCTGTCTGTAAAACGCTTCAACTCCAACACAGTAGCACATTTTCCGTGCGGAATGTAACGCCCTGTTTCTGCTTTTGTACTCAGCAGAAGGATTAGTTGGTTAACTGCTTGTGCTGCAGAAGTTCTTCCCAGAGAGAAGCGTCAAACATTGATATGGAGGAAATAATGGCATCTGGCGAGCATGCTTCAAGGGTCGACTTGAGAGTGTGTCCTGTTTCTACAGCTACGGTTAAGATGTTTAATGCTTTACCCGCACAGATATCTTCGCTGGTATCCCCGACGATAATGTCCGTTGCGCGTGGTAATGTGCGCGACTTTATTGCATCTTCTTTGCTCGATTTGGAATGCGTGACAATTACATTCTTGAAATACTTGTTCCAACCGAGCTCTTTTAATTGTTGTTTCACTCCGCTAGCGGACTGACGCGCAGTGACCAAATGCAAATCTGAGTAAGTCGAAAACTTGGACAAAAAACTCTCGGCGTCAGAGAAGGGTTCGTCTAGTGCCAAAAGCTCTGGATTTTCGACCTGAGATAGCCATTCGGCCTTGAACGTTTCGACTTGCTGTCGATTTAACCGAAGAATATCCGTTAGTAATGCTTCTTGTGTCAGTCCGGTATTCTTGAGGTCCCAGTATTCCGAGAACGAAATTTTTCGGCTCGTTGGATTGAGTTGACTAAAGAGTCTGTAAAGACGCTTGCTAGGATCTATTAGCGTGCCGTCAAAATCCACATAGAGGTTTTTGTTAGATGGAAGAAGCATCTATTCGCTCTGCCTCAAAAAACTCTGCTTCATCGTATCTGTTGGATAGCTTTGAGTCGAATGCGACCTCGAGTTCAATGATGTAGGGCTTATGGTCGGCTAAGGACTCTTTGAGAGTGTAAATGTCATCGAGATTCTTGATGCAGACGTATTCGATGCCATACGCCGTCGCTACTGCATTTAAGTCGACGCATTGAAACTCATCTCGATTGGAGCCGTAGTAATGATTGTTGTAATATCGAGACTGAACTTCTCTCATCATTCCTAGCGTATTATTATTAAATACCAAACACTTGATTGGGATTTTGCGCTGTCCAACGAACATCAATTCCTGGATATTCATTTGCAAACCACCATCACCGGTAAAGCAAATAATCTGTTTGTCCGGATAAGCTATTTGGGCCCCGATGGCGCTAGGAAGCGAAAATCCCATACTACCCAGTCCGGAGGAATTTAGAATGCGCTGCTCGCCACGGGATTTAAATCCTTGAGCGACCCACATTTGGTTGTGGCCAACATCAGAAGTTATGATCGCATCTTGATTTACAAGACCAGAAATTTTTTCGACCGCTTGAACGGGGTCCAGGCCCTCGGTGTTAAGGTAAGCATTTTTCTTATATTTTCTTTCCCACTCTTGGATCATAGCATGCCAATGAGAAAAGTCGGGAAATGGGAAGCCAGTACACTCGGAGTTAATGTTTTGCAGGAAGTGCTTTAAGTGTGATTTTACAGTTATTTCTTCTTTGAAAATTCGATGAAGTTCATTTTCGTCTATGTCGACGTGAACGACCTTTGCGCTACTGTATTTGGACGGATCTTTTCCTACTTGCCGTTGTCCAAAACGTGCCCCTAGGGCGATTATAAGGTCGGAATTCTGAATTGCCATATTGGCACAAGTATTTCCGTGAAGCCCCGCGAAACCATAGTTGTCTTCAACACTGTCCAAACCCATTAGTGTGGCGATAACAGGTATACCTGACAATTTGGCAAATTCGCGGACTTCTTTGTGAGCTTTGGCTGTTCTAATGCCACCTCCGACCAAAATTGTCGGACGCAGAGAACCTACAATCAGTTGTTTAATTTGGGGGATTTTTAGGTCAGGCGTGTTCCGAATAGGAGGGGTAAACCCGTGAAGACTTTCAAGCGCCACTTCTGCAAATTGAACATCTATAGGGATATCAAGTAGCACAGCACCAGGACGCCCCGATACTGCAAGATGATATGCCTTTTCCAGCTCAAATCGGATATCTTGCGGATTTTCCACGAGTTTAGCGTACTTTGTGATCGGCTTTACAATTGCTGAAATGTCTAGGTCCTGAAAGCCATTTTGGCGGGCGTTTCCCTTTTTTAGGATATTGTTTCGGTAATCTTGGCCTGTGATAAACAGTGTCGGGGTTGAATCTAGATAAGCATTAGCGATACCTGTAACCAGATTTGTGGCTCCTGGGCCAGAAGTTGCCAAAGCTACGCCGATAGTATCGGTTACTCGACCATACGCGTCTGCTGCAAAAGAGGATGCTTGTTCATGGTAGTTTTGAATATACACGATCTGTCCGGTTGCGACCATTTCGTCAAGCATCTTCAGAATGGCACCACCAGAGTATCCAAAAACATGCCTTACATTTTTAGAAACGAGGAATTCAGCAATATATTTTGCGACATTCATGTTCATGGAACCTCGTTAAGCAGAGCGCGAATTTCCGTTGCTGTCGTCAAAAGTGGGGCGCGATCCATAGCCCTCAACCAAAGCAATCCATCAGGAAGAGGATTCCGCATCTTGGCTTCTTTGGGAGGAAGGCGATTGTATAGTACGATGTCTTTCAGGATCGCAGGCATATTGAGGCCAGCTTCTGCGAAAAACTGAATCGTGGTAAAAAAACGAGAAATATTGATCTCTGTAGGATTAGGGACGCCATTCTTATCGTAAGTCATATCAACACCATATATACCATGAGGCGTCTTACTTACTGCCCGAACAGCATTCGTACCTATTTCCTCAACTTCGGGATCAGAACAGGTTTCACCAATTTTCGTAACCCCGGTTACACCTGAAGGACTAAGGGAACTGTGAGCCCAGGCTTTGCGCCGCCTTGATTGGGAAACGACCAGATCGCCATCTTTCCAGATTGATAGCCAAGTCACTGTTTGGCTTGTTAACAGTTCTGCTGCAGAAAAATGTCCCCAACCATCATAACGCTCAATCCATTCGGTTGCTTCATTAAAGTCATTGGTGGGAAAGGCACCTTTTCCTCCGCCACCAATCTCAGTAGAGCGAAGCCAGATTGTGCCTTCTTCGCCGCCTAAATTTTCTAGTGCGGCTTTTAAGTCTTGCGGAGTGTTAATTAGTATATTTTCTGGGACCACTATGCCATGACTTTTGAATTTTTCCCAAGACTTGAATTTGTGAACGCAAGTATCAATCGTTTCAAAGTCGGGGACGAGCATTCTTACGCCGGTGGCTTCAATCTCGTCACGAAATTTAAGCGCGGTCCAAAGCTCTAGGTCATGTTGAAAATGAATCATATCGGGCTCAAGCGCCGCGAGTGTTGCGAGCAATTTAGTCTTGTAATCAGGATGTTGTGAGTGCGGTATCAAGTAACGAACGTCGGCATCACACATCACGAGGTCAATTGGATCAGAGCCAAACCCGATGATTTGTTCGCCACTGTTGGCCATGCGCAAACAATTTATAACCCCGTTAGCCTGCGCGCTTCCTGCACCTGTGATAATAATTTTTTTCATTATTCTCGGGAGTCCGATACGAGTTCAGCATAACCCATGCCATCCATGCCATAATGATTTCCACAGTAGAACAGATAGACCTTATCTTTAAATTGGAAGCGCTCGGCAAAAGCAATCATTTCGCTATCCCAACCTGAGTCGGACACACCAAGACCGATTTCTTCGTCTCTTCGTTCAAAACCGATACCATTTTTTGAGGTCGCATATCCAAGACGATACCCCTGCGAAAAGCTCCGAATTGAGTATATGATGCGATACAAGCCGTCTTCTTTCCATAGCGTGCATTTTGCAATTCCATGTTCATCGCGATTTTTGAACGTTAACGAAGTTTTCCCAGGCGACCGAGGCCATTCCGTTGGGCTGCTGGAGGTTAGGTATTTCAGATCATAAAGCGGAAGCTTTTTGCCGTTGCTCGTGATCCAGCCGTCTTTAGTATCGGCAGTATACCACATACGGTAAGTTTCCCCTTCTTTTAGCACAAAGGGCGCACACCGAGTTGACTTCTCTCCTGTAGTGCGATCAAGCATTGGCGAATGCGTACTCATTTTGTGGAATGAGCTGCCGTTGTCGTCACTTACAGCTACGCCAGCAAAAATCATGTAGGGGACTTTTACAGATAGTTGATATCCAGAATAATAAAGGAACAGCTTGTTGCCATCCTCTAGAATGGAGGCGGTTACAACGCCATTATCATCAAAAGCACCGTCGGCACCAATATCAAGAACGGGGTGTCGGCTGTAATCAAGGATCTCAGAAGGATTGCTTGGGGATACATCGACATAACCAATTCTGCCGACATTATTTTCATCGCACATGGTTACGAAAATGCGAAGTCGGGCGTCATTGATTAGGTAAGGTACCGGAACCATGGTGTTCCGTTTGTACCAAGATAAATTAAACGTCTTATTGTTGCAGATGAGACCTTTTTTTAACCACTGCATCCAAGCATCCATTCAATTTGAGGTGATTTTTGCATTTTCGCGTATGCCTATGATTGGCATTAAGATTTGGTGCAGACAACTAACCATAGGTGAACTGCATCTCCCCAAAAATCATCTTTAGTGCTACCAATGGAAATATCCTTAAATCCATGCGCCAGGTAACTTCGGACTTCGCCCTCGGTTTTGAACTGCTTCATTAATGTGCCGACACGAACGCCGTAAGGGTCTTCCGTGATCCTCATATGGCCTTCTCCAGTATCAATGGCATTTCTCATGATGAAAGTGCTGGGCATAGGCAGAGAATGAATGAAAATACCTCCGGGTTTTAAAACGCGATGAATCTCTGCGATATTATCTTCGTACTTGTTGCCTTCATCCATATAGTACGATGAGCTGCTAGCAACGATACAGTCGAAGAAGGAGTTCTCGAACGGAATCGAGGTGTTCCGACCAACACGGGCGTCAATCCGAATTCCTTTTCTTCGGTGCAGCCGTTCTGTGATTAACTCACATATGGAGCTGGTAATTTCGGTGCCATAAAGCTCCATGCCAAGATCGTGAAGCAACTGAAAGTTGCGGCCATCACCAAAACCTAAATCCAGAACTTTTTTGCCTCTGAGAAGTTTGTGGTCGATTTTGAGTCTTTCATAGGTTCCCAAGAATGCTCTCACCAAAAACTCTGACGGATACACGTCGACCTCGGACGCTTTATAATGCCCGGTATAGTCTGTTTTCTTCGTGCTGCTAGGAGAAGAGGCCATCGCGTCATTCCTTAATCTTGGAGGATCGGGTTGTTTGTTCAAAACTTTAGCATGCGAAGTCTGCTAAAACATTCTAAGTTTACGTGAGGTTTGAAGCAGCGTTAAGTGATTGGTGCAAAAGTGATACAGAGTTCGGGCAGTAACACAGTTCATTTAGTTCAGCATGACGGTAGGTCAGCGGAAGCTTGGCGCTCAATAGTTCTTGTTGCAGACAACAGTCACTTTATGTTTGACCGCGCCTATATGGATTATCACGAAGATCGCTTTGATGACTGCTCGTTCCTCGTGTATCGGGATCAGCAACTGGTTGGGGTTGCGCCCGGGAATATTAGAAGTGAGGCGTGGTATAGCCATGGCGGTTTGACCTTTGGTGGTCTGTTGTTGTTACCCAAGTTCAACAGAATATCAGTCGTCAAAGAAGTTTATGACATGCTATTTTCCACTTTGCTCGGGCAGGGTGTTAAGGCGGCCTTCGTTAAACCAGTTCCATGGATTTATCATCGAGTACCCGCAGAGGGCGAAATTTATGCTCTTAACGCGATTTCTGATGCAAGGTGTTTGACTGAAGTTACGACAACTGTGGATTTGAAGGCAGATTCAAAGCCGTCGAGCCTGAGGCTGCGTGGTCGCAAACGCGCTTTGAAAGCTGGGTTCTCAGTAGCTCAAAGTAATGATTTCTCGTCGTTCTGGAAAATTTTGAGCGCTCGATTGCAAGAAAAGTATGAGCGAATGCCCGTCCATTCCTGTGAAGAGATCATCCTTTTGGCGGCTCGGTTTCCAAAGCAAATAAAACTGTTCTTGGTTAACAACGATCAGGGAATTCCACAAGGTGGTACAGTGATTTTTGAGACTGAGACTGTTGCGCATGCTCAATACATCTCAGCGACATCAGATGGGATGAACTTGGGGGCTTTGGACCTGTTGTTTCTGGAAATTATTGAGCAGTACCGGAGCCTTGGAAAGCGATACTTTGACTTCGGCATTTCAACAGAAAGTGACGGTCAGTATCTCAACGAACAGCTTGTCTCGTTCAAAGAGGGCTTTGGTGGGCGTAGTGTGGTGCACCACAAGTTTGAAATCGGCCTTTAATTTAAAATTGATTTATCGCTGTCACCGTTGGCGGAAATCGTTCGCCTCTGCAAACAGAAAAGATTTTGGATTATGACTTGCCAAAGACTCTACAACATCTGCATCGTCCAGCCTCCCGGTTACATTCATTCGCTGGCGTTTGCGGAGCTGGCCGAGCTGTTGATGTATTCAATACGTGATGCCGGTCATCCGGCACAGATTCAGACCAATCAGTTTGTGCAAGGGGCGGTCAATATAATTGTCGGGGCGCATTTGCTTGATGTTTCGGCTCTGCGCGCTGTGCCAGAGGGAACGATTATCCTTAATACCGAGCAGCTCACAGGTGTTGGAGAGAAATGGCGGGAGCAACTGACAGGCTGGTTTGAGTCTGGTCTTGAAATCTGGGATTACAGCCCGGCCAATATCGAGGTCATCAAGGCGCTGGAGGCTGAAAAGGTCCGCTACTTGCCGATTGGCTTCCAGAAAGAGCTCCAGCGGATCGATATTACCGTCGAACAGGACATTGACGTTCTGTTTTATGGATCGATCAATGAGCGCCGTCGGGACATCCTAAACCAGATTGAAGCCAAGGGGCTCAACCTGAAGGTCCTGATGGGGGTTTATGGCAAGGAGCGTGATAAGTGGATCGCGCGGTCAAAAGTCATCCTGAACCACCACTTCTATGAGAGCCAGATTTTCGAGATTGTGCGCGTTTCGTATCTTTTGACCAACGCCAAGGCGGTGGTCGCGGAAGTGAACCCGGAAACCGTGATTGAGGATCGATTCCGCAAAGGGCTCATCGATGTGCCATATGCCGGTTTGGTGGACGCAGTGTGTGACTTGGTTGCCGACACGACCAAACGCAAGGCGCTGCAGCGCCGCGCGTTAAACAGTCTCATCAAATATCCGCAGGTTGAGTTTACCAAACCTCTTTTGGAATTCACGCACTAAGGCAGATCGACATGCTCCGAGCACACACGCGTATCAAAGTTGCAGCGTGCCGTGCCGGTGCCATGTTTGCGCTTGTCTTCGTTATTGCCTTTGGGGCTGTGCTTCCGGCATCAGCTGAGAACCTGTCACAGGTCCTATACCGGTTTGAAAACCGGGCACTGACCTTGGGCCGATATGGCGCGGTGGCGGTGTTCCAGGAACGGCTTTTTACGCAGGCGTCGAACTGTGCAGGCAAATCGGCCGGTAGCTATGGCGCACCGGATGGGGTTGTCGGGGCGAAAACGCGGCAGGCGATCATTGATCTGCAACCTTGTCTGAATGCGGCTGTGCGGGCTGCCGTCGGGGCTGAGAGTTATGGGGCGATCACGGTCGGGCTTTGGCGGTTATTGATGCCAGCCCAGTTGCCACCACCTGATGCGATCTCGCGGGCCAATCACCTGACCTTTGCGCTGGAGGGCACGGACTACGACGTCATCCAGTTCAATTTCTGTCAGTCGAAAAATCCCCGCAGCGGCAAGACCTTTCTGGAAGGTGATCCTTATTGCCATACCAATGACCCGCGCGCCTATCTGACATGGGGGCCGCGCGGAGCAACCGCCGGGGCAGGGGCGGAAATTCAGCAAATTCTGTTTGCGGCTGAGCGCGCCAATCCCGGATTGCTGCAAAACGTCTTTGGCCCGTTTACCGAGGATATGCATCGCCTGGCACTTGGCAACAACGATGCGGCGTTTGATATACTTTGCGCGATCTGGGTTGATGAGCGTAAGCGTACTGCCTTCGAAAAACGCTTTGCCGCCTATGGCGCGCGGTATGAGGTACAGGTGGCATATCATCGGGTATATGACGCGGCCAATGCCGATGGCGGCAAGATAGCGCGATTTTTCAAATTATATAGTGCCCTGAAACCGGTAATAAATCGCGACCCGACCGAAATTGATCTGGCCTTTTTCATCGACCGTGCAACCCATGGCTCCGTCCCGCCCGGCGATATCAGTGATCTTGTCGATCGCATGACAAAATTCGTCACCCGCACGCGAAATGTGCCAAGCCCGGGCGAGCTGCGTAAACAGCTGGCCGCCTGGCTGCCGACACATCACAAATACAATGACCGGCTGGCCCGTGATGCGATTTTTCTGGTTGATGACCCGGATGTCGTGGTGTCGGATGCCCATCGGCGCATGTGGTTGCAACGATCCGGGCTAAAGGCCAGTGACTTCGGGCTGTCCGATGCGCGCTATGTTGCAAGCTATCCCGTTGCAAGCCCCACGGGATACGAGAAGATCGAGAAATTCTATACCGTTCTGCCCGAGGATGCGCGCGCCTGTCCCGATACCGTGCGTCGTGCGCGCAAGAAATAGGGCGCAATGATTTGCAACCATGACCAAAGCGCATGGGCATATTGCAAATCGTAAAGGGTATTTTCCGCCTAATTGCTTGCATCTGCGGGGCTTGTTTGCCAACATCCGGGCGTTATCAATGCCTGTTTTCCAACAGGTGCTAAATATGGAGTAGGAATTGAAATGAGCGACGTTAAGGTCAAAGTCGGAATTCTCGGTGCCAGTGGCTATACCGGGGCGGAACTGGTTCGCATTCTTGCGCATCACCAAGCTTCGGAAATTACCCTGTTGACCGCCGACCGACGCGCCGGACGTCCGTTTGGGGAAGTTTTCCCCCATCTTGCCCATATCAAACTGCCGACCATGATCTCGATTGCCGAGGCGGACTGGTCGACCGTCGATCTGATTTTCTGTGCGCTACCGCATGGTACGACACAGGAAGTCATTGCCGGTCTGCCTGATCACGTTAAGGTCGTCGATCTTTCGGCCGACTTCCGTCTGTTTGATCCGGCGACCTACAAGGAATGGTATGGCGCGGAACATGCCGCCCAGGATCTGCAGAAGGAAGTCGTTTATGGCCTGACCGAACTGCACCGTGAAAAGATCAAAAAGGCACGTGTCGTTGCCAATCCGGGCTGCTATCCGACACCGGTGCAGCTTGCACTGACGCCGCTTCTGGAAGGCAAGCTTGTCCATGCTGAGGACATCATCATTGATGCCAAATCCGGTGTGACCGGGGCTGGTCGTGCGCCCAAGGAAATGACGCTCTATGCCGAAGTGACCGAAGGCATTCATGCCTATGGCACCGGTGGGCACCGCCATGCGCCAGAGATCGAACAGGGCCTTGCTTGGGCGTGCGGCAGTGACGTTGTGGTGAACTTTTCCCCGCACCTGATGCCAATGAGCCGCGGTATCCTTGAAAGCATCTACGTCAAAATGACCAACGGCACCACGGCCGAGGACATTCAGGCAGCCCTTGAAAAGCGTTTTGCCGACGAGCCGTTTGTGCGCGTTCTGCCATTCGGTGTCACGCCGCAGACCCGACATGTGCGTGGATCCAACTATGTCCTGATGGGCGTGGTCAAGGATCGCGTGCCAGGCCGTGTGATCATCGTTGCGGTCGAAGACAACCTTGTCAAAGGCGCATCCGGTCAGGCGGTTCAGAACATGAACGTCATGCTGGGCTTGCCCGAAACCATGGGGCTTGAGATCGAGCCGCTGTTCCCGTAAGCGAACCGGCGAACAACAAATTGAAGGCGGAGCCATCTGGTTCCGCCTTTTTCGTTATCGGCGAAGCTTTTCGGGCAATGGTCGAATTTTGCCACAGCGGGCTTTCATGTCGACCGGATCAACTTTAAACTGACGGCAACTAATTGAGTGCCAGTTTGTGAAAGGTCCCACAGCATGCGTTTGTCCTATCGCGGGGTGAAGCCCACCATTGATGAAACCGCCTTCATTGCCCCCAATGCGACGATCATTGGTGATGTTGAAATCGGGGCTGAGACCGGCATCTGGTTTGGCTGTGTTATTCGTGGCGATGTGCATGAAATCCGCATTGGATCGCGTACCAATATTCAGGACCTGACGATGGTGCATGTCGCCAAGGGCAAGTTCGGCACCTATATCGGCGATGACGTCACGATCGGCCATTCTGCGATCATTCATGCCTGCACGCTTGAAGATCGAAGCTTTGTCGGTATGGGCGCGACCGTGATGGATGGTTGCGTGATCGAGCAGGGCGGGATGTTGGGTGCCAATGCGCTTTTGGCACCGGGAAAACGCATTCCAGCAGGAGAGCTTTGGGCCGGGGTACCAGCACGCAAGGTGCGGGATCTGACGCAGGAAGAAATCGAATTCTTCAAGGTGTCGGCTGATCGCTATGCCGATCTTGCGCAGGAATATGTCAAATCAATCCCCGAGGACCTGGCATAATATCCATCAGCAATGCACGCCAGTCAGCGACCATATGGACGTGATGTCCTGTGATGCCGGTTCTGGTCGGTGCGCGTTTGAATAAACGGATGTGAAGGAAGCCAAAGGCAGCCAGCCATTGACTTTGATCAAGGCAAGGGGCAATTGTGTGGGTGTAAATGAAAAGCGTTCGCGATTGAGAGATTGCGTGACCCTCACCCGATAATCGACCAAATCAAAGTGTTTTCGATGCCCCACAATCTTCGTTCGTTACTGCATCTGACCTCTGTTTTCGCCCTTATGGGCTGCTTTGCGGGTAGTCCTGCCTTGGCAGAAGATGCGTCGGCGATGCTGCATCGGCTTGCCGATACGGGACATCGCAACACGGCGAGTGTGTCAGAAGTTGCGACGGCCACAGAGGCGCAGTCACCCTTTGAAAATCTGGCGGACCTGGGCAAGGCACTTTATTTCGATACCAACTTGTCGGCCAATCGCACCATGTCCTGCGCCACCTGTCATGATCCGTCAACGGGGTTCCGTGATCCTCGTGTCGATGTTGCAAGCGGGGCGTTTTCATTGGGCGATGATGGCGAAAGCCTTGGCGACCGTAATGCGCCGACCGCAAGCTATGCCAAATTCTCCCCGCCATTTCATGTGCGCGAAGATGGTGTCGCGGTTGGCGGCCAGTTCTGGGATGGACGGGCGATGGATCTGGCCGAGCAGGCCGGTGGGCCACCACTAAACCCGATTGAGATGGGGATGCCTGACAAGGCCAGTGTGGTTGCGCGTCTGCGAGAGGACGACGATTATGTTGCAGGCTTCAAGGCGTTGTTTGGCAATGATGTCTGGTCGGATGCCGATCAAGCATATGGCGCAATGACCAAGGCAATTGCCGCCTTTGAAGAGGGTGATGAGTTTGCACCGTTCGATAGCAAATATGACCGGTTCCTGCGCGGCGAATACAAAATGACGCCGCAGGAAGAATTGGGTCGTGTCCTGTTCTTTTCGCAACAATTTACCAATTGCAATACCTGCCACATGCTCAAAGCCAGCCCTACAGCCGAAGGCGAAACCTTCACCAATTACGAGTTCCACAATATCGGCGTGCCGCGCAATGTCGCAACGCGCGATGCTGTCCGCAAGGATGTCGGTTTTACCGATAACGGGTTGCTCGATAACGCCGCCATCGACGACCCGGCCTATCGCGGCAAATACAAAACCCCGTCACTGCGCAATGTGGCGGTGACAGGGCCCTATATGCATAACGGGGTCTTTGCCGATCTTGAGACGGTGGTTCGGTTCTATAACAAATATAACAGCAAGGCCGAGATCAATCAGACCAACCCGGAAACCGGTAAGCCGTGGGGCGAACCGGAAGTGGCCGAAACCATTTCGCTTAAAGAGCTTGAGCAGGGCGATGCCCTTGATGAAAAGCGCATCGATGCCATTGTCGCCTTCCTCAAGACATTGACCGACGCGCGCTATGAACCGCTACTGGAACAGCAACAGGCGGCCAAAGCAAACTAGGCTTTCAGCGTTTCAATCACCGCACTTTGCGCCAGATCGCCAAGGCCGGATTTTGTTGCCTTTTCAAAGACGTCATAGGCACTTTGGCCAACGGGTGTGGACATGCCGAGGTCCTTGACCAAGGCAAGGGCATAGGATGCGTCCTTGGCGCGCAAGGCATTGGTGAAGTGGATGTTTTCGTGATGATTGCCACTGACCATACCGGGAACGGTCATAAGGCCGGACCCACTGGCATTTGCGCCGATGGCAAAGGTATCGGCAACCGTTTGACCATCAAGCCCCGCCTTTTGCGCAACCGCAACCAGTTCGGCAGCGGCGGCGATATGAACAGCGCCGAGCAAGTTGTGCATCAGCTTGTAAACCGTGCCCGATCCGATTGGACCGAAATGAATGGTCTTTTTACCAGTGTCATTGAGGACCGGGGTAACGCGATCAAGGGTTTCAGGCGCGGCTCCGATCAAAAAGATGGTGTTGCCGGCTTGAACATCGGCGGGAATGCCCGTTACCGGGCTATCAACATATCGAACACCAGCTGCCTCGATTGTTTTTGAAAGCTCAAGCACAAAGGCGTGTGACAGGGTGGAGCATTCAATCGCAATGCTGTCTTTGCTCATGGTGGCAAGCGCGCCATCATCGCCCAGCCAAACAGACCGTGCTGCTGCGTCATCAGACATAAATGAAATCACGGTGTCGACATCTTTCGCGGCCATTGCCGGTGTGTCGCAGGCGATCGCGCCAAGGGTAACAAGCGGTTCAAGTTTGGCTTTGTTTCTGTTCCAGACCTTGACTTCATACCCCTTTGAAAGCAGGCGTTTGATCATCGCCGATGCCATGCGGCCAGCGCCAAGAAAGCCGATTGTGTGGGCCATCATTATTCCCTTGGATCTATTCGGATAAAAGAAAACGGTCTGCCGTGATGGCAGACCGTGAAAAGGTGTCAGGGTGGTCTGCGATCAGATCAGGACAAACTCACTTTGACATATTCGCCCGGTGCCGGGCCAATGACCTTAAGCTTTCCATCGCCCGGTTTGCGGGCATCGACCTTGCCGCCGGCACGACGGCCGACCCAGTTTTGCCAATCCGTCCACCAGGATCCTTCATGCTGGGCGGCCTTGGCCATCCAGTCTTCCGGGTTGGCCGGATTGCGATTATAGGTCCAATAGCAATATTTCTTGGCCGCAGGCGGGTTGACCACACCGGCAATATGCCCCGATGCCGACAGCACGAATTTGACCTGGCCTGACATCAACTGAGTCCCGGCATAGGTTGCCTGCCACGGTGCGATATGGTCTTCGCGGGTTGACAGGAAATAGACAGGGATTTTGATGTCACGCAGATCAATCGGCTCGCCAAAGATCTTGATGCCGCCCGGTTCACGCAACAGGTTCTTGTTATACATATTGCGCAAATAGAAGCTGTGCATTGCCTTGGGCATGCGGGTGGAATCGGAGTTCCAATACAGAAGATCAAACGGGAACGGATCCTTGCCCAGCATGTAGTTGGATACAACAAACGACCAGATCAGGTCATTGGCACGCAGCATGTTAAACGACATCGACATATCGCGCCCGTCAAGGTAGCCCTCTTTGGACATCTTGTGTTCGAGACTTTTGATCTGTTCGTCATCCACAAAGACCGAAAGCTCGCCCGACTTTTCAAAATCGGTCAGCGTGGTCAGGAAGGTCGCGGATTTAACCCGGTCATCCCCGGTTTTGGCCATATAAGCCAATGTCGAGGCCAGAAGCGTGCCGCCAAGGCAATAGCCGATGGCGTTGACTTCTTTCTCGCCAGTCGCCTGTTCGATCATGTCAAGGGCGGCAAGAACGCCTTCCTTGGCGTAGTCTTCAAACGATTTTTCGGCAAGTTCGCTGTCGGGGTTAACCCAGGACAGGACAAAGACCGTGTGGCCCTGATCAACGGCCCATTTGATGAAGGAGTTTTCCGGGCGCAAATCAAGAATGTAGTATTTGTTGATCCATGGCGGGACGATCACAAGCGGGCGTTTTGCAACCTTGTCGGTGCTTGGCTTGTATTGCAGAAGTTCCATCAACGGCGTTTTGCCGACCACCGATCCTTCGGTGGTGGCGACATTTTCGCCAACCTTGAAGGCATCAAGATCGGTCATGCGGATTTGCAGTTTGCCCTTGCCGCGTTCAAGGTCTTCCAGAAGGTTTTGCAAGCCCTTAAGCAGGTTTTCCCCACCAGATTCGATTGTGGTCCGTATGACTTCCGGATTGGTCATCAGGAAGTTGGTCGGCGAAATCGCATCGACGAATTGGCGGGTGTAAAATTCGACTTTCTGTGCGGTTTTATCGTCAAGCCCGTCCACATCGTGGACAACGTTTTGCATCCATTGGGATGACAGCAAATACGACTGCTTGATGAAATCAAACAGTTCATTGTTTTCCCATGCCTCGTCACGGAATCGACGATCCCCCTTTTGCGGGGAGACAACCGGTTCGGCTTCTTCGCCCATCATACGCAGGGTGGTGTTGTGCCACAGCGTATAATATTGCTGCCACAGCTCCATCTGGGCTTCGACCAGCTTGACCGGGTTTTGCATCATGTGCGTGGTCAATTCGGCAAAGGCAGAGCCGATATTAAGCGGGTCCGGGTCGGATATTTCCGGGTCTTCTGCCTGCTTTGCCAGGAATTCAGACACAAGTCGTTGACTTTTCTCAGCAATCTCTGCCATAGCGGCAGAGAGCTTTTCGGGATCCGGATGTTTGTTTTCAGTTTCGATGGCCTGTTGATCGCTCATGGGGCATTCCCTTATGATACCGCCGCGGATACAAGGTAACTTCAGAACATTTTTGCGTCTTTGCAATATCGCAAGACTTTTGACGTTCTATGTTCCGGGTATCCGATTGACGTTCCGGGTTGAAACTTTGCTTGATCCCAAGCTTATCATGGCCTTAGCCTAGCGCGTCGTTTAGGGGTAGTACAAGAATTATAAGGTGACGTTTTTGCGGATTGATTTAATGCAGACGTCGTCCAACTGAATTTGGAGCAGCGAAAAGAAATGGGCGTTCTGAAATCGACCACCGGGCAGGGGGCTTGGCAGGAGACTGCAAGGGGGAAGCTGCGGGTATTGCTGCAGACGGGCTCGGCCCTGGCTGTGGTGCTGACACTTGGCGCCTGTTCTTCGGTTCCCGATGCGATCAATCCGGTCGAGTGGGGCAAATCCGTCGGTGACATGTTTGATGGCGAAGATGAAGAGCGCGCCGTCAAATCCGACGAAGCCATTCCGGGTGAAGATGGCGAATACCCGAACCTTTCCGACACGCCCGCCAAACCGGTAGTCACCGGCGATGCAGAACGTGATGCACTGGTTGCCGGCCTGGCCGCAGACCGCCAGAATGCCCAGTATGAGCAGGGTGGCCGCCGTCAAAGCAGCCCGCCTGTGAACGCGCTGCAAGCCGCACCGGCAGCGCCCGCATCGCAACCCGCGATCAATCCGGCACCGACAACACCGGTTTCCAGCAGTTCGATGGCCGATACCGGTAGTTCCGCAGCGGCAACTGCCACCACAAGCGCGGTAACCTCTGCGCCAAGCGGCTCCAAGATTGCCGACGAATGGAATGCAAAATCCCCGTCCAGTGGCCCGGTTCCGACACCGGAAGCCCCGCCTGCCGCACCGACTGCGGCACAGGGTGCTGATGCCCGTGCCCAACAGCTCGCAGCCTATGAGGCAGCACAGGCAGCGCAAAGTGGGCAGCCTGCGCAACCGACGGGTGCGGTTACTCCGGCATCGTCTGGTGATCCGGTCATGGATCAGTATCAGCGTCGTCTGGCCGAAGGTCAGGGCGTCTTTGCCAACGAACCGGCGCCAGTGCAGACGCAGGAATTTGATTATTCGATGTATTCCGACAATGGTTCGGTGATCGTCGATGAGAGCCAGTTTGGCGGGGCGGAGCCGATGTATGGCGACTCCGCATCTTATGACATGACGGTCACCAACGATGCGCTGGCATCACGCCTTGGCGTGCAGTCGATTGATCAGGCTGGCCCGGCTGTCAGTGAAGTGCAGATCGCACAGATCCAGTTCGCGCACGGTTCGACCAACCTTGGTGGTGCCGATTACAACGTGCTTGAACAGGTTGCCGCAACTTGGCAGCAGACCAGCGGCTTTATCCGCGTGATTGGTCATGCATCAATGCGTACCGGCAACATGTCGCTTGAACAGCATCTGGCGGTAAACCGCCGTGTGTCCGAAGGCCGTGCGGCGGCTGTTGTGTCGCGCCTGATTGAGCTTGGCGTCAATCCGAATGCGATATTTGTGGGGGCGGATGGCTCGGCCGATCCGCGCTACTACGAAGGCGTTCCGGCGGGCGAAGCCGGCAACCGCCGTGTGGAGATTTATCTGGATTACTGATCACGTCGATCAGAACAGTTCAGAGCGAAACAGCAAAACGCGGAGGGAGAAATCCTTCCGCGTTTTTTGCGTTTGGCAACGTACGTGCGGGATCGGGCGTGCGGAAATGGTCGGGTTTTTGCCGTCAGCCTGACGTCACCCGGTCCTTTACCCGCCGTAAATCGCATTTATGCGTATTTTCCGCGCATTAATTCGTTGAGTATGATTTCAAGAAAAGGTACATCCTTCGAATTGTACGCTATTAATGGCCTGAATATCGGGTCTAAACGCAACTTTCGAGAAATCGTGGATATGCTTTTCGCATAAAATTCGAATTTCAGTGATTTGACGAGGAAACAGGATAATGTCGCAGGACTTCCACCGCATAAAACGTCTTCCGCCTTATGTATTCGCAGAAGTAAATGCGATGAAGGCGGCGGCGCGGCGAGCGGGGGAGGACATTATCGATTTCGGCATGGGCAACCCGGACCCGGCGACCCCACAGCATATCGTGGATAAGCTGGTTGAAACGGTCCAGAACCCGCGCACCCATGGCTATTCGATGTCGCGCGGCATTCCCGGCCTGCGCAAGGCATTGGCGGCCTATTACGGCCGTCGTTTTGGCGTGGATATTGATCCGGAAACCGAAACCGTTGTGACCCTTGGTTCCAAGGAAGGATTGGCAAACCTGGCTGCGGCGATCACAAGCCCAGGCGATATCTTTTTGGTGCCCAACCCGTCCTATCCGATCCATGCGTTCGGCTTCATCATTGCAGGCGCAGCATTGCGCCATATCCCGATTGGCCATGATGATCAGGGGACGTTCAATACCGAAAGCTTTATGGATCAGCTTCATCGCGCGGTGAAACACTCGGTCCCGAAACCAAGTGCGGTGGTTCTGAACTTCCCGGCCAACCCGACCGCCCTTGTGGTGGATCTGGCGTTCTACCAGGAAGTTGTCGATTTCTGCCGCAAGCATGAAATCTATGTGCTCTCAGATATTGCCTATTCCGAGATCTATTTTGATGGCAATCCGCCGCCCTCGATCCTGCAGTGCAAGGGTGCAAAGGATATCGCCGTTGAATTCTATTCGCTGTCGAAAACCTATTCGATGGCGGGTTGGCGTATCGGTTTTGCCACCGGCAATAAAAAGCTGATCAACGCACTGACCCGCATCAAGTCATACCTTGATTACGGTGCCTTTACCCCGGTTCAGGTCGCGGCAACCGCCGCCCTGAATGGCCCGCAGGACTGTGTCGAGGAATTCCGCAATCTGTACCGCGAACGCCGCGATATCTTCATCGAAGGGGCGCAAAGTGCCGGTTGGGAAATCCCGAGCCCGGCGGCAACCATGTTTGCCTGGGCACCGATCCCCGATGCCTTTGCCGAACTGGGTTCACTTGATTTTTCCAAGCTTCTTTTGCAGGAAGCAGGCGTTGCTGTGGCACCGGGTCTTGGCTTTGGCGAGTATGGTGATCGCCACGTGCGTATTGCGCTTGTTGAAAACAAGCACCGCATTCGTCAGGCCAATCGCAACATCAAACAGTTCTTTGCCAAATGCCCCGATGCAGAATCTGCACGTGAACTGTTGAAGAAATCCGTCTGATATCTCATAAAGCATTCTGTGTTTCGCCCGGGACATGTCCCGGGCGTTCTGTTATCAGGGCGCAGTGATCTTTTTTGATCACGGGCGGAGCCAAAGATGTAACCACGCGACAAGGAGTTATCGTGAAAGACGTCGTCAAAATCGGTGTGGCAGGCCTTGGTACGGTCGGTGCCGGAACCGTTAAACTGCTGAGTGAACATCGCGACCTTCTGACAGACCGTTCGGGTCGCCAGATTGTCGTCACAGCGGTATCGGCGCGTGATCGAACTCGTGATCGTGGTTTTTCCACCGAAGGCCTGACCTGGTATGATGATGCCCGTGATCTTGCCGCGGACAAGGAAATCGACATCCTTGTCGAACTGATCGGCGGATCAGATGGCATTGCCTATGACACCTGCAAGGCCGCCCTTGAAAATGGCAAGCACGTTGTGACCGCCAACAAGGCGCTGATTGCGCTTAAGGGTGCGGAACTTGCACGGATTGCCGATGCCAACAATGTCACCATCGCCTATGAGGCGGCGGTCGCTGGCGGTATTCCGGTGATCAAGGCATTGCGCGAAGGTCTGGCTGGTAACGAGATTTCGCGCGTGACCGGCATTTTGAACGGCACGTGCAACTATATCCTGACCACGATGCGTGAACAGGGCCGTGACTTTGCCGACGTTCTGGCAGAGGCACAAAAACTTGGCTATGCCGAAGCCGATCCGACTTTTGATGTCGATGGTATTGATGCCGCGCACAAGCTTGCGATTCTGGCGAGCCTCGCCTTTGGTGTGGAAGTCGATTTTGACGCGGTTGCGGTCGAAGGCATCCGAAGCGTTTCAGCGCTTGATATCCAGCTTGCCGAAGAACTTGGGTATCGCATCAAGTTGCTTGGTATTGCCAAACAGACGGCCGAGGGCATCGAGCAGCGCGTATCCCCGGTCATGGTCGATCGTGCGACCCAGATTTCCAAGGTCGAAGGCGTGTTTAACGCGGTGGCCCTTGAAGGCGACTATGTCGGTCCGGTGGTCCTACAGGGCCGCGGGGCGGGTGAACGTCCGACTGCATCGGCGGTTGTTGCCGATATCGTCGATATCGCGGCTGGTCGTGCGGCACCGGTGTTTGGTTTGCCGGCAGATCGCCTTAAGAAAAACGTGCGTGCGTCGCTCGAAAAGCATGTTGGCGCCTATTACCTGCGCCTGATGGTGTGGGACCGCCCGGGTGTCATGGCCGAGGTGACCGCAACCCTTGCCAAGCATGGGGTGTCAATGGCGTCCATGATCCAGCATGGCCGGGCCGAAACCGAAGGCGGCGTTGTGCCGGTGGTTATCGTGGCGCACGAAACGACTGAGTCCGCAATGTCGGGTGCGGTGAATGATATTGCAGCGTTTGAAAGCAATTCACAGCCGCCGGTTCTGATGCGGATTGAAAGCTTCGCATCTTAACAAAATGAACAACACATATTCGCCCCGTATCTGCCATGATGCGGGGCGATGTTGTATAGCTTGGATCAAAGACCGAGCATAAAAATAAAAAGACAACAATGAGATGGGGCCCCCAGACCCCACATCAGCAATACAAGGAAGAAGATATGGATCGAAATCTTGCGCTTGAAACGGTTCGCGTGACCGAGGCGGCGGCACTTGCGTGCTCTGGCCTGATGGGACGCGGCGACGAAAAGGCAGCCGATCAGGCCGCCGTTGACGCCATGCGCAATGCGCTTAACAGCATGGATATCAAAGGCACGGTCGTGATTGGCGAAGGCGAACGCGACGAAGCCCCGATGCTGTTTATCGGCGAAGAAGTTGGCTCCGGCGAAGGCCCGGAAATCGATATCGCGCTTGATCCGCTTGAAGGTACGACCATTTGCGCGACCGGTGGCCCGAACTCTTTGGCCGTCGTTGCCATGGCCGAAAAGGGTGGCTTCCTGAACGCGCCGGACACCTATATGGACAAGATTGCTGTTGGCGGTGGTCTTCCGGATGATGTTGTCGACCTTGACGCCAGCCCGGCCGAGAACCTTAAAAGCCTTGCCAAAGCCAAGGGTTGTGACGTTGCTGATCTGGTTGTGTGTATTCTTGATCGTCCGCGCCATCAGGAAATCATTGCCAAAACCCGCGAAGCCGGTGCACGCATCATGCTGATCGGCGATGGCGATGTTGCCGGTGTGATCGCGACTTCTCAGAAAACCTCGGGCATTGATCTTTACATGGGTACCGGCGGCGCGCCGGAAGGTGTTCTGGCCGCAGCAGCCCTTCGTTGCATCGGTGGCCAGTTCCAGGGCCGTCTTGTTTTTCGCAACGATGACGAAATTGCGCGCGCTAAAAAATGGGGCATCGAAGACCTGACCCGTAAATACAAGCTGACCGAACTTGCCAAGGGCAATGTCATGTTTGCGGCAACCGGTGTGACCGATGGCGCGATGCTGCGTGGCGTGCGCCGCTTTGCCAATGGGGCTGAAACTGAAAGCATCGTGATGCGTTCACAGTCTGGTACCGTACGTTACGTCCGTGCGGTTCACGATTTCAGCCGGAAAATCTGGTACAAATAAGCGACCAGTTCTCAAATTTCGAAAAGGGAGTGCCTTGATGTAATTCTCGGCACTCCCTTTTTTCGTTTAATGGCTTGCAGGGGCAGGTGGACTGCGTTACATCCTCCGCCCCCTGTGACCAACACCAAATCCCGGAGCCTGCCTGATGTCGGAAATTATTGCCCTTGATTTCGGAACGACGAACTCTGTTCTTGCCGTGGCAGACAGTGCAGGAAACGTGCAATCCGCCACGTTCGAGGTCGGTACCAAAAGCTTCGATACCTATCGGACCATTCTGTATTTCTGGGAAGATCAGGATCTGAAGGCGCCGAATGCGCCAACCCACACCAAAAGCTGTTCCGGCCCGTTCGCAATCGAGGAATACCTCAAGGAAAGCCACGATTGCCGCCTGATCCAGTCGATGAAATCCTATCTGGCGGCCAAGGATTTTGAGGGCACGGATATCTTCGGGACCAACTATTCCATTGAAGATCTGATTGGTACGTTCCTGAAACAGATCCATCACTTCGCGCAGCATAGCCTTGGCTGGCTGGGGCAGCGGGTGATTTCCGGGCGTCCGGTGGCGTTTGCGGGCAATAATCCGGACAATGATTTTGCTGAAATGCGCTTGCGCTCGGCCTATGAACAGGCCGGTTTCGATGTCGAGGCCATGGTGTTCGAACCGTTGGCAGCATCCTATTATTACGGGCGTGAGCTTGATAAACCCGAAACCGTTCTGGTGGCCGACTTTGGCGGTGGTACCAGTGACTTTTCGCTGATCCGCTTTACACCGGGACTGGGCATTCGCGGGGTGCAGCCGCTCTCGCACACCGGTCTTGGTGTTGCAGGCGACCGGTTTGATTATCGCATCATCCAGAAGGCCGTCTGGCCACGTCTGGGCTTTGGATCAGAATACAAATCGATGGGTGCGACCCTGCCGGTCCCGCGGCAATATTACACGGCGTTTTCGCGCTGGCACGAACTTGCCATGATGAACCAACCCAAAACCATTAACGAAATCAAAGGTCTGATCAGGTCCGCGACCAAGCCCGACGATATTGAAGATCTGGTTGCCATCATCGAAGATGAAATGGGCTTCCACCTTTATCAGTCGGTGTCAAAGGCCAAGGCAGAGCTTTCTGAAAAAGACAGTACCATCTTGCAATTCGCCCATGGTGGAGTGGAGATCGAAGAAAAACTGACCCGTGCCGATTTCGAAGCTTCGATTGCACCCGACATGGCCGAGATCGAACTGGCCGCCAAGAACTGCCTTGATCAGGCCGGTGTCGATGCGCGTGATGTCTCAAAGGTCTTCATGACCGGCGGCACATCCTATGTCCCCGCCGTGCGCAAGCTGTTCGAAGACCGCTTTGGCAAAGACCGCATCGAAATCGGCCAGCCGTTCCTGTCTGTTGCACATGGCTTGGCTCTGATCGCGGCGGATGAGGGCATCGTCTGATCAGCAGGCGAAGTCACCGCCGCATTGAACCGAAAGCAACACGATTGCGACCGCAATAAGCGCGAAAGCAATGCCGCTGAGCCCATAAAGCCAGATCGATTTCGGGTGGCGTCTGAATATCCACGGAAGAATGCCACCCAGAAGGCATAGCACAGGAAATGCCAGGACGCTGAAAAACAGAAACTGGGTGAAGATGTTTTCATCTGAGCCCGGTGCGTCAAACATCATTGGTGAAAACATCACCATTGGCATCGACATCAGGGTAGCAAGTACAGACAGGATGGTTAATCCGATCCTGAGACCTTTTTTGTGGGGCATTGCGCGTATCCATTTTTGTTATCGCACCAGTTTGCACAGCTTTGCCGCGCAGGCAAATGGTGTGATGCAGCAAAATGTTTTTCACAATACGAAATCGATGCTTCTTTTTAAGCGTTGGGTTCAGACTTATCTTGATAGCCAAAGGGCCGAACCTTGTTCGTGATAAAAGCCCGCTCTTGTATCCTGGGAGGATCATGATGAGTTCAGAAAGCGACGCACATGTGATTGAACGCCTGACGGGGCAGATCCTGCCTGCGATGGGGTTGTCTGCAACCAACGACACATCTGTTGATTTGTCGACAATGGCGGGCCGTACTGTTGTCTATGCCTATCCGCGCACGGCGGAGCCCGGCGTGCCGTCCCCGGAAGGCTGGAACGAAATTCCCGGTGCCAAGGGCTGTACGCCGCAATCCTGTGCGTTCCGTGATCACGCGGGGGAATTGCGTGCGGTCGGGGTCGAAAACCTGTTCGGGCTTTCAAGCCAGACAACCGATTATCAAAAAGAAGCAGCCGAGCGCCTTCATCTGCCATTCGCTTTGCTGTCGGATGCTGACCATCGCTTCAAGGAAGCCATGGCGATGCCGGATTTTGAAGCCGACGGCATGCGCCTGTTCAAGCGTCTGACCATGGTCATTGATGACGGCAAGATCACCAAGGTGTTCTATCCCGTCGATGATCCCGCAGCAGACGCCGAGAACGTTTTGAAATGGTGCGGGGAAAACCCGGTCGGCTAGGGATTGCCAACTCTCGGTGCGGTTTGATCGATTGGTAAAATATCCGGTTTCAGACCGCCCGAGATTGCGCTATTCCATAGGGCATGACAGAGCATTCACAAGAAACCACCTTTATGGGCATAGAGCGATCCGTCACCGGCAAATGGTGGCGAGAACGCGCAAATGACGAGCGATTGGCAACCACGATTGCCCAGCGTTTTGGCGTGCCCGAGATTGTTGGCCGGGTAATGGCCGCGCGCGGCATTGACCTTGACGACGCCGAAAGTTTCCTGTCACCGACACTGCGTGATCTGATGCCCGATCCATCGAGCTTGCAGGATATGGACAAGGCGGCCGCGCGCATCGCCGACGCGATTGAGGCGGGCGAGGGGATTGCCGTTTTTGGTGATTATGACGTTGATGGCGCGACCAGTACGGCGTTGTTGAAACGGTTTTTCCGCGCCATTGGTGTTGATGTTCCTGTCCATATCCCCGATCGCATGAAAGAGGGCTATGGCCCGAATGCGCCAGCCCTTCTGGAGCTTCAGCGCAAGGGCGCCAAGCTGATCCTGACGGTCGATTGCGGGGTGACCGCCTATGTGCCGCTGCAAGAAGCCCGCGATGCCGGGATCGAAATCATCGTTGTCGACCACCACGCGGCAGAGCCGGAATTGCCACCTGCCGTGGCGGTCGTGAACCCCAACCGGCTTGATGACGAAAGCGGGCTTGGGCATCTCTGCGCGGCGGGTGTGGCGTTTCTGGTCTGTGTGGCGTTGCTGCGTGAATTGCGCAATCGCGGCTGGCTTGAAAAGAAGGGCGTTCGTGCACCTGATTTGCGCAACTGGCTTGATCTGGTGGCCCTTGGCACAGTGTGTGATGTGGTGCCGCTGCGAGGATTGAACCGGGCGTTCGTCACCCAGGGCCTTAAGGTAATGAAGCACCGGTCCAATGTCGGCATGACATCACTTGCCGATATTGCCGGCGTCAACGAGGTGCCGAGTGCCTATCACTTGGGTTATGTCCTTGGGCCGCGTGTGAATGCCGGTGGGCGCGTTGGCGAGAGTTTTCTGGGTACCACCCTGCTTTCGGGCGAGAACCCCGCAGAGGCGCAGGATATCGCCCGCAGGCTTGATGAATATAACCGTGAGCGTAAGGCAATCGAGGATATCGTCCTTGATCAGGCGATCAGTGCGGTTGAAGGCAAGTCAAAGGTCGGCTCCATGGTACTGGTCGGCGGAGATGACTGGCATCCCGGCGTGATCGGCATTGTCGCAAGCAGGCTTAAGGATCGCTATCACGTGCCGTCACTTGTGATGGGCAAGGTTGACGGCGTCTATAAGGGGTCTGCACGATCTGTGCGGGGCATTGATCTGGGCGATGCGATCATTGCAGCCCGTCAGGCCGGGCTTTTGATCAATGGTGGCGGGCACCATATGGCGGCGGGCTTTACCCTTGATCCCGAAAAGCTTTACGCGTTCGAAGCCTTCCTTGAGGAACGCTTTGCCAAGATCATTGCCGAAAACGACATCCGCCCGACGATTACGGTCGATGGAGCGCTTCATGCCAAGGGCGCGACACTTGAGCTTATCGACTCACTTGAAAAGCTTGGTCCGTTCGGTGCGGGCAATGCCGAGCCCCGATTTGCCTTTGTCGATTGCCGGGCGGTCAAGGCCGACGTTGTCGGGCAGGATCATGTGCGCTGTATTCTGACCGGCTCAAACGGGCAGGGGCGGCTTAAGGCAATTGCGTTCAGATGCCTTGATAATGATATGGGCCAGACCCTGATCAAGCATGGCGGGCGCCCGCTGCATGTCCTGGGGCATTTGCGCCGCGATAGCTGGCAGGGGCGTGATGGTGTGCAGCTGATCATTGATGATGTGGCCTTGCCGGTCTAGCGACGTGACCCCGGGCAGGGCAGCTATGATGCTGCAAATGCTTGCCGTTATGGTTTGATCAGACTAATCCTGAAGGCACCATGACACAAAATTCGCGCCCCACACCCACCTCTGCGACGCCCAAGCATGGCCTCGGTTCGTTTCTGATCGTTCTGATGCCGATCATGCTGGCCTTTTCGCTTAGTCAGTTTTTCCGTTCTGCCCAGGCGCTGCTTGCCGGGCCGCTGCGTGAACAGCTTGCCGTGACACCCGAACAGCTTGGCCTGATATCGGGCAGTTTCCATTTTGCCTTTGCCCTGATGCAAATCCCCGTCGGGGTGCTGCTCGACCGGTATGGACCGCGCCTGACCAACGGGTTTCTGACCATGGTCACCGTGGCGGGTGTCTTTATCTTTGCCAATGCGCAAAGTGTGCTGGGCCTGATGGCAGGCCAAGCGGTGATTGGTGTTGGCTGTTCGGCAGCCTTCATGTCGGCACTGGTTCTGGCCGCGCGCTGGACAGCACCCGAAAAATTCGCGGCTGCATCCGGTTTGATCGTTTCGTTCAGTTTGATGGGCGTTCTGGCATCGGCAACGCCGCTTGCGACACTGGTTGAGGCCTATGGCTGGCGGGCGGTTTATTACGGCCTTGCCGGTATTGCGTTGATTGCGGTGGTGCTTGACTTCATTCTGGTCCGCGACAACCCGTCGGGCCATGCAACCCATGCCCAGCGCGGCGAAAGTGTCGGTGATGTCCTGCGCGGCATGGTGTCCGTCTGGTCAAACCGGCAGGTCTGGTTGCTGTCGGGTGTGGCGTTTTTCAGTTATCCGACGATCCTGACGGTGCGGGGCCTTTGGGGCGGCCCTTACTTGCATGACGTGTTTGATCTGGGTGCGGTCGAGGTTGGTAATATCCTTCTGGTGATGACGATTGGCATGATCATTGGCCCGCCGACCTACGGGCAACTGTCGCGCATGATGCCTGACAATACCCGTGGCCTGATCGTTTTTGCCGTGCTGGTCGGGGCGGTTGCCTGTCTGTTGCAGGCCTTTGTCGGACCAATGGGGACCGGCATCGCCATGGTTTTGATGTTGCTGCACGGCTTCCTTGGCAGCAGTGCGACGCTTAATTACGCCGCATCGCGCAAGGCGGTGGCCGAACATCAGATTGGCCGGGCGCTGACCACGATCAATCTGGCGACCTTTGGCGGTCTTTTCGTCCTGCAAGGCATTGCCGGGCTGATTGTCGGCCATTATGAAGCCGACCCGGATACCGGTTACAAGGCGATGTTTGTCTTTTTGGGCTGTGGTCTTGCTGTGGCGGGGATCAGTTTCTGGATTGGAACCCGACGCCGCGGCCAATAAACCGTCTGGTTAAACAGTGTGCCAGGGTTTTTCAGTATTTGGTCGGGAATGGCATCATTTACGCCAAGGGATTAAAAAAAACGTCACAGGGGTGAAAAAGCCGCTTGACCTGACCCCACCCAATCGCTAAAAACCGGCCTCGTTAACGCGCTGCGTCCCCTTCGTCTAGAGGCCTAGGACACCGCCCTTTCACGGCGGCAACAGGGGTTCGAATCCCCTAGGGGACGCCACTCGTTAACATAGACTGACTTCGATTGGTGCGTATGTGTCCCCTTCGTCTAGAGGCCTAGGACACCGCCCTTTCACGGCGGCAACAGGGGTTCGAATCCCCTAGGGGACGC
>NZ_JBZCIA010000002.1:71276-578239 GCF_059052855.1 Thalassospira sp. CA1
GTCCCCTTCGTCTAGAGGCCTAGGACACCGCCCTTTCACGGCGGCAACAGGGGTTCGAATCCCCTAGGGGACGCCACCAACCGAAAGTCACGACATTCGCACATAAATGCTTGTGCCTGTGTCCCCTTCGTCTAGAGGCCTAGGACACCGCCCTTTCACGGCGGCAACAGGGGTTCGAATCCCCTAGGGGACGCCATCTTTTCCAAATATAAATCAATATGTTGCGTTAGTATGCTCGAAAGCTATTTTGGCGGGCATTTTTTTTATGTCCATTTTTAACTTCATTTCTCAGTCTTAGGATCATTAAGTATATCCTCGTTGCTTTTTAGTTCCTGAATTATCGCGTATCCTGCCTCTTTCTGCTTTTTCCTTTCGGCATTATGCAGGTTTTCCCATCTGCCGAGGGAGAGGCTGTTTAGAAGCGTTTGTGAAACTCGGTCTTTATGTACTGCTATGAACCATAGCTGCAGTGCTTGGAATTCGATTGGTGCGGTTTTAGCTAGCCTCAGGTAGTCTTCGACGCAGCTAAAAAGTAAAAAATCATTCTGAATATCAGAAAATGTTTTTCTCGCATCTTCATTGCGATCAATTTCATCTTTGTTGCGTCCGATGTGTTTAAAAGCATTTCGATATATATTTCGTGCTGCAAAGTATTCAACAAGATCTAGGCTTGAGTTCGATTCTAGAACATCGGAATGAAATGGTCGCTCTCCAGTTCGCTCGCATAAATCGGAAAGTAGCTCGCTAGCGGCGCCAGCAAGGGTATGAACAGATACCGGATCGTCATCTTTAAAGAATAAATTAGTCGCTGTAAGTAGCTGTTGGCGAGCGATAAACAGTAAGTCCAATTTGGGCCTCTAAAATCTAAACTTATGTTGACGAACAGCTTTCTTTTTATGCTGCCGATAACGCCGTGTCAGGCTTTCGCGCAATTGTTCGGCAGTCGGTCGGGGCAGGTCGATGACCGTGCGCGGGGTTTCTGGTGTGATTGCGTCTGATTGCGCGGCATCATCGGTGATGGCGGCGATATCACCGGCAAACAAATCAACCGGATCAGCCATATCGGCGTCGTAAAGGTCGGCGACCCCGACGCCAAGCAACCGATAGCGTGTGCCATCGATTTCCTTTTTAAGCAGGGTCAGCGCTGCGTCCAGAATGACGTCTTCGCGCAAGGTCGGATAGGTCAGGCGCATGTTGCGCGTGCGGAGCTTGAAGTCCGATGATTTCAGTTTCAGGATCACGGTGTGCCCGGCGATTTCCTTGCGCGCCAGATCGCTGGCAACCCGCGATGTCAGGCGGGTGGCAATCTCGGAAAGCTCGGACAGGCTTGCGATATCTTCGTTGAATGTGGTTTCCGAAGACAGGCTTTTGCGTTCCGTGCTTTGCTCCACACGCCGGTTGTCTTCACCGCGCGAGAAGTAAAAGAACCGCTTGCCGATACTGCCATATCGGCCCTGAAGGGTATGGATGTCCATTTCCTGCAGCTGCCCGATGGTTGTAACGCCATCTGCGTGCAGTTTGCGCTCCATCGCGGGGCCAACACCCCACATCATACGCACTGGCTTGTCGGCCAGGAAATCAAGCGCCTCACGCCGCCCGATCATGGAAAAGCCAAACGGCTTGTTGAGGTCGGACGAGATTTTGGCAAGAAACTTGTTATAGGAAAGCCCGATCGAGACGGTAATGCCGACTTCGCGTTTGATTGTCGCCTGAAGGTCGATCAGGCATTCTGCCGCAGATTTGCCATGGGTTTCCATGGCGTTGGTCAGGTCCATAAAGGCCTCGTCAATCGACAGCGGTTCGATATCGGGGGTGAGTGCACGCATCATGTCGCGAATGCGATAGCCTTCGCGCTGATACTTTTTCATATCGGATTTCAGAAACACCGCATCAGGGCAGAGTTCCCGTGCCTTGAAGGCAGGCATCGCGGACCGCACACCATATTTGCGCGCAACATAACAGCATGTCGCGACAACACCACGATGACCGCCGCCAATGATGACAGGCTGATCGATCAGTTCCGGTCGATCACGCTTTTCGATCGAGGCATAAAAGGCATCGCAATCAAGATGACCAATCGAGAGTTCCGGCAATTCCGGGTGGGCGATTGCGCGCTTGCAGGAACAGACCGGGCAGGGCACATAGGACCCGCTGCCGCTTTTTGGGAGCGGTCGGTCAAGATGCAGTCGCCATTTGTGATGGCAATCCGGGCACAGCGCGTACAACATGCTTATGTGTACTGCTTTTGTTCCCGTTTTGCCAAGGGGTGAAATGAAGGTGGTGGCTGGTAAACCAAGGCTCCTGACCGGTTTGTCAGGAGGATGTCTGGCGGCGGTCGGTTATCGCGTCGGCTTGTCGTCGGTTGGTCTTGTCGGGGCAGGTCTGACGGCCTTTTTTGCGTCGCGCTTGGCGCGGCGCTGCCGGGCGATCATGTTGTCGATATAGCGCCCCTGGAACAGGGTAATGCCAAGCGACTGGCCGAACTTGATCGCGGTGGGCGAATCACAACGGCACAGGATCACGCGTTCCCGGCCCGAGTTCTTCACCAGACTGTCCATTTCCGAATATTTTTTGCGGATGACATTATCGGTCATCTCTTCGCGCCAGGCGACCTTGATAAAGTCTGCCTTAAGGCGTTTACGATCAACAAAGGACAGGGCTTCGACCGTCAGGTTGTCGATCAGAATGCGATAGCCGCGTTCATGGAAGTCGTCACGCACACTGAGATAGGTTTCAAGGTTTGAAAACAGATCAACCTGATTAAGCTCGATGATCACGTTGCCCTGCCAGTTGCGGCGCACGGTTTCGTCAAACTTGTCAAAATCCTTTGACGTCAGGGTGCCAAGATTGAGGTTGATCGAGAACGAACTTGCATGCGTCTTGAAGGTCCGCTTGCACAGGTAGTTCAGCATGCGTTTGTCGAGTGTCTCGGTCATGTGCTGGAACAGCCAGCGGTTTGACGCCAGATCAATATTGGGCATCAGCGCGTTGCGCAGATCGGTGATCGAGACAAAGAACTCGTCAAAAACTGGATGCAGTTCCTTGGAACTGCCATGGGCAAAGACACAGACCGGTTGCTGGCGAATATGTTCGGACAGATCGGCTGTGTGAATGGTTTCTTCAAGTTCGCCGAGGTTTTCGGCCGTGATCGGGTTCAGGACGTTGTTGTCTTTTTCACGCTGGATGGCGCTGCGCATGTTCAAGCTTTTCTGAAGCTTTTTGGCGCGCTCATCAAGGTGCTGACACAGCAACAGGAATTCCTGGAACTCGGTATTAAGGTTGTACCAGGTGCAAAAACCGGTTTCCTCGCTGTCGTCCTGTGACAGCGGATCATCGCGGAACAGATAGCGCAGCGTATCAACAGCCGGTTCGACATCGGCAATCGACTTGTCTTTCCAGACAAAGATCAGATCATTGTTGGTCAGAACAAAGATACGGCCGACATAGAGTTTGACATAGCTTTCAAAGGTATTGGTCGCAACGCGGATATGATAATCGCGGCGGTGGAACGGCTTTAGGCGCGACAGGTGAATATGTACCGCCCGGTGCCCGTATTTACGGGTCTCCAGCCGTTGCACATAATCCAGCAACAGGTATTCCTGAAGGGCCTGTTGGCCATATTGCTGCGGTTCAATCACGCCGAAACCCCTGAAAGAGAAAACGTTTTTTTGAGTGGTTATTTGCCGGTTGAATACACCGAAGACCGAAGTCTGATCAAATCATAATGTTCTGAAGGTCTGGTTAATGGTTGAGACACTCACTTTAGCACTATTCTATGTATAGAAACTATACGTATGGCAGGACAAGTGTCGCGTCAAAAACAGTGATTAATTTGCTTTAACGAATTGTTGGCAAGCAGAGTGCAAAATCAAGGCTGTATGGGGGAAGTCCATGCCGGGTTTTGCTGGAATATGAACTGGCACTACAGCATGATTTCCGAAACGGGTTTTATGGAATAGGGGATTGGCGCCATGCAGGTATCCGCAAAGCGGACCGGAAACTGGCTGAAAATCGGCAAGGGTATTGCTGTGATCGGTATGGTTTCATGGGTGTCGGCCTGTGCGCCGCTGCTGGATCAGGACTTCTGGGACGAGGCAACGTCCTTCGCCGATGACAATTACACGGCCCTTGGCCTGCAACAATTGGCCAGCGGTGATTATGCATCTGCTGAAAAGCTGTTTGACGAGGCACTGCGCAAAAATCCCCAGGATGGCCATGCAATGTTGTGGCGGTCTGTCCTTTATCAAAATACCAACCGCCCGGATCGGGCGCGCGACGGTTATGAAACACTGATCGCGATGAACCCTCCGGGTACGGTTCTGATGTCTTCGGCAACGGGCACACAGCCGCGTCCGCTGCGTGATGCAGCTGAATTCAACCTGTCGCGGCTTCAGCGCGGCCTGCCGGGGTCGCTTAGCATCAATGATCAAATCATCAGCGGGCCATCGGGCCTTGGCAATGGTGCCGCGGCTGTGGCCGCCGGTCGTGCCACAAACGCGCCAATGACGGGCAACTCGGTTTCGTCCATGACCAGCGCGTCAACCAGGTCGATGGATGTTCCGGCCGGTGCAGTCCTGTCGGCAGGGGACGAGGCAATCGCCAAACGGTTTGCGATCTTGCGCAATCTGCAGTCCACCGGACTTGTCACGCCCGAGGAATATTCCGCCCGCCGTTCGGCAAACCTTGGTGCCTTGCTGCCGATGAGCCAACCGGCACCGTCGGCATTCTTGAACAATCCGCCGCCAGATGGCGAACAGGTCGAACAGCGTCTTAATCAACTGAACCGTGCGCTTCAGATCGGGGCGATTACCGTGCAGGAACATGTTGCGGAACGCACCGCCATTCTCGATGCGTTGTTGCCAGCCCAGCCGCGTCAACGCGCAACCCCGCCGCCAGCCCCGCAAGGTCTGATGGATGCTGCACGCCAGATCGCACGCATCGAAGACCTGCAACAGATGAAGCTGGTGACACCCGATGAGTTCAAGCGCGAACGTGACGCGATTGAGGCCGCCATTGTCGAACCGGCACAGGGCACGGCAATGACCCTTAATTCCGGGGAACCGGTTCGCCGTGTCGCCACGGGTGAAAGCCGCCCGGTTCAGGCGGCTGAGGAAATGGCAAGCGCGCCTGCCGCTATGGCAAGTGGCTCCAAATCCGTTCATCTGGCGTCTTATCGTAATGAGGCACAGGCAGAACGCGGTTGGCAGATCCTGAGCAGCCGTTATGGCCAGCTTGCCCCGCTTCAACATGGTGTGACGCGCGCCAGCATTCCGGGCAAAGGCACCTATTATCGCCTGATGGCAACGGGGCTAAGCGATAGTGCGGCAAGCTCGCTGTGTGCGGAGCTTAAACGACGCGGCCAGTTCTGCGAGGTCAAGTAGCACTTCGGGTCCATGGACCTTATCTTAAAAGAATAGCGACAACGCCGGTGGGATCAAAATGTTGCCACCGGCGTTGTTGTCTTCAAGCTAGGTCCTGAGCCTAACCCTAACCCTATTCAACCGATATTCCGGTAACATGCCATGATCTTTGTCTTTAGCGATTTTGGTGTAAACGGCCCCTATAGCGGGACCATGCGGTCGGTCGTGATGCGTCATGCGCCGGACGTCCCGATCTGCGATCTGATGTGTGATGCGCCGGATAGGAACCCGAAAGCCGCAAGTTATCTTCTGGCGGCCTTGAGCCGTGAATTTCAGGCGGGTGATGTGGTGTTGAGTGTTGTTGATCCCGGCGTGGGCAGTGCGCGTCAGGGGCTTGTCATTACGGCCGACGGCGTTTCATATGTCGGGCCGGACAATGGTTTGTTTGAAATGATTATACGGCGTGCCGAAAAGGTATCGATCAAGGTCATTGACTGGATGCCCGATGATGCATCGGCAAGCTTCCATGGTCGGGATATCTTTGCCCCAGTTGCCGCATGGGTCGCAACCGATCAGGCGTTTACATCACATCCGATCGCACTTGATGCGAGGTTTGGCCCGGCACAGGATTGGCCCGATGAATTGGCCGAAGTGATCTATGTCGATCCTTATGGCAACCTGATGACGGGACTTTCTGCGCGTTCACGTGATGAAAAGATCACGATCAATACGCATATCGTTTCCGGGGCGCGGACATTCTCCGACGTGCCGGAAGGATCGGCTTTCCATTACCGCAATTCGATTGGGCTGTGTGAACTGGCGGTCAATTGCGGACGCGCCGACAAAATGATGGGCGCTGTGATCGGAAGCACTGTTGGCGTGAATTGAATATGTTACGCGCAATCGATGATTGGTTCGTAAGTATGTGATGTGATCGTTTGAAGGTGTGATAACTGGTGTTTGCGATAAGCAATCAATCCTTGAGCAGGGCTTGGTGAATGGCGATTGAGGTTAAATTCTGGGGCGTTCGTGGAAGCATTGCATGCCCGTCACCTGACCATGTTGTTTATGGTGGCAATACCAGTTGCATTGAAATGCGTGTCGGTGACGAGGTCCTGATCTTTGATGCAGGGACCGGGATCCGCAACCTTGGCAAGGACCTGATCCGGCGCAATGTTACCCATGCCCATATCTTCCTGACCCATACACACTGGGATCATATCAACGGATTTCCGTTCTTTGTGCCGGCCTATAACCCAAACGCGTCCTTCCGTGTCATGGCGGGGCATCTGACCCATCAGGGCGGGGTGGAACGCGTGTTTTCGGCCCAAATGGCCGACCCGACATTTCCTGTGCCGCTGTCTGCCATGCAATCGAAGCTGACATTTGAGGATTTCAGTGTCGGGGATGAATTGCATCCCGCTGATGGTATCGTGATCAAGACGGCACCCTTGCGTCACCCCAACGGGGCGACGGCGTTTCGTGTCGAGCATGATGGTAATGCGGTGTGTTATGTGACCGATACCGAACATGATCCGGAGACCCCGGACCCGATCATTCTTGATTTCATCGAAGATGCCGATCTGGTGATTTACGATTGCACTTACACCGACGAAGAATTTCCGCAGAAAGTCGGGTGGGGGCATTCGACATGGCAGGAAGGTATTCGGCTGTGCCGGGCCGCCAATGCCAAGCAACTGGCACTGTTCCATCACGATCCGGAACATGATGATGCGGCGATGACCATTATCGAGCAAAAGGCACGCGCCACCTGGTCAGGCGCGTTTGCTGCCCGCGATGAAATGGTGTTGCACATCGAATAGAGTGTTTTCGCGCAAAAAAGCCCAAGGCCGCGTCCCTGCGATCCTCGCAGGGACGCCTAGCCAGTCGTCTTAGCGCGAATTGCCGCTTTGCATGTCCTGGACAATCTCGTCGACATCGACCGTGAAGCTGGCCTGACGTGGGGGATATTCCTCAAACGACTGGAAGAACTTGTTTACCACACCGATGGCCGGCGCAAGGGTCCATGACCGGTTTTCCTGCCATTCATCAAAACCGCGTGCGTCGTGGAACCGCTCGAACGGATCAAGTTTCAGGTTGGTGATCAATGGCGTGGTCAGGTTGTTGGTAACCCCGTTGAACCATTGGTCCTGTTCAGTAAACAGGAATTTCCAATCGCCATAGCGCAAACCGTGGAACTTCGTTTCCGTGAAATAGAAGAATTCCTTGCGTTTGGTTGGGCCATCCTGGGTCAGGATATCGGTTTGATCATAGCCATCCAGATGGACCCGATATGTGCGATCACCAATCTTGTGACCATCAAGCAGCTTTTCCTTGAGATCCTTCTCACCCAGCTGCGACATAATGGTTGGTACCCAGTCTTCCATGGTCATGAATTCGCCGGTTGTCGTGCCGGGGGGCACAACGCCGGGCCATTTGACTGCCATGGGGACCCTGAACCCGCCTTCATAACCGCCAACACCTTTTTCACCGCGGAACGGCTGGTTGCCGCCATCGGGCCAACTGTTCGATGCCGCGCCATTGTCAGTGGAGAACATGACCATGGTGTTGTCTGCCACACCAAGCTCATCAAGAAGGTCGAGGAGCTCGCCGACATCGTCATCAAGCTCTTTCATGCCGTCGGCATAAAGGCCGTAGCCGGTTACACCTTCATATTCCTGGCTTAGATTGGTGCGGTAATGCATGCGCGTGGTGTTATGCCAGACAAAGAATGGTTTATCGTCTGACACAGCATCACGAATAAACCGTTTGGATTCTTCGAGGACTTCCTGATCAAGGGTCCGTTGCCGTTCGCGCCCGAAACTACCAAGGTCCTCGATGGATTGCGTGCCGTCTTCCTGATGCAGGGAATGAATAATACCGCGCTGGGCGATGTATTCGGCCACCTTGCTGCCGGTCGGATAGTCGTACTGTTCGACATATTCGCCGGCATTCAGGTGATAGAGAATGCCATAGAACTCGTCGAAGCCATGATTGGTCGGCAGGTGTTCATCGAGGTCGCCAAGGTGGTTCTTGCCGAACTGGCCGTTTGCATAGCCCTGTTCACGCAGCATTTCTGCAAGTGTCGGGTCTTCTTCCTGCAGGCCGATGGGCGATCCCGGGATGCCGACGGTACTAAGTCCGAGACGCATCGGATACTGGCCGGTCAGGAACGCCGCACGACCAGCCGTGCAGGATGCCTGTGCATAATGATCCATGAACAGCATGCCGTCATTGGCGATGCGATCAATATTAGGGGTGCTACCACCCATCATTCCACGGTGATAGGCGCTGATGTTCCACATTCCGACATCATCGCCCCATATGACGAGGATATTCGGGCGCTCGGAAGCTTGATTGGTTTGTGCAATAGCCGCACACGGGAGGATCATCAGGGCAGTCAGGGTTTGAAAAATTCTGGAGAGTTTCATTTTCCCACCTTCCTGTTTGACGTGTCAGCGCAGACCAGATGGTCGTCTGACCAAGCCAACAGAAAAGAAGGCTGAGCTCGGTGATAACCTAAGGGTGAAATTTTGTATCTTCTGCGCGCCCTTGAATTGTATTTCCGGGTCGGGTTGGCGTCAAGTTATGGTGGTGTGACAGGGGGACGTTTCAAAACACGCGGGAGTATTTCGGGAAGACACGGATTTCAATCCGGCGGTTGGCTTCGCGGTTTTCCGGGATCGGTTCGCCGAAATCGTTGCGGTTTGGCAATTTCGGTTTGGTATCGCCGTAAGAAATGGCGCGCATGCGTTTGCTGTCAGGATCAACGCCAAGGGCGGCAAAGAACCTGACAACTGCGATGGCACGACCCGCCGCCAGATCCCAGTTTGTCGGGAACCGCGGTGAATTGATCGGGCTATCGTCGGTGTGACCGGAAACTTCGACCTGAAAACCGAGATAGCGCGGTTCTTTCAGAAGATCCCCGACATCCTTAAGAAACAGGACAGCATCATTGGTCAGGTTGGCCGACCCCGGTTGGAAGAACGACGCGCTGCCCATTTCCATCAGGATGCCTTCGTCGTCGGTCGACACATTGACCGCACTGTCCAGCGCCATGTTGAAAACGACATCGCGCAGATCTGTCTCAAGCACCTGTGTCGGGCGGACGACTTCGCGTTTGCCAATCTGTTCGGCGATGCCTGCCTGTACCTTTTCAAACATCGGTATTTCGACCTTGGAAAAGCTGACCAGCATGACGAAAAACGCCATCAAAAGGGTGATGGCATCGGCATAGGTTGCAAGCCAATCCTCGTTGACCGGTTCTTCTTCCTTGAATTGCAGGCGTCTCTTGCCGCGGGCCATGATCTATCCCCTTACTTCGACGACTTGTCGATATTGAAATGAATGGCCGGATCAAGGAAGGAATTCATCCTGTCCTGAATGGCGCGCGGGCCTTTGCGATCTGCCAGCATGATCAGGCCTTCAGCTATCAGGTAATTGCGAAACCGCATGATTTCCTCGCGCTGCTGGATTTTGCTGGCCGCTGGCAGGAAAAAGAACCGGGCGGCGACAATGCCATACAATGTCGTGATCAGCGCAATCGCAAGACCGGCACCAAGTGACGTCGGATCATCGGCCATCTTATCAAGCATGATGACAAGGCCGACCAGTGTCCCGATCATGCCAAAGGCCGGGGCGGCGGCCGCCATGCTCTTAAGGATAGCAACCGGTACCAGGTTACGGCTAAAGGCGTTATCGATGGCATTGTGAAGCATCTCGGCGGTTTCCTCGCCGTCATAGCCTGTGATGACGACTTCCATCGCCCAACCCAGAAACGGTTCGTCCTTGCCGACCCGTTCGGCTTCCTGTTCAAGGGCGTTGATACCCTTTTTCTGCAACAGATAGCCCCATTTTACCACACGGCCGACTTCGCCGGTCAGTTGGCCACGGCCCATTTGCGGGGCGCGGAAAATCTTGAAAATCAGTCTGAGCGCCAGCAGCACATAGCGCGCCTCATAGGCAATAAATGTCGCGGCCAGCGTGCCGCCAACCACCATCAGTGCACTCGAAAGGCTTAAGAATACCAGATAGTTGTCGGTCGAAATAAAGATCGACCCGATAAACAGGCCAAGGCCGACCATAATGCCTAAAATCGTCGTAAACGACATTGTCCCCACAATCCCCCGGGTCGTCGACATGGCGCTTTTGTGTGTCAAAGACACAAGACATTAGAAAAAAGAATATTATTATTTTACGTAAGAATAGGCCCGCGTTTCGTTGTTTTGAAGTTAATTTTATTCAATTCAAAGTCGATAACGTCGGCCGGGGGCAGATGCAAGGGGTGTGGTCGTTGCAACTTCTGGCATAAGTTCGGTTCATTCGGTGGTTGCCAAAAACAAAACCGACGGCAAAACAACTGTCTTGCCGCCGGTCAATGGTGAACGATTTCTGCGCAGATTTGCGCTTAGCTGCTGCGGATGTCGGCAAGGAACTGATCGACCTGCGCGCGCAGATCGTTGGACAGCGTCCCAAGTTCTTCGGCAACATCAAGAACCAGATGGGCAGCCTGATCGGTATCGGCGACGGTGTTGCTGACCCGTTCGATATTGCTGCTGACTTCCTGGGTGCCGATGGCAGCCTGTTCGACATTCTGCGCGATCTCGTCGGTGGCATCGGATTGTTCGCCAACCGCGGCCGAGATGGTGTTGACCATTTCGGTGATGCGGCTGATCACATCCGAGATATCCCCGATCGAGCTGACCGTTTTGCCGGTTTCTTCCTGAATGGCCGTGATCTGTTCGGCAATTTCGTTGGTCGCGCGGGCCGTCTGGTTGGCAAGGTTCTTGACCTCTGCCGCGACCACGGCAAAACCTTTGCCAGCTTCGCCCGCACGGGCGGCCTCGATGGTGGCATTGAGCGCCAGAAGGTTGGTCTGTCCTGCAATGTCACTGATCAGCTCAACAATTTCACCAATGCGGTTGGCAACTTCCGACAGGCCCTGAACGGTTTCGGACGACTGGGCGGCCTCGCGCGATGCCTCGGCTGCAATCTGGGTTGATTGCTGTGCCTGTTCCCCGATCTGGGAGATTGATTCAGACAGATGGTCGGCGGCATCGGCCACAGTACGGACATTGACCGTTGCTTGTTCGGAGGCGGCGGCAACCGTGGTTGCGCTTTTGCTGGCCCGGTCGGCTGAATCGACAAGACCGCGTGCCGTGGTCTGCATGCGTTCGGCCGAGGCCGAGACCGCACCGACGATTTGCGCAATCACGCCTTCGAAACTGCCGATATGGCGTTCAAGGCTTTGCATGCGTTCTTCGCGGCGGCGGGATTCTTCTTTTTGTTCGGCTTCCATCTGCTTTTTGGCAATCGCATTGGTGCGGAAAACATCAACCGATTTCGCCATTTCGCCGATTTCATCCTGGCGCGACAGGGCGTTGATTTCAAAGTTGGTATTGCCGTCGGCCAACGCATTCATGTCATTGCCCAGATCAGAAAGCGGGCCGGTGACAATGCGAGACAGCAGCACCCGCATACCGATGATGGTGGCAATTGCGATTGCAAGGCCGCCCAGAACAATACCGATCAGGATACGGTTGGTTTTTTCCTGTTCGGGTGCGACGGAAAGGCTTGAGGACAGAACGGCGATTACGTCGCCGGTGTCGGCCTCCATCGCGCCATGGCAGCTAAAGCAGACTTCGCGATCCGCACCCTTGGTTTCCCCCAGCACAATCGGCATCGACAGGCGATAGGTGCCGTTATCAGTATAACGGCCAATCATCTTGCCGGTTTCGATGGCCTCGATATCAATCTCGTCGCGCGGGGTTTTAAGCGGCTTCTCGCCGAATTCTTCCATATAGGCCATGGTGGTCGGTCCCCATGCGGACCAGAGTTCGCCGGGATAGTCGCCATTGCGGCTGTCAAACCAGTTATTGAAAACCTGAATGCCGATATCGTCGACATCATCGGGGCGGGCGGCCATCACATTGACAATCAGCGCATGCAGCGACGTCAGCTCGTTTTCACTTAGCTGATGAAGCTTTTCATCCATGGCTTTTTCCTCGACCACAGTCATCATCAAAAGCGCAATAATCACAGTGGTAGAGACGCCAAATGCGGACGCCCACATAAAGCGTTTGCGAATGCTCATGGCGTTGAAGGCAGACAGGATGCGCATGGTAACTCCCCGATGGCATAGGCTTCAATAAACCCGACGGAACAGGATGTTTTTTGTTCTGTTTCGCGGGCTTGTGAACCATGCATGATCGCGGAAAAAGTGCTTTGATATGCCTCAAGCGGGGCGAATTGAATTGGTATAGTTCGTATCGCCAAACGGGCTGTTTTCAACGTTGCGGGGCTTGCAAGCCCAACGACAAACAGGCATAACCAGCCCAACAAACACATTCGATACACAGGACAATCTGATGACGCTTTCCTATAGCGACACCCGCAAGAAGCTTGATCAGATCACCGCAGAAATGCTGGGACTGATCCGCAAATACGGTCTGGATGCGGCAAGCCCGTTTGACGTGATCGAAGTCGCGCGTGCAAAGATCACTGACCAAAACGATTACATCCGTTTTCTGGAACTGTCGCTTGAGGGCCGGATATACGGTGAATATGGCGATGCCCTGCAAAAGCAGATCGACGAAGAAGCCAAACAGGCCGAAGCCGCCAAAAAGCTGAACTAGCGCTCTGAGCCTAGCGTTCTGGGAGCGTCGTTTGCGCATTGATCGAATTTATTTTCGGCCTGTCTTCTGTTTTGAAGACGGGCCGTTTTTATATGGCTGGTAAGCCGCAAACTGGCACAAATCTTCTAACCTCAGGAAAGGCTGATTTTGCGGCATCGGAAGAATTGGGCAAACTGTCACAAATTCTTCCTGATCTTGTCACCGTGCTGCAGTTGAGCGGCCATGAAGTTAGGACTATATGGCTTCTGTAAACGCCGCATCACAAAAATGGATGCGACAAAATTCGATGGGCAAAACCGTCGAAAACCAACGAGCAACAGGATGACTGACATGAAAAAGAGTTACGTCCAGACTCTGATGGAAGTCGAAAAAGTATTCGGTCAGATCAATGACCATGATTATCGCCTTTACCGGGCCGTTTGGGGCAATCGTCAGGCGGCACAAACCGGCTTGCCGCGTGGAACACGCGCAGAAATCAGCAAGAAGCTCGCCAATGACTTTGTTGCGGCGGTACCGTCTGTCGCACATATCAACCCGCGTCTGTCCACACCGCACGCGGCTTGACGCGGTTAAAAGCTTGGCTCCGGCAAGGCACGGATGATGGGATGTACCTTGCCAATTCACTCTGTTTCAGGCATCAAGTGACGCCGTATGTGATCTGGCCGTGATAGTCATGGCTTTTGAGCTGCGAAGTCGCATTTCCTGATATCTGGCCGGAGTATCCCATGTCGATCAAGTCGTTGATTCGTACCATTCCCGATTACCCGAAAAAGGGCATCATGTTTCGGGATATCACGACGCTGTTCGAGGACCCGTATGGTCTTAGCGAAGTGATCGACAGTTTCGCCGCCGAATTCCAGGACAAGAAGATCGACATGATCGCCGGGATCGAAGCGCGTGGCTTTGTCATCGGCCCGGCGGTTGCCGTCGCTCTTGGTATCGGTTTTGTCACCATCCGCAAGCAGGGCAAGCTCCCGGCTGAAACGGTCGGTGTCGAGTACGAACTCGAATATGGCACCGACGTCATCGAAATCCACAAGGATGCCGTCAAACCGGGCAGTCGTGTTCTGATCATGGATGATTTGATTGCCACCGGTGGCACTGCCCTTGCCGCGATTGATCTGGTCGAAAAGATCGGGGCAGAGGTCGCAGGTTGCGCCTTCATCATTGATCTGCCTGATCTTGGTGGGGCGCAGAAAATCCGCGATCGCGGTATCGAAGAATTTCACTTGGTCGAATTCGAAGGCGATTAAGACGCCTGGAAACTGAGGTGAGGGGCAGGAATTGCGAATTTCCTGCCGTATCACTATATATTCATGTATAATGCATGGATTAAATTAGGTCTTAGCCCATATCGGTCTTTCGCCAAGGCAGAGGAACATGATCGCACCGGTCCAAAACGCACAGACAGTCTCACAGGTTGGCCAGTATGGCCGACTTGCGCCTGCTGGTGCGCGCGGTGTGGCAACAGCCGACCGGGACAATCAGGTTGAGGCATCGTCTCAGAACTACACCTATGACCCCGATGATGACGGTATTCTGTTTAATGCCTATGTCGATGGCAAAAACAAACGTCAATCGGGGCAAGGCAATCCCGGCGAACAGAAAGACCAGCGCACCGAACAGCGCAATCTGTCAGCCGCGCGTCGCGCAAGTGACCGCGAGGGTGCTGTCGATATGCCCAGCGAGATCGATTTTGCCAGCCTGCTTGATCCATCAATCCCGTTTGACCTGTCGGCCAATAGCGGTACATCGTTTTATGCGGTGGTCAACGCGGTGGCCCACGGTGTGGGCGTGCGCGGCAAGCATCTGGATGCGACCGTTTAGGCTGGCCTGCCCATAGGCACTTCAAACCGCTACTTTCCCCGAAAATTTAAAAACCTGATCGGTGATGCTTGTTGGTATCTGCCATAGGTTTTATGATCCTTGGCAAAACGTGATCGTATCCCATGACCATCGGGCACAGCATGAAGAACAAGCCGGTTCTCAATACAGTATTTGATGCCGCATTCAGGTTCATTGACCTAGCACTCAATGACAACGAATATCTGCAGCCGCAAAAACTGCATCGTTTGTTGTATCTGGCCCAAGCCTATTACGGCGCGAACTATCACGGCAACATGTTGATGCCCGCCATCTTTGTCGCTGAGGAATTCGGCCCGGTCGAACCCAACCTTTATGCCGTGATGGAAGAATCCCGACCTGATGTGCGGCTAAAATCGGTTGATCCGAAAACCATCCATTTTCTTGAAAGCATCTGGGCGCATTTTGGTCATCACACGGTCGAACATCTCAGTGTGACCGTGCGTAATCATCCGCCCTTTACCAAGGCCTACAAGGAAGGGATCGGAACGATCATCCCGTTCGACGAACTGGTTGAATTTTATGCCTCGGTCCGCAAAACCGCGACCACGCCCGAGGCCAAGGAAGTCGTGCGCCCGCGCGTCATGCGCTCCCACAAAGGCAAACCGGTTGCGACCACCGACTGGTTGCCGCGCAAGATCAAGTAATCCGAAAAGCTTGGCTGAACGGGTTTTGGGGTTATTGCCCCATTCCCAGGTTCTGGCACGGATCGCCGCGCGCGATGTCATTGGTAAACCACATGAAATCGATATCGTCGGGGGCACCAAAACGCATGGCATAATCCTCGATGCTTGACGCGTCCGGGCCGGGATCATCGGCCTCGATCAGGCTGACGACTGCGATATCGCGCGGCTCAAGATCCGGTTCATAGCGCTGCAAATGCCAGGGGGTGGCAATGCTGTGGCGGACATGCATGGCACCCGCAATCAGGAAAGCACCATCAATGCCGTCAATATTTGCCGCATCGCTCATCGCACGCGCAAGCGACGCATCGCGGGCAAACTGAACGGCTGAAAAACCACCCAGCATGCTTTTGGGCAGCATATTGCAATGCCCCTCGGCGATTTCGACATTGAAGCGATCAAGTATTTCTGTCGGCATATCTGGCAAATCAAGCTTGGCAGCCAGATCATCGGGCAGGGCATCGTTGCCATTGCTGATCATGGGTTTAAGCAGATCATCCGGCAGATTACCCGCCACCATCATCAAACCGTTATCGCGTGCAGCCTGCGCAATCGGCGCGTAGTCATGCCATGACGGCCAACCGCGATCTTCCCACGCCATCGCCGGGCCGAGTTCCGAAACCGGAAGCGTCTGCCAGCTGTCTTCAAGCGATGCCTGTTGATCACGGGTAAACATTTCCCAGACAACCGCACGTTCACGTTCATCCGACTTGCTGAGTGCATTGACCAGCTGTGCCTGATGATGATGGTGGATGGGATTGTCGTGCTTTTCGCCGATCAGGATGTATTTGCGACCTGACAGCCGTTCGACCAGCGCATCAAACATGATGTATTCGCCAGCCACCACGTCAAAAATCAAACCCGGCGCCGGGGGCAGGGCATTGACGTCGGTCAGGCTGCCCTGAGGGGTGTTGCTATCATGTGCAACCGTCGGGGCGATGGGAAGGATAGTCGATGCCAGCGCAACCACAGAGAAACCGACAGTGCGTTTAACAGCATGTGTCCATGATCTGACTGCGATTTGGATCGGCATCGACTTGGGCATCGATCAGTTGAATCCTGATTGAAGACGGATGTGTCTTATTTGCTTAAGCGCAAGGCCGTTTCAAGGTCGTTAACAAGATCACCACAATCTTCGATCCCGACCGAAAGACGCAGAAGGTCTGCCGGTACCGGGCTGGTCGGCCCTTCGACCGAGGATCGATGTTCGATCAGGCTTTCAACCCCGCCAAGCGATGTCGCGCGTTTAAACAGTTTGCACTGGTTGTGGAATTCAACCGCGCGCTTTTCGCCGCCCTTGACGCGTAGCGACAGCATCCCGCCAAAACCACCTGACATCTGCTTTTTGGCAATTTCATGACCAACATGGCTTTCAAGGCCGGGATACTGAACCTGTTCGATTTCCGGGTGGTTTTCGAAATGCTTGGCAATCGCCATGGCATTGGCACTGGCGCGCTCCACACGGATCGAAAGGGTGCGCATCCCGCGCAGTAAAAGCCATGTTTCAAACACGCCCAGAACGGCACCGCCCGATGCGTGCTGTTTGCAAACGCGCTGCCAGAATTCGCTATCCTTGGCAGTGGTCAGGGACCCGGCAAGAACGTCACTATGACCGTTCAGATATTTGGTCGCCGAATGCATGACGATGTCGGCACCAAAATCAATCGGACGGGTCAGAAGCGGCGTGGCAACGGTGTTGTCAACGACCACAAACGCACCAGCGGCCTTGGCCAGTTTGGCAACCGCGGCGATATCGGTGATCTGCCAATCCGGGTTGGCCGGGGTTTCAAGCCAGACCAGCTTGGTCTTGCCGGCAACAATGCATTTGTCCCAATCGGCAATATCGGCGTTGTCGACAAAATCAAATGACAGTCCGGCACGTACACCGCTATCGAGCATAAAGCTGCGCAGCGCCCAATACATTACCTTGGGGGCGACGACGTGATCACCCGGATTCAGCGCATGCAAAACAGAAACGGCAGCCGCCATGCCCGATGCAAACAGGCGGGTTTCAGAACCGCCTTCAAGTTCGTTTAGGACTGCACAGGCCTGATCATAGGTCGGGTTGTCCGCACGGGTATAGCATCGCCCATCGTGATAGCTCAGATCCGTGTTGCGTTCGAACGTGGTGGACGGATAAAGCGGCGGTGTAACGGATTTGGTGGCTTCATCCACCCAGCCAAGCGCCTGTGCACTTACGGTGGCGGGGGACTGTTTTTTTGCATGATCAGACATGGTGGCACCTGATTTGGTTGAGATTTGTTGGCGCGCAACATAACGTGGTTCCCGCCACACACCAAATTGAATTGCCACCAATATTCATCTTTAGGTCCCCACATGACGAATTATCCGAAAATCACCCTGCCAAAGGAATGCGACGTCGTTGTCATCGGCGGCGGCATTCACGGGTCATCAAGCGCCTATTACCTGACCAAGGCCGGCATGAAAGTCGTGCTTTTGGAAAAGGATACCATCGCGTCACACCAGTCCGGTCGCGCCTGGGGCTTTGTCCGCCAGCAGGGGCGTGACCCGGTAGAACTGCCATTGATGATCGAATGCAACAAGATCTGGCAAGGTCTTGAAAAGGAACTGAATGCCGATCTGGAATGGCGCCAGGGCGGGGTGCTGTTTGTCGCCCGCGATGACAAGGAAATGTCGGAATTCGAGGGCTGGATTAACGACACCAAACACTTTGGCATCGAAACCCAGGTCCTTGACCCCAAGGGGGTCGAAAAACTGACACCGGGGATCACAGCACCGGGTGTTGGCGGGATCTACACGCCCTCAGACGGGCAGGCCGAACCGAAAAAGGCCGCCCCGGCAATCGCCAAACGCGCCAGTGAATTGGGTGCTGTGATTGCCGAGGGCTGCGGCGCGCTTTCGATTGAAACAGAGGCCGGCGCGATCAGTTCGGTGGTGTCCGAACAGGGCGAAATCAAATGCAAATACGTCATCTGTGCTGCCGGGGCTGCGACGCATAAATTCGTCGCCAAGTTCGGGCGGCGTTTGCCGCAGCAAACCACGCGCGGTACCGTGATCCGCACCACACCCGTGCCTGATATCTCGGCTGCGGGCACGCTGGCGGCTGGGCTTGCATTCCGGCAACGCGCAGATGGGTCGATGAACATCGCCGATGAATTCATGACCGACATTGATTTGACGCTGGGTCGGTTCAAGTATGCCCGCGATTTCATGCCGGGGCTGTTTGATAACTGGGCGACTTTCAAGTTCCACTTTAACAAGCGGTTCTTTGATGATCTGGTCGATCGTATGCCGGGATCGGATGCATCACGGCAACCCATGATCGGACGACGTACCAATCAGGCGGAACCGTATGAGGTGCGGGTTAAAAACGCGATGCGCAACCTGCAAAAGGTCCTGCCACAGATTAAGAAAGTCGGTATTGTCGATACCTGGGCGGGAGACATTGATGTCACCCCGGATGCGGTGCCGGTGATTGATCAATTCGACAATCCCAAACATTTCTTTGTCGCATCGGGCTTCTCGGGCCATGGCTTTGCCATGGGGCCGGTGGTTGGCAAGGTGCTGGCAGATTGGATCACCACCGGGCAGCCATCCATCACGCTAAAGGGCATGGAGCTTGGCCGGTTTGAAGACGGCACGCGCCGTGTGCCGCGCACGCGGGTCTGATCGCGTGTCGTGAAACAGATATTGGGTAGGGGCGGTTACAGGCTGCGTGCCAGACGCAGGACAATCGCTCCGCCCAGCGTCATCATGGTCGAGGACAGCTTTATAAGGTTAAGCTTCTCGCCCATGAAAAACACGCCGATCAGAAGGGCAAAGACAATGCCGGTTTCACGCAGGGCGACCACAAGCGGGATCGGCGCCTGTGTAAAGGCCCACATCACAGTGGCATAGGCCGCAAAGGACGCGGTGCCGCCAATCGCAAAGACCTTTTTGCCAGATCGCGCGATATCGACAAGGATGCGCGGGCGCATGAAGGTCACGATCACGGCGAAGATCACGACGTTGCCAATCGTCTGATAGCTGTAATAGCCAAGCGCCGTTCCGGCCAGCCTTGCACCGGTGCCATCGACCAGTGAATAGCTGCTGATGAAACAACCGGTAATGATCGCGGCAAGGGCAGCATTGCGGTTACGCATGCCATCGGCTTGTCGCGTTATGCACATGCTGATGATGCCAACCCCGATGATAACAATCGCCAGCCACTCGCTGACATGCAGGGTAACCCCCATGATCAACACGGACACCGCCGCAACAATCAGCGGCGAAGACCCGCGTGCTATCGGATAAACCTGGCTGAGATCGCCCAAACGATACGCCAGGATCAGAAACAACTGATAGCCGATATGAAGTCCAAGCGAAGTCAGAAGATAAGGCCAGCTTTCGGGGGCAGGAAGCTCAACAAACGGCAACAGGGTCAGAACAATCGGCGTATGACCCAGCACGATCGCCGTCATGTTCATCAATTTGTCCGAGCCACCCTTAACCAGTGCATTCCACACGGCATGCATCAGGGCAGCGCCCATTACAGCAAGAAAGACAGTCAAACTCATGGCGGGGCGACCAATGTTACGGTTTTGTGACGCAATCATTGATGCTTAGCATGCAGTTTGAAAAACCACCAAACCGAACTTGAAAGGGCAGCTATGAGCCAGACGCCGTATGCTCGACCTTTTGCGTGGTTGTCGATGCGGGTGCGGCTTTGCCATCAAAGAACCGGGTCGCGCCGATTGGTGGTGCAACGAAATCGCCATCTGCAATCCCGTTGTCCCTGCGGGCCGCCGCCAACCGGACCGGCGGCTCATCCACCGGCTCAGCCGTCAGAACAAACGTGCCCCAATGAATGGCAAGCGCCTGTTTGACGCCCATTTTCTGCATGATTTGAATGGCTTCTTCGGGGTTGCAGTGCGCATTACGCATGAAGTCGCGCGGGTCATAGGCCCCGATTGGGATCAGGCCGAAATCAATCCCGCCGTGGATTGCGCCCATTTCCGTAAACAGGGCTTCGTTCCAGCCAGTATCACCGACAAAATAGAACCGGTAGCCATCGCCGAATTCAAGGATATAGCCACCCCACAGCATTTCCTTGCGGTCCTTGGTGGTGCGGCTTGACCAGTGATTTGATGGCACGTGGGTGATTTTCAGATCATCGTGATGATGGCTTTCATCCCAATCCAGTTCGACATAACGATCAGCACGAATGCCCGCAGTTTCCAGCAGTGCACCATTCTTCAGCGGCAAGACATAACGCGGCGCGTTGCCAAGCTGCGTCAGGCTGGCCAGGTCAAAATGGTCATAGTGATTATGTGACAGCAACACCAGATCAAGCTTGGGCAACTGATCAATGGCTAGCCCCGGTTGGGTATAGCGTTTCGGTCCAACACGTTTGAACGGTGATGCGCGGTCGGAAAACACCGGATCGGTCAGGATATTGAGCCCGCCATATTGCACCAGAACCGTGGCATGACCGACCCAAGTGACTTGCAGGCGTTTGGGATCCGGGTTGTGAATGGCTTCGTGATCAGGTGTTTCGGTCGGGATTTTACCGACCTGATGTTTGGCCTTCGGCCAGTTATCATCACCGAAATAGCGCCGCTTTAAGAAATGCCAGAACGACCGTTTGACCGGATCGGGCAGGGGGTGACGGTTTTCAAAGCCGCTATCGGTGTGATGGGCTGGTTTTGTTTGCTGCTGCACTTTTGGGTCCTGATCCGGTTTGAATGTGGTCGCCATTCTGCATTTTACGCGGGTGACCATAAGGTAACTGGGAATTTGACCTGCGCAAGCGAAAGGCCGGAACGCGGGACACACATTCCGGCCTTTCTTGGTGGTCTTCCCATGCGGGGTGCAGACCAATGCTTTCGCAGTTGCTGGGGCGAGCCTTGCGAAAGCAGGGGGGACTGAATTTTATTCGATCACGGTCGCATAGGTTTCAAGCGCAGGGCTTTCGGTGATCAACCCCTGTTTGACCATGTAATCGGCAAAGCGGGCATAGCGCGCCTTATCAAGGGCCGCCGGACGCAGCGCAAAGCGCGGCAGGGTATCGGCCCATGCCTTGATATTGAGTTCATCATCAAGGTTCGGATAGGCGGCAATAAAGGCCTGCCAGCTGTCATCCGGATGGTTGATCAGGTACTGCACACCTTCTTCAAGGGCAGCCAGCATGCGGGCATAACGCGGGTCATCGACCTTGTCGTTACGCACGGTCAGGATCAGCTCGTCATAGGGCGGAACGCCTTCTTCCTCGACATAAAATGCCTTGCCTGGCTTGCCTTCGATTTCCATCTGGTTGAGCTCGAAATTGCGATAGCCGCCAATGATCGCATCGACTTGACCGGAATACAGCGACGGCGAGAGCGAGAAGTTCACATTGATCAGTTCGACATCGTCAATCGAAACCCCGTGATTGCCGAGCATGGTGCCAAGAAGCGCATCCTCAAAACCGGCCAGCGAATAGCCGATCTTCTTGCCCTTGAGATCGGCGATTTCCTTGATCGGGCCATCTTCAAGAACGATCAGGCTGTTAAGCGGGGTTGCAACCAGTGTGCCGATACGCGTCAGTGGCAGGCCTTCGGCGGCCTGAACGTGAAGCTGTGGCTGATAGTTCACGGCTACATCGCCCTGACCGGCGGCAACAAGGCGCGGCGGGGCGGACGGATCGGATGGTTCGATCAGTTCAACATCCAGATCATGGTTGGAAAAGAAACCCTTTTCCTTGGCAACAATCAGCGGTGCGTGATCGGGGTTCACAAACCAATCAAGAAGAATGACCAGCTTGTCCGCCGCAAAGGCGGTTGAAGACGTTCCAAGAACAAGTGCGCCCAGTGCGGTCACGGTGATCATGGATTTAAGGCGTGACATGGATGAACCTCCGTAAGATGCGCCAAATAAATAGTATGAGGATTTAAAACGCTGCCAAACAGGCAGGCGTGTGGTGTTTTACCGAACCGGTTTCAGGCTGTCGGGTTGCCATGGCAGGGCTGCGCGCAGCACGCGATCGACAATGAAATATTGCGTGATCGAAAACGCGCACAGGATCAGAAGACAGGCAAAAACCATATCGATCTGAACCCGCGCATTCGCATGCAGCATCAGATAACCCAGCCCGTGACTGGATCCGACCCATTCGCCAATCACCGCCCCGATCGGGGCAACGGCGGTGGCAACGCGGAAACCAGATGCAAAGGCGGGCAGAGCGGCGGGCAATCGGATATGGGTCAAAAGCCGCCAGCGACTTGCCCCCATGGTGCGCGCCAGATCAAGCCAGCCGCTTTCGGTCCGTGATAGGCCATCGAAAAACGCAACCGTGACCGGGAAGAAAATGATCAATGCGGCCATGGCGATCTTCGATGCCAGCCCAAAGCCCAGCCACAACACCAAAAGCGGGGCCAGAGCAAAGAACGGAATGGCCTGTGAGACCAAAAGGATCGGCATCAGCCAGAAACGCACCGGCGAAAACAGCGCCATCGGAATGGCGGCCAGCGTGCCAAGGGCGGCACCGGCAAACAGGCCGATCACGGTTTCAGCAATGGTATATTTCGCATGATCAAGCAGGACGGCATGACGCGCGATCAAGGTGTGCCAAACGTCAGCTGGCGGTGGCAGCATGTATTTCGGTGCGCCGGTAACAATCACCAACAGTTGCCAGGTGGCAATCAGCGCAATGATAATAATCAGCGGCCGCGCAAGGATCAGCCAGCGGCGCTCGGACAGTGCTTTTTTATTTGTATGAGGATTGATTTGCGTGCTCATGCCGCATCCTCCGACCGCTCGGCACCCAGTTGGCCGAGCAGTTCGGCCTGCTGTGCCAGAATTTCGGGATCGGCAATGTTGCGCGGGCTTTGTCCCTTGGGCGTGATGGCGTCTTGCAATTGTGCCGGGCTGCCGGTCAGGACATGAACCTGATCGCCAAGGCGCAATGCCTCAAGCGGGTCGTGGGTCACAAGCAACACCGTTTTGCCCCGCAGCACCCGTGCGGCGAGTTCCTGCAAGCGCAGGCGGTTGAGCGGATCAAGGGCCGAAAACGGTTCGTCCATCAAAACGACCGGGCGATCTTCCATCAATGTGCGGGCAAGGGCGGCGCGCTGTTTCATGCCGCCTGACAGTTCAGCCGGGCGCAGATCTGCCGCATCACGCAACCCGACTTCGGTCAGTAAATGTGAGGCTTTCTCATAATCGGGTTTTTCGTGGCGCAGAACAGCACCGAGTACGACATTTTCAAGAACACTGCGCCAAGGCAAGAGCAGGTCCTGCTGCGCCATATAGGCGACCCGACCGGTAAGCGGGGTGTTGTCTGAACAGGTGATGGTCCCGCTAACATCGCCTTCGACCAGGCCGGCGAGATAGCGCAAAAGCGTGCTTTTGCCAACACCACTTGGACCGAGCAGGCAGGTAAAGCTTCCCGCCTGCAAGGTCAGGTCAAGATCATGGAAAATATCGACGCCGTTGAAAGCCACGCGGGCGGCACGGAGCGCAATATCAAATCTGGTTGGATTGTCTTGCGCCATCTGGGGCGCGTGTTCTGTGCTGCGCATTCGATCCTTCCTACGCCGGTCTTAACCGGTTCAGGTTCAAAGGGTCGTTCGGCAACACCGAACCTCTCAGCCGATTTACGATCGGCCCCCCCGGAGATCAGGGGACTATGCGCAGACAAATCGCTGCCGTCAAGTTTTGTAACAGTTCTTGGACTTGATCCTGATCACAGCTTACCAGTGGGCAGCATAACGATGCAGCTTTCCTGCCGGATGAATCCAGCGATGTGGTGTTCCTGCGATGTTAACCGGAAAGGCGATGCGCCGGGCTGGACCCCAGTCCGTGTCTTCCACATGTGGGGCAATATCGGCATCTGTTTCCGCGGCGATCATGTCAATGCAGTCAGGCGCATGGCGGGCTGGATCGCGCATCTTTTTGAACAGCGCAAAAGTGGCAAGATCATTCGGCCACGCGCCAGCGTGTCCTGATGCGAATCAAATTGGGCGGCATAAGTTACATCTGACCCTCCCGTCATATGTACGGGGTCGAAGCCTCAGCCACCGTGCAATTTGATCTTCGGGCGTCGGGTTAGGGTCGGGCAACCACCTGCTTGATCCAGCCCGCGATCTTGTCAAACGTGCCGGGCGCATAGGCATACCGGCCAAGGGCGACATAAAGCATCTGGCGGGATGTCGGCATTTCACTGCTGAGCTGATAGTTGAACAAATTGCTTCTAAGCAGCCCGTGCGTGGCATCGGGGATGACAACCACCTCATTTTCAGGATGTCGACCGATCAGGATATCGCGATAGATATCCGCATCGGATTTTGCATCCACATTCAGATCATCATGTCCCCATATGGCAAGTGTCGGTGTTTCAAGCTGCGCCAGGTCTGCTTTTGCGTCAGATGTGATGTTGCGTTTTACGAATTCGTACCGGTCCGATGCCATCGGTGACGGATCACTGGTGTTTGCAAGGTAGGTTTCGTAACTTGCATCGGGCGCAAAGATCACGCTGTCCCGGACGTGGTTGCGTTCAATTTGACGTTCGATATCTTCTTGTGTTGCACCATCGGCCAAGAGGCGTTGGCGCGTGTAATACGCACCCTGTTCTTGCCAGTTCACCGCCCCGCCTATGATGACATTAAAGGCATTGTCCGGGATCATCCGCGATGCTTTGGGGATCACCCAGCCCGCCTGGGAAAAACCGATAAAGCCGATTTGTTGTCGGCTTCCGGGATGGGCCGTTCTGATTGCGTCATACGCCGCAACGGCTTCGTTTGCGCGGTCATTCATGGATTGCGAAAGCCAGTTTCCCGTGCTTTCGCCGATGCCGGCCTTGTCCCAGCTGTAAATACCGATCCCGCGATCAAGCAGGGCATTGATCACGGGTAAATAGCCATCGCCCGCAAAGCGGTCCTGCGGGCCATCGCCGTGAACCAGAAGGGCAATCGGGCCTGTATGCTGCGCATCTGGCAAGATCAGGCTGCCAGACAGAACAGCATCATCGTGTGCAAAGCTGATCTGTTCAGTCGGGCGGTTGCTGATATCAAAGTCAGACAATCCGACAAGTGCAAGACTTCCGGGAACAGCAACAAGCAGCACAAACAGAACAATCGCCACCCTGACAAGGTGGCGGTAACGAATGCGGCGGGGCGATGGCACGGCACAGCCTTTCAGGTTGGTGACAGCAAGGAATATTTGGCAGTGTTCGCAGATTGCGAGAAGTCAGGGGGCCCGTCAATCGCCTTGCAACCGGTTATGTCGATGAAATCAGGTGTTTAGCCCAAAAGCATCCAAGCCATAAGTGCAAGGCGCTAGGTCCTGAGCCGGGAATTGCACAAAACAGAACTTGAAAGAGCATCATGAAACGGTCAATGCTTTCGGCACTGCAACCAAATCTGCCCTGCGTGCCATTGTGATCCTTTCAGACGAGATACCAGACCACCGTATTGCCGATCCGGCCCCGCGCATGATTGCGGCCGAGATTTATCGTGGCTCAAGCTATGGTCCCAAGCATCCGCTGGCGATCCCGCGGGTGTCGCTGGTGGTTGATATGGTGCATGCGCTGGGTTGGGTGGATGAGACCACCTATCTGACCGGGCCGGTGGCAACACCCGATCAGCTCGCACGGTTCCATGACCCGGACTATATTGCCGCCGTCATGCAGGCCGAACGCGATCAGGCGCTGCCCGTCGAGATGATGGAGCGGTTCGGTCTGGGCAAGAATGGCAATCCGATCTATCCGGAAATTTTCCGGCGTCCGGCAACTGCCGCCGGATCATCGGTGATGGCGGCCAACCTGATCAGGGATGGCGGGATCATTCATCATCCGGCAGGGGGCACCCATCACGGTTTGCGCGATCGGGCATCCGGGTTCTGTTACTTCAACGATCCGGTTCTGGGCATTTATGCCTTGCTTGATAGCGGGTTGGACCGGGTGCTTTATGTTGATATCGACGCCCATCACGGCGACGGGGTGCAGATCGCCTTTGCCGAGGATGAACGCGTTCTGACCGTATCGATCCATCAGGAAGACCTGTGGCCCAAGACCGGCGCAATTGATGACATTGCAGGCGGTATGGCGCGCAACCTTCCGATGCCTGGCGGCATGCATGATGACGAGATGCGTTTCATCCTTTTCGAATATTTGGTTCCTCTTGGATTAAGTTTTGCACCCCAAGCTATTGTTTTACAATGTGGATGTGATACTCTTGCTGAAGATCCACTGTCCAGACAGCTTTTGGGCAATCAGTCGATCTGGGAAGTCGTGGGGGCGATGACCCGATTGGCGCCCCGAAGTCTTGTTCTTGGCGGCGGAGGATATAGTCCATATGGCGTTGCACGCTGTTGGTCCGGGGTGTGGGCAACCATTAACGGGATCGAAATACCTGATGTGTTACCCATCACAGCGGAAAATATCCTGCGTGTCATAAAATGGGCGCATAGTCGTGGAAGACAGCCGGCAAGTGAGTTGTTCACAACGCTTGCGGATCCATGGCGGGGTGGCGCCATCCGGGACGAGGTCCGGGATCGCGTCAAAAGACTAAGAGGATATGGGGTATGAAGTCGTTCTTTCAGATGGCTTTGGTTGTGTGTTTTGTCAGCGCGGCGGTTGTTGCCGGGCTGAATGCAAAGGCAACCGGTTATGAACGGTCGCGTCTTCTTGTTGATGGCGAAGTGTTCAATGTTGAACTGGCCATCACACCCGAAGAAAGGTCGCGCGGCCTGATGTTTCGTACCGAAATGGCTGAAGACGCCGGAATGCTGTTTGATTTCGGCGGACCTCGCGACATTTCTATGTGGATGAAAAACACCTTTATCTCGCTTGATATGCTGTTCATCGCAGCTGACGGCACGATTGTCGGCATTGAAAAGCGAACCGTGCCGCAATCAGAAACCATCATTCCATCGCCAAGGCCGGTGCGCTTTGTGCTTGAACTCAATGGTGGTTCGTCTGACCGGATGGGGTTTGAGGTTGGTGAAAAGGTCGAAGGACTGCCGCGCTAGGTAGCACCTTCGACACGCCACACAATCAATCAGCAATAGCAAGGCCGCAGGTGATATCTGCGGCCTTTGGTTTTTGCGTCGGTTTTTGTGTCATATTTTCGAGAAAAACACGCAATGCGGTCTTGCCCACCCAGCAAGATGGTGCTAAATCCACATCCGCGTCGGGGAGTAGCGCAGTCTGGTAGCGTACCTGCTTTGGGAGCAGGGGGTCGCGAGTTCGAATCTCGCCTTCCCGACCATTTCCCCTTTTATCGTTTTTCGGATGCCCAACGGGATTTCCAAGTCACGATAAAAGGTGTAAAAGATGAACTGATAGCAGGGGTTAGAGAGACCCGCTTAACTGCCATCATCATCTTATCCCGAAGGTCAAGACGAGGGTCCCGATGAAGGTCCGTGTTTACAAACCTGCCAAGAACGCCATGCAGTCCGGTCAGGCTGCGACCAAGCACTGGGTCATGGAATTTGAACCGGGTGCGAAAAAGGTTGCGGATCAGCTGATGGGCTGGATCGGATCTTCTGATACCCGTGGTCAGGTCCGCATGTATTTCGAAACCCTCGAAGAAGCGCAGGCCTTTGCCGCCAAGCACAAGCTGATCGCGGACATCGAAATGCCGAAACCGCGCAAACTTCAGCTCAAGGCCTATGCGGACAACTTCGCGTTCAAACGCGTCGTCTGATCTGGCAATCGCCAGCGTATTTGACCAATTCTCGGGGCGGATTTCCGCCCCGTTTCGTCTGACAGGGGACGTTAAAGCCTGTGAAGACAGTCGGGCAGGCGCCCAATGCCATGCCCCGGGGTTCGTAACCACCCCACCCAGCGGTCCCTTAGCTCAACTGGATAGAGCAACAGACTTCTAATCTGTAGGTTGCAGGTTCGAGTCCTGCAGGGATCGCCATTTTCATGCTTTGTGAGCCGGACTAATCGGTGTCGCTTGCTACCGCGGAATGCAATACCATTCTGACAACTGGATAGTTAATTATCGCCCATGTATTTGGATTTTATTGACTGAATTTGCTGTGAAATTGATAACGAACATTTTTCGCAGTAGTCTAGTGAATCTGTTATGGCGGACAATAGTAGGTCCTGTTTTTCTTTTTGCATACTAAAGTAGTCGGGGTGGCTTCTGTTGCTGATAATCCGTTGTGAAAGCTCCGTGAGTTGCACGAGATTTGTGTATGACGAAAAATTGTAGCTAGTAGTTCCGTGGGTTGAGATTAGTTTATTTAGATGATCCATTCTTCGGTGTAGTATGAACGCTGATCGTTCTACTGTTCGTGCCCACTCGTCTATCTTTTCTTTGTCGCTATCAGAGCCCCAAGCATTATTATTCTCTTCATGAAGCAGGTGCTGGATTTCTTGAAGGTTTTTCTTAGTGTTGACAATGACGTCGAGAGTAGTTTCGAGAGGTTGCGCTACTTGATCTGAGCGATGTTGATTCATTGTTGATACTTGGTGGCGTGCAGCGGCTATAACGAAGATACCGCCCATTAGACCTAATGTGCCTGCGACAATGCTTTCCCACTGAAACCCATTCCACACACGACAGCTTGCTATTCCGCTGCTGATACACGCGGTATCTATCGCTAATGCGACTACAATAATACCAAATGCCAAAGCTGTGACAATTAGCGCCAGTTTTAATGGGTGTTTCATATTGTACTTAATCTACCCCGATTGCAGAAGCGCCATGCATCATCTCTCTTTAGTGTCTATTTGGTCAATGCCATATGGGATAGTTACCAGTATTCGGGTTTTGCGGTCGCACTGAAATCTGCCTTGATTATTGAGGCAATTTAGTCGAGTTGCGGCGTGAGTTCGCGAAGCTGAGCGGGTAGGTCATACGTGTAGTTTGCGTTCTTATCGCGCCGAGAAATACCGTCCCGGACGATGGTTGAGTGCGATGATCAGGTTGAGGATGACTGCACCGAGGATCGAGAGCAGGACCTTGTCGAAGGGCAGGGTCAGGAAGGCGCAGACGAGGATCACCATGTCGACGGCGAGCTGGAAGTAACCGGCGCGGATATTGAAGTTTTCCTGAAGGTACAGGGCGAGGATATTGACCCCGCCAAGGCCGGCACGATGGCGAAACAGCATCAGCAGGCCAATCCCCATCAACGCACCCCCGGCAACCGCGGCATAGACCGGGTTGAGCGTGTTGAACTCTACCAGCATCGGGGTCAGCTTCGAGAAGGCCGAGACCAGACCAACGGCGATGAAGGTTTTGATGGTGAAGGCCTTGCCCATGCGTTTGAAAGCCAGCCAGTAAAAGGGCAGGTTGATCACAAAGAAGATCATGCCAAACGACAGCCCGGTGGCATGTTCAATCAGAAGGGCAGCGCCGGCGGTGCTGCCGGTGACAAGGATGCTTTCGCTATAAAGCGTGACGCCAAGCGACACCACCATCGTGCCCAGCAACAGGGCCAGGACATCCTCATACGGGCGATGGGCGATATCGTCCTTTTTGGGTGTTTCGCTGGTTGCGGCCGGGTCGGTTTTATCGTTGGTGTTTGCGGTGCTCATAAGCGGTGTGCTGCCAGTTGGTTGATTAGATTGAATTAAAATACGCTTTTCGCAGATGCGAAACAAGCTGTGCGCAAGATCGCAGCGTAAATCGCGTGTTTTTGATGTAACGGCATCGCCAAACGCAAAAGACCGGCTTAAAGCAAGCCGGTCTTGGTAATTTTGTATGTTTGTTCGCCGTTACGCCGGATGGTGATCAGGCGGCCTTGTCCCATTCCGGTGCGAAGGACGGATCAATCAGGCGGCCATTCGGATTGGCAAGATCATGGATTGCGTCCATGTCGTTTTCCGAAAGCTCGAAATCAAAGATATCGAAATTGGCCGCGGCATTTGTCGGTGAGCCCGATTTCGGGATGGCCATGACGCTGTCTTGTTGCAGCAACCAGCGCAAGGTGACCTGGACGGGCGACTTGCCGTATTTTTCACCGATGGCCTTAAGCGTTGCGTCCTTCATGACATTGCCGCGCGCAATCGGGCAGTAAGCCGTCAGCAGCATGTCATGCGCACGCACGCTTTCGAGCACCTTGGACTGGTCAAGATAGGGGTGATATTCGACCTGATTGACCGTCAGCGGCGCATCGGTCAGTGACACGGCCTGATCAATCAGGGCGGTCGGGAAGTTTGAAATCCCGATCAGGCGCGTCATGCCAAGGTTTTTGACCTCGTTCAAGGCTGCCATGGTTTCTTCAAGCGGCACGTCATCATTGGGCCAATGCAGAAGCAACAGATCAACATGGTCAAGATCAAGCTTGCGCAGGCTTTCGACCACGGAGGTCTGCAAATCACCGCTTTGGAATTTGTCGTACCAGACCTTGGTGGTCAGGAAGTAGTCATCGCGTGCAAGGCCGGAATTTTTCAGGCCCTGACCAACGCCCTGTTCGTTGTGATACATCTGGGCGGTATCGAAATGGCGATAGCCGATTTTGGCGGCCTCAGCGATCATTTTCGCCGCTTGATCGTTGTTGAGCTCGTACGTCCCAAAGCCAAGGGCCGGGATTTTAGTGTCCTGCCAGTTCCGGTAAATCATACTGGTGTACCCCCTTGTTTCGTTTGATTGTTGTGATTTTGGGTCTTCGCGGTGTCATGTGCAAATGACGATCCGGTGTCAGTTTGCCCGATTTGCGCCAGATTTAGTGCGCATGTCGCCGATCGCAACCTGTACATCAGGATGGTACAGGCTGTGCAATTGGCGAGAGGCCCGGGGTTGCCCCGTGTGCGGGTGGGGATTTTCAGGTAAAGAAAAAGGGCGACCAAATTAATGGGTCGCCCGAAGTTCAGGACTTAGAGTGAGGCTGTATCAAGCCAAGGACGAGATTGCCGCAATTGCTGGTGATGATCCTTGATGTGGCTCAAACGCGGTCGATTATTCTTTGACCGTGTTGCCATCATTGGTTTCGCTGACCGCGGCATTCAGGTGATAAAGCGATTCACGGATTACCTGGGGCCCAAGATCCTTGGTGATGAAGACGATCTTGGACCGGTGATCATCGCTTGGCCAGGCGGGCAGGGATGCCGGCGGGTGGAAAACATGCTGCACGGCATGAATGGCGACAGGCGCGTCTTCGCCGACCAGATTAAGGATGCCCTTTACACGCAAAAGGCTTTCACCGCGCATCTGGGTAAAGATTTCGGCCCAGGTAACAAAGGCATCCCAATGGATCGGTTCGTCAAAGGTGATGCAGAAGGATCGGATGTGGTCGTCATGGCGGTTGACGTCGTGGCTGTGATCATGGTGGTGGTCATGATGCGCGTGATCGTCGTGATGATGCGCATGATCATCGCCGTGCTGCTCATAGGCTTCATCACGCAGCCATTTCTGCACATCCATGCTTTTGGTTGTCGGGTCATACAGCCCGGCATTAAACAGCTTCGAAACCGCAATGTCGCCATTGATCACCGGATAGATCGGGGCGGCCGGATTGAGTGCGCGCAGGCGGGTTTCAAGTTTGGTGCGCGTTGCCTCATCGGCCAGATCGGCCTTGGTCATCAGGATGCGGTCGGCAACAGCCGCCTGCTTGACACTTTCGGGATGGTTATCAAGCTGGCCTGCGCCGTGGATGGCATCGACCGTGGTCACCACGCTATCAAGGCGGAACTTGGTGGTCAGAAGCGGGTCGGTCATCAGGGTGTGCAGGATCGGGGCCGGGTCGGCAAGGCCGGTGGTTTCAATGATCACCCGATCAAATTCCGGAATTTCACCGCGCGTGCGTTTGACAAACAAATCACGCAGACCCGAAATCAGATCACCGCGCACCGAGCAACAGATACAGCCGGAATTGAGCAACACCACATCTTCGGAAACTTCGCGCACCAGCAAATGATCCAGCCCGATTTCGCCGAACTCGTTGATCAGGACCGCCGTCTTATCCATGCCATCCTGTGTCAGCAGGGCATTCAAAAGCGTGGTCTTGCCACTGCCCAGAAAGCCGGTGATGACGGTGGTGGCGATGCGGTCAAACTGTTCGTTGGAAAGGGCCATGATCAATCAGGTCTTTTGCGCTGCGCGTTGGATTTGCGGGCTTATTTCTTGCCGTAAAGTTCTTCGGCCGAAACTTCCGGTTCGGAAATCACGACTTCCTTGCCATCACGGGCGGCGAAATAGAAACAGTTGCGCCGTCCGGTGTGGCAGGCAACACCAATCTGATCGACCTCGACCAGAATGGTGTCCATGTCGCAGTCATAACGAAAGTCGACAAGTTTCTGCACCTGGCCGGAGCTTTCACCCTTGCGCCAAAGTTTCCCGCGGGAGCGCGAGAAATAGCACACCCGGCCGGTTTCAAGGGTTTCAAGCACGGCATCGCGGTTCATCCACGCCATCATCAGGACTTCGCCCGTGTCATGTTGCTGGGCGATTGCCGGGATCAGGCCGTTTTCGTTGAATTTCAGTTTGTCGGCAATCAGTGCATTTGAGCCCGTCATGGGGAAGCTCCGGTCGATGGTGGTTGACTTTTGACGTTTGGCGCGTCAGAAAATGATATATTATAACATTTCATCAGATGCCACGGCTTTTTGAAATCGGTTGGGCCGAAACCGCCGAAACCAGATGGCCGTCGATACGAGATATTCAGCTATGAGCGATCTTTTCCCGAAAAAGGGCCATGATCACGACAGATGTGTGCATAGCGCACTTGCGCAGGCAGAGAAAGTCTGTGACAGCGAAAATGCGCGCTTTACCGACATGCGCCGCAAGGTCTTTACCCTGATCTGGCAATCGCACAAGGCGGTTACGGCCTATGAGTTGCTGGATGCGCTGACCGCTGAAGGGCAGCGGGTTCAACCGCCAACGGTTTATCGCGCGCTGGAATTCCTGACTGAGCTTGGTCTGGTGCACAGAATTGAATCGCTTAATGCCTATTTCGGTTGTGACCGGCCCGATTGCGAACATTTGGGGCAGTATTTCATCTGTACCGATTGCGGACGCGTCGCCGAGGCGGTCAACGAAGACATGAGCAACGCGGTTCGCAAGGCGGCCCGCAGTGTCGGTTTTACCATTCAGGCGACCACGGTCGAGATCAAGGGGCTGTGCCATGACTGCGCCACTCATTGAAGGCCGTGACCTTGTTCTGTCCTTTGGCAATGAGCGCGTGCTTGATCAGGTATCGCTTGCCATTCATCCGGGCGAGATCATTACCCTGATCGGGCCGAATGGTGCGGGCAAATCGACATTGGTCAAGACGCTTCTGGGTTTGCAGAAAGCCGATAGTGGTGAAGTCGTGCGCAAGCGCGGCCTTACGATTGGCTATGTGCCGCAAAAGCTTGCCATTGATCAGGTCTTGCCGATGACGGTGAAGCGGTTTCTGAGCCTGACCCGATCCGTGAGCCGGGCGGATTGCGAAGGTGTTTTGGCGCAGGTTGGGGCAGGGCATGTGATTGACGCGCAGATGAGCCAGCTTTCAGGCGGCGAGACGCAGCGCGTCATGCTGGCCCGCACCCTTTTGCTGCGCCCGCATTTGCTGGTGCTTGATGAGCCGACACAGGGCGTGGATGTTTCGGGGCAGGCGGAGCTTTATCGCCTGATTGACGAGATCCGCCGTGAACTTGATTGCGCGGTTCTGATGATTTCGCATGATCTGCATCTGGTGATGGCCAAGACCGATCAGGTGGTGTGTTTCAATCGCCATGTCTGTTGTTCGGGCATTCCCGAAACCGTGCGCCAGCATCCGGAATACCGGTCTTTGTTTGGCGTGCGCGAGGCCGATGCGATTGGCATTTATCACCACGAACATGATCACGAACATGATTTGTCGGGGCATGTTGTTGGCGGATGTGGTCACGATCATTCCCATGACCATGCGCATCACCATCACGCAGATGATCACGCGCATGATCACAATAAAGCCGTCAAAGAAGGGGCGGGAACAAACCAATGATGGACGATTTCCTGTTTCGCGCCGTTTTGGGCGGTGTTTTGCTGGCCGTCGTTTGTGGCCCGTTCGGCGCCTTTATCGTCTGGCGGCGCATGGCGTTTTTTGGCGACATGCTGGCGCATACGGCATTGCTGGGGGTGGCACTTGGCCTTCTGATCGGGGTCGATGTGCGGATCGGCATGATCGCGACCTGTCTGGCGGCCGCGCTTATTCTGGCTTATGGGCAGCGGCAATCGCGGATTGGCAGCGATACGGTGCTGGGCATGCTGGCGCACTCCACGCTGGCACTGGGCATGGTCGCGCTTTCCTTTGTGCAAGGTGTTGCTGTTGATCTGATGGCTTATCTGTTTGGTGATATTCTGGCGGTCAATACCGGGGACATCTTGCTTTTGGCGGTTGGCGGCGCCTTTGCACTTGGCATCCTTGCCTGGATGTGGCGGCCTTTGCTTGCGCTGACAGTCAGCCCGGAAATTGCCGCGGCCGAAAGCATCCCGGTCGAACGGCTGCGTTTGATTTTCATGCTTCTGATGGCGCTTGTGATCGGTATGGCAATCAAGATTGTTGGGGTTTTGCTGATTACAGCCCTTTTGATCGTTCCAGCCGCCAGTGCGCGTTTCTTTGCCCGCACACCTGAACAGATGGCGATTGGGGCCGGACTGTTTGGCGCGGCATCGGTTCTGGCGGGGATTTCCCTGTCCTGGCATGTTGATACGCCTGCCGGGCCGAGCATCGTGATTTCGGCTGCGGCGATCTTTGTTGCCAGCGGCATTGTGATGAGTGCCAAGCGCCACTTTGCAGGTGGCTAAACCGATATCGCCTTAAACACGGTGATCAGCTAGGCGCCCGATTCCGTAAAGCGCAGATAGAACCGCGTAAAAGGATATCGGTGTGCCGCAGCAGTCATCAACAGATCGAAACCCAGCATCCGCCCGCGAGCCCGAAGCGGATGCGCCTTTCTTTGTCGCCATCCCGCTGCCCGCGCGCTGGTTCGGGCTGACGGGAGCGATCCCGTTTGTTGGCTTGTCAATTGGCGGGGCATTCTTATCGGGTGCGCATCAATCACTGGCCTATTTCACCCTTGTCGCCTATGGCGCGGTGATCTTGTCATTTCTGGGCGGCGTGCATTGGGGGCGGGCGATCAAGGCCTTTGATCAGGGGACGGTTGCCGACAAGTTCCTGTGGGTCTCGCTTGGCATCAGTGTGGTGCCGTCGCTTATCGGATGGTTGACGCTGCTTGTGCCGCTGGCGATTGGCTTGCCCGTTTTGGCTGCAAGCTTCGCGGCCATGCTGTTGATTGACTTGCAGACCGTCAAAAGCGGGCAGTTTCCGGCGTGGTATGGCAACTTGCGCGTCATCCTGTCGGTGATTGTGATTGCATCGCTTTTGTTTGCGTGGCTGTGAAGCAGCGCAGGTTTGCGGGATTAAACTGAAAAGGGCGCTGAAAGTTCAGCGCCCTTTGTCATTTTCGGGTGTGCTTTTCGGATTTAGGCCGTTTTAAGCCGCGCAAACCCGGCTTCAAGATCGGCAATCAGATCATCCGGATCCTCAAGGCCGATATGGAGCCGGATCAACTGACCATCGTCGTCCCATTTGGTGGCGGTGCGGATTTTGGTCGGGTCTGAGGGCAGCATCAGGCTTTCAAAGCCACCCCAGCTAAAGCCCATGCCAAACAGTTCCATGTGATCGACCATATTGGCAAGCTGCGCCTTTTCGACCGGTTCCATGACAAAGGAAAACAGGCCGCAGGCACCAGTGAAATCGCGTTTCCAGATCGCATGGCCCGGATCATCGGGGAGGCCGGGATGCAGGACGCGTTTGACTTCCGGGCGGGTTTGCAGCCAGTTTGCGACCTTAAGGCCGCTTTCGTGGTGCTGTTTCAGGCGCACGGCAAGGGTGCGAAGCCCGCGCTGGGCGAGGTAACAATCATCTGGACCAACCGCGTCACCGGAAATCAGGACCTGCTTCTTGATGGTCAGAAGGTCTTCCTCGGTCGCAGTCGTGATGGTGCCCAGCATGACGTCGGAATGACCGACAATGTATTTGGTACCCGCCTGAACCGAGACATCAACGCCCAGTTCAAATGGGCGGCACAGGATTGGGGAAGCCCAGGTGTTATCAAGCATCACCTTTACATTGCGCGCGTGCGCGGCCTTGGCAATTGCCGGGATATCCTGCATTTCAAAGGTCAGCGACCCCGGGCTTTCGCACCAGACAAGGGCGGTGTTATCGCGAATAAGGCCCGCAATGTCGCCGCCAATCGTCGGATCATAATATTCCGTCTCGACCCCGAACTTCTTAAGAAACGTATTGCACAGGTTGCGAGTCGGAAAATAGGTGCTGTCGGTGATCAGGATATGATCGCCGGGCTTTACAAAGGCGAGGATGGCATTGGTAATCGCCGAAACGCCCGATGAAACGCACAGCGTGCCATAGCCACCTTCAAGTTCGGCAACGGCTTCTTCGAGCAGAAAGCGCGTCGGGGTGCCGTGGCGGCCATAGGTCGTTTTTCCGGGGACCGAGGCACCAGCCTTTTCAAGTTCTGCCAGGCTGTCAAACAGGATGGTCGAGGCATGCAGAACCGGCGGGTTGACCACACCGTGATACTGGCTAGAACGGCGACCGGCATGGACCAGTTTGGTTTGGGTATGTTTGGGGCTTTGCGATGACATAACAGGCGGTTCTCCTTGGGCGCGACGTCTTATGCCTCAAAGACAAACCACCTTGGCGGCGGGCATTCAAGGCTTTTTGCGTCAAAGCCATTGTTAATGCCTGATATCAGGCTATTTTTTACATTCAATAACAGCAACGAATGACACAGAATTCGGCAAGGGGGCCCCGTGATTGAACTTCAGGATTTTCGCACTGCGCGCAAGGCGATATCAGACCATATGCGCCTGACCCCGGTGTTTGCGGTCAGCAATTTTGGCGATGCATCCGGCTTTGTCGCGCGTGATCGCATCCCCGAGATGTTCCTGAAACTTGAAAACATGCAGGTCAGCGGGTCCTTCAAGGCACGTGGGGCGATGAATGCCGCACTGGCCCTTGAGCCCGAACAAAGATCTGCCGGGCTGTGCACGGCATCGGGCGGCAACCATGGCATGGGTGTGATCAATGCGGCCCGTACACTGGGTGTGCCGGTGAAAATCTTCCTGCCGACCAACACCCCGCATCCCAAAGTCAAAAAACTGCGCGCGCAGGGTGTTGATGTGGCTTTGATCGGGGCGGTTTGGGATGACGCCAACCGTGCCGCGATGGAGCACGCACATGAAAGCGGTATGGCCTATATCCACCCGTTCGCCGATCCCAAGGTGATTGCCGGGCAAGGAACCATCGCGCTTGAGCTTTTAGAGCAGCAACCCGACCTTGATACACTGGTGGTGGCGATTGGTGGTGGCGGGCTGATTGCCGGTGTGGCGACAGCCGCACGCTTGTTGCGCCCATCGATCCGAGTGATCGGTGTGGAGCCGACCGGGGCGGCAACCTTGTTTGAAAGCCTTAAGGCCAACGAGGTCGCGACTTTGCCCAGCGTGAATACAGCCGCGACCAGTCTGGCACCGCGTCAGTCATCGGCACTTAATGTCGATCTGATTGGCAGGAATGTGGATCGCATCGCATTGGTCAGTGACGAGGAAATGCAAAAATCTGCCAAGTGGCTTTGGAAGGAGTTCGGTATTTCGGTCGAACTTTCCGCCGCCGCCGGTATTGCGGCTGTCATGAATGATCGCCTCGGTGATCCCAATCCGGGGCGGGTCGGCGTGATCGTGTGTGGAGCCGGTATGGATGGTTTTGAGTAGGGATAAATAAAAAGGGATGAAACCAAACGGTTTCATCCCTTTTTAAACCAGACGCCAGTCCGATAGGACTGGCGCGGAAATATATAGCGTCGCAAACCGCCAAAGAGCAAAAAGCTCTCCGGTGCGGAATTACATCTTCGGCTCGACCACCTGACGACCACGGTACATACCGGTGTTCGGGTCAATGTGGTGCGGGCGATGCAGTTCGCCGGTCTCTTTGTCTTCGCGGTACGAGCCCTTGGCGAGCTTGTCATGCGAGCGACGCATGCCCTGACGGGACTTGGTCACTTTTTTCTTTGGCACTGCCATGGGTCATCATCCTCTGGCTTGGGTAAACTCAGGCGCGCTTGTTACCGTGCGCGGTCGGGAAAGTCAACGATCAAAGTGTCGGAATCTGCATTATTTGCATTTTCCGGATCACTTTCGCGATCAGGTGTATCGCTCGCGGGATGACCATCATGATCGACATGGTGGTCGATATGCGGGATCAGTCCTGTGTCGCGCGGATCATCAACAATATCGGTTCGGCGATCGTATATAGCAAATCCAGCCTTTTGGTAAGCCCCAAGTGCACTTGGATGATCAAGCGTGCAGGTATTGACCGTGATGCGGGTGGGTTTGAAGCTCCAGGCGGTATCAATCGCCCAATCCAGCAGATATTTGCCAAAGCCCTTGCCGATGAATTCCGGCATCAGGCCCATATAGTGCAGATCAATGACGTTATCCGATTCAAAATCCGTCAGATCAAGCTCCGCAAAGCCCGCAGGCACTCCGGCAACATAAAGCACATAAACATGCGTTTCCGGCTTGGCGAGGATCGCAGAGAGTTCTTCGTCGCTCATCAGGCGGCGTTGCCACCACAGCCATGGTTCGCCGACCGTATTATATAGGTAGCGGTAAAATGACAGGGTCGGATTTTCAGCCCGGATGATCGCGACCTTGCCGGGTGGGACGATGGCCGGTGCGCGTTCTGGCGGGCTTTGCATTTCAAGGAAGCTGATCACAACTTCCAGCTTGCGCGGATTGGATGGGGTCATTGGACTAAACTCTTGCGCATTATCTTGTTTTGGTGCGGATCAGGATCAGCCTGATCGGTGACGCTTGCTATAAAGTCATAGCCGAGTTTGGCGTAAAAATCACCCGCTGCGGCATTTTCAATCGTTATCCGAATTTCACTTAAGCCCGAAAGGCGCAGGATATCCTCGGCCAAACTTACTAGTTCGCGGCCAATCCCGCCTCCTTGGGCGTGTTCGGCGATTGCCAGATAATGAATCCAGCCAAAGACAGTGTCATGGCCGGTCATCATGGTGGCAAAGATTTGCTGATCATCTGGCATGCGCGCGACAATCAGGCTGCCATTGTCGGCCGCAATACAGTTTTCGATATCCTGCCGCGCATCGCGGATCGCCGGGATCAGTCCGGTCGCAATCCAAAGGCGGGTGATGGCGGCAATGTCGTCGTTAGTAGGGGTTTTAAGCTGTTCAAGTCTGATGCCCGCACCATCGGCGGTATTGTTCGTCATATCCGAACCGAACGGGGATGGGGCGGGCATCGGGTTTCTCTTTTTAAATGTGTGATACGGACAGGGCCGGATTTTCAGGCCGGGCCGGTATCAACCGGGCTGTCTTCCGTGGTGGCCCATTCCGCCCAGGATCCGTCATAGACCGCGACCTGTTTGTGGCCGGAAATATAGGCCCCCATCGCAAGGACACAGGCCGTGACGCCGGAACCACAACTGGCAACAATCGGCTTGTTAAGGTCGACACCTGCTGCGTCGAACGCAGCCTTGATTTCATCCGCCGACTTAAATGTGCCATCCGAATTCAGAAGTTCGGTAAAGGGCAGGTTGTAGGAGCCCGGCACGTGGCCAGATTTGCCCCACGGGTCGTCGACTTCACCACGGAACCGTTCGCCGGCACGGGCATCCACCAGCTGTTCGCGTTTGGTTTTGACGTTCGAGAGAACCTGATCATATTCACGCAGCAAAAAGCTGTTGGCGCGTGCGGTAAAGTGGCGTTCGCGCGGCGGGGTCGGTGCATCAGTGACCGGGCGTCCCTCGGCGATCCATTTTGGCAGGCCGCCATCAAGCACGACGACATCATGATGGCCGAAATGACGCAGCATCCACCATGCACGACAGGCGGCAAGGGCGGAACCCTTTTGGCTATAGACAACCACACGGACACCATCGCCGAGGCCCAGTTTGCGAACCTTGGCGGAAAACTTGATCGCGTCAGGCATCATATGCGGCAGCGGGGCGCTATCGTCGGCAGCAATGTCATCGATATCAAAGAAAACCGCGCCCGGAATGTGTTCAGCATCATAAAAGTCGCGGGCATTCTTGTTTTCGGCTGGCATGTACCAGCTGGCATCGACGACGCGCACATCCGGTGCATCAAGATGATCCGCAAGCCACTCGGTGGAAACAAGGGCGTCGGAAGGTGGGTTGGTCATGGACAAGCTCCGATTGGCAATGGTGGATATTGCTAGATCCCGGTTGAGTCCGGCATCATTTTAAATTGGTCCTGAGTTTCAGTCTAAATTTGTAACGGTCCTGCGCTTTACTGGCAACCGGCAGACAATGCGGATGGTGGAGATCCGCATTGCCGGGGAAGCTGGCGTTAGTCGGCGAAGACCACGTTGATCCGGCGGTTCTGACGGCCTTTCTTTTCGATCTTGGAAACCATGACCTTGCCGATCTCGCTGGTTTTGCGCACATGGGTGCCGCCACAGGGTTGGAAATCAATCCCTTCGATGGTGACAGTCCGGATGGAATGTCCGTCCATTGGCGGCTGCACCGACATGGTGCGCACCAGTTCCGGGTTGGCTTTAAGCTCGGCGACGGAGATTTCCCCGTCATAGACATCGGCATCGCGTGCGATCAGTTCATTAAGCTTTTCGCTGATTTCATCCTTATCGAGCGTGGCGTCCGGCAGGTTAAAGTCAAGCCGCGCCTTGTGGGCGGCGATATTGCCACCCGTGACATCGCCTTCGATGACGGCACACAAAAGATGCAGGCAGGTGTGAAAGCGCATCAGCTTGTGGCGATTGTCCCAATCAAGTTCGGCTGTGATCGTATCGCCAACCGCGGGCAGGGGATGATCATCAGCAATGATGTGCAAGATACGCCCGGTTTCGCGATCCTTGACCGTGGTAACGACGGGAAGTGCCGTGCCATCGCCAAGGGTTAGTGTGCCGACATCACCCGATTGGCCGCCAGCGGTCGCGTAAAATACCGTTTGATCAAGTTCGATCCCGCGATCTGAAATACTGGTGACGGTGGCGTTGCAATTCTTTGCATAGGCGTCTTCGCGAAACATCAGGCGTGTCATGTTTTCTGGTCTCCCGTTGGTGGCGGTTGATGGCGTTCTTGATTTTACCGCCCGGCGTTTGGTGCCGGGGCGTCCGTTCGTCGCGCAGCATTGGTGCGAATGGATTGATTGCCGGGATTATGGTGCGGTGGCGGACCGGCAATTGTCGAGACCAAAGTTACGGTAATCCTTCGGCTGAAGTGTAAGTTAGTATACATAAATGTAATATTGATGTTGAAAATTGTACGTAATGTATGGTATCGCTGCGGTGTAATTCAGGAGTGATATAGCCGTGCCAGCCATTATCCATGTCAAGCTTTCCGGTGAAGGGGACTTCGGCCCAGTCGATCTCGAATGTGCGATTCCGCCTGCGCGTTTGCCGGTGGTAATGGCTGCCTTGTTCGGGCAGACACCGTCAGTGCCGGGTATGGCTGTTGGCGCGGTGCGTGGTTCTGTACCTGGTGTTTCAGGCGGCGGTCGCCCGCGCGAGAACGGCGAGGTTGATGTCTTCGCCAATGAAAGTGCGGGGGCCAAGGTGGATGATCAGGCTGCGACGGCAGCCCATGGCGTGCCGGGGGCGGGCGAAGCACATCGTGCGATTGGATATACAGGCGATGCCGCATTTTCCGGCGCAATAGATCCCGGCATGTTCATTACAGGATTTGTCGGCAGTTTTGCCGATCTGGTCGGGCGCCTGCAACCACGTGGCTTTGCCGAGACGATTTTGCTTGCTGCGGTCTGGCTGCAATATCGCGATGGCAGGAGTTTTGTAACGCGCGGTGATGTGCGCCGCCTTTTGCGCCGCCAGGATCACCTGCGGATGCCGCGCAATTTTAGCCGGGATTTCCATGCGGCCGCGGCAAGAGGCTACCTTGAAGAAGTCGAGGGTGAGGACGGTTACACCGTTGCCGCTGATGGCTTCCACTGGTTTCGTAACGAGTGTATGAAATGATACAAAAAGTCGAAAAAGATATTGACGTTATGTATGTTTATTGTATCTTTTTTAGCAGGGACAAACAAAAACGGGTGGGACCAAATCATGAGCGCGTGGGAAGTCAGAAGCAGCTGCCGGGTATGGCGGGGCCGTTATGTCATTCGTGGCGATGTTGATCGTATTGCCAACGACATTGTCGAACTTCAGCAAAACCGTTTCCCGGGGCTTGATGCGGAAAAGGTTTCGCTTCGGGTTGTGACCATGGCGGTGATGTCGGTTCTGGCCGAGGAGTGCTGTGAAGACGGGGTGACCGCAGCCGAACTTTCCTTCCTTTTGACCACCTGCCTCGGGATGCCGATTTCGCCGACCCGGATTGAACGGGAAATGGAAGGTCTTTCTGGTCTTGTCTGGACCGGACAATGGGGTGGTGAAACCCTGTATGTCATGGAAAAACGTGGTTTGCGCTTCTTTGAAAGTGCACGTGCCAGGGCGCTTTGCGAAGACGGAAATGTAAACGCCAAGGACCGCGAAGGTGTTGCCGCCAGCGAAGCACAGGACGCGGTTAATGCCATGATCGATCCGGCCATCATTAGCGAACCGGCAGTGCATGCCCGCTATCGGGTTGTCAGCTAGCATCTTCGCTTGCAGGTCAGGCCATCAATGTTTCGTTGCACCCGCCGGTTTTGCTGGCGGGTGTTTTTCTTTGGTTTGGGGGGTGGTCAACAAGCGGCTTGACCAAACGAAAAAAGCGCCATATGCATTAAAGCATGGAAAACATTATTACACATCAGAACGCCTATTTTACGTCGTGCACATAGCGCGGCGCCTGTTGATGTGTTTGTAAATTAAACCAAGACCGGCTGCCCCAGGGCGGCCTTTGTTTTTTCCATAAACCGGTTTGCCCGAGGTGGCTTCACCAACAAGGAAACCGGAAAATGACCCATATCTCTCTTGCTGATCGCATGCCGACACTTGATTTCACGCCCAATGCCCTGAAAGACGGGATCGGGGTGGTGCCGCTTATTCTGATGGCCGGTTTTGCCGAGACCAGCACGGCGGCAAGTGAACTGGTTGCACGTGGTGCTGTCACCATCGAAGGCAAACAGATCATTGATCCCGACCATCATATCCTGAGCTACGCTTTTGATGATGGCGAAGTCCTGCGCCTTACGGTTGGGGGCAAAAGCACGATGCTGATCCGGCGGGCGGACTGAACCGGATGGGGTATCTGTTGCGGGATATGGGCAATGTTGCTGTTGATCTCAGAACAGCGACATTTGCCCGTTCGCGCTGGGACGTTTGAAGCCGCTGCAATCAAGGTTGAGAGACCGGTTGGTCAGGCCATGCTTTTTGCGCGCAGCGTCAAAGCGTTTGGCGATCAGATCGGCAATGGGGCCGGTGCCGCGCATGCGGGTGCCGAACTCCGATTGATAGGTTTGACCATCGCGCATCTGACGGATCAGCGACATCACCTTTGCCTTACGGTCGGGGTAGTGCGTTTCAAGCCATTCTTCGAACAGATCGGCGATTTCAAGCGGCAAGCGCAAGACGATGTGACCAATCGATTGCGCACCGGCTTCCTTGCAGGCCGACACTATCTTTTCGATCTCCGTATCATTCAGGCCCGGAATAATAGGCGCGCACAGGACGGTGACCGGAATGCCGGCATCTGAGAGCTGTCGGATGGCGTCAAGCCGACGGTGTGGGGCGGAGGCACGTGGTTCAAGAAGGTTTGACAACCGATGATCAAGGCTTGTGACGGATACTGCCACAGATGCCCGATTTCGGGCGGCCATCGGGGCGATCAGGTCAATGTCACGGGTGACCAATGCACTTTTGGTGATCAGTGAAAAGGGATGTTGGCAATCGGCCAGAACTTCGATGATCGACCGCGTCAGTTTCTTGTCACGGTCGACCGGCTGATAGGGATCCGTACTTGTGCCAATAACAATCGGGGCAGGTTGATAGGCCTTTGACGACAGCTGCTTGCGCAAAAGCTGGGCGGCTTCCGGTTTCCAGAACAGCCTCGTTTCAAAATCAAGACCGGGCGACAGACCCAGATAGGCATGGGTCGGGCGAGCAAAGCAATAGACACAGCCATGCTCACACCCGCGATAGGGATTGATCGACCGATCAAACGGGACATCCGGGCTTTGATTACGGGTGATCACAGAACGCGCGCCATCGATACCAAGGGTGGTTTTGGTGCGTGGGGCATCCTGATCTTCCATCAATGTGCCCAGCCATCCGTCATCAACCGCCTGATGGATGTGACGTTCAAATCGCCCGTCAATATTGGACACCGCGCCGCGTCCCTTTTGTCCGCGGGCGGGCAAGATGTTCAGATCACATTTCGCGTTTGACCACCCATCATCAAAAATGACAGCGCGGGCGTGGGCGTGGGTTTGGTTGATATTGTTCTTCATATGCTCACAATAAAGAACAAAAGAAGAACATTCAAGCCAAAGCCGATATGTCCATGTTTCTACGGTATCGCGTTATGGACAGGCGCTGCCGTCTACCGCGGTGCCATCGACTGTGATTGAGCCAGTAACGGTGGGAAGGGTTCCGCCGCCGTCACCACATGGGTTGAGGTTATTGGTGGTGTTACCTGTCCCTGACAGGTTGTTTATGGTTGATGAATTGGCGAAGAATACAAATCGCTTGTCGAAGCCTGCTCCGCTCACGGAAAGTTTGTTGTCATCGATGCTGATGTTGGAATTGTTGCCGATAATCGCCAGGAATCGGGCACCATTTGCATTGGAGGTAACGGATGAAACATTATTCTTGATCGTAACATCCTGGCTGTCTCTGATTATGATAGCCCCTGCTGTTGAGGTGTCGTTCTGCGTTGTCAGTTTGTTGTCCCGAATGGTAACATTCTGCTTTCCTTCGATGTGGACGATGTATGCTGACCCGGTTGTTGTGTTAACGTTCGCGGTCACACCAACCAGGCTGCTGTTATCGGCCATGTTAAAGAAACGTGCACCACCACCGGCGCCGCCATTGCTGCCGGTGCCCGAGATTGATGAAGCCGGAATGTTGACCGTAACCGACCGTCCTGTCGGGGTTTTGATGTCAAGTGCGCCACCCCCGACAATTGTTTGTCCACTTTGAACCGTTGTGACGGAATTGATTGCGGTGTAATTGCCGCTCAGGATCACGGTTGAATTGGCACCTGCATTGGCAATGTCAGTGGCAAAGTTCGCCGCCGATGTCGAGTTGCTGTTCAGAACTGTGATCGTTTCTCCGTCCGCAGTCTGGGTGATTTCACTTGCTTCTGAAAACTGTCCGGCCTGACTGACCACATCAATATCGCGAATGATGGGATCGGTCATGCGCCGTTCCATCGCGCTCAGGCGGGGTTTCGGCGTATCGCCGAAGCCTTGCAACGGGATACGAAGGCGGAAGCTGGCAAAGCCCTGCGTGCCCCGTGGGCTGTCATGCTGAATTTCCGCCCCGAGCGAAAAGCGTGACCCTTCCCACAAAAAGGGGACTTCATCAAAGGTCAGGTCCAGTCGCCCACGCGGACCCTGTACCGTATCAACACCGTCTTCCGTAAAGCGATAACCACCGGCATAGGCACGGAGTTGCTGTCCGGCATCAGCCGCAAATAACGGAATGCGCCAGCCAATTTCCCCGTCAAAACCACGTAATGCGCGTTCTTCACCTTGATTGTACATCAAGGTAGTGCCGCTTACATCAACAGTACTCAGACTGTCTTCCATGTATTGTGTGGTGCCGATCGGGACATAGGCATTGGCGCGAAAATCCCAATCAAGCGACAGGGCCTCTGCGCCGAAGGTCAATTGGTTGAATTTGTTGCCATAGGGGCTGTGGCGGCGGTCAAAGTAACCATAGCCGCCAATGTTCCATCCCGAATCAAGCATCTGACGGATGCCAAGACCGAAGTTCCCTTCGTGACTGTTATTGTCATCCATCCGGGCGCGAAGGCTGGTAAAGGTCAGTGTGTCCTCATCCTGCCAAAGCGGAATGAACAGGTCCGTCTCGCCAAGGTTACGATCCGTTCCGACTTTGCCTTCCAGATCAATATGCGGTCCCCATTTTGGGCCGGATGATTCTGCGGCGGCATGGGCAACTGGTGCAGCTAGCAGAAAGGGGGCACAAAGGGCGATGGAGCGGATGGATCGGGTAACGTGCATGTTTAACCTAGTCAGCAGGGCTCACATTGCGCCTGCGGGTGCAGGCACATTGCCAAGACATCAGAAGATTTTGCTCGTGGGGAGTTTCGTGCCCCGCCGTTGCATGGCTTTTGCCATATTGATTTTGTTGCACCGACCGTAGTGCCGCCCGATCCTGGCGGCCACTTCTATTCTTTATCATTTTCCCAGAAGTTATCATTTTCCTGATCCCGGCAGGCTGACCGGACCGGGTAGGGAAAATGTATGGTCACAATGATTTTCTTGCTGGTTGATCGAGCCGGGATATAGTCAAGACAAGGTGCGAAACGTCATCAGTCAATGCGCACCGTTTGATCATTTGCAAAGGATCGCCCCATGGATTGGTCACAGGTTTTGAGTTTTGCGCTGGTTGCGTCACTGCTTGTCATGTCGCCGGGGCCCAATGGCGTGCTGGTCGCCAAGACCGTCCCGACATCCGGGCGCGCGGCCGGGATGGCCAATGTTGCCGGATTTGTGACCGCCTTTTACCTGCATGGGACTCTGTCGATCCTTGGTATTTCGGTCATCCTTGTGCAATCGGCACAGGTCTTCATGATCGTGAAGTTTTTGGGGGCAGCTTATCTGTGCTGGGTCGGATTCAAGGCGCTGCGTGATGCCTGGCGCGGGGTAAAAACCGTTGCCGAGGTTTCACCGGCCAAGCGCAAGCGCACGCTCATCAAGGCCTATGGCGAGGGGTTTCTGACCAATGCGCTGAACCCGAAAGTCTCGATCTTTTATCTGGCAGCGTTTCCTCAATTCATCCCGGTGGGAGAAGGGGCGGTGACCTCGGCCTTCATGTTGGTCTGCCTGCATGCGGCAATCAACGCCATCTGGTTTGCGGCCATGATCATGTTGCTGGCACGCCTGACCCGCTTTGCCGGGAGTGGTCGTTTCCAGCGCGCGCTTAAGGCAACCACTGGTGCAGTGTTCATTGCCTTTGGCGTCAAGCTGGCGGCCCTGCGCCCATAAGGTTTGCCCAAGATATTCTTCTAAGCCCGTCGGTCAGGTGGATCGGCGGGCTTTTTATTTGCGCACGACAATCAGCGCCATGACAGCACAGAACAGGGCAAACAGAATGTCGCTTGCAGCGACGTTGTCTGTCACCAGGGCCTCAAACGCCGCAATCGGCAGGATGATCGAGGTCAGGACTAGAAAGACCGGGTTAAACAGTTTGTTTTTCATGTTACGCGCCCCCGTTCATCGTCGTGATCAAAAGTATGCCCAGCGCCATGAAGCCGCACAGTGCGGTCAGGATAACGCCGGTTTTAAGAACGACCGACAGCACTGGTCCTTCCTTTCCAGACAGGCCTACTGTTGAACAGCCCACCAGAATTTTCGACGGCGCCAGCATGCTGCCAAGTGATGCGCCCGTTGCCTGGGCGGCCAGAACAAGGGCGGTTGAAAGACCGGAAAGTTCGGCGGTGTGGCGCTGAAACATGCCAAAGACGACATTGGAATTGTTCGTGCTGCCGGTCATGAAGGCACCAAGCGCACCAATTGCCGGTGCAATCACCGGATAGGCAATGGCAAAAGCCCCGGAAAAGATCGCAGCGCCGCCTTCGGCCAGGGCATAGGTCATGCCGGCATGGTCCATGATGATGGCAAGACCGATCACCGGCACCATGCCGATACTGGTCGGAAGGCCGCTTTTAAGCGTGCGTTGCCAGATACGTTTGCCAATGCCGTCATCGTAATGACCGCGCAGCTTGAAGAACGTGAAGCTGATGGCGGCGGTATAAAGCAAAAGCGCTCCGGGATGGCCAAAGATCGCGATGGCCTTGGCACTTTCGGCTTCGATCACCCAACCGGCGGCCGTGGCCGTTTCCGGGAAATCAAGCGTGAAGCGGATTTTGCCAAGCAGCATCTCGACCGCCGGAACAAAGGTCGCCATGGTGACCAGAACGATGAACACCAGATAAGGCGTCAGTGCCTCGATCAAGGGCATGTGCTGATGATCATCGGCAACCTGTTCAGCGACATCATCGGGATGCGGTTTCCAGAACCGGGTCACAATGATAGAGGCAACGAGCCCGGCGATCCCGGCGGTCAACCCACCCAGCGTCCATACACCATAATTGGCCATGAAATACTGCACGACGCCCATGACGCCGGAAATCAGGACCAGCGGCACCATGCGGCGGCGAATGGTGCGGAACCCGCCATCCAGCCACAAAACAGCCGCCCCACACATAAAGCCCGACAGGCCAAGAAGGATCGCTGAATAATGGGTCAATTCGGTGCCCGGAATGCCGGTAACACCAATCAGTGCCTCGAACGAGGTTGCCATATTGCCAAACAGAACCGACCAGCTATGCCCGATCATCGGTGCGGCAACCGCCAACACCGGCGAGAAACCCATGCCGAGTAAAAGCGGTGCAACGACGGCAATCGGAACGCCAAATCCCGCAACACCCTGAAGGAAGCTTGCGAACACGTAGCCCAATATCAAAAGCTGTAGCGGCCGATCATCCGTGAGTGATCGAATGGCACGCCCGATGGTTTTGATCGCGCCGGCTTCTTCGGCCGCGAAATACAGGATCAGTGCGGCCCAGACGATATAAAGGATGTAAAGGGCCAGCATCACGCCCTTGGCCTGGGCAATGATCAGCATGTCGGTCGGCGCGCCAAAGAAGAATACTGCCAGGATGACGGTAACAAACCAGGCAGCCGCACCAGCACGCGCAGCGCCCCAGTTGACCTTGATCATCAGAAACAGAATGGTCGCAATTGGCAGGGCTGCCAGCAGGAAGTTGGTCATGAAGGGCGCACCATAACCTTTTGAAACAAGGGGCTATCGTTGAAGTCTTCAACGGGACGCGCATATTGTCCGACCAATGATGCAAGCGCAAGTGGTGTGTTCTGGTATTTCGTATGATGAAAGCAAAATGCCGGATTCACGAGGAACCCGGCATTTGCGAAAGTAAGGTGCCGCTTGGCCTTAGGCGCAGTCTTTGTTCTCGGACTTTGCGTTCATTTCGCCAAATAGCTCGGCAGAGATTTCAAAGGATTTCAGGCGTGCCGTCTGGTCATAGATGTTGGCAGTGACCATGATTTCGTCGGCCTTGGTCATGTAGGCAAATTCGCGCAGTTTCTTGCGCACCGTATCGCGCCCGCCGATTGCGGCATAGCGCATGGCGTGATCCACACCGGCCTTTTCAACGCGGTTCCAGATTTCGCTCATATCCTTGACCGGTTTTGGCAACTGGCCCGGTGTCCCGCGGCGCAGGTTCAGGAACTGCTGCTGCATCGAGGTGGCCAGATACTCGCCTTCCTCGTCGGTATCGGCGGCAAAGAAGCCCATCGCGGCCACCGCATAGGGTTTATCAAGGGCTTCGCTTGGCTCAAACCGGTTGCGATAAAGGGTCAGCGCATCCATCAGCATGTCGGGTGCAAAGTGCGACGCAAAGGCAAAGGGCAGGCCAAGGCGTGCGGCAAGATCGGCTGAAAACAGGCTGCTGCCCAAAAGCCACATCGGCACCTGCGAACCATAGCCCGGTACGGCCCGGATCGGCGGATTGCCTTCAAGCGGGGCCAGAAATGCCTGAACCTGCAAGACATCCTGAATGAAGCGTTCCTCAGACCCATGCATGTCACGGCGAAGGGCGGCGGCGGTGCGTTGATCCGTGCCTGGTGCGCGGCCAATGCCGAGATCAATGCGGCCCGGATGAAGCGCATCAAGGGTGCCAAACTGTTCGGCAATCACCAGCGGCGCATGGTTGGGCAGCATCACGCCACCTGACCCAACGCGGATGGTCTTGGTCCCCGCCGCGACATGGGCCATGACAACGGACGTCGCCGCACTGGCAATGCCGGGCATGTTGTGATGTTCGGCGAGCCAATAGCGATGATAGCCAAGCTTTTCGGCGTGTTGGGCAAGTGCCAGCGTATTGCGCAACGCATCGGAGGGATGTTCACCCGCATTTACTGGGCAAAGATCAAGAAGGGAATATCTTAGCATAGCCAGACTTTCGGTTTGGCGCGGGCATCACAGAAACAGATTTCAGCTGCGCGCCGGATTTCACAGTTGGCATTAATCTAGCGCGAAATTGCCAGCATGCCAGCCCCGAAAGGCAGAACAGTTGATCCTGTTAGCTTTGATGGGCGGCAAGGGTGCGGCTGACGAAATTACGCAATGCGGTGGAGATATCATTGCTGCGATAGGCCAGTGACAATTGCGCAATGGGCACTTCTCCTTCGATCTCGCGATAGGCGACACCCTTTGCCTGAAGCTGTGTCATCGGTTTGGGAACCAGTGAAAAGCCAAGCTCGGCCGCAACGAAATTGATCACGGATCCAAGCTGTGGCGCGATCTGACCCATTTGTGGTTCAAACCCGGCGTCGCGACAGGCGGTGACGACCTTGTCGTAATGGGTTGGCCCAACCGCACGCGGGGTCAGGATTAAAGCCTCATCGCGCAGTTCTGACAGGGCGACCTTTTCGCGTTGGGCAGCCGGGTGACCGGATGGAAGGACAAGCACCATCGGTTCGCTGGAAATCACATGCAGGCGAATGCCATCGCCTGCAATCGTATCCTGGCGCAGAAACACCGCATCAAGACGTTCGTCGCGCAGGCCGGCGACAAGCTGTGCGGAGTTGGCTTCTTCGAGTGTCATTTCAACGCCGGGGTAACTGCGGCGGAAGTCACGGAACACGCGCGGTACAGACGGACTGAAGGCGGCGGACGCCGTGAAGCCAACCCGGATCGATCCGACTTCGCCGCGTCCGGCGCGTTGGGCAGCACGAATAGCGCGTTCTGCCAGATCGGGGAACTGTGCAACGATTTCAAGAAACGCCGTGCCCGCCTCTGTCAGTTCGGCGCCATGGGGGACACGATGAAACAGGGTCGTGCCGATTTCATTTTCCAGATCGCGGATTTGCTGACTAAGCGGTGGCTGTCCGATGCCGATACGTGCCGCAGCACGGGTAAAGTTCCCTTCACGGGCGACGGCAAGGAAGTAGCGGATATGGCGTAGTTCCATCGCTGATATACCTAAAACATATCACAAAAGACACTTCCATATATTGGACGGATAGAAGTGATAGTGCAATCATAAGCGTCACCCCACGAACCATTCCAAAAGAGGTCGCAAATGTCTGTTTCCCGGGACACTGACCCAGAACAACATTCTGATAGTGCTGCTGATACGGCGTCATCTGATGCAACGCCCCCAATACGTTCGCAAAGCCCGCTCGCGTCCACCAACGCAAATGTGTCTGGCGATCCGGTCTGGATTAAACCGGGGTCCGCCGCATTTCGCCGTATCAGCATTGCACTGTTTTTGGCAGGCTACGCGACCTTTTCGCTGATTTACTGTGTGCAGCCACTGTTGCCGGAACTTGCAAACCACTTTGTGGTTGGGCCGGCTGAAAGCTCGCTCGCACTCTCATTGACCACCGGGTTTCTGGCCTTTGCCATTTTGCTGGCCGGTGCTGTGTCCGAGGCCGTCGGGCGCAAGCAATTGATGCTGATCTCTATCTGTGTGGCTTCGGTTTTGAACCTGATCGCGCCGTTTCTTTCCGATTGGCATGCCTTTCTTGTGGTGCGCGCGCTGGAAGGTCTGATGCTGGGCGGGGTTCCGGCCGTTGCCATGGCTTATTTGGCCGAAGAAATCGATCCCAAAGGCCTTGGCATGGCAATGGGTATTTATATTAGTGGCACGGCGATCGGCGGCCTAAGTGGTCGTGTCGTGATTGGTTTCCTGACTGATCTTTTCGGCTGGCACGTTGCGCTCGGCGCGATGGGGGCACTTGGTCTTGTCGCGGCCCTCGGTTTTGCGATCCTGTTGCCGGCATCGCGGAACTTTGTCCGGCGTCCCGGCTTTCAGGCGGGCTATCACCTGCGCGCTTGGGCCGGGCATCTGAAACATGCGGGCTTGCCGTTTGTATTCCTGATCGGTGCCTTTGCCATGGGCTGCTTCGTGACAGTGTTTAACTATGTCGGCTTCCGTCTTTCCGATGCACCCTATGGCCTGTCGCAAAGTCAGATCGGGTTGATCTTTGTGGTCTATCTGTGCGGGTCGTTGACCTCATCGATAGCCGGTGCGTTGTCTGACAAGATCGGGCGTGGCCCGGTGCTGGTGGTGGGGCTGTTGTTGGCGGCCCTTGGTGTCGGACTGACTGTCTCTGATAGCCTGTCGGTGATCATTGGCGGGATTGTCGTCCTGACCAGTGGCTTTTTCGTTGCCCATTCGATTGCAAGTGGCTGGGTCGGGCGACTTGCCGAAACGGCCAAGGGGCATGCATCATCGCTATATCTTCTGGCCTATTATCTGGGCTCCAGCATCATGGGGTCGGTTGGTGGCTGGTTCTGGGATCAGGGCGGATGGAACGCGGTGGCGGGCTTTGCCGGATCGTTGTTGCTGTGCGCACTGTTCTGCGGGCTTTATCTTTGGGCGCGTGCAGCGCAGGACATCCGCCAATCCCGAAGCGAGGTTGCCCGCGCGACCTGATTAAAACAAAACCCCCGCCGGAAACCGGACGGGGGTTTTATCTTTCAGGATGGCGGTGGCTTAGAGCCAATCGGGGCTCGGCAGGCCTTTTTCCTTGAGGAACGCCGGGTTCCAAAGCTTGCTCTGATAGCGGGTGCCAAGGTCACACAGAATGGTGACGATGGTTTTGCCCGGGCCCAGTTCACGTGCAAGGCGCACCGCACCAGCAATGTTGATACCCGTGGAGCCACCCATGCACAGACCTTCTTCTTTGAGCAGGTCAAACACGATTGGCAACATTTCCTCGTCCGAGATCTGGAACGGATGATCGATCTCAACGCCTTCAAGGTTGGCAGTGATACGACCCTGACCGATACCTTCCGAGATCGAGCTGCCTTCGGATTTCAGTTCACCGAATTTGTAGTGGCTGTAAAGGGCGGCACCCATCGGATCGGCAAGGCCGATCTGGATGTTTTTATTGCGATCCTTTAGCGCCATCGAAACACCGGCCAGCGTGCCGCCGGTACCAACCGCACAGATAAAGCCATCCACCTTGCCGTCGGTCTGTTCCCAGATTTCGGGGGCGGTGGTGTCGATGTGGCCCTGACGGTTGGCGACGTTGTCAAACTGGTTGGCCCAGATCGCGCCATTGGGTTCGAACTGTGCGAGTTCCTCGGCCAGACGGCGCGACACATGCACATAGTTGTTCTGATCGCGATAGGGGACAGCCGGAACTTCGCGCAGATCCGCACCCAGAAGCCGCAGCAGGTCTTTCTTTTCCTGGCTTTGGGTTTCCGGGATGACGATCACGGTGCGATAGCCCAGCGCATTGCCGACAACGGCAAGACCGATACCGGTGTTGCCAGCCGTACCTTCGACGATGACGCCGCCCGGTTTCAGAAGACCGCGCGCCTCAGCGTCGCGAATAATGGCAAGGGCTGCGCGGTCCTTGACCGACCCGCCCGGGTTTGCGTATTCCGCCTTGCCAAGAATGGTGCAGCCCGTCAGCTCGGAAACCTTTTTAAGCTTCACAAGAGGGGTGCGGCCAATGGCTTCGATGGTGCCATTGCGAATGTCCATGACAGACTCCAAACATGGTGATTTCAAATGTGTTTGATAGTTGATTGGTCTTTTTGCACACAAAAGTCAAGGCAGATTAAAAAATATAACGTAAAGTTTGTGTGATTACTGTTTTTCTGATTAATCACTTCGGCTTCCTCAAGCCTCTGAATTCTGCCGAAGTCGGTCACGGTTTAGCATCAGCCACTGAACGGCGATGGTCGTCATTGCATTGCAGAGTTGTCCATTCTGCAACATGGCAAAGCATTCTTCGGCCGATACCGTGAAGACCCGGATATCTTCACCTTCCTCGGCGACACCATGCAGCCCGCCAACATTGGTGGTATCGACCTGACCGTAAAACAGGTGGACCGTTTCAGTCGAGCATCCCGGTGTGACGTAATAATGAGAAATCAGTTCGGGCGATCCGATAAGTTCGCATCCGGCTTCTTCAAACGTTTCACGGCGCGCAACATCTTCGGCCGTTTCGCCGTCTTCTATGATGCCGGCGACGATTTCGGTCAGCCAGACCGGCATTTTTGGGTCGCTGTCGTTGACAGAAATCGCGCCGGGGCGGAATTGTTCAATCAGTACAACTTCATCCCGGACCGGATCATAGGGCAGGATGGCGACAGCGTGGCCGCGTTGAAGGACTTCGCGTCGCAGGACAGGGCTTTGACCACCATCAAATCGGTCATGTTGCAACTGATAGACATCAATCTTGCAGTAACCGTCCCAGCTTCGATTTTTGGCAATTATTTTAAATTTCATTTCTGTCACGGTGTTTCTCCCGGAAAATGTGCCATTGTCGATCTATTCAGTTGATTTATCGTTGCTCTTAATATTTTGTAGTTCTTATATATTCGGGCTGATCTGCTTTTATTTGATACCATGATGTTTCTCATCGTGACCATAATTGCTGGTTCGAGGGTGGCATCCGTCGGTTTCAATTGCATCAAAACTGATGTAATCTTTCGAATATGGTGCGCAGAGAAACAAGTCTTAGATAACTGTGCTTTCATTCAGGGTTTAGATGTGTCGGGGGATACAGGACGTTGATGCGGTTCGAACCAACAGAAATCGCACGTCTGTATGGGCGGTCACGCGTAGGCGTTGTTGTACACAAGGATCTCGAAGCTGTGTATGTCAACGATGCCTATGCGAAAATGTTGGGCCGTCGCGATGTCTCGGACTTTATGAGCGACCCGGACATGCGCCAGTATATTCCGCCAAGTTTCCATCACGAGGCGGACAAGCTTTCCAACAGTTTCCAGAAAAGCAGCGGTTTCCACGGCTGGAAGAAAGTCTACAATATCCGGACGGATGGAACGCCGGTCTGGATGGAAATCAGTGACGAGACCGTCGAATGGGAAGGCGGTAATGCGGTCCTGACCACGGCACAGATGATTGATAATGGTACGACTGCGATGCAGGTCGACCATATGCTGGGGCGGTCTTTCATTGGTGTGATGGTCCATCGCAATATGACAGCATTGTACGTTAATGAGAGCTTTGCCCGCCTGATGGGGGCAAAGGACGTCAGTGCCTTTATGGAAAACCCCAATATCCTTCGCTTTATCCCCGATGAAAATCGTCCGCGCGCAATTCGCCATGTCGCGGCAATTCTGAGCGGCGAACGACGCGGCGACCGGCACCGTGTGCGCGATATTCTCGATGATGGCAGCTCGGTCTGGCGTGATCTGACCGATGAACGCATTCTTTGGTATGACGGCAAGCCGGCGATCCTGACGACTGCCCATGATGTCCGCGATGAAGTCGAAATGCATCAGCAACTTGTCCGTGCCAAAGCAAGCCTTGAACAGGCGGTAACCGAAGTCATCCGGATGGTGCCGTCGGCTGTGGCGATGCTTGATGACAAGCTTGAGGTTATTCATTTCAATCACGAGTTTTCCCGTCTTTTTGGCGGAGAAACAACGGATGGATCCGAACCGGTATTTGATATTTCGGCACTGCATGAATGTTGTGCGGAGATGATGCGAAACGGGCATGGCCATGCCAATATCGACGAAATGCAGACGCCATCGGGCCGTCTGGCCGACATCCGCATGAACATGATGGATGATGGTGGCGTCATGGTGTCGGCGACTGATATTACCGATCACAAGCGCAAGGAGCAGATGCTAGACACCTTGGCATCAACCGATGCGTTGACCCGTGCACTTAACCGTCGCGGTTTTGAAAGCGCGGTTAGCAGATTGCGCGAAATTCGTCATCTTAAGGATAAAAGCTGGCTGTTCGGGTTGATCGTTCTTGATCTTGATTACTTCAAGGACGTGAATGATACCCATGGGCATGCGGTGGGCGACCGGGTTCTTGAAAGGGTTGCCGATACCTTGCGTCAGGCGTTGCGTGACGATGATCTTGTCGTTCGTCTGGGGGGCGAGGAATTTGCGGTATTGCTGCCATCTGCGACGGCTGCAGTCACCAAACGCATTGGCGAGCGTTTGTCGAACATGATCCGTGAAATCAGGGTGCCAATCGACAAGTCCGGCACGGAATATGTCAGTGTCACGGCCAGCTTTGGCGCAACGGTCGGCGGCGAGGGCCGGCAAAAATTCATCGAACTATCAGAAGCGATGAAGGTCGCAGACGAAGCAATGTACGCCGCCAAGGATGCCGGACGTGATCAGCTTGTCTTTCGCTTCGCCGGGCAAGAACAAGATAGCTGATCACCGGATCATCGATTATCATCGCCTTCCATAATGTTTTCCTGACATTCGATGCCGCACCTGATTGGTAGTTGCGTGGCAGTTTCTGTGCGAGGCCGTAATGCGTGTTCGTTCCATGACCGTTTCTGATGGTAATCGTGTTGTTGAAATTTATGGGCAGGCCATCAAATCAGGCCATGCCACGTTTCAGGAAAATCCAGGAACCTGGGAAGACTGGGATCAGGGACATTTGCCGGAATGCCGGCTGGTTGCCTGCGATGATAACGACATCGTCATTGGCTGGGCCGGGTTATCTGGCGTCTCAAATCGCTGTGTCTATCGCGGGATTGCCGAGATATCGGTCTATGTTGACCCCAATCACCACGGGAAGGGCATTGGCAAAGCGCTTCTTGCAGCCTTGATTGCTGCCAGCGAGGAAAATGGTATCTGGTCGCTTGAAGCCGGTATTTTTCCGGAAAATGAAGCAAGCCTGGTCCTGCATAAGGCATTGGGGTTCGAGATCGTCGGACGCAAGCGCGGGCTGGGGCGCATGGGCTATGGGCCGCTGGCCGGACAATGGCGTGATGTCATGCTGTTGCAGCGCCGCAGTCAGGTCGTTGGTGTCGACTAACTTAAAATCATATTGCGCATTTTTCCGCTTTGCGTGCGTAAATTGCGCGCCAAATGCGGTTTTTTCGAATTTGTATGTGGCTTGGTCGAAAACGTCCTTGGCACGCTTTAAATTCGCGCGGCAATAAGGTAATCAACAGGTCTGGGTAAGTGAGAACCCATAGACGAAAATTTGCCAGGAGCGCCACCGTGAACGAGATCCGTAAAATTGCGCCTGTCGCAATCTGGGACAATTTCCAGAAACTTTGCGATACACCGCGTCCGTCCAATAAAGAAGAAGCTGTTTTAAAGCTTCTGGAAAAAATGGCCGATGACAAGGGGCTTGCGCATTTCCGCGACAGCGGTGGCAACCTTGTTGTGTCTGTTCCGGCTACAGCCGGCTTTGAAGACCGCAAAATAGTGATCTTGCAGTCCCATGTCGACATGGTGACCCAGGCCAATTCCGGATCGACCCACAATTTCGACACCGACCCGATCCGCATGGTGATGGATGGGGAATGGATTACTGCCGATAATACAACGCTTGGTGCCGATAACGGTATAGGTGCGGCCGCAATGATGGGCTTCATGACCGAAGACGGTCTCGAGCATGGCCCGCTTGAACTTCTTTTCACGGTTGACGAAGAACGCGGCCTGACCGGTGCGATGAACCTGGAACCGGGCCGCCTGAAGGGTGAAATCCTTCTCAACCTTGATACCGAAGACGAGTATGAGCTTTGTGTTGGTTGTGCGGGCGGTGGCGATCTGGTCGCAAGCTATGACTACAGCGAAGAAGCCGTTGGCGCAGGGCAGGTGGCCCGTGATATCGCGCTGACCGGTTTGAAAGGTGGCCATTCCGGCATCGACATCATTCTTGGTCTTGGCAATGCCAACAAGCTGATGGCGCGCTTCCTGCGTACTGCGATCCGTGATTTTGATGCGCGTATTGTTAAAATCAATGCCGGGACCGCCCGCAACGCCATCCCGCGGGAGTCGTTTGCGACCATCGTTCTGCCGGAAGGCAAGGTTTCTGATTTCGATGCAGCATTGAGTGCTTTTGCCAGCGACATCAAAGATGAAATCGGCGCGATTGAGCCGAAATTTGCGATTGCCGCAACCAACGCAGATGTCCCTGCAAAGGCAATGAGCGCAAAAGACTCCAAGGCGTTCAACAATGCCTGTGTTGGTGCACCGAACGGCGTTCAGGCCATGAGCACCTCGGTCGAAGGCGTTGTTGAAACCTCGATCAACCTTGCCATCGTCAAGCTTGGCGAAGGTAAAGCCAAGGTGACGCTGTCAGCACGTAGCTCGATCAATTCTGCGCGCGATTCCCTGCGTGAAGTCGCAACAGCGGTATTTGAGAATATCGGCGCATCTGTTGCCTGGGGCGATGCCTATCCGGGCTGGAAGCCCGATGCAAACAGCGAAGTGGTCAACCTGATGAAGGCGGTTCACAAGGACATGTTTGGCAAGGAGCCGGAAATTCGCGTCATTCACGCCGGTCTTGAATGCGGCGTGTTGGGATCGAAATACCCGCATTGGGACATGGTATCGTTCGGTCCGACCATCAAACGCGCGCACAGCCCGGATGAATGCGTCCATGTGCCAAGCGTTGCGCGCTTCTGGGATTATCTTCTGGCTGCGCTAAAGGCAATCCCGGCCAAGGGATAAGGCCTTATCAGATTTGATGAAGTTGATGCGACTGATCGGGAAGCCGGTCAGTCGCATTTGTTTTCAGCACACCACGCATCGCGGGCATCAGAACCATTTCCGGGAACCAATGCGTCAAGGTTCACAAAGCCGTTTTCACCGATGCTGGTTTCAATTTCGATCCAGAAGCCCTGACTGTCGCCTGCGACATAGACAGTTTCAAAGCGGGTCAGGCGGCGAATGATGGTATCATTTACACTTGGGCCGTCGCGCAGGTTTAAAAGTTCACGATCAACATAATAGGGTTCGCGTTCTTCGCCAATCAGGTCCTTGACCTGACGGGTGATCTCCGTGCCTTGGCGGGCAACCAGTTCAGGGATGTCACGGGTGACAAATCCCTGGCCGGGGCCAAAGGCAATCAGGGCGGCAAAGATTAGCAGAAACAGCGGGCTAAGATGGAGCAGGGCATCGAACATGCCCGCACGCTTCCATTCGTCACGAACGCGCCGTGCGGGTTGTCCGTCGTCCAGGCGGCGCTGGGTTGCGCGCACCTGTTCAGCAAGGGCAGAGCGGTTCGACCCGATAAAATCAAGCGCCTGCATCAGAACAGCGCGTGCAAGCGGCTTGTTGCCAGACCGTTCAAAGGCATTGGCCTGGGTAAACAGCATCTTGGCGTTGCCTTCGGGCGGGAAAGTGCCGCCACGCATGTTGCCAACAATTGCCTTCCAGGCCGGTAAAAAGCTCTTCCAGCCCCAAAACCCGCGCAGCCATGTCTTGAAACTGGCCTTAAGGGCCATTCGCCTTGCGCCCTTGGGGGCGAGGTTGGCGGTGATGGTTTCAATATTGCAGGAATTCAGAAAACCACGCACGACCTTGAATTCCACCTGCCGCGGTTGGGCTGATACCACGCCGGTGACCGCGCACTGAATGAAGCCTTGTGCGTTGGGTTCGGTCTTTTTGCCTTTGTGGCGACGCGCACCGGGATGAATGTTGCTTTTGCGTGCATTGGCCTTGGCCTGCTGTTCGCGGTAGGCCTGATTGGCGCGGGCAAATTTTTCCTCGGCAGTTTCCTTGGCTTTTTCCTGTTTGCGCCCTGCGCCGGCAAAGCCCTGTTTCTGGTGGTTCGCATTTTGCGGACCCGCTGCGTTCGGCCCATAAGCGGTCGATGTCGCGTTGCTGGCGGTACCGGACTTTTGGGCTCCCGAGGGCGCATTGCCAGATTGCTTGGGCGGTTTACGCTCGCCAATCAGGATTTCATAAGCTTCGGTAATGTCCTTGAATCTGTCCTCGGAGTCCGGGTCTGTGTTGCGGTCCGGATGAAATTCAAAGGCCAGTTTGCGATAGGCCAGTTTGATTTCCTTTGCGCTCGCCCCCGGCGCAATGTTCAGCATGCGATAATAAATGCCGAGGTTATCGGTGTTCATGATGAATGAAAATTCCTGTCAGGCATGCTTGTCAGCGCAGTAATCCAGCAAACGACAATTTTATCGATTGTATTTCGCGGTGCAATCATATGCTGGAAATCTTAACACGTTGTCACTTTTGGCTAATTGCCATATTTTCAGGAATCGCAAGTGCACGCGATGCGAACAAACAGGTAAACGCCTTGAAACTGAAATTTTGGCAACGCAAGTCTGATGCGGATGGTGATGCGCCCGAAAAGGGCGGAGGTTCCGTTGGCGTCGCCCAAGGCGAGGCACCCGAATTTGAAATGCCGCCGGGACATCACCTTGATTTCGGCACGCGGATGCGCGCGAAGTGGGAAGGGTACGACGATCCTGTTGAATACTACCTTCTGCAGCTTGAAATCGATGCCTATACCGACTGGTTGCGCAAGATGCGCGTCTGGCTTGCCCGTCCGGTCGAGCCGGAGCTGAGTGAGCTTGCGCTTGATGACGAAATCGGGCGCTGGCCGCCGGATCGTATTCGGCTTTATGACAAACTGTTTGATCACGGGATCATGATGCCGGGCGGTCATGAATACGCCCTTGAGCTCGCCAAGCCACTGGCACTTGATGAAACACTCAGTTGTCTTGAAATCGGTGCAAAGCTTGGCGGTGTGGCCCGCTTGCTGGCGGATCGTCTTGGCGTTTGGGTGACCGCACTTGAGCCGGACGGCGAGCTTGCACTTCTCGGCATGGAGCGATCTGTTCAGGCCGGTGTTCAAAAAAGAGTCCCGGTTCAAACGCTTGACCCGCTTCAGCCAGAGCTTCGCAAGGGCTATTTCAACGTCGTTTATTCCTATGGCGAGCTTTATAAGATCCCGGAAAAGGAAACCTTTCTCAAAGCTTTGGCCGAAACGCTGCGCGATCATGGGCAGCTTCTGGTTACGGATTATGTTTTGACGCGTGATCTGAATGAGGATGAGTTGGCGAACTGGGCCAGGCTTGAAGGTGAAGAGCTGTTTCCGTGGACAGCACAGGAGTACAAATCCCGTCTTGGTCAGCTGAAATTCGATATCCGTATTGCCAAGGATGAGTCGGAAACGCATCTGAAGCATATCAAACTGGCGTGGATGACAATGCTTTCAGACATCCAGAAAGCCGGTCTGGACCCCGATATCATGGATTATCTGGAGCCAGAGATGGAAATGTGGATGAATCGCGTAAAAATGCTTGAAAATGGCAGCCTGGCCTTTTATCGGTTCTACGCAACGATCAACTGAGTGCTCAGGTTTAAGATCCTGAGCCGAGACTGCTGCTGGCGACGCAGAGGGGATTTGTTCCACTTTCTGTCGCCGCAACCTGTTTTAGGTGTTGACAGGGGCATGTCGTACTTCTATTTTCCGGCTTCCTCGAAGGGGCCAAGTTTCTAAGGTTTAAGATTATGAAGATCCGGAACTCATTGAAATCCGCGAAGCTGCGGGAAAAAGGCTGCCGTATCGTGCGCCGCCGTGGCCGCGTATACGTGATCAATAAAAAGAACCCGCGTTTCAAGGCGCGCCAGGGTTAATTCCCGGTACCTTGTTCTAAGGTTTTACAAAACGCCGCATCGGTTTATCCAATGCGGCGTTTTGTTATTTGTATTCCTTGAATGATGAAGGGGGCAGCAAATGCCCCCTTTCTTTATTTGTCGGGCCGGGTTGTAAACAGCTCTGTCGTGGTATGACGTCCGCGCAAAAGCACATCGCCTGCCTTGGCAACACGATCAGGGTCAGCCAGCAAGTTGCGGGTTGTCTCCGAGATCAGGATTTGTGTTCCGAGAACCTTGTTTTCCTGTTCAAGGCGTGACGCCGTATTGACGGCATCGCCGTGTACAGTGAATGACAGACGGGCTTTCGCGCCGACATTCCCGGCAACCATCGGGCCGGTATTCACACCACAGCGAACCTTTAACTCAAGCCCTTCGAACTTGCGCTTTTCAACTTCGCTTTGCAGGGCAATGGCGCTATCGACAGCGGCATCTGCATGGTTCTTTAGGTCATCAAACACGTTATAGACTGCAAGGATCGCATCGCCCTGGAACTGGGTAATGATGCCGCCATGGCGTTCGATGATCTGCGTCGCACAGTCGAAATAGTCATTAAGCATCGCAATGATCTGTTTCGGATCAAGACTTTCGCACATCGATGTAAAGCCGACGATATCGACAAAAAGGACGGTGGCTTCGGAGGTTTGCGGCGGCAGGACGCCAGAATCATTTCCCGATGCCAGAAGCTTTTTGGCAATGGATTGCGGCACGAACTTACCAAACAGGCTTGTGATGCGTTCACGATCATGTACGGCCATCATCATATGATTGAATGATCGCGCGGCGTCGTCATATTCACGAATGCGGCTGCCCTTGAGTTGCGGAACATCGATGGATGCGATGTCTTCGTCTTCAAAGGCGCGCGCAGCACTGGCAAACCGGCGGATCGGCTTGGTGAAGTGTCGCGACAGGACGATGGCAACGATCACCGACAGGATAAAGACAGCACCGCCAAGAACAGAGGCCAGAACCAGACGATCCCATTCATCGTCAAACAATTCCTGATCAAAATACATGCCGATTACGACCGGTGAAATTGGCGCGGTTTGAACCTGGCGCGTGACGATCAGGTGATAGCGATCATTGTACTCAAGCCCTGAAAGGCGAATGCCACTGTTGTGGCGTTCGTCATCGGGATCAAGCCGGATGCTTTCGGATTTTCCGATGTTGGCAAGAACAGGGTCGCCAATGTCATGAATGGTGGGCAGGGGAATCGGGCTGCGTGCGATGTTGTCGCCATTGACCAGCTCAGTTGTTGTTTTCTCCCCCCAGTTGCGCAATCCCGGATGGGCCATGACCCGATTGCCGCCAATCAGGACAAAGGGCGTGCCTGGCAAATCTTCGCGCCCTCGGATCAGGCTTTCTGACAAATTGGACAGCGACAGATACTGAATGAACGTTCCCAGATACTGCCCGTCATAAAACAGCGGTACCCAGCTTGTCAGGACGGTGCGGTCAAAATAGGGGTCCCAACGCGGATAGCCCGTGCGGTTGCTTACGGGCCCGCGGATATGCGCAAGCTCGGAAAACAGCATGTCGTCTTCGGGCAGGGTTCTTCGAATGTCACTCATGTCTTCGGGGTTGAAGCCGATAAATTCACGTTCCCCGGTCACAAGCCCATAGGCCATGACACCCATGTCTGCGGCTGCAAGGGCGCGCATCGTGCTGGTCCAGCCATATTGAAAACTTGGATCAAGCGCGCCACTGGCAACCTGTTCTGCGACCCAGTCAGAACGTTGTTCGACCTCGTCCATGCGTTCATGCATGGTGCGCTGCACCGATGTCAGGTCAATATCAGCCAGCATCACCCACAGATTGCGGGTGTTTTCATAGGCCGTTCCAAGACCGACATAAAGGGATAGTCCGACGCCAAAAACACTGGTGGCGATAAAACCGGCAAGCAGTACAGAAAGGACTGAATATCTGCGTTTTGATTTCAATCGGTTTTCTTCCAGAAAAGAGGTTTTCCCCAACCCCGCGCCGATCTTAGCGGCGATCGAACTTTGTTGAAAGGATGATTGAGCTTGATGTGCGTTTTATCCCCGACATTTCCCCGATCCGGTCAAGCACGCCATCAAGTTCCTCGGGCGTGTTTGCGGCGACCTCGGCAATCAGGTCATATTCGCCTGAAACCGCAAGGCACCGAATGCAGTGCGGGACTTTCTGAAGCGCGCCAACGACACCTGCCGACTGTTTTTGTTCAAGCTGTATCATGACTTCTGCCAGCAAGACGGGTTTTGCTACATCGCCAAGCTGAACGGTGTAACCCTTGATAACTTCTGCCTTTTCAAGGCGCTCCAACCTTTCCTGAACGGCACTGCGAGACAGGCCGACTTCGCGCGCAAGAGCAGCAGTAGGAATGCGAGCATTTTCTTGCAGGCGTGCGATCAGTTGGCGGTCAACTTCATCAATCTGACGTTTCATCGGTTTTACCCATTAAAATGACGGGGTTTTATTGTGTTTTGACAGTATTGCCGGGTTGAAAGCGTTCGTCCAGCGGCGGAACATTATGAGGGCAAAAACAAAACATGATCAGGGCAGGTACGACATCGACGGTGAAGATGTCTGCTCGTTCGGGAGTTAGAGAAAATGAAAAAGATTTTGATCCTCGGCGCCGGGAAAATTGGTCGCATTGCTGCGGTGATGCTCAATGAAAGTGGCGATTATGCGGTGACGCTGGCCGATGCCAGTGGCGAAATGCTGGAAGTCTGTGCCGAAGATAACGCAGCCACCTTGGTAAAAGTAGATGTCACGGATGAGGTCGCACTCACTGATGTTGCCAAAGGGCATGATGCGATCATGTCGACATGCCCGTTCTTCTTGAACGTGGCGATTGCCCGTGTTGCACGCGCGGTTGGGGCATCGTATTTTGACGTTACCGAAGATGTTGAAACAACCCGCGCTATTCGGGAAATTTCCAAGGGTGCGCAATGCGCATTTGTGCCGCAATGTGGTCTGGCGCCGGGATTTATTTCCATCGCGGCACATGACTTGTTCAAGCGATTTGATCATGTAAACAAGCTTCGTTTGCGTGTCGGGGCTTTGCCACAAAATCCGACCAACCGTTTGAAATATAACCTGACCTGGTCGACTGACGGGCTGATCAACGAGTATCTGAACCCGTGTGAGGCGATCCTGAATGGCAAGCGGGTCGAAGTGCTGCCCCTCGAAGGCTATGAGCGCTTTACCATCGACGGTACGGAGTATGAGGCCTTCAATACATCGGGTGGCGTGGGCGCGCTTTGTGACATGCTTGAAGGCAAGGTTGATAACCTTGACTACAAAACCGTGCGGTATCCGGGGCATCAGGAAATTCTTAAAATCCTGATCGAGGACCTCCGACTTGGTGAACGTCCGGAGATGATGAAGGAAATCTTTGAAAATGCCCTGCCAGTCACCAAGCAGGACGTGATCGTGATCTTTGCCGATGCTGTCGGCACGCGACGCGGGGAGCTTTGTGAAGAGAGCTTCATTCGCAAGGTCCATGGCACGCGTGTTGGTGATATGGACTGGTCCGCGATCCAGATTACGACATCGGCCGGATTGTGTGCTGTGATGGATATGGTTCTGACCGGTAAATTGCCTGCAACCGGTTATGTGCGACAAGAAGAAGTCAGGCTGGAAGATTTTCTGGCAAACCGGTTTGGTCGATATTACAGCCACGCTGGTTGAGTGTTCCCAACGACCAGCATTTGATATTTTGTATCGAAACCCTTCGGAGGTAATTCCGGAGGGTTTCTTTGTTTTTCAATGCTGTATTAGGGCAAAGTTTTCCTAGTTTCTCAGAAAAAGTTGTTCTTACAACCGGTTAGAGAAGCGATGACTTCGCCGTCGTGAATTGTTTTGAAAAATTCCATCAAGGACGTGGTTTGTTAACGGTTGGACCTTATGGTGGGACGAAATCTGCTTTCTCTTGGGTAATAGGTATTCCTTGTCTGATTTTGCCGACATCTACCGTTCTGCATTGAACCTGTATGAGGCAGGTCGATACGCAGAGGCAGAAGAATCCTGTCAGCGAATGATCCGATCATTCCCGCAGGCCGCAGAGGCAATGCATCTGGCCGGTCTCGTTGCAATGCGCCACGGTAATCAGTCCCTGGCCGCCGAGCGTATGGGCCGCGCCGCCATTGCCGATGCCAATAGTGCAGAAATTCAGCATGACCATGCGCAGGCCCTTAAGGCTATCGGCAAATTGCGCGACGCCGTTGGTGCGTTCAAGCGGGCCATTCGTCTGTGCCCGGATGCGCCGGCGCTTTATTGCAATATCGCCAATACCTATCGCCAGCTTGATGAACTTGAAGATGCGCGGGAAAATTATGAACGCGCGCTCGAATTGGCCCCTGATGTCGCCGAAATTCATGCCAATTATGCCGCCTGCCAATATGCAATGGGCGATATCGAAGGCGCTGAAACGTCTTGTTTGACCGCGCTTAAGATGCGCGACGACATCGTCAATGCATTGGTTCTGATCGGCCAAATCCGATTGGATCAGGGGCGCACAGTTTCCGCAAGCGAACCGCTGCGCCGTGCGCTGTCGCTTGAACCAGGTCATCCGCGCGCATTGACCGCCTATGGCGATGCACTGTTCCAACTGGGGCAGTTTGCCGGTGCGCAACATTGCCTGCGACAGGTTCTGGCCCTTGATCCGGATGACGCCAAGGCACGCAGGACGCTTGCGTTGCTTAATTTGCGCGTCGGGCAGGGGCATGAGGCGATTGGGGCGCTTGAGCCGCTATTGGTCCACAGTCCGGAAGATCCGCAATTACTGTTGATGATGGGCGAGGCGCTTAGCCTTGTTGGCCGTCATGGCGAGGCCGTTGAACAGTTTGGCGCAGCCATCGGAGCCGGTGGCGGTGATGACGCGGTTTTCCGTCTTGCCGTCGAGCTGGCCGAAGAAGGCGATACTGGCTCTGCGCAGTCGGTCCTGCAAAGCGGGATAGATCGCAAAATTGCCGCGGGCGAGAATACCGCGCTGTTCCGCACAGCACGCCGTTTGTTGTTTGCCCCTGTGCCGACCGATCTTGCTGCCCAGAATGATGAAGTTGTGCGTGATCTTCTTGATGATACGCTTGATGAAGACGCACTTGAGCCGGATCTTGAATTTGTTGGTTCTGACCGGATCGATCCCATTGTTCTGACCCGCTTTCCGCCGGTGTGGCGCGCCGCATTGCGCCCGGAAGGTGACAAACAGTTACGCGCGGTTGGCCATTATTGGGAACGCCTGGTGTCAGGTTATGATGTGCCGGAAGTCAGTGCGTCTGCCACGCGGCTCGGTGGGAAAATCCGGATCGGCATCGTTTCGGCCAATATGTGTGATAATGGCGTCGGACGTTGGATCGAAGGCCTTGCCGAGGCGATTGATCGCGACCGGTTTGATGTGACAATCATTCGTCCGCCGACGGGCGAGGACGACATTACCGCCCGCATTGACGAACATGCTGATCTTGTCGTGCCATTGCCGCTTGATCCGTTGCATTCGGCACGGGTGATTGCAGGGCTTGGTCTTGATGTTCTGCATTATGTCGACCCGCAGGCGGATGCCTACACGATGTTGCTGGCAAGCTGGCGTTTGGCACCGCTTCAGATTTCGGGTGGCGGGATTGCCGCGACCAGCGGTCTTTCCAACATTGATTACCATTTGATCGCCGAGGATTGGGAAACAGCCGGCGGTGAAAAGCGGTTCAGCGAGAAGCTGGTGCGCCTTCCGGGCTTGTTTGTGAATGCCACCCCGCCAGAACCTGTCGAGATGTCGACAACGGAGTTGCAGCGGCGCTGGCGATTGGCGCAGGACCGCAACACCTATTTATGCCCACAACCGCTTGATGTTCTGACGGCCGAGTTTGATCCGCTGATTGCCGAAATCTTGCGGCTGGATGAAACCGCAGAGCTTCTGCTGATTGCACCAGAACGCGATAGCTGGGATGCGGCATGGGGGCGCCGGTTTGCCATCAATCATGCCGATGTTGCCGGTCGGATGCGGTTTGTGAACGTGCGCAACCGGTCCGATTTGCTGTCACTTCTATGTGCTGTGGATGTCGTGCTTGAAAGTCCGGCATGGAATGATGCGATGCTGGCCTTTGATTGTCTGGGGCTTGGTGTACCGCTTGTTACCTTGCCGGGGAATGCGGCGCGGTCCCGGCGCAGTCACACCTGTTATCGCCAGATATCGGTCTTTGATTGCGTCGCCTACCATTCGGCCGACTTCGTCGACACGGCCCTGACGCTTGCGACTGATAAACGCCGTCGTTCGGTCGTTTCGCACGCCATCAAGAGCCGGTCGCACATTCTGTTTGGCCAGAAATCATCCTTTGATGCCTATATGCAGTTTCTTGATCGATCAATCGCACTGCCAGCCGATAAAGTGATTTAATTTCCGATAGATAACCTTGAAACTACCCAATCGACTCACAAATTCTAAGGTGATGTTTGTATATGGCAGTGATGCCAGACCCGGTTGAGGTAGTTTTATGGCCTTGCGTTTTTCCAAGGGGCAGATCGTCCGTCTGACTGTCGCCTTGGCTATTGTCGTTATTGCGATCTGGCAACTCGCACCACTTACCGTTTCTGATATTCGCCCGAACGGCGTTGTGAATGCCAAATTGGTGACCATTCAGGCCCCGATCAGTGGTCAGCTTGTTCGCGCAATCCCCGATGTCGGAGAGCCCGTTTCGGCCGGGTCGATTGTGACAAGAATAACCGATGACACAGAACCCCAGGCACTGCTAGCCCAGCTTGATGGTGAATATCAACTGCTGCGGTCGCGAAAAACGGCGTTGGTTGAAAAGCTGTCGACCCTGAATGGCCTGCGCCGCGAACTGGGCGAGCGCGTCCGTGAAATGGTGACCGGCTCAATGGAAAGCCTGCATTACAAAATGCTTGAGGCAGCGGCCCGCCAGAAAGGCTGGATGTCGGTCGTCAAGGAACGTGATCTGAGCCTTGCACGGCAGAAAACCCTGTTGGCGGATGGCCATGTTGCCAAGGCGCGCGTGGAAGAGGCCGAAAGCCTGCTTGAACAGGCGCAGCAAGAGGTCGAGCGTGCACGCGCCGATGAAGAACGTTACCGCAAGGAATCCGGGGCGCTTGAAAAAGGTGTCTTTGTCGGGGACGGGCAAAATGATGTGCCATATTCCCAGCAGCGTCTTGACGAAGTCGTTCTTGCGATTGCTGATCTGAATGTGCAACTGACCGAAACCAACGGGCGCATGGCATCACTTGAAAAGCAGTTGCGTGATGAAAGCGCGCGTGCGGGGCGTCGCGAATCCATGCTGGTGCGCAGCCCGATTGACGGGTTGATATGGCGGCGCATGGCAACAGAACTTGCGACGGTCACCAAAAACAATGACTTGGCAAAAATTCTGGATTGTTCGGACATTCGTATCGAGGTGCCGGTGGATGAAAGCCTGTCTGATCGGATGGAAATCGGGGCGGTTGTTTCGGTTCGCCTGCAAGGATCACCCGAAACGTTTGAAGGGATCATCAGCGGCGTGATCGGCACCCGTGCGGTATCGCCGGAACTTGAATATGCAGCCTTGCCGCCGTTGCTTAAGAAGGATGAAGTCCTTCTGGTCGTCAATATTCCCGATTCCGGCTTTGAAGATCGCCCCGAGACCTTCTGTAATGTCGGTCGTCGCGCCGAGGTCAGCATTCCAAGCCGACTTCATAGCTGGTTTGGCGAGAGCGATCCGTCATAATGAACGCGATGGCGCAATTCGCACCGCTGGCACTTGTTGTCGGTGTCATGATGCTGGCGTCACCGTTTCTGCGCCGTGACCGGTTATGGGCACGTTGGCTGGTTGTGTTTTTCCTGATCGCCCTGATTGCACGGTATTTGCCGTGGCGGATCACCGAAACAGTTTTGCCAGCCGACCTCACCACATTTCAGGGCTGGTGGATTGTCTTCCTGTTTGCGATCGAAATCGTGTTTCTGTGTGACATGCTGCGTCAGTCACTTATTCACTGCAAAATCGTAGATCGCAGTGCTGAAGCCGATCAGGCCTATGCCAGACTGTCCGCCCGGCCGGTCGAAAGCTGGCCAAGCGTCGATGTCTTCATTCCAAGTTACAACGAACCGCTTGATGTGCTTGAACGCAGCATTGTCGGTGCCTTGGCGATTGATTACCCGAACAAGACTGTCTGGGTGCTAGATGATGGCAAGCGGGATTGGTTGCGTGATTTCTGTAAGGAAAAGGGGGCCAAGTACCTTACGCGCAAGGACGGGACCCATGCCAAGGCCGGTAATGTAAACAATGGGCTGGCACATTCCAGTGGTGACCTGGTTTGTATTTTCGATGCAGATTTCGTGGCCTATCGCCACTTCCTGAAACGCGTGGTTGGATTTTTCGAAGACCCGACAATTGGTATCGTCCAGACGCCACAGCACTTCTTCAACAAGGACCCGATGCAGCGCAATCTTTGGATTGCCGATCGGTGGCCGGATGAACAAAGGCTGTTCTTTGATCACATTGCGCCGTCCGTTGATGCATGGGATTCAATGTTTTGCTGCGGATCTTGCATGGTCATGCGGCGCAAGGCACTGGATGCCATCGGTGGTGTGCCGACCGCATCCATCACCGAAGATATTCTGACCTCGCTTGAGATGCTGCGCGAAGGCTATCGCACCCGTTACCTCAATGAAAAACTATCGATCGGTCTTGCGGCCGAGAGCCTTCTTGCATTCCATACACAGCGCGAACGCTGGTGTCAGGGCGGTATCCAGACATTGTTTTTAAAGGCGGGGCCGCTGGGGCCGGGGCTTTCGCTTTGGCAGCGGATTTTGCTGTTTCCGATCTATTGGGTGTTTCATATCCCGGCGCGCTTGCTGGTGATCATGATCCCGATCTTTTATTTCTGGTTTGGCCTGCAACCGCTTGAAAATGCGCGAAGTTGGGAAATTTTTTATTGGCAATTGCCGGTTTTGATCGGCGGCTGGGCAACGGCGATGTGGCACAATGGCAGACAAGCCTATCCCATTGTCAATGAAGGGCCTGCGGTCCTGGTATCCCTCAGGCTGTTTCCAATTGTTGTGTCATCTTTGATCCGGCCGTTCGGGCGTCCGTTCAAGGTGACGCCCAAGGGATCCCAGTCCGGGGTGGGGAACTCCAGGGCCGAGGCAATCATTCTGGGCGTGCTGTTCGTTTTGACGATTGGCGGGTTCTTTTACAACATCAACACTGACATCCGGATCATTGATAACGCCGATTTTCTGCTTGTTGGGGGATTATGGGCTGCGATCAATTCGTTGACATTGCTTGTGGCAATACTGATTTGTTTTGAAAGCCCGGTCCAGCGCCAACAGGAACGGTTCCCCACCAGCTTGCGGGCAAAGATTGCGGCAAACAGTAACGATGACCCGCTTGATATGACGATCACCGACATGTCGTTGGGCGGCGCACGCGCGATGTGTCCTGCAACGGGCATTGATCGTGACAGGTTCCAGAAGGGAGCATTGATCAAGCTCGATGCCGAAGAACTGCCACCGTTGGACGCCAAATTGGCGCGTGTCTTTGTAAATGATCAGAAACAGCTTGTCCTGACACTCGACTTCACGCCGGAGCCCGCCGGCGAAGTTCGCGATGCGTTGATCCGTGTGCTTTACACAACCGGGATCGACAACGCATCAAAACCAGCAGGCAGTTTTGCGCTTTGGAGCGCGTTGTTGCGCCGGATTTTCGGACGTGGTCCTGTCAAAAGCTAGGACGCCGACGACGGGTTGAGGTTAGCTCAACGCGTCAATGTCGGCTTCGGAAAGGGCCGCTGGCACAATGGTCAGCGGCAGGCGCAATTGACCGACGGTATCGCTTTTGGTCAATGCCGTAATCAGTGGGCCGGGGCCTTCACTTGTCGTGCCTGCGGCAAGGACAAGAATGGAAATCTGTTCTTCTTCGTCAAGAAGGTTCAGCAACTCGTCCTTGAGACGTCCTTCGCGGATGAACAGAAGCGGCATGCTGCCGGTCTGTTCATGAACATAGGCCGCAAGTTCGTTCACACGGGATTCAGCCTCGTCACGGGCTTCTTCCTTCATCAGATCGCCAACCGCCATCCAGTGCTGGAACTCGGCCGGTTCAATGACGCTGAGAAGGGCGACACGACCGCCGGTATGTTGTGCGCGACGGCAGGCATAACGCAATGCCTTGGTCATCTCATCGCTGTCATCCACGACAACAAGAAATGTCCTGTTCGAAGTCGCACGAAGTTCCTGATCGGCATCAAAAGAAGGCATATGGGTTCTCTGAACAGTTGCACTCAACCGCTGCGACACTGAACAGATGTGGGACTGTTGTTACGAGCGGACAGTCAAATTGTGCCGCAACTCAATGCCGGTTTCCAAGTGATTTTTGGTAATAGCGACAAAGATTTATGCGTTGCATTATTGATTGAGGTAATGCTGCGGCTGCGAAGTCGCAAGGACCCGGAATGCGCGTTTTGAGGGTGAGCAGGCCCGCACGCTGTTAGCGTTTGCGGAATGCGACACTGGCAATCCAGCCGGCAACCACGGCAATGATCACGGCAATAATGCCGTAAAGTGCCGAGTAACGATGGGCGAATTCATAAACCTCGGCACTGATGCCGGTTTTTGAAACAACCAGTGGTGTGGTTTTGACACTGGCAACACGGCCGTCCCGGATCAGATACACATTGATGGTGTAGGTTCCCGTCGGGGTATTGGCCGGAAAATGGATATCAGTTCGAAACAGCTGATTGGACAAAAAACTGATTTTGGCCGGGCGTTCCCCAAACAGACCAACGCCTTGCATATTGCGCACCAGCGCCTCGCGATAGACTTTCTGATCATCATCGCTCAGCTTGCTTTCGCCTATAAAGCGCTGATTTTGAAGGCCAATGCGGTAATCGAGCAAGACTTCCGGGGATGCGATGATATCCATCGGGCGGTTTGATGCGCTGGCATAATAGGCTGGCACGTTCTTATAGCGCGCGCTTTCGCTGTTCACCCAAATGCCGACTTTACGCTCTTTTTTTCGGACCACCATGTCCTGATCCGGGCCGCGTACCGTGACGACGACGTCACCTTCTTCCTCGACCGCGCCAAACAACAAAACATTGGTGCCGGTAAAGCCGGTGGTGATGGCGACTAGATGGTTGGATAAATCGACAACCAGCGGATCAGCCGATGCCTTTTTGGGGCCAGCCCCAACGGTCAAAAGCGGCAGCGCCAAGGCAATCATAAAAGCGACCCGAATGGCTGAGGGTACTGTCATCACAGATCCCCCGGCATTACGGAATAAAGGTCGCTTGGCGTAATCACCAGGTCAAACAGAAGCTTCAGGCAGACCGACAAAACCAAAAGGCCAAGCAGGGCACGAAGATGTTCCGCCTTCAGGCGGGAGCCAAACTGCGCACCAAACTGTGCGCCGATAACCCCGCCAATCAGCAAAAGGATGGCAAGGGCGACATCAACCGTCTGGGTTTGCAACGATTGCAGGAAGGTGACGTTGGCCGTGACAAAGATGATCTGAAACAGCGATGTGCCAATGACAACGCCGGTCGGCATGCCCAACAGATAGATCATGGCCGGCACCATCACAAAGCCGCCACCAACACCCATCAATGCGGTCAGCATGCCGACAAAGAAGCCAACGGCAAGCGGCAACAGGGCGCTGATATAAAGCCCGGAGCGATAAAACCGCATTTTCAAGGGCAGGCCATGGATAAAGCTGTGTTGATGTTTCTTGGATCGGCGGATTTGGCCGCCGCGACGCCGTGTACGGAAGATGGCGCGCGTGGCTTCAAACAGCATCATGCCGCCGATGATACCAAGGAAGATCACGTAACAGAGCGAAATGACAAGATCGATCTGACCAAGTGACCGCAACCAGGCAAACACCCAGACACCGACGGTCGACCCGACAATACCGCCTGCCAGAAGAACCAGACCCATTTTAAGGTCGACATTGCCGCGCTTCCAATGGGCGAACACGCCCGATACAGAAGATGCGACGATCTGGTTCGCGGCAGTTGCCACGGATACGGCCGGGGGAATACCATAGAAAATCAAAAGCGGCGTAATCAGGAAGCCGCCGCCAACGCCAAAAAGACCCGACAAGAAGCCGACCCCGCCGCCCAGTCCCAAGATCAGAAATATATTTACCGATATCTCGGCAATCGGGAGATAGATTTGCATCGCGGGCGGGCTAACAGCGTTTGATTGATTGTTGTGGTTCAGTCTAACATATTGTGCAAATGCAACAATCGCCAATTGCCGCTATATCGGACCGGTTTCGTATTTTTTATAAGGTTTCTTATGTCGACATCTTCAAGTGGTCCCCATGATGCAATTCTCGACGCGCGCGGATTGATGTGCCCGATGCCCGTTCTAAAGGCAAAAAAAGCACTGCGCGACGTCAAGGATGGCGGAATTCTGCAAGTCCTTTCGACCGATCCCGGTTCTGTCGCCGATATGAAAGCGTTTTGCGAGATGACGGGTAATCGACTGATATCGTCTGAACAGGACGAAGATGTTTTTATCTATCACATTGAAAAATCCGGTACCTGAGACCGGGTTTTAAAGCGCCCCACACGATGAAAGTTCTCTGAATGTCGCCAACCCCACCTAATCTGACTTGGCTGGATTGTGATTTTGATGATCTGTCCGCGCGCCACGTGCACAGCCTTTTGAAGCTTCGCCAGCAGATTTTCATTATCGAGCAGACCTGCATATTTCCCGACATAGACGGGCTTGACCCACGATGCAGGCATATTGTTGCCTATGAGGGGGATGATGTTCTGGCTGCGGCCCGTATCGTTGCACCGGGCATTGATCCCGACCATGCAGAACAAGGTGACCGTCCCGCAATTGGTCGCGTTGTCGCCAGCGATCGTTTGCGCGGGCAGGGCATTGGCCGCGAGGTGATGCGCCGTGCGATTGAGGTTTGTGAAAAGCAGTTTGCAGGCAAACCGATCTACCTGAACGGGCAGCTATATCTTCGAGGTTTCTACGAAAGCCTCGGCTTCGTGCAATTCGGTGATGAATATGACGAAGACGGTATCGCCCATATCAGCATGGAACGCCCGGCGAACCTGAAATAGGTCCGACAGGAATGACCAATAGCGGCGGACCTTAGCGTGCGCCGCTGGTCGCCATGCCGGTGAAGAATTCAAGTTGCCAATTCATGTCATCCTCGCTCAGCGGATATTGATTGCCGCTGCGGGGATTAAGTGTCTGGCTCGGTGGAACATGACCAAGCTTGACCTGAATTTTCACAGCAAGATCGGCTGGAAGGCCAGCCTTCCATGCCAAGGATACAACGCCTTTTGCCGAATGGGTGTTAAGCACCTTTGATACGGCGTCGGGCGAAATTCCGGCCAGAACTGCCAGCGATGCGCGGGCGAATTTGACATCGTTTGCGGCCAGCGCCTTTGCCACTTCCTGATCGGTGAGCTTTTTCTTGGCATGCATGGCAAGTGCCTTTTCAAAGGCAGGTTCGCCTTCCTCTTCATCGCCGTCTTCTGCGACCACGCCTTTTTTGTCAGACTTCGGTTCTGCCTTGTCCGACGGTTTGGCCTTTTCCTTGTCAGCCTTGATCTTTTTCGCATCGGTCGCAACGTCGTCGCGCTTTTCGAATTCGCCAGATGCGATACGGCGCTGAACGACCTCGCGGACCGCATCAAGCTGGTCCTTCTTCAGGTCTTTGCGGCGTTCCAGCACACTGATCAGGTTTTCGGCGACAAAGCGCGCCAGTTTTCCAGCCGCAGTCGGTGTCAGGGTTGGACGTTTGACAAGGGGCTCGTGCCATTCCGGGTAGTCCGGTGCGCGATCAATCAGTTGATCAAGCGTTTCTTCGCGGATCTGTGCAGACTTGTTGCCAAGCAGATGGGAAATCGCATCCTTGTCACTGCTTGCGGCAATGGCATCGGCAAGCTTTTCACCAACGTTTCTGCGACGCGACACAAAGCTGAGCGCACCACGACCAGAGCTGCCCTCAATGATTTCAAGCAGATCTTCCTCGGTCAGAACCGGCGAATATTGCAAGACCGGGCCAGAAACGACACTTTCGGCGTCGCGTGCAAGCTGCTGAATGATTGGCTGCGGGGCGTCGGCAATATCTTTGAGGGTTTCAGAGATCACTTGGCGGACGTGAACAGCTTGGTCACGCACAAGCTTGTCGAGCGCCTCGTAGGTCATGCGGCGCAGTTTATCGGTTTCGTGGGCGGTCAGACCGGCAGAAAGATGCGCGATTTTTTCCGCCAGACTGCCACGGACACTGTCATCGCTGTCGTCAGTCAAAAGGACATCGGCCTGAACCGGCGTTGCCTGGTTGGCAGCAATGTGACGACGAACGGAAGAATCGTGGTCAGTGGCAAGGAAATACAGGATTTCAGGGCGGGTATCATGGCGTTGTGCCAGTTTGCCGCGAACATCTGCATCCGGGCTTGCCGCCATTTCCTTGGCTTCGTCATAGGTGATCGGCGTTTCGCTTCGCTTGGTAAATACCCGCTGCAAAAATCCCTTCATCGGGCATTCCTCCTAAACTTCGATTTTTGCCGGGTCTTTTGAGCCCGGCGCGGCAGCGATACCAAAACGGCCTTTGCCAAGTTTCTTGACCTGATACATGGTCTGATCTGCGCGTTGCACAAGTTGTTCAAGCGTTTCTTTTGAATCAGGTTCGTGAACCGCAATACCCACAGAAATGCCCAGCGGATGTTCGGCATCCCCGGAATATTTTCCAAGAACGGCACTTTCCTTCATCAGGGTCTTGGCGCGTGCCGACGCGGCAGGAATATCGGCACCTTCCAACCACAGAACAAATTCGTCGCCACCAAGGCGGGCTACAAGATCAGATGGGCGCACATTATCAAGTAACACTTGCGTTAGCGTAAGAATGGCGTCGTCACCAGCCTGATGGCCATGGATATCATTGACCAGTTTGAAGTTGTCCATATCGACATACATCAATGCCGCAGGCGCATTTTCACGGCGCAGGCGACTGTGGCGACGTTTGAGTTCCTCAAAGAACGCGCGACGGTTCAGAAGTCCGGTCATGCCATCAGTACGCGAAAGCGTCAGGATGCGTTCATGCTGGATGGCCTGTTCAATGGCGATACCGACCTGATCGGCAACCTCGGTCATGATGGCACGTTCGCCGTCGGTTGGTTCCGGGTGATCAGCATCAAACATAAAGATCACAGCGCCATTATTGCGCTGATGATAATGGCAGCTAAGACCAATGAGCCGGTAATTCCCGACATGGGCATCAAACGTTTCATTCGTTTTCTGCATCTGATGAAGCGCCTGGTGGGCGATCTCGTTGGCCGCCTTGTCTGCATCGCCGGCCGCCAGTTCAAGGTCGCCGGTTTCATCATTGCGTTTGAAAATAACGCAATGGGAACAGGCCAATGCACGCGTGCTGGCCTCTGACGCGCCCTTAAGGACCAAAAGCGGATCAATTTCATCACGCATGGTGCGCACGATATAGGTCATCAGGCGGTCACGGTTTCGGGCGGTTGCGACTTCGCTTTCGCGGCGGCGTTGTTCGGTAATGTCGTGGGCAAGACCACGTGTGCCAATCCAGACCCCTTCGCGCGAATAGACGGGCGTCGATGAAACCGAAAGACACGCGTCGCGTCCGTTCGAACGGCGGAACCAAACCGGGACATCGCGCACGGCCTTCTGGCTGCGAAATACGTGTTCGCTGTCCTGATCGGCAGTATCAAGCAGGAATTTCCCCGGGAACCGTCCAACGATGTCATCGGCACGGTATCCAAGTGCCCCGCGCGGAGAGACAAAGATAAACTTGCCTGTTTCATCCGTTTCCCAGGCAAAGGCGGAGGAAACTTCCACAATATCGCGATAGCGCTGCCGTGAGTCGATCAGGGCTTCACGCAAGTTCCGGTCCATGCTGACATCACGCGGCAGGATCATGACCTCGTTCTTTGTGGTCGGAAGGGCAGTTAGCTCCAATGTCGCCGTGCCGCGCTGGACTTCAAAGGTCATCAGTTCAACCACACCGCCCGGTGTGGTCAGGGCGCGTCGGATCAGTTGATAAATTTCTGGGAACAGGCCGTCACGAATGCCATTGGCAAAACCAACAGCATTTTTGTTGGCAAATAGCGGCACACCCTTTGCGTCCATCACAATGACGGGGGCCTCGGCCTCGGCCATGACTTTTGGGTCAAGGGTAAACACGTCGGCGTCGTAGTTTGTCAGATCGTCTGCAAAGTTTGTGTTCTGGTTTTGCGGATCCACCGGATGACGGGAAGTCATGCGCGTCCTCCTGTTGTGGTCGACGCGTTCTGATCGTCGGTGTCGGCACTGCTATTTGCGCTGGCGAGATTGGTCTTGTGATAATCGTCTTCGCTGCCGATCGTGATTGGCGGCCCCAGATGATAGCCTTGACCATAGTCGATACCCAGGTCACACACCAGTTCGTAACTGGCCTGATCGTGGATCATTTCGGCGATTGTATGAATACCAAGATCGCGACAAAGCAGGGCGGTTGCCTTAAGAAATGCGCGCCCTTTGGGATTGGCAAGCGCTGTTCTCATCGCCCCGCCATCAAACTTGATAATGTCGACATCAAGCGCACTCAGATATTCGAAGTTGGCTGCCCCGGCACCAAAGTCATCAAGACAGATGGCATGACCACGGGCGCGCAGCATCTGCAACCCGTTATTCACATCGGTCAATCCACGAATACGCGACGTTTCGGTCACTTCGAAAAGGACTTGTTCCGAGGGTATGTCATATTCGCCAAGCAATTCGATCAGGGCTGGCATGAAACCGGCCTGTTCAAGCGAGTGGCCGGAAAGATTGACGGCAACTGGATAGGGGATGCTGTCAGGATTGTCGCGCAGGTGATCAAGAACCTTGCTGCACATTGCCAGATCAAATTCGGTAATCAGACCGGTTCCTTCGGCGAAATGAATGATCTGGTCGACGGCCAACGTGCTGTCGCCGATGTTAAAGCGCGCCAACGCTTCGAAATGATGCATTTCCCTATTGCCAAGATGGACAATCGGCTGCAATGCAACAGCAAATGATCCATTTTCCACAATCTCGCGGAAGGCACGCACGGACTTCAGTGTTTCGTTGATCAGGTGCGGCAGGCTTGCCGAAAGGCGGGCGGCGGTGACGTCATTCTGTGCCTTGCGCTGCATCCGGTTGAGCGCATAGGCAACTGCCCGTGTCAGGTTGGTGTCCCGGTCACTTTCGGCATTCTCGGTATCGAAATGATGAATGTTCCGAGCACTTTCATAGTCATTGCCAAACAGGTCTTCTGTTTTGGACTTTTTGGTATTTTTGCCGTTAACGCCCGAGGTGTTGGTTAACGACATCAATCCGCTGATATTCTCGGCCGAGGTGGTTTTATCAATTTCCTCAAGGTCGGCGCGCAGCGCACTGGCATAGGCCACGATACGACGTTCGAGTTCGATCATCGGTTCGTCAACCGGGTGAATTTTGTGCGGTCGTCGTGACTGTTCCTGATCCTTAGCCACGCTCGCATTGAACTGCTTGGCGCCAATTCCGATCAGACGGGCCAATTCATTGGTTGCGGCCGTTTCCGCCTGGGAGCGCGAAGCCGCCAGGTTTTCGAGCACCACCAAGGCTTCGTTGTGGTAGTTCATGCTTGAAAGATCACCAACCGAACCGGTTTGGCTGGTTTCGGCGTTCATGTTCTGGCGAATGACGGCATTCTGCAAAATGATGCGGTCAATGCCCGATCTGGCGCGGGGACGAATGGCGCGATGGCGGGCTGCGATGTAATAGCGGCTTGAAGGGTCGGCGATCATATAGCCGCTGAGTGACAGCGGCACAGCTTCCTGAACCGGTTTGCCATCGGACTCGCAAAGCTGGAAATCAAGATCAAGCTCTTCAAGGCGTTTCAGCCCTGTGCCGCCGTGAAGATAGGCACGCAGCAAAGGACGTTCGGACTTAACAACAATTTTCTCGAAGGCTTCGCCGATCAGACGGTCAGGCGTGCATCCCAGAAGACTCTCGGTCGCGCCTGCTACAAACAGAATATAGCCGTTCTCATCGACCTCAAGAAGCATGTCAGCCCAGCAGAATGCCATGGCTGCCAGAAGGTCTTGGTCATTCGTTTCCGCCGAGTGGCCGGTGCTGTCTGTCATTTTCGACCCGTCATCGTAAGCCGCCTGTTTGTTTTTCTAAGCCGCAGCTTTGCCTGTCTCTCATAAATAGCGATCTTACAAAGGATATGAAGGATTTGCACTTGATATGGCAAAAAAAACATTCCGGCTTCAAAAGATCGATTTCTCACACGTCGCAAGGGGCTGAGTGTCGATCAATTCGAAGCGAAAGTTTAGGGAGGCTGACTTTCGCCTCAATGCCATCGCAGACATTGAGACTTGATGTTTTTCCTATTGTTCTATCAACTCTGAATTGGACAGTTCTCTGCGCCTTCCACCTTCTGTCCGGGAAACTGCATCATCAGCTTAGTGAGGTCTCTGTGTTAAGCCGAAACATCAACCGCCGCCGATTTATGAAGTCTGTCCTGATGGCAAGCGGGGCTGTCGCTTTTGCATCAAAATTTTCCGTCAAAAGCGCCCATGCGCTGGAAAATGTTTCTGTGGCTGTGGTCGGCGCAGGTATTGCTGGGCTCGGTGCGGCGAATTTGTTGCGTAAACACGGGGCCACAGTGACCGTGCTTGAGGCAAAGGACCATACCGGTGGTCGCCTTTTGACAGACTGGTCTATGGGCGCACCGTTTGAAGTCGGTGCTGGATGGATCCACGGTCCGTCGTCGGACAACCCGACCAAGCAACTTGCTGATGCGGTTAACGCCCAATATGCCGTCACCGACGATGAGAACGCAGTGTTCTTTGACATCAACGGCTATGAATATGATGAGGATGAGGTCGAGAGAATTGTCGATGCCTGGGAAGGGGTTCTTGAACACATCGACGGCACCTATGAGGTGAATGACCCGCGCAGTCTTTTGCAGGCGATCAAGGACTATCGTCCGGCGTATCTTGATGATCCGGGGATCATGTGGGCGTTTTCTGCCTTTACCGAATTTTCAAAGGGTGGGGCGATCGAAAAATTGTCAGCGCCCCTATTTAACTGGGATGAGGCATTTGACGGTGCGGATGTCGTCGTCACATCCGGCTATGACGAGATCTTAAATCCTCTGAAAGAGGGGCTTGATATCAAGCTTTCCCATGTGGTCTCGGCAATTGATTACAGTGCCGATGAGGGAGTGGTGATCACTACCGATCAGGGAACTTTCGAAGCCGACTATTGCATTTGTTCGGTTCCACTCGGTGTTCTGAAAGCCAGCAGTATCGGGTTTACGCCCGAACTTCCTGGCAGCTATCGCGATTCCATCGAAAATCTCGGCTTTGGCAGTGTGACCAAACTCGCACTGAAGTTCGAAGAACCGTTCTGGGATATCGAAACCCAGTATTTCGGCATCACAACCGAGCCGAAAGGGCGGTGGAACTATTGGCTGAGCTACCGCACGTTTTCAGATGAGAACATCTTGCTGGGGCTAAGTGTCGGGGATTATGCGCTGACGGCTGATCGTATGACCGATGCGGAGATGGTTGAAGATGCACTCGATGTGCTGCGGACAGTCTGGGAAGATGACGTGACAGAACCGATTGACGTTCTGGCAACCCACTGGGCCACCGATCCATTCACACTTGGCGCATATGCGTTTCCGCGTCCGGGTAACCGAAAATCTGATTTTGACGATCTCGGAGAGCCGATTTCAGATCGACTGATCTTGGCTGGTGAACACACGATCTTTGACTATGCCGGTACAACCCATGGGGCGTTCATGACCGGTCTGCGCGCGGCAGAGTATATAATCGACGAGGAAGGTTAGGGGAAGCCTACAGCCTGTCCTGTCTTACCGGATATCAGGCGGCGTTATGGTCGGCTTTACGGGGCTCGTTTGCCTCGCGGCGGCTGTGCTTCTGATCGTACATGGCTTCATCTGCTTCGCGGATCAAATCGGCGATATCGCATTTTGCGCCAAAGGATGCGTGCCCGAAGCTTGCCCTGATCGACAGTGCCTTGCCCTGCCATATCAGCGGGAATCGCTCCGTCGCATTCTGAAGCTGTACAATCCGTTTTGCCGCGGCGGCAGGATCGCTGCCGGTCATCAGGATGGCAAATTCGTCGCCGCCAAAGCGGGCGACAAAATCATCAGATCGGGTGTGCGTGCGCAGGTTCTGGCCAAAGTGTCGAAGGACGGCGTCCCCCGCAGCATGCCCGTGCATGTCATTGATTTGTTTGAAACCATCAAGATCGGCAATGACCAGAATGCCGCGTTCGTCGGTCCGTGACGCGCGCGAGATTGCCTCCCGGGTGCGCTTCATAAAGCCGCGACGGTTATAAAGCCCGGTCAACTCATCGGTTTCGACCATGAGTTCGAGCTGTCTGATCCGGTTTTGCTGCTGATCAAGGCGGGTTTGCATGTCACGGGCAAGATCAACCAATGTCGAAAGCGCACTACGTTGTTCGCTTTCGTCTGTTTCTTCGGTCGCGCGATTGTTGATTGCCGTCTGATGCTGAAAATCAGCAGCAAGCTCTATCAACAAATCTATCTGCGACTTTTCCATTGGACGTCTTGTTCTCAATGACATTGGATACCGAAACCCTTAAAAGGGGTGGAACCATTCTATCTTTCATGGCGTTACAAGAACATTAACGCACATGATGCGTATTTGTGACGAAGCACTGTCGATCACGCAAAGGAGCACGACGGATGAAGTACCTTTTTGGGGCCGGATTGGCGCGAAAAATCGCTGTTGCGGGTGTGGCTCTGGCGTTGGCAGGGTGTTCGTTCCTGCAAAAAGAAAACTTTACGGTTGGTGGTGAAATCACCGATCAGGGGCAGGAATGCGTTACGTTCCGTGCCGAAGACGGGACCCTATATGCACTCGCCAACAAGGCAAGCAGATTGCGCCCGGGCGACAAGGTGCGCATCACGGGCCATCTGGCACTGATGACAACCTGTACCGAGGCAACAACCCTGATCGTTGACAAAATTGTCCTGCTTGCACCTGCTGACTGACCCTTTGTCTAGCGCGCAGTTGCAAAACAATCCGTGCCGTCAGCTTTCAGCTGGCGGCATTGTTTTTGTGCAGACTCGGAGTCTTCAAATCCGGCAAGCTGCAGCCGGTGATAAATGCCCTGACTGCCGAGATCGGCGGATACGATTTTTTTGTCGTGCGATTTAGCCAATTCCGGATAGCGGATGCTAAAGCTTGCCCAATAGGTTTCAGCGGTAAATGTGTCGCTAAAGGCACCAAGCTGGATCCGGAAACCACCACCGCTGACTGCCGACACAGGCGTTGCTGTTTCAACAAGATCAGATGCCGTCGTGCGTTGCACGGTCACAGCGGGCTGTGTGGTCTGGTTCGCAGCCGAAATTGGTGAAGCCGCCGGGGTAATCCGAGTTTCCGTGGGGGATGGTGTCCTTTGACGGACGGGTTGGACCGAACGGACTAATGGCTTTCCATTGATCGTCCGTTGATACTGATCTGCCAAAGAGGGGATTTCGATTTCTTCCTCAAGCCGGGTTTCAGTTGGAATTGTTCCGGGTAGGAGGCTTAGAGGCTGATTGCCTGATCGCACACTTGACGCGCGGGCAGGCAAATCCGTCGGGATGATATCGATCCCGGTTTGTCCCGTTTCAGGCGCAAGCGTTTGTGCCACTGCACCGATATTAATGATCATGGCGGCCATCAGTGCCGCAGCGAAGGTGCCCGAAAAAGAAAAACCACCCCGCATTCCGGCAAAGCCAATCGCCTGCGACAACTGTGTCGCAGGGTTTGGATGTGCGTGGGGTGGTTTTGCCATTCCTACATCTCCGTGCGCGGACCATATGCATGGCGTTCGCGCAAAATCTGATCATTGTTGCGCAGGCGTTCCATGGCTTTGCCATAGACTGTGTCTGGCGCATATTGACCATCCGTCCGGTCACCTGTTGCCATCCCGGTCAGAAGCTCAATCGCATCATTGATGTGTTCCACCGTCCAGATGTTGAACTTGCCCTGGCGAATGGCCTGAACGACCTCTTCGCGCAGGACAACGTTTTCCGCATTGGCCGAGGGAATAATCACGCCCTGATCACCGGTAAAACCCTGATCAGCGCATATGCGATAGAAACCTTCGATCTTGTGCGAAATACCACCAACCGGCTGTGCCTGACCAAACTGGTTCATCGACCCCGTGATGCCAACATTCTGGCGCATCGGGATGTTGGAAACAGCGGAAATGATGGCGCAAAGTTCCGCCATCGAAGCCGAATCACCTTCGATCCCGCCATAGTTCTGTTCGAACGTAACGTTACAGGCAAAGGAAAGCGGGAAGTCCTGCGCAAAGCGTGATTTCAGGAAGCCTTCGATGATCATCACAGACTTTTGCTGCAATGGGCCGGACATATCGACCATGCGTTCGATGTTTAAAACGCCGAGGCTACCGACATAGGACCGTGCCGACACGCGCGCTGGGAGGCCAAAGGCATGATCACCATAATCGAGAACCGTCAGTGCGTTGACCTGACCAACCACGCTGCCAAAGCTGTCGATCAGGATTTCGCGCCTTTGGACCCGTTCGTGGGATCGGTCTTCAAGGCGTGAATTGCGATGGCGGCGTTCCTCGATCGCGCGTCGGACATCTGCGGCACGGATGGTTTCGCGACCTTCGGCCTTGCTAAGTGCGCCGGCCTCGATCGCGACATCTTCGACCCGTTCAATCTGGGCTGTCAGCTTGTCACGTTCGCCTGCCCAACGCGCCGCCTGACCAAGCAATTGTCGGATCGCACCATTATCAACCGGGATGCCGGAGCGTGACAGGGCGGACGCCCGCAGAAGCCCGGTATAGATCGAAATGTTGCGACCTGCTGCTGGCATATCGGCATCAATATCTGCCTTGACCCGGAAGTGATTTCGGAAATCTACATCCAGCGAGAAGAAGGTGTAATAAAACTTCGGTGCGCCGACGATAACCACCTTGAGATCAAGCGGGATCGGGCGCGGTTCCGGTGCGCCTGCGGTCGGAGGGCCGCCCTTATGGGTTTCTTCAATACGGATTTCACGGTCACGAAGGGCTGCTTTCAAAAAGCCCCAGCATTCTTCGTGTTCCAGAAGGCTTTCCGCACGCAACACAAGTACGCCGCCATTGGCGCGATGAAGGGCGCCCGGCTTGATCAGGCTGAAATGTGGGTGCATGCCACCCCCAATCGGGCGGTACTGAATTTGCCCAAACAGGTTGTCGTAGCTTGGACTCGGTTCAAGCACGACATCGGGGTGATTATCGCGCGAATGATCGATCAGCAGGTTGACGGCATAGCGATCATCGACGGTTTCGGGGATCTTGCCATCCCCGCTTTCGATGGCGGGTTGGTCGCTGGCTTCCTCGAACGCGTCGATATTGTCGAGAATGTCTTTTTCGAGCGCGTCGAACCATGCCTTAAGGCCGGGGCTTGTGAATTTGTCGCGCAGTTTCTTGATGCGCGGTTTCAGAACAACCTTTGCGGCCCCGCGACGCAAACTATCAAGGGTGTCGGCGATCTGTTCTTCAAGGTCGCGGGTGGAAAGCAGCGTTTTGCGGGCTTCTTCGGCGACTTCCTCAAACGCGTCTTCGGCCTCATTGCGGCGATCCTTGGGGATCTCATCGAGTGAAACCGGTTCGCCTTCCTCGTTCAGCGCGACAATCATCACGCCCTTTTCGTTTTCCTGCACATCCAGACCGCGTTCACGAGCATATTCACGCAGCGCATCGAACTTTTCGCGAAGCTGAGCACGCGCTTCTTCAGTCTGGGTCTGGGTTTCGGTCAGGTGAGCCGGGGCGTTGAAGGCCGAGGCAAAAGCTTCGCGCAGATGCGTGATCAGCGTTTCCATCGCCGCCAAAAGTTTTTGGCCCTGACCAGCCGGAAGGGCATATGGGCGCGGGCGATTGGTGCGCGAAAAATTGTTCAGATAGACCCAATCATCGGGGGCGTCGCGTTCTTCCATGGCCTTGTTGAGGTAATCAAGGGTCGCTGTCATGCGGCCAGCGCGATCAAGGCCAAGAACAAAAATGTTGAAACCGGGTTCGGACATCGAAAGTCCGAATTTAAGAGCCTCTGCCGCGCGGTAATGCGATGAAAAATCGAATATTTTCGGCTGTTGGTCTTTGTGTGGGCTGCGAATACGGAAATGCGGGAAACCGCAATCATCTGCGTCAAGGCGGGAAACTGGCATCTGCTGACTTTCTGCTGCCCAAGATCAAGGTATCAAGTAGGGGCAAGAAGCTCCTGCAGCATATCTTGGAAGCAACGCAATCACGCGGTCAAGCGTTGCGTGCGGAAATAATTGAAATGCCAGTAAGAACCGTGACTTCGCCTCAAAATTCCACGGCCATCACGCACAAGAAAAACGTGCGTTACATGACGACAGAATTGCCAAAATCACTGCTCTGAAGCAGTCGGTCGACGATTTGCACGCCGCGGCGCAATCTTTCGGGCGATCGTTCTGCGCCGAAGCATAGGCGCATACCCCTTGGCACGTGACCAACGGCGAATTGCTGTGCCGCGGTCAGAAGAACACCATTGTTGGCCGCATCCATCACCAGTTCACTGGTGTCGATATGTTCGGGAAGTTCCAGCCAGATGTGATAGTTGGTCGGGTGGAAACGGATATCATAACCCTTGAGCGTGCCAAGGACGATCGCCAGACGTTTGGCCGCTTCTTCGCGATGCCATGCCTCGAACTGGGCAAGGCTGCCATCCATGATCATGCGTGTGACAAGTTCAAGGTTGATGGTTGAAACCATCCAGCAGGTGGACCGGATTGCACTGGCAAGTTTGCCGATCATTTCGCCCGGTGCATGGATATAACCGACACGCAAACCACCACCGATGCTTTTTGATACGCCATCAAGATAAATGCTGCGTTCCGGTGCAAAGCAAGAAAGCGGGGGTGGGGCATCGGGATCAAGGAAGTGGTAAATGCCGTCTTCGATCAATGTCAGATCATATTTACGCAGGATTTCGGCAATTTCGATGCGGCGTTTCTGGCTCATGGTGCTACACAGCGGGTTGTGCAGCGTCGGCATCAGATAAATCGCACGCGGGCTTTGTGTGCGGCACATGTTTTCTAGTGCGTCAGGCATGATACCGTCATCGTCCATGGCCACACCGCGCAGACGGAACTGCAACAAATTGGCAAGGCTGCGCAGGTTGGGATAGGTGAGTTCCTCGCACAGGACAAGATCGCCGGGGCGCACTGTCGCCAGCAGCGAGACTGTCATGCCATGTTGAACGCCAGCCGTTGGTAAAACGCGTTCCGGATTGTCATCCAGACCCAGTCTTCCGGCGGAAAAAGCCAATGCTTCACGCTGATGGGCAACGCCATATTCCGATTTGTACGACACCATATCGTCTGTCGACATGGTAGTCGCAACCTCAATCAGGGTTTCGCGAATGCGGCCTTCCCTTGGCGGGAGAGGGCAGTTCATCCTGAAATTGATCGGTCCGGTATCTTCGGTCTCGTTTGACTGGGAATTCGTCGATGGCGCAGAACCGGTAGATCGCGCCAGCTGGGTGAGGTTGTTGGTAAAGGCCATCGGAATCGGTGCGGTGGCCGCCATATCAAGTTCCGACTGGATATTGTCGAGCACATAGGTTCCGCGGCCAACTTCACCAGCCACCAGCCCCAATCTTTCCGCCTCGCGGTAGGAGCGGGTAATTGTGCCGACCGTGACGCCAAGTTGATAGGCAAGGTCGCGATGGGTGGGCAGTCGGTCTCCGGGTTTCAGAGAGCCGTCTTTGACTGCTTTGCGGATGGCTTGCGCGATCTGTCGATAAACAGGACCACCAGCCTCATCAAGTTTCGGGAACCATATTGTCATGGTGACAATGTTTAAATTGACACAATAATAATGTCAATGACAAAACAATATCGAGACAATTCACCGAAAGGAGATGGAAATGGTAAATTGTAACGATACAATCCAGCTTCCTGGCATCAATGTCACTGAGCGCACAGTAAGCACCTCTAAACAGGCCAAGCAGCCTGTGACCTGGCGTGCCGCGATCATTGGTGTGATGATCTCTGCGGCTGAATATCTTGCCCGTCTGCAGGCGCATTCGCGCGATCGTCACGCTTTGCAAAGGCTTGATGATCATATGCTTAAGGACGTCGGGTTGACCCGATCAGATATCGAACAGGAACTGTCAAAGCCGTTCCTGTAAGGTTTCCCCCGGCGCGGCTCGCCACCGCCGCGTTTGACGGAGGCACTTTGCTCCCATTGTGCCTCCGTTCGGCGGGAATCTGCTGTAAACGCAAATTGTCACGATTTTGATCTATCAGGGATACAATACAATGTTTAATACGGGTGAGTTGCGCGAGGCTGCGGATTTTGTGCATCAATATGTTGCATCAACGCCGACAATTCAGTGGCCGCTGCTTGATCGTGCGACCGGATTGTCCCTGTATGTCAAACACGAAAACCATACCAGACTGGGTGCGTTCAAAATCCGGGGTGGGCTGACCTTTTGTCGTTATCTCGGAAAGTCGGTTGATGTGAACCGCGGGATTATCTCGGCGACACGTGGCAACCATGGTCAGAGCCTTGCCCATGCGGCCAGCCGTTTTGGTATGCCTGCGACCATTATTGTCCCGCATGGCAATTCCGTTGAAAAGAACGCCGCCATGCGAGCCTGGGGGGCAGAGGTGATTGAACATGGTCATGACTTCCAGGAGGCAGCCGAATACGCCAAGGCACTTGCCACCAAGGAAGACCTGGTAATGGTCCCGCCGTTCCATCGGGAACTTGTGCGTGGTGTCGCATCCTATGGGTTGGAGCTTTTTGACGCTATTTCCGGTCTGGATCGTATCTATGTGCCGGTTGGCATGGGATCCGGGATTTGTTCGCTGATCACGGTGCGTGATGCGCTGGGCCTTAAGACCGAAATTATTGGTGTGGTTGCAACGGGTGCGGATGCCATACGTCAGTCATTCATGGCCGGTGAAATCATCCAGACACCAACGGCCAATACATTCGCCGACGGGGTTGCCTGTCGTAGCCCCGATCCGGGCGCGTTTGAAATCATTAAAAGCGGTGCTGCGGACATTGTTGCTGTCGATGATGAACAGATCACGGATGCCATGCGCCTTTATTTCAGTTCGTGTCACACCATTGCCGAGGGGGCAGGTGCCGTGCCGCTGGCGGCTGCGATTGCACAGCGCGAAAGCAATATCGGCAAAAAGGTCGCCGTTGTGTTGACCGGGGCGAACATTGATCGCGCCGACTTTGCGCGCATCCTTTCAGGAGAGAACAAATGAACAGCATTTCAAATCGTTCAGACGACAGCCCCACTGTTGATGAACGTCATCTCATGTTTGATGACCTTGAAAAACTTGGCCGCATTCTTGTGGAAACAGGTGATGTCGCACACAGCTTTATTCAGGGTGCGGATAACATGGATGTAACCTGCCGCGATTTCTCTGCCTTTGACCCCTCGCGCCCCATGCCGGGGCAGGGACGCGGTGCGCTTGATGCGTTGCGGGCAGCGAAGGAAGAAATTCTGCCGCTGCTCGCCGCATCAATTGGTCCTCGTTATCTTGGATTTGTTACCGGAGGCACGACGCCGGCCGCCCTTGTTGGCGACTGGCTTGTCAGTGCAATTGATCAGAACGCCACCGGACCGGAAGGATCGGTCAATGCCGCGGTTGAAGAACAGGTCATCAACTGGTTGTGTGAACTGGGTGGTGTGCCGTCAGATACGTTTGATGGTGTTTTGACGACCGGTGCAACGGTATCAAACCTTTTGGGTCTGGTTGCGGCCCGGCAATGGTGTGGTGAACAGATTGGTGTGGATGTCGACGCCGATGGTGCAAGCGTTTTGCCAGATCTTGAGATTTTTGCCGCGAGTCCGCACGCCAGCATGATCAAGGATTTGTCGATTGCCGGCATTGGTCGTAACAGCTTTACCAAGGTTGCAACCAAACCAGGATCGGAAGAAACCGATATTGCAGACCTCAAGGCCAAGCTTGTGGCCAGTGATGCACGCGCCAAGATCGTTATTGCGTCGGCCGGAACCGTGAACGCAACAGATTTCGATAACCTTGATGCGATTGCCGATTTGTGCAGGGACTTTGGTGCATGGCTTCATGTCGATGCCGCGTTTGGCTTTTTCGCTGCCCTGGATGATCGTCGCGCCCACCTTACCAAGGGAATAACGCGCGCGGACTCCATCACATCTGATGGGCATAAGTGGCTCAATGTCCCGTATGATTGCGGAATTTTCCTAACCCGTCATATTTCGGTGCTGGAGACATGCTGCCGCGCCTTCGCGCCGTATCTCGATACCAAGGCGGACGGGAATAGCTATATCAATCGTGGGGTCGAAAACTCCAGACGCTTCCGCGCGTTGCCGCTTTGGATGGCGATGACGGCTTATGGTCGCGACGGAATTGCATCCATCATCCGGGCAAACTGTGATCAGGCGGCAAACCTGGCTGCGTGGATTCGAACCCATGAGAAGCTCGAACTACTGTGTGAGCCCAAACTCAATGTGACAATGTTCGCATCGCGTGGAACCGATGACGAGAATCGGGCCTTGCTCCAGCGTATCAATGAAGCCGGCAAGGTTTTCCTGACACCAACGGTTTATGGCGGTCGTTTTGGCTTCCGCGCGGCATTCAGCAATTGGCGGACCCGCGACGAAGATCTTGTGATCGTCAAGCAGGCCATTCAAACGGTCTTGTAAAGGCGAAACCAAATCATCGATAACGCAGACGATGTATCGACTTGTACATCAAACATATGCCGAGTTCAGGATAAGACAATGACGACTCAACCCCTGCCGATCTATCAGATCGATGCCTTCACCGATGTTTTGTTTGCCGGTAATCCGGCGGCGGTCGTGCCGTTATCGGATTGGTTGCCTGATGACGTGCTGCAAAAAATCGCGATGGAAAACAATCTCTCGGAAACGGCCTTTTTCGTGCCAAATGCGGGAGACGAGGCCGATTTTCATATTCGTTGGTTCACGCCGACCGTCGAGGTGCCGCTGTGTGGCCACGCGACGCTTGCAAGTGCATTTGTGATTTTCAATCAGCTTGGTTTTGAGGGCGATCTGATCAAGTTGCAAAGCCAAAGCGGCGTTTTGACCGCCCGGCGCGAAGGTGATGCGATTGTCCTGAACTTTCCGAAACAACCGATCAAGCGTGAAACTGTTTCCGAGGAGGTGCTTGTCGCACTTGGTGGAGTTAAGCCTGCCGAGACATATGGCGTGGTAAGCCGCGATACGGATATTGTGATTGTCTATGATGACGCTGCCATTGTGCGAAATATGCGCCCGGATATGTCGGCGTTGGGCAAATTGGCGGGGCGCGGTGTGATTGTTACGGCACCCGGCGATAAAACCGGACTTGATATTATTTCACGTTATTTCCTGCCAGCACTAGGCATCAATGAAGATCCGGTAACCGGCTATATGCACTGTGTCGTTGGGCCTTATTGGGCAGAAAAACTGGGGCAGGTCGATGTTGTCGGATATCAGGCGTCCGCGCGCGGTGGCGTGGTTGCCTGCACAATCGACGGTGATCGTGTGCATCTCAAGGGTGAAGCCGTGCAGTATCTCAAAGGGGAAATCACGGTTCCGGCTTGATTGGCCTGGCGGTGTCGGGCAATGAATTCAAAAGGGCGGGCAATCTGGTATTTGCCCGCCTTTGCTTGTTCAAGGGGCCTGCATTCTGTCTGGGGTATTCTACCGACGAATCCGCATTCGAACTGATTTGCTTTGTTTTTTTATTGACCGCGCTATAGGGCTTTCGTCTAAGTAAAAGGCAAAATGAAACGATTGTGGACAAATCTCGCCGGTGCAAAGGTGCGCGATAACCGCAAGAATGCAGGCTTTACAGGGGAAAGTTTATCGTGCTCGAAAGTGTTGTTGCCAGTTCTGCAACGCCGATGCAGATGTGGGTGGTCCTAGCACTCGTTGCCGGATCGCTTGTTCTGTATGGGTTGGAGCGCATCTCGCTCGAACTGACCAGTATTGCCCTTATCGCAACGCTTTTGCTTTTCTTTGATTTTTTCCCGCTGCTTGATGCGGATGGTGAAAACCTGATGGGGCCTGCCACGGTCATGTCGGGCTTTGCCAACCCGGCCTTGCTGACGGTGTTGTCCTTGCTGGTTGTCGGGCAGGGAATGGTTCTGACCGGGGGGGTCAGTTATATCGCCGGTCTGATTACCGAACATGGCGGAAAGAATGCCTCGATTGCGATTTTCGTCGGGTTGTTCGTGGTGATGGTATTGTCGGCCTTCCTGAACAATACGCCGGTTGTTGTTATCTTTATCCCGATTATTCAGGCACTTGCCGAGCGTATTGAACGTTCCCCATCGGCATTGATGATCCCGCTTTCCTATGCGGCGATCCTTGGCGGTATGACGACCCTGATCGGTTCATCGACCAACCTTCTGGTATCAAGTTCCCTGATCGAACTCGGCATGCCGGGGCTTGAATTCTTTGAATTCACAACGATTGGCAGCGTGCTTGCCCTGACCGGCTTCGTCTATGTCCTGTTGATTGCGCCGCGCCTGCTTCCGGCGCTGGCATCGATGCGCAGCAAGCTTGCTAATCCCGATAGCAGCGGCAAGCAGTTCATTGCACAGATCACGGTTGGACCAGCGGCAAACATGATCGGCACAAAGCCGGTGGCCGGGTTCTTCAAGAACCTGCCCAATATCACCGTTCAGATGATAGTGCGGCGCGAACATGCTGAACTGCCGCCGTTTGAAGACGATATGGAAATTCAGGCGGGCGACGTTCTGGTGGTTGCCGCCACCCGCAAGGCACTGACCGAGGCCCTGCAAAAGGACCCGGGATTATTGCATTCAGATGCCGCTGCCGTTGGTGCTGACGGCGACGAAACCCCGCAGAAATCCACGCAGTTATTGGCCGAAGTCATGTTGCCGCCGGGGTCGCGCCTTATTGGTTTCAACCTTGAGCAGATCGGGTTCCGGTATCAGTACAAGTGCCTTGTGCTTGGTATCCAGCGTCGTTCGCGCATGATCCGAAGCCAGATGACCGAGATCCGGCTTGAGGCCGGGGATGTTTTGCTGGTGCAAGGACGATCAGAGGATGTCGAGGCCCTTCGCACCATCCGCGACGTTGTGTTGCTGGAATGGTCGACCAGAACCTTGCCCCGTCCATTCCACGCGCGCCGGGCTGCGGCCATATTCCTGGGCGTGATTGCGCTTGCTGCGACCGGTGTCGTGCCGATCATGGTTTCAAGCTTTATTGGTGCCGGATTGATGATTGCATCCGGCGCGCTTAATTTGCGTCAGGCATCGCGTGCGATTGATCGCAAGATTGTTTTGCTTGTTGCCGCTGCACTTGCCCTTGGTAATGCGTTGCAATTGACCGGCGGCGCAGAATTCGTTGCCGATCAGTTGTTGGCCGCAACCCGCGGCGCACCCGCACCGGTTATTCTGTCACTGTTCTTCCTGATTGTAGCGGGCTTTACCAACGTTCTGTCCAACAACGCGTGCGCGGTTCTGTTTACGCCCATCGGAATTGGCATGGCGCAGCAACTTGGCGTGGAGCCACATGTGTTCGCAATTGCGGTGGTGATGGCGGCCAACTGCTCGTTTGCGTCGCCAGTCGGGTATCAAACCAACCTTCTTGTCATGGGGCCGGGCCACTATCGGTTTATCGACTTCCTGAAGGCAGGGACACCGCTGATCATCATTCTTTGGATTGCGTTCAGCCTGTTTGCGCCTTGGTATTACGATATCCCGTTCTAAGGGGCATAAACCAAAGAATGAATGTTGGCGCCGGTTCGTTTCAGCCATGCAAAAATGGCTGTCATGTCTGTGTGGAAGGCGTTTGACTTTTGCCTTTGGGGCAATAGGATCGGGTCGCTTGAATATTCTGAACCAACCTGCATTGGTTATCCTTCTTTCTCAGGAACTTACAGATGGCCCAGACTGCCGTACTTGCAAAGCCGACCACTCGTCCGACTAGCCCGAATTTTTCGTCGGGTCCGTGCAAAAAACGCCCGGGTTGGTCCGCAGACGCATTGCAGACGGAGATCCTTGGCCGTTCACATCGATCCAAGTTGGGCAAGCAGCGCCTTGAAGAGGTGATTGACCGTTCGCGCGCGATCCTGAACCTGCCAGATGATTATCTGTTGGGTGTGGTTCCGGCATCCGATACCGGTGCCGTCGAAATGGCGCTGTGGTCGATGCTTGGCGCGCGTGGCGTAGATATGCTGGCGTGGGAAAGCTTCGGGGCGACCTGGGTCACCGATGTGATCAAGCAGCTCAAGCTTGATGATGTACGCACCCTTGAAGCCGATTATGGCAAACTGCCGGATCTGGCATCGGTTGATTTTGATCGCGATGTTGTCTTTACCTGGAACGGCACGACGGCCGGTGTTCGCGTGCCCAATGGCGACTGGATTGCCGACGACCGCAAGGGTTTGACCATTTGCGATGCGACCTCGGCCATCTTTGCCATGGAACTGCCGTGGGACAAGCTCGATGTCGTGACCTATAGCTGGCAGAAGGTTCTGGGCGGCGAGGGTGGTCACGGGATCATCATCCTGAGCCCGCGTGCTGTTGAACGCCTTGAAAGCTACACGCCATCATGGCCAATGCCGAAAATCTTCCGCATGACCAAGGGTGGCAAACTGATTGACGGCATTTTCCGCGGCGAAACCATCAACACGCCATCGATGTTGGTGGTCGAAGATGCCATTGACACCTTGAAATGGGCCGAAGAGATTGGTGGCCTTGAAGGGCTTTTGAAGCGTACCCGCGCAAGCCGGGCGCATCTTGATGCGTGGCTTGCCAGCAGCGACTGGGCTGCCGACCTTGCCGAGGATCCGGCAACCGGCTCAAACACCTCGATGTGCATCAAGATTGTCGATCCCTGGGCGCTTGGTCTGTCTGCCGATCAGCAGGCTTTGCTGCCGAAAAAGATTTCGCAGCTTCTTGAAGCGGAAAATGTCGCACTTGATATCAACGGGTATCGTGATGCACCTCCGGGACTGCGTATTTGGGGCGGTGCAACCGTTGAGCCCAGCGATATCAAGGCTTTGCTGCCTTGGTTGGATTGGGCATATGCGGTGGTGAAAGCCGAATTTGCGGCCAACTAGGAAATAATTCGTACGTATTATTTGCGTTACAGGGTTTTTCCCCGTTGCTCTGTCCGGCACAACGCGGTAGTAACCGCTACCGGATAGTGAGCCCTGAGCGTTGCTCGGGATGTTATCAATTTAAATCTGCGCGCCTCGTCCGGGAAAGCACACAAAATGACCGAACTTGCCAGGAAAGCTCTTTTGCCCGCCGGCCTGCAGGATGTCCTGCCAGGAACCGCTGCACGGGAAGCTGAAATCCGTGAAAAGCTGATGGCCAGTCTGGCACATGCAGGCTATGACCGCGTGAAAACCCCACTGGTCGAGTTCGAAGAAAGCCTGCTTGAAGGTGCTGCACCTGAACTGTCGACCCAGACGTTCCGTTTGATGGATCCTGAGTCCCGCCGCATGATGGGCGTTCGTTCCGATATGACACCCCAGGTCGGACGCATTGCAGCGACCCGTCTGGTTGATGCGCCCCGTCCTCTGCGTCTTTCCTATTCCGGCGATGTCCTGCGGATCAAGGGATCGCATCTGCGCCCGGAACGCCAGTTTGCACAGGTCGGTGCCGAATTGATCGGTGTGTCGAGTGCTGCTGCTGATACCGAGATTGTTCTGCTTGCGCTCGAAGCTTTGGAAAGCATCGGTTTGCCGGATGTTTCGGTTGACCTTAATTTGCCAACACTCCCGGTTCGTCTTTTTGATGCCTTTGGTGTGTCACGCGATGACCGTGAAGTATTGACCGAGGCGCTTGAACGTCGTGATGTCGCGGCCCTTCGTGCTGCCGATGGCAAAGTTACCGGTGTTCTGGTGGCCTTGCTTGAGGCCGCTGGCCCGGCACAGTCAGCTTTGCCGAAACTCAAAAAACTCGAACTGCCGCTTGGTGCATCCGAGGAACTTTATCGCCTGATCGATGTTGCTGAACGCGTTCTGGCGTCCGGCCTTGATGCTGCCCTGACCATTGATCCGGTCGAAATGGCCGGTTTCCGCTATCAGACCGGCGTCAGCTTCACACTGTTTGCGCGCAACGTCCGCGGTGAAATCGGACGTGGTGGCCGTTATCGTGCCGGTGGTGCCTCGGGCGAAGCCGCAACGGGTATGTCGCTTTATATGGACAGCATTTTGCGTGGTCTTCCAGATGCCGAGCCGGTTGATCGTGTTTATCTGCCGCTTGGTACGCCACAGCGTGAAGCGCGCAAATTGCGTGCAGAAGGCCATTACACGGTTGCCGCGCTTGAAGGTGCGGCCGAGGCCAAAACCGAAGCCGCCGCACGCATCGAAGCGCAAGGCATGGGCTGCAATCATATTTATATCGGCGGTCAGGTTGTGCCGCTGAACGCCTAATCGAACGAACTTTTTATCGCGCAAGGAGTTTTGCGATGACCAATGTTGCCGTGATCGGTTCCCAGTGGGGGGACGAAGGTAAAGGCAAGATCGTCGACTGGCTGTCCGAACGGGCAGACGTTGTTGTGCGTTTCCAGGGTGGTCACAACGCCGGTCATACTTTGGTGATCGACGGAACCACCTATAAGCTGAGCCTGCTGCCGTCTGGTATTGTCCGTGAAAACAAACTTTCGGTGATCGGTAACGGCGTCGTTGTTGATCCGTGGGCGCTGCTTGCCGAAATCGGCCGCCTGAAAGAGCAGGGCGTGGATATCACCCCGGAAAACCTGCGTCTGGCTGAAAATGCCTGCCTGATCCTGCCACTGCATGGCAATCTTGACCGTGCGCGCGAAGCGGCGGCTTCGGGTGACAACAAGATCGGCACCACCGGTCGTGGCATCGGCCCGGCATATGAAGACCGCGTTGGTCGCCGTGCAATCCGCGTAGGTGATCTGGCAGACACTGATTTGCTTGAAGCCAAGGTCGAAAACCTTCTGACGCATCATAATGCACTTCTGCGTGGCTTGGGCCAGCCGGAAGTCGACGGTGCGGAGCTGCTAGCGCAGCTTAAGGAAATCGCGCCGAAAATCCTGCCGTTCTCCGACACTGTCTGGAAGTCGCTTAATCAGTTCAAGGAAGCGGGTAAACGCATCCTGTTCGAAGGCGCACAGGGCACTATGCTTGACGTTGATCACGGCACGTATCCGTTTGTGACCTCGTCGAACACTGTTTCCGGTCAGGCTGCTGCCGGTTCCGGTATGGGCCCGTCGGGTGTTGGTTATGTTCTGGGTATCACCAAGGCATACACCACCCGTGTTGGTGAAGGTCCGTTCCCGTCCGAGCTGTTTGATGAAGACGGCGAACGTCTTGGTCAGCGCGGTCACGAGTTCGGTGTTGTCACCGGCCGTAAGCGCCGCTGTGGCTGGTTTGATGCTGCCCTTGTCCGTCAGTCGGTCAAGGTCAACGGCATCACCGGTATTGCGCTTACCAAGCTGGATGTTCTTGATGGCTTTGATGAAATCAAGATCTGCACCGGTTATGACATTGATGGCAAAATCTATGACCATCTGCCGGCCAACCAGCGTCTGCAGGCAAAAGCCAAGCCGGTTTACGAAACCATCGACGGCTGGTCGGAAACGACCATGGGCGCGCGTAGCTGGGCCGATCTTCCGGCAACCGCGATCAAATATGTTCGCCGCATCGAAGAGCTGATTGAAGCACCGGTTGCGCTTCTGTCAACCAGCCCGGAGCGCGATGACACCATTCTGGTGCACGATCCGTTCAGCGCCTGATTGCCTGAATTTACGAACTTCGAAAGCCACCAGTTTATGACTGGTGGCTTTTTTGTTTGCAGTTGCGGGTCTTACTGTTCATCCGTGACTGCGCCTGAGGGATAACAGCTTGCCGACAGGGGGGATCACAAGTATCGTTTTATCAACCTTTTGAGGATAGCGTTCTGAGGGTTAGGTCAGGAAGACTTTTGGCCCAAGTAAGTGCGTCACTCAGGGAATGATAACCTGTAAAGAAATATCGGGACCATGGCAGAGCAAGCAGAAGATCAGGAACAGGACGTTTCGAATGGTGCTGCGACAGGGCCGGTGATGGATGCACCGGGCGGCGGTGCACCTGCACCTGCGCCTGAGGAACCCGAAGAATCCCCAGAACTTGATGGTGTTGCAATCAATGCAGGCGGCAAAAGTGTCGAGATCGGCAATTTTCGCGTCTTTCTGGATTTGCGGATGCCCGAATTCGATATGGGCCATTGCAAGGCCTATTCGGCTGACAATCTCCGCCGCGAAGAGGGTAGCGCCTTTGCGCTGGTAACTGATCCGGTTCTTCCGACCCGCCATGACCATCTGACCTTCCTGGCCGGTATGCATATGGCCGGTCAGATTGACCTTATCGATTATGAAACCGCCTACTGGCCGCCAATTGGTCGCAAGACCATGGTGCTTTTCTATGAAAAGCCCGCAGGCGGAAAGGTCGTTGCGCGCGAACACAAGAAACTCGCCATCGATGAGCATGATATCGCCACGGTTGTGGTCGAGCCGTTGATGAATGCCATGCAGGCATTCAGCGAGAAGGGGCTGGCACACCGCAATATTCGCGCCGATAACCTGTTCTTTGCCGATCCCATGCGTGAAAAGGTCGTGCTTGGCGATTGCGCCAGTGGTCCGCCCGGCTATGATCAGCCAGCGGTTTATGAGACCACGGCACGTATGAGCGCTGATCCTGCCGGTCGTGGTTCAGGCAATGCGACCGACGATTTCTATGCGCTTGGCATGACTTTGGCCGAGCTTGGCATCGGTCGCCAGCCACTCAAAAAGCTGAATGACCAGGAAATTATCGAACTTAAACTGGCCAAAGGGTCGTTTCAGGCGATCGCATCACACGAAAAGCTGCCGCTTGTTCTGATTGAACCTGTTCGTGGCCTGTTGTGTGATGACCCCGAAGAACGCTGGGGCTTGGCCGAGTTGAACGCATGGCTGGACGGAAGACGGACCAAGCCGGTTCAGGCCAATACAGAAAAGCGGGCAGCGCGGTCTCAAAACCTGGCTGGTCGGGATTATTATACCGTGCGTTCACTGGCGCAGGGGATCGCCAAGAACTGGGTGACCGCGCTTGGCCCGTTGCGTGACAGCACGGTCGAAGTCTGGTTGCGACGTGGCCTTGGCGATAATGATCGCGCCAAGGCGCTATCGGATGCCATGCGACAACTGCAGTGGGCCGGGACGGATAAACGGTCGGCAGAGGACGTGTTGGTTGCGCGGTCCATCCTGATTCTTGATCCGGCTGGCCCGATCCGGTTCAAGGGCTTTTCGTCGATGGTCGACGGGCTTGGTTTCATGCTGTCCTATGATGTCCAACATGGGAAGGGGCCCCAACGTTTTGCCGACGTGATCGTGCGCGATATTCCATCTTTCTGGTTTGGCCGTCAGATGGGATACAGCCCCGAGGTCCAGAGGCAGCAGCAGCTATACAAGAACCTGCGCTATTACATTCAGCAGCAAAGTGCCGGTTACGGGTATGAGCGCTGCCTCTATGCGACCGTGCGCAACCAGCATTGCCTGAGCCCGCTGGTCGAAGAGGAATATGTCGTCGAGATCGCAGATCTGCTGCCAGCCCTTGAAAAGGCAGCCGAAACCGCATCAGAAGAAAGCTGGCCGGTGGATCGTCATATCGCCGCCTTCATTGCCGCTCGCCTTGAGGACGATGTCGAGGGGCAGTTGTTGGCGATGCAAAACCCGTCAGACGAGGTCGAATATAGCCGCGCAATCATCAGCATGCTGGCGATTGTGCAATGGCGTCATGGGCCGGACAATTTGCAGAACCTGTCGCATTGGGTGGCGCGTTTGATGGAACCGGCGATCAAGGTGTTCCATAGCAAGGCACGTCGTGAACGGGTCGAGACCGAGATTCCCAAACTGGCCAAACGCGGCAATCTTGTCGAACTGTATAACCTGATCAATGACGAACAGGAACGTCGCAAGGATCAGTCAGAGTTTGTCGAAGCCGTCGCGGAATATTCCGAAGCGGAAAGCGAAGTGTTTGATCTTGAATCGTCGGGGCCGGCCCGTATGGAACTGGCCGAAAAGGTCGGGCAACAGGCGGCTGCTTTCGCGTCTACCATGATCGCACTACTGACAGTGTCCGCGCTGTTCTTGATGCATATCTTTTAAGGGATCGCCATGGCAAAGGGTAAACGAGCAGGCACAAAAAAAGGCGGTCGCAGCGCATTTTCCGGCTTGTCGGTTATTGCATCCGCCGTGCTGCTGTTCATGGTGGCACTCCCCACATTTATCACGTTGACGGTCGGGCTGTTGCCATCCCTTGTGGCCTTTATCTTTGATCGCAGTGCGGGCAGGACGATGGCGCGGTGTGTCTTCGGTCTGAACTTTTCAGGGGTCGCGCCCTATATTCTGGAAGTCTGGATGCAGCCATCGCAAACGGTCGGCGGGGCAACGCAGGCCGTTTTCCAACCACTGGCGCTGTCGATCATGTATGGGGCAGCGGGCCTTGGTTGGCTTCTATACCTCGCCATGCCGCCAATTGTTGCCAATGTTCTGAACCTGGCAGCCCAGCGTCGTGTCAGTGAATTGCGCAAGAAACAGCGCGGACTTATCAAAACCTGGGGCGATAGTCTGATCAAGGAAGTGGATCGGTCCGGGAACTGATCACTGCGTGACCTGATTGAAAAAGATCATACAAAAAAGAAAGCGGCGGACATTGTCCGCCGCAAGTCGTTTCAGAAGGGACGCAAAGCAGGCAGTATTAGTGGGGCAGGTCCGTATGGATCGATTTGCGGACCTTTTCAAAGGCGCGTACTTCGATCTGACGGATGCGCTCGCGTGAGATGCCATAGGCAAGGCTCAGGTTTTCAAGCGTGACCGGGCTTTCAAGCAGGCGGCGCTGCGTCAGAATATCGCGCTCACGATCATTGAGATGCGACATCGCGTTTTTGAGCATGCTCATGCGCTGCAGGAATTCTTCACGCTTGCCATAAAGGGTTTCCTGATCTTCGTCATCGCTTTCGATCCAGTCGACCCATTCCCCGTCACCCTCAATACGGACCGGCGCGTTCAGTGAGTGATCCGGACCGGCCAGGCGGCGGTTCATCATCACAACGTCATCTTCGGACACATTGAGTTTGGTCGCGATCAGTTCGACCTGTTCAGGTTGCAGGTCGCCTTCATCGATTGCTTGCATCTGGCTTTTGAGTTTGCGCAGGTTGAAGAACAGCTTTTTCTGTGCCGCAGTCGTACCCATTTTTACAAGCGACCATGAATGCAGGATGTATTCCTGAATGGCGGCGCGGATCCACCACATTGCATATGTCGCAAGGCGGAAGCCCTTGTCCGGGTCGAAGCGTTTTACCGACTGCAGCAGGCCGACATTGCCCTCGGAAATGAGTTCATTGATCGGCAGGCCATAACCGCGGTAACTCATCGCGATCTTGGCGACCAGCCGCAAATGGCTGGTAATCAGTTTTTCAGCAGATTTATCGCAATCCTTGTCCCGGAAATTGCAGGCATAAGTCGTCTCCTGTTCCGGGGTAAGCATCGGGTAGCGGCGTATACGTTGAAGGTATACCGTGAGACCATCTTGAGAGATAGTTGGAAGAGCGTTTCCTTGCTTCATCAAAGCCTCCCGTATTGCTTTCGAAAAGTGCATTTTACCCCTTGCACTTTTTAAGAGCTTATACGGGAGTATTAGAAACCGTCAATGGAAAATTAGACATTAAGGCTAGTATTGTCTATTCAAAAGTATAGTTCAAGAGCCTTCATCAGTGCCAAAAGGTCACCTGGTATAGGTGCCTCTGTGGATATATAGGCACCGGTGCGAGGGTGCAGAAATCCTAACGTTCGGGCATGCAGCGCCTGTTTGTTGAATGCGTTCAAAATCTGTTGCGCTTCTAGGTTGAGTTTGCCCGCTGGTCTGTTTCGGCTGTAAACCGGATCACATACAAGTGCGTGCCCAATATGGTTCATGTGAACACGAATTTGATGCGTCCGTCCGGTTGCAAGGCGGCATTCAACAAGGGCCGCCAACGAGTCGTCACGAGTTTGCAGAGTCTTGTAGTGTGTGAGGGCATATTTTCCCCCTTTTTTGACCACTGCCATCTTTTTCCGATTGCGCGGGCTGCGGCCAATATTGCCTTCGATATCACCTGATCGGGGGCGGGGAACACCCCACACGACTGCAAGGTAGGCGCGCTCGATGTTTTCCTTGTCCTCGGCAAACAGGCTTGAAAGGGCGCGATGGGCGGCATCGTTCTTGGCAACCACCATTGCACCGCTGGTGTCCTTGTCCAGCCTGTGCACGATCCCCGGGCGTTTAACCCCGCCAATACCCGAAAGACTGTCCCCGCAATGCGCAAGAAGCGCATTCACAAGCGTTCCGCTTTCATTGCCGGCCGCCGGATGAACAACCATGCCGGCGGGCTTGTTGATCACCAGCAGGTCTTCATCTTCAAAAAGCACATCAAGTTTGATGTCTTCGGGCGTCGGTTCGGCCATTTCCGGTTCGGGCACGCTCAGATCAAAAACATCACCAGCCTTGACCTTGGCAGCCATTTTGGCCGCAGGCGTGCCATTGACGCAAAGCTGACCGTCTTCGATCAAGGCCTTGATCCGCGAACGCGACTGATTGGGCCACGCGGTTGCCAACACCTTATCAAGGCGGGCACCTTCGTCCTGGTCTGTCGCGGTATAGGTCAGTTTTTCAGACATCGTTTGCTATTGGCATGGTTTGATTTGGTGACTGTAATGATGCATGTGTTCGCCGCTTTTAGCGCTTTGTCCGGCGATTGCAACGAATTGCGACAACTTGCTTCATTTGGCGTTGTTGCCTTGCAATTGGTCGTGCTTGTCGCTATGGCCTTGAAACAGGGTACGTATGATCGCGCGTGTGGCGAGCATGCAGGTTTCATCAAACTTTGTCAGTTGGAAATACGATGCGTGTAGTTAAGGCTCTGGTCGCGTTCATGGGCATTCTGATCGTGGTGGGTATCGGACTTGTCGTCTATGGCCTGTCGCTTGACAAGAACGCCACCGATCCAAGTGTTGAGGCAAACACACCAACGGTGACGCCGTCCGTGCCGTTTGCAGGTGGCGATAATGCGGCCGCGCAAGGTGCTCTTGGCGCATTCGATGACATCGTTATCGACCTTGAAGACGGTGAACGTCTTGTTGGCTATTCTGTCGATGGTCAGCTGGCAACGCTCCATATCGAAGGTCGACACGGTGATAGCGCGCGTCTCGTTATTGTTTCCTTAAGCGAAAAGAAGGTCCTTGGCCGTATCCTTTTGCAACAGGACGCGCAGTAGTCTGAAATCACAAGGGCGCGTGCAGCGATGGCAAACGGGCAGGGGATCGCAAACAACAGCTCATCAGGCGGCGATGATCAGACAAACATCGCGCTTGGCAAGGCGCTTCTCGAAGAAATCCGCGATTTCGCCGCTGTTAAATGGCCGGAGGAAGCCTGTGGCCTTCTGATTGCCGCCATCGATACCCCGAACCGGATCGACCGTGTTGTGTTTGCGCGCAACGTCGCGGAAGATCCACTGACCACGTTTGAAATTGATCCGCAAACCCTGATTGATGCCCATCGTACTGCGCGGCAAAATGGGGAGCAGGTTGTGGGATGTTTTCATTCCCATCCCAATGGCAAGGCCCTGCCATCGCCGACAGACCGCGCACGCGCTGATGAAAATGGTTTTCTGTGGCTGATCATTGCCACCGAACATAATCGGGCAGGCGACAGCGGCCTTTATCGCATCATTCTCCAGTCAACCGCCGACGCGGCAGAGCAATCCGAGCTGCGCTATTTCCGGCGCTGCCAGATTATTGATGGCTAAGCTTTCGCAAGGCGCCGAGGTTTAACCTTCCAGTGCTTCGACAATCTGTTGTGGCGACAGCGTCCCAATCGCAGTGTCTTTGGCATCACGCACCGTCAATGACGTGCCATTGGCAAGCGCAACCGGCAGGATATCGGCAAGGCGTGCATTTGCCTGGATGCTTGGCCAGCCTTCGCTTACAGCTTGGCTTTTACCAGACGTGATCGGTTCCATAATGGATTTTGCGCGCAAGACGCGTGATCTGTTCACATCGCGGGTAAAGGCCTGCACATAGTCATCTGCGGGCTTAAGCACGATTTCTTCCGGCCGTCCGACCTGCACCAGCTTGCCGTCTTTGAGGATCGCGATGCGGTCGCCGATCTTCAGAGCCTCGTCCAGATCATGGGTGATGAACACGATGGTCTTGTGAAGCTCCGCCTGAAGCTTCATCAACTCGTCCTGCATGTCAGACCGTATCAACGGATCAAGGGCCGAGAAAGCCTCGTCCATCAGCAAAACTTCCGGATCGGTCGCAAGGGCCCGGGCAAGGCCGACGCGTTGCTGCATGCCACCTGATAGTTGATCGGGATATTTGGCTTCATGTCCCGCCAGACCGACACGTTCGATCCATTTCGATGCGGAGGCTTCGCGTTCCTTGCGCGCGGTACCCTGGATTTCGAGCCCATAGGCAACGTTATCCATCACATTGCGGTGGGGAAGCAGGCCAAAGCGTTGAAACACCATGCCAAGCCGCTTGCGACGAAACGCATTGAGGGTTGGGATATCCATGGCAAGGATATCTTCGCCACCAAATGATACTTCGCCCGCTGTCGGATCAATCAGTCGATTAAGATGGCGGATCAGGGTTGATTTCCCCGATCCAGACAAGCCCATGACGACGAAGGTTTCCCCTTGTTCAATCGACAGGGACACATCGTGAAGACCAACGGTATGACCGGTTTTGGCAAGGATTTCATCCTTGTCAGCACCACCCTTTGCCAGTTCAAGTGCAGACTGCGGATCAGGCCCGAAGATTTTGAAAATATTGCGGATTTCGATGTAGCTCATTACGCGTCCTCCGCATCGTGCGATCGTTGTGATCGCTTGCCATAGGCCTGACCTATCCGGTCAAACACCACGGCCAGAAGAACAATCGCAACACCGGCTTCCATGCCCGCACCAACGTCCAGACGCTGAATTCCCATCAGGACCTGCTCACCCAATCCGCGTGCACCAATCATCGAGGCAATCACCACCATCGAGATTGACATCATCGTTGTCTGGTTGATCCCGGCCATGATGTTGGGAAGGGCAAGAGGCAACTGAACACCAAACAGGATCTGCTTGCGGCTGGCGCCAAATGATCGCGACGCTTCCAGCACTTCCTGATCAACAAGCCGGATACCAAGATCGGTCAGCCGCATGACGGGCGGGGCGGCATAGATCACCGTTGCCAGAATGGCCGGAACTTTGCCCAATCCAAACAACATCAGGGCAGGGATCAGGTACACAAAACTCGGCATGGTCTGCATGGTATCAAGGATCGGCAACATGACGGCCCGCAAACGATTGGACATTGCCATGGCAATGCCGACCGGAATGCCAATCAGAACCGAAAGCGATGTCGCGACAATCATCAGCGCCAAGGTCTGCATTGCTTTGTCCCACAGGCCCAATGTGCCAATGGCAAACATCGCGATCACTAAGCCAGCAACCAGTTTCCAGTTCTTGCTGGCATGCCAGGTGATGGCCGCAATGGCGACCAAAACCACCCACCAGGGCGCACCGCGCAGAACCTGTTCCAACGCGACGAGAACGGTCAGCAAACTGTCGGCAAAGGCCTCAAACGCCGCGCCGTAATTGACCACCAGCCAATCAACAAACTGATTGACCCACTTGCCCAAAGGCACATTCAACTGTTCTGGAAACATGGCGCAATTGGCCCGATCTGCTCAAAAAATCAATGAGCGTAAGAGCCTAACAAGATCACGGGGGCCGCGCGACCGTAAATCGAACTTTGACTGACATCTCCTGACTTCCTTTGGTAGCCTGTTAATGTGATTGATAATCCAGAGGCCAGCCAAAGCCGTAAATCATAGACAATATCGATTTCCCGAGAGGTTGCGATGATCACTGTGTTCTTTGACGGAAAATGCGGTCTGTGTTCGCGCGAAATCAATTACTACCGTAAGATAGCACCAAAAGGCGTTTTCGAATGGCGGGACATCACGGAACACGCAGGTGATCTCGAAAAGCACGGTATCTCCCTTGTCGAAGGGTTAAAGCAAATGCGCGCCCTGGACTCAGATGGGCAATGGCATGCCGGTGCTGATGCCTTCATTCTGATCTGGCGCCAGCTAGACAGATGGCGCGTTTTGGCAGCTATTGTCGCGTTGCCGGTTATTCGCCAGATTGCAAATCTTGTTTATCGCCTATGGGCCGCTTGGCGCTTCAAACGTCTTACGCATTGTCAGCTTGCCGCAGCAAACCAGTTAGGCTAGGTGCTGTTTTCGTTTAGCCCTATTTAAGTTTGAAGCGATTGCGGATACCCAGCAGAACTAAAAAGAGCAGTGCAGACGAAACAAGTGTCTGGAGGCCAAGGACAGCTGAAGTCAAAGTCGGGATTGCGTCGCCATACAGGCAATCATATGCCTGCATAATCAGTGTCCGGTCTGCGATCCCTGGGAACAAAAGTCCCTTACCAATCGATAGTTGAATGGCAGAGGCCCATTGCCAACCATCATTGTTGATACATTGCAATGCAATGTTAGTTGCAGACTGTTTGGCCGTTAGCAGATAGGTTGTTGCACTTAAGCCCACAAAAAGAAGCCAGAACACGAAAGGACGCAGGATGGATCGTCCATAATCCGAGGTGATTTGGAAGATGCCACTCAGAATCCAATCCCACCGCCATCTTTTATCGACCATCACTCGTTTTGATCGCAGTTCTTCGGCAAAGAACTCAACCTCATGCTTGTGGTCATGCCCCTGAATGGCAAGGCGTTTGAGCGCACGATAATTTGCAGTGACAGTGAAGTCCGGATCATGCGAAAATGTTCGTTGCTTGATGATGGTGCTGTAAATGTGGACATCATCAAGCAACGGCGCCTCTTCACAATGGGTTTGACGGAAGTCGGGAACTTCCTTGAACCGTGCCCCGCTCAGGTCAAAGGCTTGATTGATTTGGGCCGAGTTAAATGAGGAGTTGGCGTTAAACCACGAGCCTGAAAAACGGGTTGGCTTTTCAAAGCAAACGCTATTGAACCCCGCGTCGCCCTCAAAGGTCGCGCTGTCGAAGTCCGCGACGCCCTCAAAGCTCGCACCATTGAACCCCGCGTCGCCCTCAAAGGTTGCAGCGCTCCATTCAGAGACAGATGGAAAGAGCCAGCCTTCGAAAGAGGTTGCCTCCGGAAAAACATGTGGCGTTTCTTCTGAGGAAAAGACTACACGGGCGTCTTTGAACCATTTCTCAGTCGTCTTGTTTTCGGGGTATGCTTGTCCCCAATCGTCAACCGTGATTTCCGACTCGCCTTTGTCCTCCAGCGCCTTGCGTTCCGCCAGCATCTTTTCGGCCCAGGCATTCCAAGCCTGTTTGCCCTGTTTCCAAAGCGCGAGTGTTTCTTCCTGATTCATCTGGCTCCCCAATGCCATCGGCGGACTATGCAGTTTATCTGATTAAACGTGCCTTGGTATTGCTTTGCAATCTGGAATTGCAGTGGGTAGAGCCTTAAACGTAAAACACCCCGCAAGAATTCCCCTGCGGGGTGTTTGAGTAATTTATTGGTGGTGTTGCTTACATCGCACTTTCAACACGTGCTGCAACATCATCCGGCACCCAGGCTTTCCAGACATCCGGCTTGGATTTCAGGAAATGCATCGCGGCCCCGTCGGGCTTTTCGTCATTTTCCTGCATATAGGCCAGCATTTCCGAGACCAGCGCGTTGCTGGTTTCGTAGTTGGTCAGGAAGCTGATCAGGGTTGGTGCGGCGGCTTTGAAGTCGTTATTCACACCAATCGTGATCGTGCTTTGCGGGTAGGCGGTTGCCTTGGTCGGGTTTTCTTCCGTTTTCAGCGCATCAAAGATCGACTTGTCATAAGCCGGTTCTTCAAGGCGCGTGCTGTCATAAAGACCCATGACCCAGGTCGGCCCCCAATAGTAATAAAGGGCCGGTTTGCCGCGTTTATGCGCCGATGCGATCGCAGCCGAAAGCGCCGCACCCGTGCCCGGGCGGAAGTTGGTGAAGCTGTCATCAAGGTCATAGGCACCAAGCTTGGCCGAATTGACCTTTTCACAGACCCAGCCGGACGGGCAGTTATAAAAACGGCCTTTGCCCGGTTCTTCGGGGTCTTCAAACAGTTCAGTGTATTTCGCCAGATCATCGACCGATTTCAGGTCAGGCGCCATCGGCTCAATCCCGCGATCAACATCGCCTTCGATAACATAGGTTGGCACGAACCAGCCTTCTACGGCGTCATCGAAGTTAACCCCGATCTGGCTGACATTGCCGGCTTCTTCGGCCTTGGTCCAGGCCTCGGCGACATTGTCGCGCCAGATTTCCATGACGATATCAACATCCCCTTTGCCAGCCCCGGTCAAAAGCGGAATGACATCGCCGGGCAGGGCATCGGTCTGACAGCCATAGCCCTTTTCAATGATGAAGCGGGCAACGGCGTTGTGAAACAGCGCACTGTCGTAATTGAGACCGGCAAACATCACCGGTCGATCAATCTCGCATGCGGCATCTTGCGCGTTTGCGCTTGAATGAGAAGTAAATGCAAGGCCAGCGGCCAAAAGCATTGCGGCTCCGGTAGGCAGGGTTTTCATCCTTCTGTCCCTTCGTGGTTGCGGTCCGGAATCGCATCAAATGCATGGTCGGTGCGGGAAGCCCGCAAAGATTGGGATCAGATGTGATCCTGAACTTCGAATTGACCGTGCCCCTGATACAGGTGCGGCAATTCTAGACGTGTGGTTAGAATGCGCGCAACCCCCGGTGTCGATTATAACGCCGACGTGATAAGTGTTTTCGTGCTGATATCATTGCAGAATGCTCCTGACAGGAATGGCAGGAGATGTCAGGTAATGTGATTTACGGTAGTGGGCGCGATTGGTTTAACTCTGCCCGTGAATTTATCGGACTTTGTCGTTATGTTGAGAAAACCTACCAATCGGGCACAGATAATCGGGGGCCGTCATGATGCATACCAACCTGTTCGTTTTTGATATCGAAACCGTGCCCGATATTGATGTTCTGCCGCAGCTGACCGGCGAAACCGCGCCGGATCCTGAAGCCGGGCGCAAGATGCTGGAAGATTATCATCTTGAAATCACCAGTGGCCGCAATGGTTTCCCGCGCCAACCGTTTCATAAGGTGGTGGCGATCAGCTTCCTGCGGGCCACCATTCAGCGTGATGGCGATACCGAAATGTACGAGATCGAAGAGTTGCGATCCGGCGGCGAACTGACATCCGAGGAAAAGGACCTTGTGAACGGGTTCTTTGCCTATTGCGGCAAGCTTTATCCGCGTTTGGTCAGTTTCAATGGCCGTGGCTTTGATTTGCCGGTGTTGAAATACCGCGCGATGAAACATGGCGTTTCGGCCCGCTGGTTGCATCAGGCGTCCAACAAGTGGGAAAACTATACCGCGCGCTATGCACCGCACTGGCATTGCGATCTGGCGGAAGTTCTATCCGATTACGGTGCCTCGGCCCGCACCAAGATGAACGAGGTTTGTGCCGCCCTTGATCTGCCGGGCAAGACCGGGGTCGATGGCAGCAAGGTTTCGGACATGTATGACAATGGCGAGATTGATGGCATTCGTCGTTATTGCGAGACCGATGTTTTGAATACCTATTTGCTGTATCTGCGTCATGCGCTTCATACCGGGCTGACCGATCATGATGGCTATAACCATGCGATCAATCTGACCGTGGGCTGGCTTGAAGAACGGGCAGGGTACATTCCCGCCTATCAGGAATTCCTTGATGCCTGGAAGCAATCAAGTGGCGGGTCGTTCAACGTTCTTTGATGCGGCCCAACGTTGAGCCAAGCATGACTTCAGAAGTGAAGTCCGTCACATTTTGACACCCTGTCTTGCAAATTTGTGTTGAATTAAATGCGAGTTGATCTTAATTGCATTGAATATGCAAGTGAGTTGCAACGTCAGTACGTTTCAACGCGTACCCAAATTCAACAGGGTCAAACTCAACAGGGATCGTTCAAATGGATATCAAGAAACTCGTCGGTGGTGCGGTATTCGGCGCAACAGCGATGGCTGCGACAACCGCGATGGCACAGGAAGTTAATGTCTATTCCCTGCGTCAGGAATTTCTGGTCGAACCGCTTTTTGAGAAGTTCACCGCTGAAACCGGCATCGACGTCAATGTGATCTTTGCTGAAAAAGGTCTGGTCGAACGTATCAAGCAGGAAGGCGCGAACAGCCCGGCCGATATCCTGATGACCGTCGATATCAGCCGTATCCAGCAGGCCGTTCACGCCGGTGTGACTGAGGCCGTTTCGAATGACACCCTTGATGGCAATATTCCGGCCCACCTGCGCGACCCGGAAGGTCATTGGTTTGCCCTGACGCAGCGTGGTCGTGCGATCTATGCCTCCAAGGAGCGCGTGGCAGAAGGCGAGATCACGTCTTATGAAGACCTTGCCGACCCGAAATGGGAAGGCCGCATCTGCACCCGTTCTGGCACACACGTTTATAACGTTGCGCTGTTCGCTTCGATGATCGCCGTTCATGGCGAGGAAAAAGCCAAGGAATGGCTGCAGGGTCTTAAGAACAATCTGGCGCGCAAGCCGCAGGGCAATGACCGCGCACAGGTCAAGGCGATCAAGGAAGGCGTTTGCGATCTTTCGATCGGCAATACCTATTACTACGGCAAGATGCTCGATAACGAAGAACAGCGTCCTTGGGCAGAGGCCGTGAACCTTGTCTTCCCGAACCAGGACGGTCGTGGCATGTCGATGAACATTTCGGGCATGAGCCTGATTGCCGACGCGCCAAACCGTGAAAACGCCATCAAGCTGATGGAATTCCTGGCTGGTGACGTTGCACAGGGCATCTATGCTGAGGTCAATTACGAATATCCGGTCAAACCGGGCGTCGAGTGGGCTGAAAATGTGAAGTCCTGGGGCACGTTCAAGGCCGATGAAGTGTCACTGGCCGAGATTGCCCGCCTGAGCCCGGATGCGATCAAGATGGTCGATGAGATCGGTTATAACGAATAGTCAAACCGACTGAGTTTGATAAGCTTTTTGAAAGGGGTGGTGTAATGCCACCCCTTTTTTCAGTTTCGGCACGCGGTCTCCCGCCTGATGCGGTCGCGCATTCGTGACTTCGGGTATGGCTCTTATGTGGTTTTCTTGCTTGCAAAAGGCGGGGCGGGCCCTTTAATTTTGGCCACAGCAAATACAAATCATTCCTAATTGCTGTGCGACCTGCAGCTGATCCAAACGAGGCATTTATGATTTCTCTGCGCAAAACCGTTCTTGGTCTTGTTGTTTCCGCGATGGGGTTGTCCGTGTATCCCGCCGCACATGCCGCAGAGGAAGTTAATGTCTATTCGCTTCGACAGCCCTTTCTGATCGAACCGATGTTCAAACGCTTTACCGAGGAAACCGGTATTCGCGTCAACACGCTTTTCTCGCAAAGTGGACTGGTGGAGCGCATCAAGCACGAAGGGCGCAATACCCCGGCCGATCTGCTTTTGACCGTTGATATCGGCCGCATTCAGGATGCAGTCGATGCCGATATTGCCCAGCCGATCGAAAGTGCCGTTCTGGATGCCAATATTCCCGATCAGTTCCGTGATGAAGACAAGCTTTGGGTCGGGATGACGACGCGTGCGCGCGTGCTTTATACCTCGCTTGATCGGGTGGAGCCGGACGCCATCACGACCTATGAAGAGCTTGCCGATCCGAAATGGAAGGGGCGCATTTGTGTGCGTTCCGGCATGCATGTTTATAACATCGCCCTGATCGCCTCGATGATTGCCCATCATGGCGAAGAAGACACCAAAACCTGGCTGACCGGGCTTAAGGACAATCTGGCCCGTAAACCGCAGGGTGCCGATACCGATCAGATCGAGGCAGTGTCACAGGGCGTTTGTGACGTTGCGATTGGCAATTCCTATTATTACGGCAAGATGCTTGATGACCCGAACAAGGCCGATGCAGCCAAACAGGTCCGCATCGTTTTCCCCAATCAGGGCGATCGTGGCACGCATGTGAATATTTCGGGTGTGGCGCTGATGAAATATGCGCCGAACAAGGAAAATGCCATCAAGCTTGTGGAATTCCTGTCTGGTGCCGAAGCCCAGCATATGTATGCCGATATCAATTTTGAATATCCCGTCAAGCCGGGCGTTGCCTGGTCTGAACAGGTTCGGGCTTGGGGCACTTTTGTCCATGATGATCTGCCGCTTAATGCGGTTGCGGCCAATCGTGGCGCGGCAATTCGTCTGATTGATGAGGTCGGCTTTAACGAGTAGACCGTACGTCGATAGAAGGATATCAAGACCGCCCAACAGAACCGTTCGGAGTAGTCCGCGGCGAATGAAACGGAAACAGCCTTGAACAACGCTTGTCAGACGCAAAAGGAAGACGACATTCGGCCGAGCGCCATGGTGGAAACCTTTGATCCGATGCGCACGCCCACTGGACGTCGGGCGATGCTGTGGTTGCCGCGCGGCCAATCGGCAGCCTGGCTGATCGGCGCGTTTATCGTGGCGGCAATGGTTGCGGCACCGGTTGTTGCCGTCGCCTGGATTGCCCTCTTTCCGACCGAAAATATCTGGCCGCATCTGGCATCCACCATGTTGCCAAGGTACCTTAAGAATACCGGTATCCTGATGCTTGGCGTTGGTATTGGTGTGACCCTGATCGGGGTTGCGTCCGCATGGGTTGTGACCATGTGCCGAATTCCGGGAAAGCGGTTCTTTGAATGGGCGATGCTGCTGCCAATGGCGGTTCCGGCCTATATCGTGGCCTATGTTTATACCGATCTTCTGGAATATGCCGGACCGTTGCAGGGCTTCTTGCGGGAGTTGTTTGGTTGGCAATCGGCGGCCGATTACTGGTTTCCCGATATTCGCACCAAAGGTGGTGCGATCATGGTGCTCAGCCTGACACTTTATCCCTATGTTTACATGCTGGCGCGCGCGGCGTTCTTGTCGCAATCGATCTGTGCGATTGAGGCGGCCCGTATCCTCGGGCGGAGTGCCTGGAGTTCGTTTCTTACGGTCGCCTTGCCGTTGGCGCGACCGGCAATCGTTGTTGGCGTTGTGATTGCGTTGATGGAAACGCTCAATGACTTTGGTACGATTGATTTCTTTGCCGTGCATACCCTGACGGCCGGTATTTTCAACGTCTGGCTTGGTATGGGAAATGCCGGTGGTGCTGCCCAGATTGCCCTGACCATGCTGGCTGTTGTGATCGCGCTGATGGTAATCGAACGTTATTCACGCCGTCGCCAGCGTTTCCATGACACCACCAGTCGTTTTCAGGAACTGCCGGGCTATGAACTGAGCCCGCTTGCCAAGGCCGGGGCATTGGCGATATGCATTCTGCCAATTGTGCTGGGCTTTGTCGTGCCGTCGCTGGTGCTGATTTATTATTCCATCGGCTATTTTGATCAGAGCTGGACGGCGGATTTCTTTGAATTTGCCGGCAACAGCCTTTTGGTGTCCGGGCTTGCGACGCTTGTTGCCGTTGGTTGTGCGATATTCATGGCTTATGCGCTGCGCCTGTTCCCGCAGCCGCTTTTGAAATTCTGTGTCCGTCTGTCATCGGTCGGCTATGCCGTGCCGGGCGCGGTTTTGGCCATCGGGGTTTTGATCCCGTTTGCACGGTTTGACAACGCATTGGACGCGGTGATGCGCGACACCTTCGGCATATCGACCGGGTTACTGCTAAGCGGGACGGTATTCGCTTTGGTATTCGCCTATGCGGTACGGTTCATGGCGGTATCCTATGGCTCGATCGAAGCTGCCCTTGGCAAGGTTCGTCCAAGCATGGATGATGCGGCGCGCACCTTGGGCGAAAGCCCATGGGGCACGCTGAAACGCATTCACTTCCCGATGGTGCGTGGTGGCATTTTGGCGGCGTCGGTGCTGGTCTTTGTCGACGGTATGAAGGAACTGCCGGCAACGCTTATTTTGCGTCCTTTCAATTTTGATACGCTTGCCACCCATGTCTATCAGTTCGCCAAGGATGAAATGATTGAACATGCAGCCCTTGGGGCGCTAACCATTGTGCTTGTCGGTGTGGTGCCGGTGATTATGCTGAGCCGTGCGATTTCAAAATCCCGTCCGGGGCATAGCGGACAATCCTGATGCGTCCCGCCGATGATCGGGCTATTCTGATTACGGATGGGAATACAAAACAAGACCAAGGGCGGCAGGAAACTTCGGAATGCAAACAATCAAACCGGGACTGACAACACTTTCCGATGCGCTCGACATTGCCTTTGCCGAAGTGCCGGTGATGACGCCATCCGAAGAACGCCCGATCAGCGATTGTTACGGTGCGATTTTGCGCAAGGACGTCATTGCGCGGGTTTCAGTGCCGTCGGTGGATAACTCGGCAATGGATGGATATGCCCTGCGTCATGCCGATCTGGCCGCGATAGACGGCCCGGTTTCGGTGGTCGCGGCATCCTTGGCAGGCCACCCTTATGACGGAACCCTGCCAAAGGGGGCCGCGATCCGTATTGCGACCGGTGCTGCGATCCCCGACGGGGCGGATTGCGTGATCATTCAGGAAAATGTCACCGCCAATGCCGATGAAACCATCATCGAAATTGATCCCGACGTGATCGCACGCACCAGCGTGCATCAAAACATCCGCTGGCTGGGTGAAGACATCAAAACCGGTGATACAGTTTTGAAGGCAGGCACAATCCTGCGCCCCCAGGATATCGCGATTGCGGCTGGGCAGGGCTTTGGCAGCTTGTCGGTTGCACGGCCTCTGAAGGTTGCCGTCTTTTCCACCGGTGACGAACTGGCCAAACTGGGTGATCCTTTGCCACCGGGGGGCATTTATGATTCCAACCGTTTTGCGATGATCGGGATGTTGCGGTCCATCGGTTGCGATGTCACGGACCTTGGGTTGCTCACTGATAATTTTGATGTGTTGCAAAACGCGTTGTCGAGCGCGGCAAAGTCGCATGACGTGATCATGACATCTGGCGGTGTTTCGGTCGGCAAGGCCGATCTGCTGAAACCGGTGGTCGAGAGCCTTGGTGAAATCACCGCCTGGAAGCTTGCGATCAAGCCTGGCAAGCCTTTGATGCGCGGCAAGATCGGAGATTGTCTTGTGATCGGGCTTCCGGGGAACCCGGTATCAGTCCTGGTCTCAGGCTTGCTATATGTTTTGCCGTTGCTGCGTCATGCGATGGGCGCGGATCATTCCAAACTGGCGCCAACAAGTATTCCGGTTCGTGCAGGGTTTGATTTCAAGCGTGGCACCGGACGCAGGGAATGGTTGCGCGCGCGTCTGGTGCAAAATGATGACGGCGAATTCGAAGCGATTGCTTTTTCTTCGACCAGTTCCGGGATGTTGTCATCAATGGTCTGGGCCGAAGGTCTGATTGAACTGCCGGAAAATTGCGGGCAGGTCTCCAAGGGAGATCAGGTTCTTTATTTGCCGCTGCAAGGCCTGCAGTGACTTCATCAAAAATGATCCACATCATTGCAAACGAACATGGTTTGCCGGACTGTTGGATCGTTTCCAATCCGAGAAAGTGAATAGAATGACGATATCGGTGACGTTTTGTGGTGCTGCTGGTGGGGTGACCGGGTCTTGCTATTTTTTGCAGACTGATCGGGGCAATTTCCTTGTCGATTGCGGTATGTTCCAGGGCAGCAAAACCGTCCGTGAACTGAACTATGGCAAGTTACCGTTTGAGGCAGACCGGATTTCTGCTGTGTTGCTGACGCATGCGCATATTGACCATACCGGCCTGGTGCCCAAGCTGGTCAAGGCCGGTTTTGGTGGACCAATTTATGCAACGGAACCGACCTGTGATCTTCTGACCTATATGCTGCCGGACTCTGGATACATTCAGGAAAGCGAGGTCGAACGTCTGAACCGTCGCAATGCGCGGCGCGGTCGTCCGGAAGTCACCCCGATCTATACCCGTGAAGATGCGGAAAATACGCTGTCGCAGCTCAAGACGGTCGACTATCACGAATGGTTGCCGGTGATCGATGGCGTGCGGGCGCGATTCTGGGACGCTGGCCATCTTCTTGGTTCCGCTTCGATCGAGGTGGAAATTGAGAACGGCGACAAAGACGGTAAACCGACAAGATTGCTGTTTTCGGGCGATGTCGGCACCGGTGAGGCCGTATTTAACGAGGCGCCCGAGGCACCGACGGGGGTCGATTATCTGTTTGTCGAAACCACCTATGGCGATCGTAACCGTCCGGTGATGACCGACGAAGAACGCCGCGAGATGCTGCGCAAGGAAGTTCAGGATGCGCTGGGTAATGGCGGCAATCTGGTTATTCCGAGTTTTGCCGTTGCCAGAACGCAAGAGTTGCTTGTTGATCTTGCGCATCTTTTCAACCGTGGTCAGTTGCCACCGGCAAATGTCTTTGTCGATAGCCCCTTGGCGCAACGTGCGACCGATGTCTTTGCCAAACACCTGAAGCGCGGCGACGCACAGGCGCTGTCGCATCCGAAGTTCCATATGGTGCCGGATGTTCAGGCCAGTAAGCAGCTTGCACAGGTCACCAGTGGTGCGATCATTATTTCGGCAAGTGGTATGTGCGATGCCGGTCGCATTCGCTACCATCTGAAGAACAACCTGTGGCGGCCTAATTGCAGCGTGCTTCTGGTCGGTTTTCAGGCTGCGGGCTCTTTCGGGCGTGTTTTGCAGAGTGGAGCAAAACATGTGCGGATTCACGGCGATGAAATCGAAGTGCGTGCCCGTATTCGGACGTTGGACGTTTATTCCGGCCACGCCGATCAGGATATGCTTTTGAAATGGACCAAGAACCGCTTGCCAGTCGCGCGTCAGATTTTCCTCACCCACGGTGAAGAAGGCGCACGTGCGGCATTCCGAGAAGTTCTGATGGCGCATGGCATCGAGGAAAAGCTGATTTCCATGCCGATGCTTGATGATACGGTCACCCTCAAGAAGGGCAAAGGCCAACCGGCTATTCCGCAGGCACGTCTTTCGGGTGAAGAACTTTCGCGCGATGACTGGCATAATCTTTATGCAGGTACAGTAACGGCGCTTTCGGAAAAACTTCGTTCGCTTGAAACTGCGGAAGAAAGAAAAGAGATGCTCGAAAAAGTCTTGCGCGATATCGGTTCAGTATGAGAGCAATTGTCCGGGAGCTGAAAGAAGGGCGCAAACCCCGACTTCACGGATTTACTTGCCATAAACAAAGAACCTGTCACCCTGTTAATGGGGTGTGCGGGGAACTGAGATCACTACGCATACGGGCGGGGATATGTCAATCGTAGGGAATTCCGGATATCGGGTTCTGATTTACAGCCATGATACCTTTGGGCTTGGGCATTTGCGCCGTTGCCGTACGATTGCGCATGCGCTGGTATCGCATCGCGATGATGTATCTGTTCTGATTTTGTCGGGCTCACCGATTATCGGCAGCTTTGAATTCCGCTCGCGCGTGGACTTTGTCCGCATTCCGGGCGTGATCAAGCTGTCAAACGGCGAATATACTTCGCTTAACCTCAATATCGATGTCGACCAGATTCTGGCGATGCGGGAATCGATTATCCAGCATACAGCCGATGTGTTTAACCCGGACATCTTTATCGTTGATAAAGAACCGCTTGGCTTGCGCGGCGAGGTCGAGTCTACTCTGCAGATGTTGCGCCATCGGCGCACCCGTCTGGTGATGGGCCTGCGCGATGTGATGGATGATCCGGTGAACCTGCGCGAAGAATGGGACCGTAAGCAATGCGTTCCGGCCTTGGCAAACCTCTATGATGAAATCTGGGTTTATGGCCTTAAGGAAATCTGTAATCCGCTCGAAGGGATCGACTTGCCCCCGGGCGTTGAAGAAAAGATGTCCTATACTGGCTATCTGCCACGTACTGCCACCCGCAGACCCGCACCCGAGCACGGGGCGCTTGGTCTGGAAGAACCATATTATCTGGTGACGACCGGTGGCGGTGGGGACGGGGTCAATCTGGTCGATTGGGTGATTAGCGCCTATGAAACCGATCCGGACATTCCTGTGCCGTCGCTGGTTGTTCTCGGACCCTTTATGGGGCCGACACAACAAAACGAATTCATGCGCCGCGCTGAAAAGATCGACAAGCTGTCGGTCATTACCTTTGATGCCAATGTCGAAGTGTTGATGCACAAATCGGCTGGCGTAATCGGCATGGGCGGCTACAACACCTTCTGCGAGATCCTGTCCTTTGACAAACCGGCCGTTATCGTGCCGCGTACTGTTCCGCGTCTTGAACAATATGTTCGCGCTGCGGCGGCAGAAAAGCTTGGTCTGGTCAGAATGCTTACCGAAGACGGTGGTCGCGATCCGCGCGAAATGGCCGACGCACTGCGTGGTCTGATACATCAGCCAAAACCGTCACATGTGACTGTTCCAAACCTTATGGGCGGACTGGATCGCGTTGGCGAATTGGTTGATCGCTGGCTTCCGCCACAAATGGCCGCAGAATAATCATCGGGAATAGATTTGATGGCACGCGACAATCTGGCAATCGTGGTGAAGGGTTATCCGCGATTGTCGGAGACCTTTATCGCCCAGGAAATTTTGGGTATTCAGCAGGCAGGCATTCCCTATCGGATTGTGTCGCTGCGCCATCCAACCGACAAAAAACGCCATCCGATCAATGATCGCATTACAGGTGCGGTCGATTATCTCCCGGAATATGTCTGTCAGGAACCGATGCGGGTTTTGCGTGGCTGGCTTAAGGCGCGCAAGATGCCTGGATATCGTCGTGCCCTAAATATCTGGTGGCAGGATTACCGCCGGGACCGCACTGCCAATCGCGCGCGACGATTTGCCCAGGCCATGGTGATGGCCGCCGAGCTGCCCGATGATGTGACCCGCATCTATGCCCATTTCCTGCATACACCGGCATCGGTCGCGCGCTATTGCGCGATTATGCGCGGTTTGCCGTGGTCCTGTTCGGCGCATGCCAAGGATATCTATACCAGTCAGGACTGGGACATGCGCGAAAAGCTGCGCGATATGGATTGGCTGGTGACCTGTACAAGCGCCAATGTCGATTACCTGCGCACCCTTGCCGAGGATCCGGATAAAGTTAATCTGCTCTATCACGGACTGGATTTTTCGCGTTTCCCCGAAGACCTTCCAGAGAGACCTCTGCGCGATGGGACGGATGCCGATAACCCGGTAAGGATCCTGTCGGTTGGGCGATTGGTGGGCAAAAAGGGTTATGACGACCTTCTGCGCGCTTTGGCCAAGTTGCATGCCGACCTTCATTGGCGGTTCGTTCATATTGGTGGCGGCATTGCTGAAAAATATCAGCAGCTTGCGACAGAGCTCGGCATTGCAGACCGCTGCGATTGGCAAGGGGCGCGTGATCAGAAGGAAGTGATTTCGGCATGTCAGTCTTCCGATTTGTTCGTACTAGCCAGCCGGATTGAGAAGGATGGTGATCGCGACGGGCTGCCAAACGTTCTGATGGAATCGCAGCTTTGCGGACTTGCGGCTGTTTCGACTGCAATTTCGGCCATTCCTGAACTGATTGAAGACGGCGTAAACGGCAAACTTGTGCCCGAACGTGATCCGGATGCACTTGCGAGTGCGCTGAAAGCCCTGATCACTGATCCTCGCCTTCGCGAAACCATGGGCCGCAAGGGCAACGAGATTGTGCGTCGGGATTTCTCATTCTATCGCGGTATGAAGGAACTGGCAGAACGTTTCGGTGTTAACTCCCAGTCCGAAGAAAAGAAAGCAATCCCCGCCGAACAACCCGCCGCAGAGTAGGAGGCACGCACTTGCAGGTTGCCTTTTACGCCCCGTTAAAGCCGATTGATCATCCTGTTCCGTCGGGTGACCGCCTGATTGCCCGCATGCTGTGTGAGGCACTTCAGTCAGCAGGTATGAAGGTCGATGTTAGCGCCCGCCTTCGCAGTCGCATTGCTGATGGAAATGTCCTTAAACAGGCACGGCTTGCCGAACTGGGAACTAAACTTGCAGCCCGTTTACTGCGGCAATACCAATCGGGGTTCCGTCCCAAACCGGATATCTGGTTTACCTATCATCTTTATTACAAGGCACCGGACTGGATCGGGCCGGTTGTCGCCGATGCGCTGGGCATCCCGTATGTGGTGGCCGAAGCATCCTTTGCCCCAAAGCGTGCAAACGGTTCGTGGGGACAAAGCCATCTGGCAGTCGAGACCGCGCTTAGGCAAGCAGATGCGGTTTTCTCACTCAACCGGGTCGATATGGAATGCCTTGCGCAGGTCTGCCAACAGGATCGTCTGCATTTCCTGCCGCCCTTTACACGTGTCGCGTCATGGAATGTTGGACAGCGGGCAGCAATCAATCCGGAATACGTGCGGTTGGTGACAACTGCGATGATGCGTGATGGCGATAAACTGAAATCCTATGCGCTTCTGGCAGACGCACTGGGTCGCCTCAGGCGCAATGGTGTTGATAACTGGCATCTGACAGTGATTGGTGATGGCCCTGCGCGTCAGCAGGTCGAGGACCTTTTTGAAGAAAAAGGACTTGGTGAAGGCAAGGTTTCACTAGTGGGGCTGAAAACACCGGAACAAACCAAAGATGTTCTCGCGCAGTCAGATTTATTTGTCTGGCCCGCGATCAATGAAGCCTTCGGAATGGCGTTGCTTGAGGCGCAGTCTGCGGGGCTTCCGGTTCTCGCAGGGGATACTGGCGGTGTGTCGGGTATTGTTTCATCCGGTGTGACCGGGTGGCTTGTGCCTGTTGATGATGTCGCGGCTTTTTCAAACCGTTTGGCGGAATGCCTTGGGGCGGATGTCGCCGTACTGCGTGATATAGGTGCTGCTGGCGCATCGAAAGCAGCGCAGCATCACACGCTTGAAGCCGCAGCCGATCTTTTATCCACCACATTCAAGAAAATCATCCCGGGTCAGGTTTCGTCACAAATCGGGCAGGGTTTGGTATGAAAAAGATCCGTTTTGCATTGCTTCGCCATGGTGTCACGGCCTGGAATACCGAAAAGCGCATTCAGGGACGGACAGATATCTCAATCAGGCCCGAGACAGCTGCTTGGTATCGCCATCACCGCTTGCCCGCCAAGTGGACCAACGTGCCATGGTTTTCTTCGCCCTTGTCCCGGACACGTGAAACCGCAGATGCGCTTGGCATCAGAACCGTTGCCACTGAGCCCGCGTTCATTGAAATGGACTGGGGTACTTGGGAGGGCGAAAAACTGTCGGATCTTCGTGCAAGGATGGGGGAAGACCTTCGCGCCAATGAAGACCGTGGTTGGGATTTTTGCCCAGATGATGGCGAAAGCCCGCGTGACGTCTTAAACCGGGTTGCGACATTCCTAAAGGATTGTGACCTGCCGGAATTTGGTGCGGTCACCCACAAGGGCGTGATACGTGCTGTCTATGCTGCAGCACGCGGATGGGACATGATGGGCAAAATTCCAGACAAACTCGATTGGCACTGTTTACAGGTGTTTCAATATACTGATGAGGCCGGGTTCTCTGTTGACGCACTCAATGTGCCACTTGCGCCCGCGCAGGAGTCTGCGTGATGAGTGATGTCATGGTTTATGTTCAGCACTTGCTTGGCATTGGTCACGTCCGCCGTATGGCGTTGATCAATCAGGCGCTTCGCGATGAAGGGCTTGGCGTCACGGTCGTAAGCGGCGGTGTGCCCGATGACAGCCTTGATTTCGCAGCCAGTGAAGTTATTCAGCTTCCCCCGTGCAAAACATCCGATACTGGTTTCTCGGGGCTTGTCGATCCGGAAGGGAACGCCTTGGGGGACGATTGGCAGGAAGAACGTAAAAGACAACTGCAGACCGCGTTTAAGGAAACAGCGCCGAAACTGCTTTTGGTCGAAATGTTCCCATTCGGGCGCCGCGCATTTCGGTTCGAATTGATCCCGCTGTTTGACGCGGCGATTGAGGCAGGCATTCCGATCATTTGTTCTGTTAGAGACCTTTTAGTGCGTAAAAAAGACATCGGCAAAACGCGGTGGATGCGTGATACAGCACGTAAATATCTTGATGCGGTTCTGGTACACGGTGATCCGCAACTGTTTGGTTTTGATCGAAGCTTTGAATTTGCCGACGATATATCGGACCTGATCGTTTACACGGGGTATGTTGCACCAAATCTTGCCAATGACGTCTCGGAACGTGGGGAGGCAGAGCGTAGCGGTGTTCTCGTTTCTGCTGGCGGTGGTGCCGTCGGGGCAGAGCTGATCAGGCTTGCAATTTCGGCCCGCGCGCATTCGCAAAAATACAACGGCGCTATTTGGGACATTGTCGCTGGGCCGCATTTTCCCTCAGATCAGTTTGATATTTTGCGCGGCCAGTTGCCCGACGGTGTGATCCTGCATCGGTTCTTGCCCGATTTCCGTGAAAGGATGGCGCGTGCCGCCGTTTCCGTTTCACAGGCCGGATACAACACGTTGATGGATGTGTTGGCGACGCAAACCCCGGCGGTCATGGTGCCGTTTGCAGAAGGCGGCGAAAGCGAGCAAACCGAACGTGCAGAAGTCCTTGCCAATGAAGGGGTTATTTCCCTGCTTGATCTTGATGGCCTGTCTGCGCAATCATTAGCAAAACAAATAGATAACGCCAGACAGCCAAGCGGGATTAAAATCGCGCTGGATGGCGCAAAAAGAACTGCGTCAATCATCGCAGAAAAGATCAAAGGGCAGGTATGAGCAGCTGGGACCAATTACGCGCAGAGCTTGATCTGTGGCAGTCGGAAGACCGGATTGCCACCGCGTGGTGGCGGGACGACGATGCTGTTTCTGTCACCCCGGCGCTTGAAACACTTCTGCGTTTCGAACAAGACTATAAAGTGCCACTCGCACTTGCGGTTATTCCGGCGGCTTTGCAGGATGACCTTGTTGAACGTCTTGTCGAAACCCTTGATACCCGTGTGTTGCAGCATGGTTGGTCCCACCAAAACCATATGCCAGAGGGACGCAAGAAACAGGAACTCGATGACGTGCGCGATATTGGCGATGTCGTTGCTGATCTGCGCCACGGGTTTTCGGTTCTACAATCGCGTTTTGGCAATCGTTTCTTGCCGGTCCTGGTGCCGCCATGGAACCGGGTGGCCGAAGATGTCGTGGCGGCGTTGCATTCCCTTGGCTTTTACGGGATCAGTACATTCAATGCCCGCAAGGCGGCAGAACCGTATAAAGGCATCATGCAGGTCAACACGCATGTTGATGTCATTGATTGGCGCGGAACGCGCGGCTTTGTTGGCGAAGACGCGGCACTCGGCGCGATGATTGAACATCTGTCAGCGCGGCGAACAGGTCGGGTCGACGTGGACGAGCCGACGGGTATTCTGACCCATCACCTTGTCCATGACGAGGCCACTACGAAGTTCCTTGATAATCTGTTTTCTATGGACCATTCAGCTTTGCGCTGGTTGAGAATACCCGGAGTATTTCCATGGCAATAAGGCCAAAACAACACGTGGAACCTGAACAGGCACAGGCCCCCAGCGCCCCCAGTGTGCCAAGCACCGTGGACCCGGTAAAGCCGGCAGGTGTTGGTGACAGTGAAGTTCAGACGATGGGCTATCCATCCAAATTGATGGCGCCGGATTTGGCGAAATCAATTGTCGGGCTGCTGATTTGCGGGGTTATCGCGCTGATTCCCGAGATGCTCGCAATCATTCAATGGACGTCGGCAGGGCTTGCTTTGCTGTTCGTTTTCTATTTTGCCCGCACGGTTATCCGCTTCCAGTCAAAGATCTATGTTTCGGAATACGGCATTCGGCTTTCAAGCCTGCGCGGTGGAACGGCTTTTGCTTGGCCGGAACTTTCAAAGTTCCGCTTGCGTTACTTTAGTACCAAGCGCGATGGCAACAAGGGATGGTTCGAGCTGACCCTGCAGGCAGGGGATGCGAAAATTGTCGCAGAATCAACACTGGACGGTTTTGATGATCTCCTTGAAATTTCTCGTGATTGGGCGAAAGATAACCAGCTGCTTGTCGATGACGTCACAAGAACAAACTTGATGCGCATGGATGAGGCCGAAACACTGGTTAAGGCCGCTGCATCCGAACGCAAACACGGTGGTATCAACTAGAATGACCGATATTCTGCGCATCAAGGATCTGAAAGTTGAATTCGTACTGCCGCACATGCGTGTCAAGGCTGTCGAGAATGTAAGCTTTCGCATCGGTGCACAGGAAACCGTGGCACTGGTTGGTGAGTCCGGATCGGGCAAAAGTACCATTTCGCAGGCGATCATGGGCCTGTTGCCAAAGGTGGCCCAGGTCACCAAAGGATCTATCATCTTTGCCGATCCGAAAAAGCCCGGAACCCGGGTGGATATCGCCATGCTTGATCGTTCGGGCTCTGACATGCGCGCCATTCGCGGTGGCCGGATTTCGATGATTTTTCAGGAACCGATGAGTTCCCTGTCACCACTCCACACAATCGGCGATCAGATATGTGAGGCCGTCAAACTTCATCGCAAGGTCGGATCGGCCGAGGCGCGTGAACTTGCCGTTGAAATGCTGACACTGGTCGGCTTCCCGCAGCCCAAGCGTTCGCTGAAAACTTATCCATTCGAACTTTCCGGTGGCCTGCGCCAGCGCGCAATGATTGCGATGGCCCTTGTGTGTCGTCCGGCCTTGCTGATTGCGGATGAACCGACAACCGCGCTTGATGTAACCATTCAGGCGCAAATTCTGCGTCTGATCAAGGAAGTGCAGGCAGAGTTACAGATGTCGGTTCTGTTGATCACCCATGATCTTGGTGTGGTTGCCAATATGGCTGACCGGATGGTGGTGATCTATGACGGGCGGGTGGTCGAGGCTGGCAAAACCGACGATGTGTTCATCAATCCCGGCCATGCCTATACACGGTCATTGCTGGCGGCGGTTCCGCACTTTGATATGGGGCCGAACGAAAGATTGCGTCCGCTGCGCGAGATCAAGCCGAAAACCGGCAGTCTGCTTGCCAGTGCGGGCGATGGCGATACACAACAAAATACATCCGATGTTCCGACAACTTTGGCCCTGCATCCGACCATGGCCAGCGAGCCGGTTCTGGCAGTTCGCCATCTCAGCAAAAGCTTTACCACGCGCAAGGGTAACTGGATCAAATCCGAAGAGCGCCTTGTGCCCGCAGTGTCCGAAGTCTCACTGACTGTTAATCGCGGCGAATGCGTTGGTCTGGTGGGTGAAAGTGGTTGTGGTAAAACAACGCTTTCCAAACTGATCATGCGCGCGATGAGCCCGGATGAAGGTTCCATTCTGTTTCGCGGTGAAAGTGGACAGATGACTGAATTGACAGGGCTTGATGAAGATCAGCTCAATCCGTACCGAAAGCGGATACAATTTGTTTTTCAGGACCCGTTCGGATCGCTTAATCCGCGAATGACGGTTCAGGATATCATTACCGAACCCATGCTTATTCACGGTGTCGGGGATAGTAGCTATCGACAGAAAATGGTGCTGGAACTGATGGACCTGGTTGGTCTTGATCCGCGTTTTCTGAACCGGTATCCGCATAGCTTTTCGGGCGGGCAGCGCCAGCGTATCGGGATTGCGCGCGCGCTCAGCCTGAAGCCGGACTTGTTGATTTTTGATGAGCCGACATCGGCACTTGATGTGTCGGTTCAGGCGCAAATACTTAATCTTTTAAAAGATTTGCAGCGCGATCTTAATTTGACCTATCTGTTCATTTCGCACAATCTTGCGGTCGTGGATTACGTTGCAGACAGGATTGCCGTGATGTGTGCCGGGCGGATTGTTGAGTCCGCACCACGCGAAGTACTGTTTAAGAACCCGATGCATCCCTACACGCAGGCTTTGCTGCATGCCGTGCCGTTTGCCGATCTAGATCATCTGCTTGATTTCGACAAGATAATGGATGGCAAGGCATCTGATCCATCCCGGTGGCCAGCCCCGTTCACGATCAACCAGACCAGCGAGCCCAAGATGATGCAGGTCGCAGAAGAACACTTTGTTCGTGCCGAACGTGCCGATTTTACGGAGATCGCAATATGATCAGTGTGTTAAACCCGTCGATGTCTAGAATTCATCGTGCCTTTTCTGGCCTTGTGATGACGACAGGTTTTCTGGCGGCAAGTGTCCTGGTCGCACCGGCGCATGCAGAAGTCCCTTATTTCGAGGATGCGGTCGCAAGCGGGTCTTTGCCTGCAATGAACGACCGCCTGCCAGAACATCCGCATGTGATTGATTTTGCGGGTGAGGGTAAGGAAATCGGCAAATATGGTGGGGAATTTGTCACCATCATGGGGCGGTCCAAAGATATCCGTATGGCGGTTGTCTATGGCTATGCCCGCTTGATCGGCTATGATCAGGACCTGAACCTGCGTCCAGATATCCTTGAAGCGCTTGATGTGAATGAAGAAGGCAATGTCTTCACATTGCACATTCGCAAAGGTCACAAATGGTCGGATGGCGAGCCGTTCACGGCCGAGGATTTCCGCTATTACTGGGAAGATATCGTCAATAATGACGAACTGTTTCCGGTCGGACCGCCGCGTTTCCTGTTTGTCGGGAATGAACCGGCAACCTTTGAAATTCTTGACGAATATACCGTTCGCTACAGCTGGTCACAGCCAAACCCGTTTTTCCTGACCGAACTGGCAGCAACCCGCCCGCCATTTATTTATCGCCCGGCGCACTACCTGAAACAGTTCCATGAGAATTATCGTGATGCGGACGAACTTCAGGCGATGGTTGAAGAACGCGGTCTGCGTAGCTGGGCTGTGTTGCATACGGACATTGATCGTCCCTACAAGCTTTCCAACATTCATCGCCCGTCGCTGGAGCCATGGCTGATCACGACAGAGGAGCCCTCTGATCGCTTTGTCTTCGTGCGTAACCCGTATTATCACCGCGTCGATCCGGAAGGTAACCAGCTTCCTTACATCGACCGGATGATCTTCAATATTTCGAACGCAAAGCTGGTCCCGGCCAAAGTCGGCGCGGGCGAGGTTGATCTGCAAAGCAGGATTCTGTCGCTTAAGGACTATACGTTCCTGAAGCAATCCGAAGCCAATCAGAACTATGATGTGCGTCTTTGGGATGTCGGGGCGGGGGCTTATGCCGCATTGTATCCCAACCTGACCTGCAGCGATCCGGTCTGGCGCGAAGTTCTGCGCGATGTGCGTTTCCGTCGTGCACTGTCCTTGGCGATCAACCGCACCGAAATTAACCGGGTCATGTTCTTTGGTTTGGCGCAGCCGACCAACAATACCGTCTTGCCAAAAAGCCCGCTATTCAAGCCGGAATATCGCGAAAGCTATACCGATTTCGACGTCAAGGCTGCAAACCAACTGCTTGATGCAATGGGCCTCGATGAACGCAATGGCGAAGGTATCCGTCTTTTGCCTGATGGACGTCCGATGGAAATCATTGTCGAGACGTCCGGGGAAAACCCCGAACATGACGACATGCTTGAACTGGTTGGCGACAGTTGGCGTCAGGTTGGCATCAAGCTGTTCGTCAAGGGCCTGCAGCGCGAAGTGATGCGCAACCGTGCCTATACCGGCGAGACGATCATGTCGATTTTCAACGGTATTGATAACGGCCTTGCGACGCCCAACACTGCCCCTGATGAATTTGTTCCTGTCCTGCAAGACAGCCTGCAATGGCCGAAATGGGGGCAGTATTATCAAACGGACGGCGAGGCGGGTGAAGCACCCGATATGCCAGCCGCCAAGGAACTGATGGAACAGTATCGCAAGTGGCAAACCAGCAATGAAGCGGGCCAGAAACAAGCATGGCAGGCCATTCTCGATATCAATTCGGAAAACATGTTCTCAATCGGCCTGATCGGCAACGTGCCGCAACCGGTCGTTATCGACAAGGACATGCGCAACGTACCCGAAAAAGGCATCCATAGCTGGGAGCCGGGTGCGTTCTTTGGGATTTATCGGCCTGAGACCTTCTGGTGGGATCGGTAATCTTTTAACTAAAAACGTGTTGTTTTACGTCGTTGAGGGAATGGCGTGAAACAACCTGGGGGAGCAACAGCGCCGATGCTGACTTATCTGGCAAGACGGCTTTTCGTGATGATACCCACGCTGTTTATGATCAGCGTGCTGGTGTTTGTCATCATTCAGCTGCCGCCCGGCGACTTTCTGACCACATATCTCAACGAGCTTCAAGCACAGGGCGAGGCGGTTGACCCGGCCAAGATCGAGTTTCTCAAACGCCAGTACGGCCTGGATCAGCCGATTTATATTCAATATGCCGAATGGGCCTGGGGATTGTTGCAAGGCGATCTCGGCTTTTCGTTTGAATATAACCTGCCTGTGAGCGATGTGGTCGGTGATCGGCTTTGGCTGTCGCTGGTACTGAATTTCAGCACGGTGATCTTCATCTACATCGTCAGCTTCCCCATCGGGATCTATTCGGCAACCCGTCAATATAGCTGGGGCGACTACGGGTTCACCTTGCTGGGCTTCCTTGGGCTTGCCATGCCCAACTTCCTGTTTGCCCTGATCCTGCTTTATTACGCAAACGTCGTTTTCGGGACATCAATCGGTGGTCTGATGGACCCGGAATACATTAACCAAGGCTGGTCTTTGGCCAAAATGATGTCGGTTGTTGAACATCTTTGGGCACCGGTCGTGGTGATCGGGACGTCAGGGACTGCCGCCATGATCCGCCGTCTTCGCGCCAACCTGCTTGATGAATTGGGCAAGCAATATGTGGTTACGGCCCACGCGAAGGGCCTGTCACCGACCAAGGTATTGTTTAAGTATCCGCTGCGCATGGCGCTTAACCCGTTCATCGCAGATATCGGTAACATCCTGCCGCAGGTGGTGTCGGGGTCGGTTCTGGTGTCGGTGGTGATGTCACTACCCACAACGGGCCCGATGTTGCTCACGGCATTGCAAAGTCAGGATATGTATCTGGCAGGTTCCTTCCTGATGTTTTTGGCCCTTTTGACGGTTGTGGGCATGTTTGTTTCCGATGTGTTGCTTGCCTGGCTTGACCCGCGCATTCGTCTGCAGGGAGGGGTTGGCAATTGAGCAAGGAAACCGAAAAGCGCAACGAACATTTTGTTGATTCAGCACCGTTTGATCCCTGGGATCGCGAGGAACTGACGCCTGAGCAGGAAAAGTATTTCCTTGCCTCGCAGTGGCAATTGATGTGGTGGCGTTTGAAACGGCACCGGCTGGCGTATTTTTCACTGATTGTTCTGGCGATCATGTACGCGTCGGTCTTTATCGTCGAGTTCATAGCTCCCTATGCGCAGGAAACCCGCAATTCGGAATATATCCATCATCCGCCACAGGGTGTTCATCTGTTCCATGACGGCGAATTTGTCGGGCCTTTTACCTATGGCACCGATTTCTCCGTCAATATGGAAACTCTCAAACCGACTTACACGGTCAATCCGGACCGGATAGAGCCATTGCGCTTTTTCTGTTCGGGGGATGAGTATGAATTCTGGGGCATGATCGATATGGACTTCCATTTCGTCTGCCCGTCAGAAGACGGTACGCTGTTCATGTTCGGCACCGACAGGCTTGGTCGGGACATGTTGTCACGCATGATCTATGGCGCGCGGGTTTCGCTGACCATTGGTCTGGTGGGTATTTCCGTCAGTTTCCTTCTTGGTATCCTGATTGGCGGGGCGGCCGGTTATTACGGTGGCTGGGTGGATTCAACAGCCCAGCGTGCGATTGAAGTCATCCGTTCCTTGCCGGAAATTCCGCTTTGGATGGCGCTTTCGGCCGCACTGCCCGTGACCTGGAGCCCGATTTTAATCTATTTCGGGATCACGATTATCCTTGGTCTGATCGACTGGACCGGACTTGCCCGCGCAGTGAGATCGAAACTGCTTGCGCTTCGTGAAGAGGACTATGCACTGGCAGCACGCCTGATGGGGGCGAAGCCCAAGCGGATTATTGCACGTCACTTGCTGCCGAACTTTGCCAGCCACCTGATCGCATCGGTGACGCTGTCGATCCCGAACATGATCCTTGGTGAAACCGCGCTTAGCTTCCTTGGGCTTGGCCTGCGCGCGCCGGTGACCAGTTGGGGGGTGTTGCTCAATGAAGCGCAAAACATCAATGCGGTCGCGGTTTATCCCTGGCTGATGTTGCCGGTTGTCCCGGTTGTTGTCGTGGTGCTCGCCTTTAACTTCCTTGGCGACGGGCTGCGGGATGCAGCCGACCCCTACAAGAACTGAGCGGATTATGTCGTCTAAGGCCCCTAGGATTGAGACCGAACGCCTGATACTGCGCAGGATGTCGTTTGACGACTGGCCGGATTACGCGTCCATGCTTGCGTCAAAGCACTCAGCACACATGGGCGGCCCATATGACACTGAGGGTGCATGGGCTATGTTTTGTCGCGATGCTGCTCAATGGGATTTGTTCGGCGTTGGTGCGCTGATGATGGATGAGAAATCGACCGGTCATTGCGTTGGTCAAGTGGGCATCAATTTTGGGCCTCCGTTCCCTGAATATGAATTAGGTTGGCTTGTGTATCCGGATGCAGAAGGCAAGGGATATGCGTTTGAGGCAGCAACGGCCTTGCGTGATTGGGCGTTTAACGTGCGCGGCTTGCCAACGCTTGTCAGTTACATCGCACCGGAAAATGATCGTTCTATTACTCTGGCGGAACGCATTGGTGCCGTTTTGGACCAGACCGCGCAGCGGCCTGATCCGAATGACCTTGTTTTCAGGCATGCACACCCAAAGTAAGGATTACTTTTTGCGCAGCCACAGACTGGTCTCATGCGCGCCTTCGGGAAGGTGAATGCCGTTGGCTATGGATTGGTCGACCTCATCGCACATGCGGGTCTTCGCATATGCGCTTGACCACATGATTTCAAACCCGCCGCCAGCCAGAAGGGCTGCGACCCCTTGTTGCTCGTTATATCCGCGCCATTGCCAGATTTCCGGATAGTCATCGGGCAGGGTGATGTCGTGGATATGAATGATCGCCCCACTTGGCAGGGTCGGAATGACCGATGAAAACAGCAGATCAACATCGGTACCGGGCATCAGGATGTGGCTTGAGTCGATCGACAGGAAATCCGCACCGGTCAGGGTTTTGAAAACCGATGGGTCGGCCTTTTGCACGATGGTGCGTTCGACGGTGATCGGAAGCTTCGCGATATCGGCGCGTGGTGCCGGATCAATCGCATGAAAAGCCGTATCCAGTTCGCCGTCCTTGATCGCCCGGTAATAAAACCGTGTCGAATGACCCGATCCGATTTCAATGATCCGGTCCGGGCGAAATTCGCGGGTGAAGACATAGGCCATCATCCCATCAAGGCGCGGAAACCAGCTTTGTTGCCAGCGTGGCTCCGGCGGAGTGGCATTGCCGAAGCTGGCAAACGCTTCGTGATAATTGGCAGCCTTGGTCAACCACGCCTTCATGGTGGGGGCGGCGGTATCCATCATGGTTTCGATTGCCGGGTAGGTCGGGCGATCGACGGCCTTTGCCGTCTCGCTGGCATAGCGGTAAGGAATGAAATAGCCGGCAGGCTCAGCGCCAATCAGTGTTTTCAAACCAAGTTTCAAGCGGCGCATTCTTAGAGAGAACGGCATCGAGGTCATATCAAAGGCCCCTTTGAGTTCAAAATTATTGTCTTTTGGTTCGTGCCGGTAAGTTTAATCAGTTGCAAAAAGTCTGATCCTCTCCGCGCCAGGCTCGTGTCAGCACAATCGCAAATCCCATCGAAATCGCCGAAAATACCGCCATCAGGTAATAGACCTGCGATCCGAACTGTTCATACAGCGGGCCGGAAATCCAGATGCTGCTACCAAGGAAAACGCCCATGGACAGTGTTGCCATCAGGCTTTGTGCGGAGGTGGCAAGTTGTTGGGGTATGGCGCGGGCGATAAAACTGACAGCGGCCAAATGCGTGATCCCGAATGTCATGGCATGAAGGGGTTGAACCAAAATAATCAACCATAGATTGTCTGTTGTGCCCAGTACAATCCAGCGTAAAATTCCCGATCCCGCACCAATCGCAAACAAAATACCCGGATGACGACCACGGACAAACCGCCCGGCGACGGCAAACAGAACGATCTCGGCAATCACACCAATTGACCAGAAAACGCCAATCATTTCATGCGAATAACCGGCTGATTCCCAATGGACGGAGGCAAAGGCGTAGTAGGTGCCATGCGCGCCCTGGGCAAACCCGATGCAGGCAAGATAAATCAGAAAAACCGGTTTGCGCAGCAGATACATCAGCGAAGAACCGGACCTGAGCGGGCGATCTGTCTGCGGGTCGGGCATGCGGGTGGTAATGGCAAAATTCACGATGCCCGCAACAAACAGCATCCAGACGATCCATTCTGTTGATGTTCCATCCAGAACCCAGCCCGCCCCATAGGACGCCAGAATGAAGGCAAGCGAACCCCACAGCCGCACGCGCCCATAATCAAGTTCACGCGCCTTGCATTCGTGCACCGTGATGGTCGTGCCAAGCGGCAGCAGGGGCGAGAAGGTAAAGCCGATCACAACTGAAAGGGCGGCAAGCCACCAGAAATCGCTCGAGATTGGGAAGGCCAGAATGGATAAAACATAGATCCCGGCAAGCCACATCATCGGGGTCTTGCGATTGCCGGTGCGATCAGCACGTTGGGCAATCAACGGATCGGCAAAGACGCGCACCCAGTTCGGCAATGATAGCAAAATCCCGATTTCGGCCGCCGACAACCCCTGGGATTTCAGCCAGACCGGCCAATAGGGCAGAAAAACACCCTGAATCAAAAACAGCCCCGAAAAGAACAAGGCCAGCGTTGCCGCCGTTTTCATCCGGTCCGGATCGGTGGCTGGTAACGGTTTCGATGATGGTGTGGCGTTTGGCGTGTTCATGCGGTGAGTTGCCGACGCTTGAGGCCGCGAATGATGAAACGCGCCGGATGAATGGCGTGCATCAGCGCTTTTTCCAGAGGCAGGGGCATATCGCAAATCTCACTGGCAAGAATCTCAGCGGCGAGCGGGGCGCCGATCAGTCCGCGGGCCCCAAACCCGGTACAGATATACACGTCTTTGTGGTAGGGCGCATCGATATATCGCGCGCCTTTTTTGCCCTTGTCGATGTCGCCATATGACGCAAGATAGGCGTCAAAATCCGGCGCAGGTCCGATCAGGGGCAGGTGATCCGCCGTTGTCGTGCGCAAGGATGCCCGCCCTTGAAGCATGTCAGGCGAAAGCATTGCCGCAACATCGGGCAAAACTTTTCCAAGCTGGTTTATGTTAAACGCATGGTCATCTTCGCGCAGGTCCATCTGCGCATCGTCACGCCCAAAGGTTGCTCCAAATACATGCATGCCATCACGCGCTGGTGTGATGTAGCCCTTGTGGCTCAGAACGCAATTAATGGCGGAACCATCGCCAAGGTTTGCCACGATTTCTTCTGGCAGAAAGCTGATCTGACCGCGAACAGGATTAAGGTGGTCTTTAAGCCAGATTGTCTGATCCAGCATTTGCGTTTCAAGTGCACCGGCGATGATTACAGCGTCAAAAGGCCCATAGGAATCCCCGTTTTCAGCCGTCAGGATTTTGCCTTGTTCAGCATTGCTAATGGCCGTGATGGTCGTTGAAAGCCGCACATCAATTCCATCAGAAAAGGCCCGCACCACCGACGGCGGATTTACCCACCCTGCGGATGGATAAAAAACACCGCCATAGGGCAAGGGCAGGCCAAATCGTTCTGAGGCCTGATCACGGTCAAGCGCCTCGACAAGGTCGGGTTTGTCGCAAAGGCGTGCGATCAGGCCATCCAGCCGTTCATGTTTGCGTTCACTGGTGGCAAGATCAATCACGCCGCAGAAATCGGCCTCGACCAACCCCTGATCGGCGAGTTTTTTGATCTTGCGATGGCTGAAGCGGTAACCAGCCTCATAAAACCGGCCCATGATGGCATCATCAACGGTCAGATAGGGCTCCAACATGCCAATCGGATTGCCTGATGCCGCGCTGGCCAGTTGATCGGCCTTTTCAAAAAGGGTTACGGCAACGCCACGCGCCTTTAAGGCATCCGCGCAGCCCGCACCGGCAAGCCCCCCACCGATAACGGCGACAGATTTGGTTTTCTTTGGGCGGGGCAGGTTAAACCAAGGATCATCGGCGATTTCGAAAAGGTCCGACGCATCGTCGCTGTCACCAACCGGTGCCGAAAGCGTTGCCGTGATCATGTCACGTTTATAGCCAAACCCTTTGCGCTTGCTGATTTCAAATCCCGCACTTTCCAGACCGTCACGTGCAATGCGTGCGGCAGTAAAAGTCGCAAGGCTCGCACTGCGCGGGTTGGACGCGCCGGCAAGGGCAGCAAACAAGTCCGGGTGCCACATATCGGGATTGCGCGCGGGCGCAAAGCCATCAAGAAACCAGCAATCAATATTCCCGTCATAGCCAGACCAGCATTCAATCGCATCACCGATCAAAAGCGTCAGACTGATATCACCATCGGCAAGGGAAAAACGGTGCACGCCGGGCAACATGGTTTCATGCGGCCAGATTTCGGCGAGCTGTTTGGAATATTGCGATAGTTCCGGCCAGCGCTGGTGCGCGCGGATCATGTCATCGCGCGACAATGGGTATTTTTCAACGGAAACGAAATGCAGGCGTCTGGATCGTTTGGGATCACTATCCCAGCATTGCCACGCGGCCAAAAAGTTCAGTCCGGTGCCAAAGCCGGTTTCGCCAATAGCAAAGCTTTCGCGGTCCTGCCAGGCAGACGGAAGGGTGTTGCCCTCAATAAACACATAGCGCGTTTCAGCAAGCCCATCCTTGGGATTGAAATAGATATCACCAAAATGCGGAGAGAACGGCACATTGCCATCCTGCCAGGTTATTTCGCCGGCAGGTCTTGGTTCATCACCCTCCGCTGGCATGGTGACATCGTTTGCCGTCATGCAGACAGGACCTCGTCATCCTGTTCAGGGACAAGGGCCAGGGCTTCACGGACGACTTCCGTACCTGCACCCTTGCGATGGGCATTTTCGCTCAGATAACGGCGCCATTGTTTTGCACCGCGCATTTGCTGGAACAGGCCCAGCATATGGCGGGTGACATGGCCAATGGTGCCGTTTTCTTCTTTCAGGTGTTCTTCGATATAGGGCAGCATGGCCTCAACCACCTGATGGCGTGTCAGGGGCTTGGCATCATCGCCATAAAAACGCCGGTCGACATCGGCCAGAACGTATGGGTTCTGATAGGCCTCGCGCCCGATCATGACACCATCGACATGTTTCAGATGCTCTTCGGTTTCATCAAGCGTCTTGATGCCACCATTGATCAGGATTTCAAGCTCCGGGAATTCCTGTTTAAGCTGATAGACCAATTCGTATTTTAGCGGCGGAACTTCACGGTTTTCCTTGGGCGAAAGGCCCTTGAGCCACGCCTTGCGCGCATGAACGATGAAAGTCTTGCAGCCAGCCTCGGCAACCGTTTCGGTAAAGCGTTTGAGCGACGGGTAGTCTTCCTGATCATCAATGCCGATGCGGTTTTTGACTGTGACCGGGGCGTTGCTGGCTGAAATCATCGATTTCACGCAATTCGCAACGACATCTGGCGTTGCCATCAGACAGGCACCAAAGGCGCCGTTCTGCACACGATCAGACGGGCAACCGCAATTCAGATTGATTTCATCATAGGCATAGTCATTGGCGATTTCACAGGCGCGCGCCAGATCATCCGGGTCGCTGCCGCCAAGCTGAAGCGCAACCGGGTGTTCGGCGTCGTTATAGCGCAAATGACGTTCCACGCCGCCGTGAAGAATGGCACCCGTGGTGACCATTTCGGTATAAAGCAACGTATGACGACTGATCTGCCGCAGAAAATAGCGATCATGCCGATCCGTCCAATCCATCATCGGGGCGACGGAAATACGCCGATTAACAGTCATTTGCTTACCGTTTTTGTCAAAGCCGGGTGAAGAGGGTTGCTGTATTCCAAGCGCGGTCTTTATATAGGTTCCGGGATTTAGGGTCAAAACCGATTGCGCGATGCATGGCAGCATCCCGAAGATATTAAAGTACAGGATTTGATATGGTTACGATTTACGGCATCAAGAACTGCGATACTGTCCGCAAAACCCTGAAATGGTTTGAGGCCAAGGGTATTGAAAACAAGCTCCATGATTTCCGGGCTGACGGGATTGACGCCAAGACCATTGAAGGCTGGCTTGATGAAGTCGGGGGTAAGGTTTTGATCAACAAGCGCGGGCCGAGTTATCGCAACCTGAGTGACGACGACAAAGCGACATTGGAGCAGGGCGGTGCCGCCGCATCTGAAGTGCTTGCCGCCAATCCGACCGTGATCAAACGTCCGGTTGTTGATTTCGGATCGACACGGACGGTCGCCTATGACGAAGCGCGCTGGACCGAACTAGCTGCTTGATAAGGGATTAATCCATGAAAAAGCCTGTTGTTCGGGGTGTGATCTTTGATTGTGATGGTGTTTTGGTCGATACCGAAACACTGGCGTGTCGCGTGTTGACAGATCAGCTTTGCGATTATGGCTGCGACATGGATATGGCGAAGACTCATGATCTTTTCATTGGTGGCACATTGGCGATGGTGCCGCCAAAAATGGAACATATGTTTGGCATTACGCTACCAGAAGACTGGCTGTCTGAATGCTACGAACGTACGTTTACGGCCTTTCGTAACGATCTGACGCCATTCGCACATCTTGATCCGGTGCTAGATCTGCTGGAAGAAAACAACATTCCCATTGCGATTGGCAGCAACGGTCCACATGCCAAGATGGATGTATCGCTCGCCAAGGTTGGCTTGAAAGAACGTTTTGAAGGGCGGGTTTGCTCGGCACATGATGTCGAAAACCCTAAACCGCATCCGGATGTCTTTTTGCTGGCCGCACAGAAAATCGGTGTCGATATCAAGGACTGCATTGTTGTCGATGACAGCCAGAATGGCGTGCGCGCAGGTGTTGCATCCGGTGCGACGACCATCGGTCTTGTCGATATTACGCCGGCCAACTACCTTCTTGACGCTGGTGCGCACCATATTGCGACCGACCATCGCGACCTTTATCGCCTGTTGGCCGATTGGATGTCTGCCGCGTAGCTGGCGGACATAGTGTCCATCAAAAAAGAACGGGCAGCGCCGTGTTGGGCTGCCCGTTCTTTTGTTTACCCAGGATCTCTTTATTCACCAACCACTATGCCTTCGCGGCGGGAATCAGCCCCGCCAATCAGGCCGTCTTCGGTGATCATAATGGCGTGAATGCCGGAATTAAGATCGCGGATATCGGTCTTAAAGCCCATGCCTTCCAGTGCCGGGGCCAAGTTTTCGGCATCGGTACCGGCCTCAAGATCAAAGGTGCCGAACCGGTTGACCAGGTGGGGCATGTCGATGGCGTCCTTGGGCGACATGTTCCAATCAATCATCCCGATAACCGATTGGGCGACATAGCCAATGATGCGCGATCCACCCGGTGAACCGGTCACAATTACCGGTTTGTCGTCTTTCATCACGATGGTGGGCGCCATGGATGAACGCGGGCGTTTGCCCGGTGCCAAGGCGTTGGCAATAGGGACGCCATCGGAATGGGTCTTGAACGAGAAATCGGTCAGCTCGTTATTGAGCATAAAGCCGTTCACCATCAGGCGTGAACCAAATCCGTTTTCAATCGTGGTCGTCATCGAAACCGCATTGCCATAGATATCGACGATCGAGAAATGGCTGGTGCTTGGCAGTTCAATCGCTTCGTCGTCGGCCAATTTCATGGCGTGGCTAAAGCTTGGCATGCCGGGTTCGACGGATTCAAGTGCGGTATCCCGATCAAGCAGTTTGGATCGTTCCGCCAGATAGGTTTTATCGAGCAAGCCCGTCAATGGCATCGGGACAAAATCAATATCTGCCATGTAACGTCCGCGATCGGCAAATGCCAAACGCGATGCATCACCGATCAAACGCCAACTTTGCGCAGACTCAGGGCCCATCGCGGCGATATCATAGGGTTCAACCAGTCCAAGGATCTGTCCGACCGTTAGCGCCCCCGAAGAAGGTGGTCCCATGCCGCACACATCATGATCGCGATACTCGATACAGGCGGCCGGGCGTTCCTTGACGTGATACGTGGCGAAATCGGCAAGTGACAGGACGCCGGGGTTCCAACTGGCGCCTGCGACCTTATCGACAATGTCCTGTGCGATCTGACCCTGATAGAAGTTCACAATCCCGTTGGTCGCCAGGTCTTGCAGGGTCTTGGCATATTTCGGATTGCGAAGAACCGTACCGGCCGCAAGTGGCGCGCCATCCTGATCAAAGAAATAGCCCTTTGCTTCGGGATCGCGTGAAAGTTTTTCCTGATCATCGGCGATCAAGGCAGCAAGACGTGGAGAAACTTCAAAGCCCGTTGTGGCGATATCAATTGCCGGGTCGAGCAGGCTCTTCCAAGGAAGTTGACCCCACTTTTCGTGTGCAGCCTTTATCAGGGCAGGGGTTCCGGGCGTACCAACCGACCTGCCGCCAACAACCGCATCATAAAACTTAAGCGGTTCACCGTTTTCATCCTGGAATAGCGTCGGTGTTGCGTTCAGAGGCGCGGTTTCACGCCCATCAAGCGTGGTCAGTTTTCCAGTCGCTGCATCGAAGTAAACCAGAAACGCGCCGCCCCCAAGCCCGGACGATTGCGGTTCGACAAGGCCAAGCATGGTCTGAATGGTGACCATCGCATCAATGGCGTTGCCACCAGATCGCAAGATATTAGCACCTGCCTCAACTGCCAGCGGGTTGGCAGCACTAATCATCCAGTTGCTGGCAGTGGCGGCCTTGCGCATTTGAGACGAGGAACCGGCCGTGCTTGCCTCAGGCGCAACGGCGTCTGTTGTTTGCTGGGCAATAGCACTTTGACCAAGGCAGACGCATAAACCCGCAGCGATAAGGGCTGTCAGAAGCCGTGGGCGAAGTTTGACTGTTTCGAAAGATGCAGGAGCGTTAAGGGGCATGTTCCAGACCTTTGTTTTGGTTGGCAGGGTATTTCGTTTGTCGGGGCGCTCAAAAGCAAACACCCGCATCGTCGCAGATGCGGGTGCAAATGTGCAGTAAAAATCCAGTTTAGGTTGCCTAGGCTGCTGTCTTGTTACCTTTGCTGCGCTGTTGGCTAACGAGTTTGACCTGAAGCCATTCCAGTATGGTTTCGGCGACCTTTTCCCAGTTTTTATCGAGCATCATCGCGTGGTGGATGTCATCAATCAGGGCATAGTCCGCGCCATAGCGCTTGGCTGTGTGGTGGATCAGTTCGCTCTGGATGATTTCATCGTCGCGCGCGCCCATGACCAGCATGGCTGGCGCTTCATCCTTTGTCAGGAAGATCGGGTTGGCGCCCATCATGTCCGTAATCGCCCGTTGGCTTTCTGTTTCGAGCCGTCCGAAATAGATCATGCCTTCATCTTCGGCGATATCAGGCGACAGCATAGCGCGCCCCAGACGTTCACGAAGCAAGGTATGGGGGCCAATGGCCTGAAGCCAGAACATATGGAAAAACAGATCGGGCTGGGCCATTGCCATCATCGCATTGCTGGCAATCAGGCCTTCTGGCGGGACTGAGGCCATAAGGACGGCGGCCTCGGCACTGTGGCGTTCGAGATATTTCTGGATGACATAGCCGCCCATCGAATGACCAATCAGCACGGGCTTCTTGCCAAGGGTCTCGACAACCTCTTCAAGGTCTTCGACATAATCGTCAATGGATGCAAGGCTGCGCAGTTCGCGGCCGCCACTTCCGCCATGGCCGCGCAAGGAAAACGCCACGGTCTCAAAGCCGCGATCCGCAAACCATGTCAGGAAATGTTCGTTCCAGCACCACGCCCCGGTATAGGCGCCATGTACAAACACCAATGGATGTTTACTTTTGGGTTTGCCTGTCGGGCTGCGACGGAAAATCTCCAATTCGGGACTCATGGCCTGCCTCCTCGCGATGCGGGATCGATGCAAATATATGCCTTGATTAAAAAGAACTCGATTATGTTCGCACATGCAGCATAATCTTGTCCAATCACATGTGGGAGTCCGACTTTGGTTTGGCAATGATTGTCAGTCTGAAGTTGTTTGCTTATGATTGCGTCCGGGACAGTAAAAGATGTGAGGGAACGCAGGGGGTCTGTGCTCCGGACGCTAACAACACCGTAGTGAGAAGCTTGGGGGATATGGTTAAATTATCAGTGGTCGGCATTTTCGCGGATCTCGATGAGAGCGCGATTGCAGACGTCGAACGCCACGTCAACCGAAAGACGTTTGCGGCCGGGACGCAAATTATCGAACCGGAATCAGATAGTTCGGACGTTTACCTTATTTTGTCCGGGCGGGTACGGATCGTTAATTACTCGCTTTCGGGGCGTGAAATCACCCTTGAGGAAATCGGGGCAGGCGGCTGTGTAGGCCAGCTTTCTGCCATTGACGGGCAGCCGCGTTCGGCCTGTGTAATTGCGGTTGACGATACTAGTGTCGGTATTTTGAGCCCGGCCAACTTTGAAAAGGTCGTCAAAAATCACCCGTCAGTTGCCTGGAACGTGATCAGCGAACTGGCCAGAATTGTTCGGAACTCGACCCGAAGAATTGTTGATGTCAGCACACTTGGCGCCAACGAACGCGTCGTGGCGGAAATTTTGCGCCGTGCCAACAATGTTTGTGACGATAACGGTTCGGCACTTTTGTCACCCGTTCCGGTTCATTCCGAGGTCGCCGGGCGGGTCAGCACATCGCGTGAAACCGTTGCACGCGTCATGAGTACACTTGGACGCCGTCAGCTTGTGACAAAGGTTGAGACCGGTCTTTTCGTCCCGGATGTGCGCCGACTTGAAGAATTCCTAAGTGAGTCAATTCATTAGGTCGTATTTGTATGATTTTTTTTGTCTTCATGTGATGACTGTCACAGAGAAGAGGATGATCGACAGGTAAAGGTATTGGTGTGGCGGACATTTAAATGTTCCGGCACATCTCCCCCAAGAGAGTTACTGGCCGTACACTTGTTGTACGGCCATTTTTTTGCGTTTTCGCATGGCGGACGGATTTGTTGATGTCTAATCTGTTCGAAACAACTGCACTTCTTTGTAAGGGAACCTCTGATGCGTATTTCTGTGGTTATGGCCGGACTGAATGGTGCGATGGCGGTTGCGTTGGGGGCGTTTGCCGCCCATGGCATGGCTGGAAGCGAAATGGAATATGCACGCGGCCTGGTCGAGAAGGGCGCGCATTATCAGCTTGTGCATGCTGTTGCCCTGGCCGCGATTGCAGGCCTGGTTCATCATGTGCCCGATGAGAAGTTCCTGCGCATTGCCGCCTATGCAATGCTTGTCGGGATCGTTTTCTTCTGCGGGTCTTTGTACGCCATTGCCTTTGGCGGTATCTCTGCGTTTGGTGCAGTGGCCCCGATCGGCGGCTTTGCCTTTATTGGGGGCTGGTTGCTGCTTGCTGCGGCGGGATACAGACGCTTTGGCTGATATCGCAGTAGGTGGCATTTGACCTGAAACAGGCAAGTGCAAACAAAAAAAGACGTGTCCCGAAGGACACGTCTTTTTTAAATCTTTGCAATCAAGTTCCGAAGAACCAGATTACTTCATTTTCGCTTCTTTGAACACGACGTGCTTACGCACGACCGGGTCGTACTTGCGAAACTGGAATTTCTCGGTGGTATTCCGCGGGTTCTTCTTAACAACATAGAAGTAACCGGTGTCTGCGGTGCTTACCAACTTTACGAGGATCGAAGCGGGCTTCGCCATGTCTCTGCATCCTGTGTTCAGGTGTATCTCAGGCGGCGGAACATAAAGGTTATCGGCAGAGTGTCAAGCCATTTTGGAAAAAAGAATGTAATTTTATTGGCTGGCAAAAGTATCAGCGATTTCCTCTTGTCCGACATAGGCCAGATTCTTGTATTCACGGTTATTTTTCAGCAGCTCAAGTGCAACTTCGACATCAAATGTTTCGCCATTTGTGTTGGCCGGACAAACGCTGCGTAGTTCCCGTCTGCTCTTTTCGTCCTGATAGTCCAGCTTGCGCCATTTCATCATCACCGAGGCCGTCTCATCGCGCTTTGACAGGGCGTTCGCCACCTTGTGAATTGCGGTGCTACCTGTGCCGGATTTCGTGCAGATGGCCGGGAAAAGACCGATTCTGTCAAAGGTGTATCCAGAAGGGGCGGTCATACGCGACCAGGTAAAGGTCAATGTGCCATGGTTGGGCAGATCATTGATTGCCTGAACCGACCCCTTGCCAAAGCTTGTGGACCCGATCAGCACAGCACGATGGCGATCCTGAAGGGCCGCTGCAACCAGTTCGGCAGAAGAGGCTGTGCGCCCGTCAATCAGGACAACCAGCGGCGCGCCATTGGTCAAATCGCCGGTTTCTGCCTTGAATATGTGACGTGCGGCTGTGACACGCGAAAATGTCTTTCCGATCGGACCATCTGCCAGAAACAGGTCAGCCACGGCAACGCCCTGTTGCAGAAGTCCGCCACGGTTTCCACGAAGGTCGAGAATAACACCGTGAAGGCCACCACCATAAAGTTTTGCCTTCATAATGCTGTCGGCAAGCGTTGACGCGGTTGCTGAGTTGAAGCTGCTGACACGCGCAATCAGGATATTGTCACGGACATCATCGAATACGGTCCGGTCAATCACCCGTTCACGCAGTATCTCCATGGGGGTGATGGCGTTGCTCTTGGCTGCGTTCACTTCAAGCAGGACAGATGTACCTTCTTCGCCATGCAGCAGGTCGGCAGCATAGCGACTGGCTTTGCCATACATGTCCTCGCCATTGACGGTCAGGATCTGATCGCCGGGATGCAGTCCGGCACGCGCAGCCGGGCTTTCCGCATGAACAAGTTTGACAACAGGGTAGCCACTTCCGCCAACGACACGAACGCCGATGCCAATGTAGCCGTCACGACGGTTGCGCGCGTTTTCTGCACGTACCGGCCCCTCATAGCGGCTGTAACGGTCCAGATTGCGGATCGCACCACTGATCAGGGCAGACTCGACGTCTTTGGTGTCCGTGCTGCGCAGTTTGGCCGAATGTGCCCGGTATCTTGCCAATCCGGTGAGCGTGATTTCGGACCAGATCTGAAGGTTATCGTGATCCACCATGCCGTCGGATGACGCCGGCAGGGCAATTTTGCCGACCGTTCGGTCATCATATTGCAAGACCAGATCACTCGGGGTGATGTCGACGCGAATGTTTTCGTCAATCGATGAGAGCCCATCAAGGGTACTCACCAGGATCTGTTCACGGCTGATCGGATCGATATAGCGTGTTGCGACAAGTTCGATTGTTTGAGAAATCAGTTCGCGCGTCTGCAGATCATCAGGCGAGGTCACTGCCATCCGGTCTGAAGTGGTACAGGCAGCCTGCAATACACATAACCCGACGGCGACACAGATGCGCCGCAAACGTCGCACTCCTGCGTCGGGATTGTCATATGTATTCTGTGCTACGCGAAGTGCGACCAATTAAACAATCCGGTTAATTCAGGCGAGATAACCTACGCATTCTACTGGAAAAATTGGCATTCTGCCAACGACTATCCTTTGATGCGCATGGCCCATTGAGTGCCAAGAACAGCCCCTTTGATAAAGGGCAGAAAGCCAAGGCATAATGCGAAGGTGGCCGGAAGCCAGATCGAAAGTTGCAGTGCCATCGACGGACTGAAATTCTGTTCCATCGCCAAGGCACCCGGGACCACGATGTGTCCGACCAGAAAGATCGTGAAGTAGGGCGGGGCATCATCACAGCGATATTCCCCGATCGGGTGATTGCAAACATCACACTCGGAACGAAGCTTCAGATAGCCACCAAAAGCAAAACCGTGCCCGCAATTCGGGCATTTGCGGCGAAATCCGCGGCGCAAGCCGGTCATCAGTCGACCGCTGCTTTGGTTGCTGGTGGTGGCATTTGTTTCGGGAGAAATATCGTGTGGGGCATTCATGTTTAAAATTAACTCCTGTTATATCTCAGCGCCCTCTTGATCCGTGTGGCGAAAACAGGCATTGAGACTGTATGCCATCATCATGATGTTCGGTTGCGCAAGCAAGTAAAATCGCCCGTGCCTATTCACCTCAGGGGCGTATATATGGTCACATTTGCTTGATCAAACAGTTGCCAAGGGAGTGCCCAGTGGGAAGTGCAGACGCAGTCATTGCCGGTCTGAAACAGGACTTCATCGAGGACACGATCGAACGCATTGATCGCATTGAAACCACGATTGATCGTGTCGCCGGCGGAATGGACGAAGCAGGACCGGGAATTGCCGAACTGCGGCGCGAGGCGCACACTGTCAAAGGACTTGCCGGATCATTCGGCTTTCCGCTGGTGGGCGCGATTGCACATCGGCTTGAGGACTATATTGCCGAATTGACCCAAATTGATGATCTCGAAGCAGCATCGCTTGTGGATTTCACCAGCTGGATCCGTGAGATCATTGAAAGTGGCACCAACCCCCAGGCCGAGGAAGAAACCCGTATTCTGCGTTCCCTGCCGACCCGCAGCGCTAAGGCCGATGAGCAGGATGATGCATCCGAAGTTGCGGTTGCGCAGGATAAGGAAGTCCTTCTTGTCACCGCGACCGCTGTGCAGGGGCATTTTTTGCAACGTGCACTGCGTGAAAAGGGTTTTCGCACCATTACGGCCCGTTCGGCCGTCGAGGCGTTCGAAACGGTGGTTCAATCGCGCCCGGATGCCGTCATTACCGCGGCTGTGCTTGATGGGCTTAGTGGGATCGAACTGATCCGCGCCCTGGCTGCGATGAAGACCCTGTCAGACAAAAAGCTCGGCCTGTTGACGAGTTTCGATGCATCACATCCCGATCTTGAAGGTTTGCCTGAAAACGTTGCGATCATCAGTAACAAGGGCAAACAAACCGCAGAGCACCTGGCGAAATTCATCGAAACCATGCTCTGAGCTTTTATTGGAGCGTTGGTATCGAAAACAAAAAGGCGGCCATATCGGCCGCCTTTGGTTGTTTGTGTTGGCAGTTCGGTCTTAATCCGACTTTGGGCCCGGTTTGGGGGCGTTGCGCGCCGCCCGGTTGGATGCGACCAGCTTGCGCTGCTTTTTCGGTGTGGTCTTTTTCTTTGCCGCTGCTTTCTTGCCCTTCGACTTGGTCGCAGATGATCCAGCCGGGCCATTTGCATCCCGCGGGCCGGACCGGAAACCGGGCTTGCTGCCATGGCGATGGCTGCGGTCGCCGGGGCTGCCACGCCGTTTGCCCGCACCACGACGTCCACGTGGCCGTTCAACCAGGTCGCGGGCGGTAATGTCGGCGTGTTCTGCCAGTCGCAATGCCAATGATCCGGTGGCTGCATCGGCATCGGCGATCCTGACGACAACCGTATCACCCAGCTGGAACTTCTTGCCGCGATTTTGTCCGACAAGTGCGTGGCTTGCTGCGTCATGAACGTAATAGTCATCGGGCAGGGTGGATATCGGAACCAACCCGTCTGCCCCGGTTTCGTTCAATGAAACAAACAAACCAAAGTGGGTGACGCCAGAAATCTTGCCGGGGAACTCTGCCCCAACCTTGTCGGACATATAGGCTGCGACATAACGGTCAACCGCATCACGTTCGGCCATGGCCGCCCGTCGTTCGGTGCCCGAGATGTCCTCGCCAATCTGTTCGAACCGTTCGCCTTCTTCGGGCGTCAAACCGCCTTCACCAAGTTTAAGGCCCGCGATCAGAGCACGATGGACCAGAAGGTCGGCATAACGCCGGATCGGGGAGGTAAAGTGCGCATACCGTTTCAGTGCAAGGCCGAAGTGCCCGATATTGTCGGGGCTGTACATGGCCTGTGACTGGCTGCGCAGCACGACCGTGTTGATCAGCTCAGACTCTGGCGTGTCCTTGGCCAGTTCAAGAATGCGGTTGAAATCACGCGGTTTCAGGACCGATGCCTTGTTCAGCTTATAGCCAGCGCCTTCAAGGAATTCGTGCAACGCTTCAAGCTTTTCCTCGCTCGGTGCATCGTGGATACGATACATGCAGGGCTGCTTGATACGTTCAAGTTCCTCAGCAGCACAGACATTGGCTGCGATCATGAATTCTTCGATCAGCTTGTGACTGTCAAACCGTGCACGCGGTGCGATAGCGACAATCTGTCCGCTGTCATTAAGCTCGATCTTGCGTTCGGGCACATCAAGTTCGAGTACGCCACGTTTCTTGCGCGCTTCCAGAAACGCATGGAACGCGCCATACAGCGGCTTGATGATGGTATCAACCAGCGGACCGGTGGTGTCGTCTGGCTGGCCATCCATGGCGCGCTGAACCTGATCATAGGTCAGGCGGGCGGCCGACTTCATCATCCCGCGGCAGAACTTGTGACGCAGTTTATGGCCGTGTTTATCCAGCCACATTTCAACCGCCATGCAGCCGCGATCTTCGTGCGGGACAAGTGAACACCAGCCGTTCGAAAGTTCAAACGGCAACATCGGCACCACACGATCCGGAAAATAGCAGCTATTGCCGCGCTTGACCGCTTCACGATCAAGGGCATCACCCGGGCGCACATACCAGGACACATCGGCAATCGCGACCATGATGTGCCAGCCGCCTTCATTGGCGAGATCCGGGTCAGCTTCGGCCCAGACGGCATCGTCAAAGTCACGCGCATCGGCACCATCAATGGTGACCAGCGGGATGTCACGCAGGTCAGTGCGTTTACCCAGTGGTGTGGCCTTGGACTCACGTGCCTGAAGTTCGACTTCCGGCGGGAATTCAAATGGAATGCCGCGCGCATGGATTGACACAAGGCTGATGGATTTGGGTTCATTGATATTGCCAAGAACCTCGGTAATCCGGCCTTTGCGCAGACCAAAATGTTTGCCCGGCAAAATTTCGGTCAGAACCAGGGCGCCACTTTCAAGATCAGGATGGTCGTCAAGCGGGACCGCGATCTCGCCGCTATCCTTGCGATCTGTGGGCACAACGCGGCCTTCGCGTTCATTGGGGCGATAAAGTCCCAAGACGCGCTGTGGGCCGCTTCCAAGGACCCGCATGATGCTGGCTTCGTAGGTATGCTTGCCGGTATAGCGCAGCTTGGCGAGAATCTTGTCACCAATGCCTGGCGCACTCGGGCCGCCACGACGAATTGATTTCACAACAATCAGCGGCGGTTCGTATTCGTGTTTCCAGACATTCGGTTTGGCCAGAACTTCGCCGTCGTCATCAACGCCGGTAATTTCCAGAACTTCAACCGGGGGCAGGCGGTCGGGTTTGTCAAAGCGCCGGCGGCCCTTGACGACATCGCCGCCAATTTTAAGGTCTTTCAGGATCTTTTTGAGTTCGATCTTGGCTGCGCCCTTAATGTTGAAGGCGCGCGCAATTTCGCGCTTCCCAACCGGTGTCGGGCTCATATCGATGAATTCGATAATCTCTTCCTTGGTGGGGAAGTGTTTTTTGTCTTCTGTATCGTTCGCCAACGTTGCGGCGTCCTTTCATAGGTATTCCAGAGAAAAGGAAGGCGGCGATTAATTCGCCGCCGCCTTTTTCGTGGTTGTCTTCTTCGCTGCGGGTTTCTTTGCAGCCGTTTTCTTTTTCGCAGGGGCTTTTTTCTTAGCCGTTGCGGTTTTGGTTGCCGTTTTCTTGGTCGCGGCCTTGGTCGTTTTGCCCGACTTGGCTTCCTTTTCCTTGATGGCCTTGATGGCCATTTCAAGGGTGATGTCATCACGTTCTACATCGCGGATATTGGCGATGGTTTTCTTGTGCTTAACAAACGGTCCCCAGCGGCCAACGGCGACAAAGATCGGTTCACCATCATCGGGATGCTTGCCGATTTCCGTGCCGGACTTTTCACGCTTATCCGCGATCAAGGTGATCGCCCGGTTTTCACCGATCGTCAGAACATCATCGTCGGCCTTGAGAGAGGCAAAAATGCTACCCGCCTGAACATACGGACCGAAACGGCCGATATTGGCCTTCATTTCCTCGCCAGTATCGGGATAAATCCCGACAACACGTGGCAGGGTCAGAAGTTCTTCGGCCTTGGTCAGGTCAACAACGGATGGCTCCAATCCCTTGGGCAGGGACGTGCGTTTCGGTTTGACCTTTTTCGGTTTGCCGTTCTTGCCTTCGACTTCCTCTTCCTCGCCAAGCTGGACGTAAACGCCATACGGGCCTTTGCGAAGGGTGATTTCCTTGCCGGTTTCCTTATCAATGCCAAGGACTTTGGGGCCGGAATCAAGTTCGGACTCGGAGCCGTTTTCATTGGCAACGAGCGGCCGGGTATAATTGCATTCCGGATAGTTCGAGCAGCCCAGGAAGGCGCCAAACTTGCCGAGCTTGAGGCTAAGCGTTCCATCCGTGCATTTCGGGCATTTATGCGGGTCTGTTCCGTCTTCGCGCGGCGGGAACAGATAGTTTTCCAGCATCACCTGAAGGGCATCAAGGACGTCCGTGATTTTGAGTTCCTTGGCCTCGTCGACATTGCCTTTGAACGACTTCCAGAAATCCTTGAGAACGTCTTTCCATTCCAGCTTGCCCATGGAAACTTCATCAAGCTGGTTTTCCAGATCGGCCGTGAAGTTGTACTGGACATAGCGTTCAAAGAATTTCGACAGGAAGGCTGTTACCAGACGGCCACGGTCCTGTGCGACGAAACGGCGACGTTCCAGCAACACATAGTTACGGTCCTGAAGAACCGAAATGATAGACGCATAGGTCGACGGACGGCCAATGCCGAGTTCTTCCATCTTCTTGACCAGGCTCGCCTCGGTGTAGCGGGGCGGGGGCTGGGTGAAGTGCTGATCGATGCTGACTTTGCCAAGGTCGGGCTTCTGGCCCTCTTTTAGCGGCGGCAGGCGACGATCATTTTCGTCCTCGGCCTCGTCATCCTTGCCTTCCTGATAAAGTTTCAGGAAGCCGTCAAACTTCACAACGGAACCATTGGCACGCAGCACGACATGATTGTCATTCGATGACAGATCAACCGCGACCTGATCGAAACGGGCATCTTCCATCTGACAGGCGACGGTCCGTTTCCAGATCAGGGTGTAAAGTGCTAACTGGTCCTTATCAAGGTGACGCGAAACCTGTTCCGGGCGACGGAACAGATCGGTCGGGCGGACGGCTTCGTGGGCTTCCTGCGCATTCTTTGCCTTGTTGGCAAAGCTGCGCGCACTGGCCGGAAGGTATTGATCGCCATAATCCTTGCCAATCAGGCGGCGTGCGGCGGCGAGTGCTTCCTGTGACAGGACCACAGCATCGGTACGCATGTAGGTGATCAGACCAACCGTTTCGCCGCCAATATCGACACCTTCATAAAGGCGCTGGGCAAGCTGCATGGTGCGTTTCGCGCCAAAGCCCAGCTTACGCGATGCTTCCTGCTGCAGTGTCGATGTGGTGAAGGGGGGCTGCGGACGCCGTTTGACGTCTTTGCGCTCAACCTTTGAAACGGTGTAGCTGCGGCTTTCTACCTTTTCCTTGGCGATCTTGGCAGCACTTTCATCACCAAGTGCCAGCTTATCAAGCTTTTCGCCGTTCAGATGGGTCAGACGTGCGGAAAACTTGCCCTCGGGAACGGCAAAGCCAGCTTCGAGCGACCAGTATTCGTCGGGTTTGAAGGCCTCAATTTCGATCTCGCGTTCGCAAATCAGGCGGAGCGCAACCGATTGCACGCGGCCAGCCGAACGCGAACCGGGCAGTTTGCGCCACAGAACCGGCGACAGGTTAAAGCCGACAAGATAATCAAGCGCACGGCGCGCAAGATAGGCATCCACCAGTTCCTGATTAAGTTCGCGGGGATTTGCGATGGCTTCGGTGACAGCTTTCTTGGTGATCTCGTGGAACACGACGCGATGTACATCGCGACCGCGGAGCAGCTTTTTCTGCTCGAGAACTTCAAGAATATGCCAGGAAATGGCTTCACCTTCGCGATCCGGGTCAGTCGCGAGATAGATGGTGTCAGAGTCACGTGCCGCCGAAGCAATTTCCTTGATCTGCTTTTCGGAACGGCCATCGGTTTCCCAGACCATTGCAAAATCATTGTCGGTATCGACCGAACCATCCTTGGACGGCAGATCGCGGATATGACCAAACGAGGCCAGTACCTTATAATCGTCGCCGAGATATTTATTGATCGTCTTGGCTTTGGCCGGGGATTCGACGATGACAAGATTCATTACGTTTTTCGTGTCCGGTTCTTGCGCCCGAAGGCGGTCATTATGCTGTGTGGTCCGTAACCTGAAAGTCTGCACACATATATTATAGTGTGTCGCTGTTTTTCAGATCAAATTGCGCAAATTGCGGCAAATCACAACAATATTTGTCACATCCATATCCGACGCGACTCTCATTTGGCGATACGCGATACCCTATTTCCGGGGTGACGTTCAACCCTTCCTGCAAGTTCGAGCTCAATCAAAATTGTTGAAACCTGCTCGGCGGGCAAGTCAGACGTACGAATGAGCTCATCAATCAGAAGGGGGCTAGCAGATAGCAAATCAAAGAGTTTTTCCATCTCTTTGACGGAGTCTTCGTTGGCGTCGGTTTCGTCAGAAAGTTCTTCTAATTCAATTGATTGCCGGGTTTTCTTTTCACCCAGAATGACCGCGTCTTGTTCCAGTGATGCCGTTATCTCGTAATATGCCTCGGCTGAGGTGTCAGAGATTGCGTCGCGCGCATCTGTGTTGAAGGTGTGATTTTGTTCAAACAGATGACTGTTTTGCTCGGCAGTTCGAAGGGCATCCAGAATTACGTCGGCAGAGTCGCACAAGATTGCGCCATCACGGATCAAACTGTTCGGACCTGCTGCGCGCGGATCGGTCGGGGAGCCCGGAACGGCAAACACATCACGGCCCTGTTCGGCGGCAAAGCGGGCGGTGATAAGCGATCCGGAATTTCGACCGGCCTCAATGACAACCGTACCCAATGACATTCCGGAAATGATGCGGTTGCGACGGGGAAAGTGCCTTGCCTGTGGTTGAAGTCCGGGCGGCATTTCTGACACCACACAACCCTGTTCGCAGAGTTGCGCATAAAGGTCCTGATGTTCGCGGGGATAAACGACATCCACACCGCCACCCAGAACAGCAATCGTACCGCCGCCTGCATTATGGTTGCTTTGCAAGGCCGCCGCATGGGCTGCGCCATCGATGCCGCGTGCCATCCCTGACACAACCACATAGCCCGCGTTTACGAGCTCATGACTGATTTTACGGGCAAATCCGCATCCCGTTGCCGAAGCATTGCGCGCACCAACGATCCCGATGGCAGATTTTCCAAGAAGCTCAATCCGTCCGATGGCATAAAAATAGGGCGGGGCATCATCAATCCGCGCCAGAAGTGGCGGATATTCAGGGTCGCCAAAAATGATCGGTCGGGCGCGCGATGCCTTTGCGGCCTCAATTTCCGTAACCGTCTCGTCGCGGTTGGCAATCTTGATCTTGCGCGTGGTGTTTGCTTGGGCAATGACATCGGGCAGGGCATCAATGGCATTTCGGCCTGAACCAAACCGTTCCAGCAATTTGCGAAAGGTGACCGGTCCGACATTGGTGCCGCGCGCTAGTCGCATGCGTGCCAGACGTTCCGATTGCGATAATCGCGATGGTTGTTGGTTTGGTAAATGCATAACGCCCGGATTGTGGTCATCCGGGCGTTATTTCGTCAAGCTATTCGAAGGGGTATCTTGCGCCTAAGAAGCAGGGGTTTCTTCGTCAGCCTGCTTTTTCTTCTGGCCGATCTTGGGTTCCTCACCGCGCATCAGGCGTTTGATATTGGCGTGATGGGCAAGCCAGACAATGACAGCCAAGAATACACCAAGCCATCCAGCGCCAGGATCATTGGCGATGAAGAACGCGGCCAACGGGGCTGCGATCATAGCGATGAGTGCCGAAAGCGAAGAAATCCGGAAAATCAGCGCCATCACCAACCACGTCAATGCAGCGCAAAGGCCCATGATCCAGTTGACGGCGGCAAGCGTGCCAAGGGTGGTCGCAACCCCTTTGCCGCCCTTGAACCGCAGCCAAATCGGGAACATGTGGCCAATAACAGCGGCACCACCGGCAAAGATGCCTTGCTCTGCACCGTAAAGGTGGGTGAACAGCAGTGCTGCAAAGGCGCCTTTGCCTGCATCGCCGATCAGGGTCAGGAAGGCCAATCCCTTGCGACCTGTACGCAGAACGTTCGTTGCACCGATATTGCCGGAACCAATCTGGCGGATGTCGCCAAGCCCTGCCATGCGGGTCAGAACCAGACCAAACGGGATAGAACCCAACAGGTACCCACAGACCGTCGCAACCTGGAGCGACATCAACATTGCCTTATAGGTGGCATCAAGTTCCATTTCAGGCACCTTCCGAGAAGACTTCGCGGCCATCGATCAGGGTACGCAGGACGCGTCCCTGTGTCAGTCGGCCGTCAAACGGTGAATTTTTCGATTTCGAATGGAACTGGTAAGGATCAATTTTCCACGGGCGATCCGGATCAAAGATCACCAGATCGGCCGCGGTTCCCTCTGCCAGTGTTCCGGCCCCTTTGATGCGAACCAGTTCGGCTGGTGTGCGGGTCAGTTTGGTAATCACATCGAGCAGCGACATATGCCCGTTGTGATAAAGCTCCAGCGACATCGGAAGCAGCGTTTCAAACCCGACGGCACCAGCAGCCGCCTGCGCAAAGGGCAGGCGTTTGGAGTCGGCATCTTGCGGGTTGTGGTCCGATGCAATGGCATCAATCGTGCCATCGGCAAGGCCAGCAACAATCGCCTGACGGTCATCCTCTGAGCGAAGCGGCGGAGACAGCTTGGCAAAGGTTCGGTAATCCGAAACCGCATTCTCATTCAGTGCGAAATAGGGCGGTGCGGTATCGCAGGTGACTTTAAGGCCACGTTTCTTTGCCTTGCGGATGACTTCCACCGATTCACCGGTCGAAATATGGGCGAAATGCAGCCGCCCGCCGGTCATTTCAACCAGTCGCAAGTCGCGTTCGATCTGAATAACTTCAGCCAGTGGCGAAACACCCGACAGGCCAAGGCGGGTTGCCAGTTCGCCGCTATTCATCGACGCACCCTTGGAAAGCTCGGGCTCCTCAGGGTGCTGGACGATCATGCCATCAAAGAACGTCGAATAGGACAGGGCCTGGCGCAGCAGGCGTGCACTGGCGATGGTCTTGATCCCGTCGCAAAAGGCAACCGCACCGGCCTGATGAAGCAGGCCCATCTCGGTGATTTCCTGCCCCTCGATGCCCTTGGAGACGGCGCCATAGACAAATACCTTGGCCAAGCCAACCTTGCGGGCACGACGGGCAATGAATTCAACACCGGCCACGTCATCAATCACCGGATCGGTGTTGGGCAGGGCAATAATGGTGGTGACGCCACCGATTGCCGCCGATTTGCCAGCGGTTTCGATGGTTTCCTGATGCTCAAATCCCGGTTCGCGCAATTGGGCACGCATGTCAACCAGACCAGGTGCCAGGCATGCACCGCCAAGGTCAATGACTTCAAAACCTTCGGGAACAGTACCTTCGGTGATGTCCGGGCCACTTTTGACGATGGTGTCATCTTCAATCAGGAGGCCACCGGTTTCATCGGTTTGTTTGACCGGATCAAGCAGCCTTGCATTGATGAAGGCTTTTTTGCCGGCACCTTTGGCGCGAATGGCGGGGCTCATGCCTGACCTCCGATCTTTCTGTGGTTCTGCACAAGCAATTCAAGCGCTGCCATACGCACGGCGACGCCCATTTCGACCTGTTCGCGGATGACGGAACGTTCAACGTCATCAGCCACTTCGCTGTCGATCTCGACACCGCGGTTCATCGGGCCGGGATGCATGATCAGGGCATCTGGTTTGGCGTTGGCAAGCTTTGCACGGTCAAGCCCGTGGAAATGGAAGTACTCGCGAACCGACGGGATGAAGCTGCCTTCCATGCGTTCCAGCTGCAGACGCAACATCATGACGATGTCGCAGTCTTTCAGGCCTTCTTCCATGTTATGGAAAATCTCGACACCCATCCGGTCGATCTTCGACGGGATCAGGGTTGGCGGGGCGACAAGGCGCACGCGCGATCCCATGGTGTTCAAAAGCAGGATATTGGAACGTGCGACACGCGAATGGGCAATATCGCCACAGATCGCAACATTCAGGCGATGCAGGCGTCCCTTGTGGCGGCGAATGGTCAGGGCATCAAGAAGTGCCTGGGTCGGGTGTTCGTGGCGACCATCGCCCGCATTCAAAACCGCACAGTTGACCTTTTCGCTCAGAAGCTTGACCGCGCCACTGTCGCCATGGCGAACAACCAGTGCATCCGGGTTCATCGCATTAAGGGTCATCGCCGTATCGATCAGGGTTTCACCCTTTTTGACCGAACTGGTGCCGACCGTCATGTTGATGACATCAGCCCCCAGACGTTTGGCTGCCAGTTCAAACGATGTCAGCGTCCGGGTGGAGTTTTCGTAAAACAGATTAACAACTGTCGCGCCGGCCAGAATATTGCTGGTCTTGTCTGCGGAGCGGTTTTTTTCCGCATAGTGCTGGGCGCGGTCCAGAATAAGGGTGATTTCCCCGGGGGTAAGACCCTCGATCCCGAGGAGGTGTGGGTGCGGATAATGATCCGCCGCTGGTCCCATGACGCTCATGGCGTTGCACATTTCCCTTGGATGATCTTTGAAAAATTTCGGGCGGAGCATAACGAATTGCCCCTGTCACGAAAAGTTAAATATTGCCGGTAATACCGATGCAATCGCATCAAATTTCCTGACTGATCGGTCAGGTTTCAGGCGGCGAAGGCCAGACGATCGGCGATCAGACGGCTTGGGTCAAAATGGCGATCACCGGCATGGTGATAATCGCAAGCAAGGTGTGAACGGTGATGATACTGGCCATCATCTGGGCATCGCCCCCCATCAGGCGCGCAAGAACATAGGCACTGGCAGAGCAGGGCAGTGCCGCATAAAGCACCACCGCCGCAAGTTCGATATCGGGCAGTCCCAGCATAAGGCACAGACCCGCGGCAATCGCAGGGCTCAACACCAGTTTTCCAAAACTGGAAACCCCGACCGGGAAACCTGCGCGCCGGGCAGCCGATAGATCAAGCCCGGCACCAACGGCAAGCAGCCCGATGGGCAGGGCCGCGCGTCCAAGCACCTCAAGGAAGGGGCCAATGATCGGCGGCAAGCCAATTCCCAGAACGTTAAACAGGCTGCCCAGCACGCATGCCATCAAAAGCGGATTTTTTGCCACATCACGCAGCAATGACAAAACGCCGGGCTTGCGATCATTTTCACCCAGATGGGCGCAGGCCAACACAGATATCACGTTAACTGTCGGCACGACCAATGCGACGCAAAGGGCAGTAACGGTTAGCCCGTGTGTGCCAAGCAAGGCCGCGGCAACGGCAAGCCCGATATAGGTGTTTGGCCGAATGGCGCCTTGCACCAGCGATGAAAATGTTGGTGCGGAAACCTTCAAAACGGGGCGCACCACAAGGATCAGTGCGGTACAGATCGCAATCGTGCCCAGCATTGCCGTCGCAATCCCCAACAATGGCAGGCTGCCAAGGTCTGCTTTGGCGGTGTTGGAAAAAAGAAGGGCCGGGAAGGTGATGAAATAAGTCAGTTTCTCTGCACCTGGCCAAAAACTGTCGGGCAAGAAACGCCGTTCGCGCAGCACATACCCGACAACGATCAGGGCAAAGGTCGGCAGAAGTGCTGAGAGAATGGCAAGCATCAGGTAGCTTTCATCACGTAATGAAGAAGAACTTTCAACGTCACCATACTGTTATCACCGATCTGAGCAGGGCGAAATACGCTCGCAATATCTAATTGGCATAGATGACTAAAATTCAGTTGGTGTCGAGTTGTTCTTTGCCGGTGTTTTCCGATGTGATAGTCAGCACATCCAACAGGTTTTGGCGTCGATAGACTGTTTGTTCTGCAAAGTCGTCCAGCTCGCTGAATGTTCAAGGAAAGGGACGCCATGTCACGCGCGATTGATCACATTGTATTATGTGTGAATGATCTTGATGCCGCGATAGCTGTCTATACGCAGCTCGGATTCACAGTGACCCCGCGTGCAGTTCATCCCTTTGGTACCGGTAATGCCCTGATCCAGCTTGACGGCATGTATATCGAACTTCTTGCCGTGATTGATCCGGACAAGATTGCCGAAACGGACCTTGCCCAGCCATTTTCGTTTCCGATCTATAACCGCGACTATCTGCGTCATCGCGAAGGCATGTCTATGCTGGCCCTGCAATCGAGCGATGCCGAGCAGGACAGACAAAAATTTATCGCAGCCGGTGCCGCAGTGCCGCCGGTATTTCACTTTGAACGCGATGCCAAGACGCCTGACGGTGAAACAGTCGGCGTTGCCTTTTCGTTGGCTTATGCCAACCATCCGCTGTTGCGACATGCAGTGACGTTTGTGTGTCAACATCGTCACCCGGTGCAGAATTTCTATTTCCCTGACTATCAAAGCCATCAGAATGGGGCTGTTGCGATTGGCAAGGTACTTGTTGATCACTGGGCGGCCGAGGCGGTACGCGACTTCTATGAGGAAATCGGAGTCGACGCGATTGTTGATGCCTTGCATGGCGACGAACTGATTTCACGTTATGGGGTAGAGGACACCGCATTCCCGACAGACGGATTTGCCGGCTTTGAGTTGATTGTCGATGACATCGCGAAAATTACCGATGCAGCTGTCGCAATGGGGGCTGTAGAAAAAGACGGTATGCTTATCATCCCACCTTCAAAGTTCTTCGGGGTGTTGATGGTGATCAAAGCCAAATAAAAAGCTGCCTGAATGAACAGGCAGCTTTGATCTTGTTGGTCAGGGCGGGCTGACAATTATCAGTCTTCTTCAGTCTCGATATCGTCATCGTCGGCTTCGGCGTTCTCGCCGGGATCAGTATGGCGGTTCAAATGATCCAGTGCGCCTTGCAAGATATAGGCAGCAGCTGTCTTGTCGACGACTTCAGCGCGGCGTTTGCGGGTCATATCGACTTCTTCAATCAGAATACGCTCGACCGCGTTTGTTGACAGGCGCTCGTCCCACATCAAAACCGGCAGGTCGATATACTTTTCCATTTCGTCGATAAAGGCATAGACGCGATGGCACGCCTTGCCGATCGAACCATCTAGTTCGCGCGGGAAGCCGATGATAATGCCGCCGACATTCTGTTTGTCGATAATCGACGAAAGCTGGGCAATATCGCGTGTGAACTTCTTTCGTGAAATCAGCTCATACGGTGAGGCAATCTGCAGCCCTACATCTGATAGGGCTACGCCAATTGTTTTGGTGCCCAAATCAAGGCCCAATACACGTGCTGCCGGTGGCAAGAACCGCAGCAATTCCTGAGTGTCATTGCAAATCATGGCGACCTTATAGGAGTCTTTTTGCGAAATTGCCAGCGCAAAGCAAATGTATCGTTTTCCGATTTATGGAAGAAACGACGCCGAGTTGAGTGTGTGGGCGCATTTTATTCTAAATGCAGCCAAGAATGGCGGACTTCCTAACGTAAAAATCTTTCTGAATGATGAGGGGTTGAAGTGCCTCAGCAGGTTTGTTTTAATATCGCACTGCCGAAATTGATCGAAATCGAAATATGCAGGGCGAAGCAGGCAGACCGAATGCGCAGATCATCTTGAGAGAAAGAAAACAGAAGGAGGCAGCGCACCTATTACACGTGAGTGTCGCAATGCTTCTATCCACGGGGTTCGGGAACCGTCATGCTCGACAGGTTCCAGTTGATTTCCGCATACAAAAATCACCAAAAGCGAAAACGCTGAACAAACAATGACAAATCAGGGGGTATAGGGTTTGGCCGACGGTGCATCAAATGAAGCGTTCGTTGAGTTTGAACGTGTACAGAAAAGTTATGACGGCGAGACACTCGTCGTTAAAGATCTCAACCTAACAATGCCTAAAGGCGAGTTCCTGACGATGCTTGGTCCGTCAGGGTCTGGCAAGACGACTTGTCTTATGATGCTTGCCGGCTTCGAAACCGCGACCCACGGCGATATCCGCCTTGGTGGCGTTTCGATCAACGATATCCCGCCGCACAAGCGTGGTATCGGCATGGTCTTCCAGAACTACGCGCTCTTTCCGCATATGACCATTGCCGAAAATCTGGCTTTCCCGCTTGAGGTCCGCAAACTGGGCAAAGCGGAACAGGAAGAGAAGGTCAAACGCGCACTCGACATGGTTGAAATGGGAAGCTTCGGTGGCCGTCGTCCGGCACAGCTTTCCGGCGGCCAGCAGCAGCGTGTCGCGTTGGCCCGTGCGCTTGTGTTTGAACCTGAACTGGTTCTGATGGATGAGCCGCTCGGTGCGCTTGATAAACAGCTTCGCGAAAAGATGCAGTTTGAAATCACGCATCTGGCCCATCAACTTGGCATTACCACGGTTTACGTCACCCACGACCAGACCGAGGCATTGACCATGTCCGACCGCGTCGCCGTGTTTGACGACGGCCGCATTCAGCAGCTTGCACCGCCAGATAAACTGTACGAACAGCCCGAAAACAGCTTTGTCGCGCAGTTCATTGGCGAAAACAACACGCTCGAAGGCGTCATCAAGGAAATCAAGGGCAACACCTGTGTTGTCCAGCTTGATGGCGGCGAAATCATTGACGCCGTTCCGGTCAATGTCAGCCAGGTGGGTGAACGTACACGCGTTTCGATCCGTCCTGAACGTGTTGAATACAACCGTGATCGCCTGCATGCAGATGCGCATACGCTCAAGGCCGAGGTACTGGAATTCATCTATATGGGTGACATCTTCCGTACACGCCTGCGTGTGGCCGGCAATGATGAGTTTATCATCAAGACCAGGAACGCACCGGACCAGGTGCGTCTGAAGCCGGGTCAGGAAATCGAGATTGGCTGGCTTGCAGAAGATTGCCGCGCGCTTGACGCGTCGTAACTTTTAGTCAGGCAGATACAGGACCGGTACGCCCGGGTGCTGGTCCTCAACGAATAGTCCGGGAAACAATCAGGGAGTCTATTAATGCAGCTTATTAAAACCCTTACAGCATCAACAGCTTTGCTTGTTGTGGCGGCAGGCGCAGCCTATGCCGACGACCACATGGCGTCCGACATGACGCTGGTCAGCTGGGGCGGTGCCTATCAGAACAGCCAGATCAAGGCTTATGCTGAGCCTTATATGGAAATGAACCCGGGTGTTTCGATCACCTGGGATGAAAGCTCGAACGAAGCTGTTGCAAAACTGCGTGCAATGAACGAAGCCAACAACGTGACCTGGGATCTGGTTGACGTGGTTGCTGCTGATGCAATGCGCCTTTGCGATGAAGGCCTCGCAATGGAAATCGACCCGAACGAAGTTCTTGCAGAAGCGCCGGATGGCACCTCGGCAGAAGATGACTTCGGTGATCTCCTCGTAAGTGACTGCTTCATCCCGCAGATCGTTTATTCGACTACGTTTGGTTACCGCGAAGACATGGTTCCGGCTGGAACTCCGGCACCGACCGATATCTGTGCCCTGTTCGACACGGAAACCTATCCGGGCATGCGTTCGCTTGAAAAACGCCCGATCAACAACATGGAATGGGCTCTGCTCTGCGACGGTGTTGCCAAGGACGAAGTTTACAGCGTTCTTGAAACTCCGGAAGGTCAGCAGCGCGCTCTCGACAAACTGGCAACCATCAAAGACAGCGTTATCTGGTGGAGTGCTGGTGCAGATACCCCGCAGCTTCTGGCTGACGGCGAAGTCTTCATGGGTTCGACCTACAACGGTCGCCTGTTCTCCGCAATCGAAGAACAGGATCAGCCGATCGCCATGCTTTGGGACGCGCAGGTCTTTGACCTTGACGGCTGGATCATTCCGTCCGGTCTTCCGGAAGATCGTCTGAACCGCGTTCTGGACTTCGTGAAGTTCGCAACCGACACCCAGCGTCTTGCTGACCAGGCTGCTTACATCTCGTACGGTCCGGCTCGTTTCTCCTCGGCTCCGCTCGTTGGTAAGCACGCCGAACTCGGTATCGACATGGCTCCGCACATGCCGACCGATCCGGCAAACGCCAAGAACACGTTCCTCTATAACTACGAGTTCTGGGCTGACTACCGTGACGACATCGATGCCAAATTCCAGGCTTGGCTTGCTCAATAAGAGCTAAGGGTAGGGGGCCGTTCGCGGCCCCCTTTACCGACCAATTCGCTAAACAATAAATTGCCGGTCGAAACAATAGACCGAAAACACCGGGGCAGGCTTACGGGGGCGTAATGGGTGATACATCTCAAGAAGTAGTGTTAGCTGCTGATGGCAGACCGCTAAAACAAAGTCTACGAAGGGCATTGATGCGCCAGAAAATGCGCGCGCTCATGCTGGTTGCGCCACTTTTGATCTTTGTGGTCGTGACTTTTATCGTACCGATTCTCTCGATGCTTTTCCGGTCGGTTGAAAACGACATTGTGCCGAATACGATCCCGGGAACCGTGATTGCGCTTTCCCAGTGGGATGGATCAAGCGGGGAACCGCCGCACGAAAACGTCTACCGCAATCTTTACATTGATTTATTCAAGGCAGAAGAAGCCAAACAGCATACCCGTCTTGGTTCTCGCCTGAACTACGAGCAATCCGGATTGTCATCCTTGTTCCGCACCACGGGGCGGTCACTTGATGACATCGGTGAGCTTTGGCAGGATCCGCTTGAAGACATCGATCCGAACTTCGAAGAAGGTTCTTTCTGGTTCGAAATGATGTCGGGCACAGGCGGCGAAGATTTCCTTGAAACACGCCGTGAACTGATGGCGCTGATGTCTGATGAAGACATGAGTGGTGATGTCGGCTTTGTGCCGTCAGAAGAAATCATTCAACTGCTGCCCTGGACCGCACGCGCCTATACCGACTTTGCCCTTTGGGCGGCGATCCGTGATGGCGACACCGTCGCCGAGGAAGATCCGTGGGAGTCCGTTTATGGCGCCCTTGGTATGGACCTGACCAATCCGGATACGGTTTCGGCGATCAACAGCTATAACGGTGCGGGCGCAGGCGCCTTGCAGGCGGCGGCTGCGAATATTGATCAGCTTCCGCAATTCGGTTTCCGCGAAGCTTTCATCGAAGAAGACAAAGATTGGGGCTCTGCTGATATCTGGGCAACCATCAAGCTCTATTCGCCAAGCATGACCCCGGGCTACTTCCTGAATTCCGTCGATATGACGCTGACGCCCGACGGTATCGTGATGAAGCCCGAGAATCAGCAGATTTATACGACGCTGTTCATGCGTACGTTGATCATGGCGTTGATCATTACTGCAAGCTGCATTGTTCTTGGCTATCCGGTGGCATGGTTGCTTGCCAATCTGCCAATGCGCACGGCAAGTATCCTGATGATTTTGGTTCTGCTGCCGTTCTGGACGTCGCTTCTGGTGCGAACGTCGGCCTGGAAAGTTTTGTTGCAGCAGCAAGGGGTAATCAACGAAATCCTTGTCTGGCTTGGCTTCGTTAACGATGCGGATCGCCTTGTTCTCATGAATAACGCAACAGGTACGGTCATTGCGATGACCCACATCCTGCTGCCGTTCATGATCCTGCCGCTGTATTCGGTGATGAAAACCATTCCGCCCAGCTATCAACGTGCGGCCAAGTCACTTGGTGCGACGAACTGGACGGCCTTCTGGCGTGTCTATTTCCCGCAGTCAGTTCCGGGTATTGGTGCTGGTTCGATCCTCGTGTTCATTCTTGCGATCGGTTACTACATCACGCCGGAAATCGTTGGTGGTACGGATGGTGTCTTTATTTCCAACCGAATTGCCTATCATATTTCAAGTTCGCTCAACTGGGGCCTTGCGGCCGCACTCGGGTCTATCCTTCTCGTCGTCGTTCTTGGCCTTTACTGGTGCTATGACAAGATTGTGGGCATCGATAACGTGAAGTTGGGGGGCTAAGAACATGAATGAAGTAATCTCGTACGTAAGACGGCCCGAATTGATGACCTTCACGATGCCGCTGGTGGCCTTGTTGGGCGCGATGTTCGGCTTCATTACCGGCAACATCTTTGGCAGCCCGTGGGTCGGGTTCGTCATCGGTGCTGTGGTCGGTGCGGCACTGGCCTTTGTGTTCTCGAAAATCATCAAGGTAAAAAGCAAACAGAAAACGCTGGCAACTGGCGTGCTTTTCGGCGGTGTAGGCATGATTTTCGGTGGGCTTGGCGGCCTGTTTGGTGGCTTCCTTGTCGGTATTTCGATGGGCTGGTTTGCCAACTGGGTTGGAAGCGGTCGATATCGTGCTGGCGTTCCGATCTATTACACGCCGGGTCAGGTTCTTTGGCACAACGCATTTCTGTTTATCTGTGCGTTTGTGTTCTTCTTCCTGATCGCACCGCTTCTGCCGGTGATCTGGCTCAGCTTCAATGCCGAGAACTTCTTTACCTTCACGCCAGAAATGCTGAGCTTCAAGGCAGAGGGGTACAGCCTCAAGCATTATCGCGATTTCCTTGGGACCGACGAATGGATGGTGCCGCTCAAGAACTCGTTAATCATCGCGCCAATTGCGACGCTGATTTCGGTTTCTCTTGGCACCCTTGCCGCGATCGGTCTTAGCCAGTCGCACGTGCCGGGCCGTCAGGCGATGATGGCGGTGCTTATTTCACCGATGATCGTGCCGCTGATCATTTCGGCCACCGGCATGTTCTTCTTCTATGCACCGCTGGGCAACTGGCTTGAGCTTAATCTCGGGCTCAACCAGGCATTTGTCGGCTATGTAAAGGTGATCCTGGCCCACGCTGTTCTGGGTATTCCGTTTGTCATTATCACGGTCACCGCGACGTTGGTTGGCTTTGACAAGTCACTGACCCGTGCGGCGGCAAACATGGGGGCAAACCCGGTAACCACCTTCTTCAAGGTTCAGATGCCTCTGATCCTGCCTGGTGTGATTTCGGGCGGCCTGTTTGCCTTTATCACCTCGTTTGATGAAGTGGTTGTGGTGCTGTTTGTCGGGTCTGCCCGTCAGCAAACCCTGCCATGGCAGATGTATACCGGCCTGCGCGAACAGATTTCGCCGACCATTCTGGCAGCCGCGACGATACTTGTATCTGTCTCGATCCTGCTGCTTCTGACCGTGGAACTGCTGCGCCGTCGTTCCGAACGTCTGCGTGGTATGAGCCCGGGCTAAGCCGATCTGGCATTCTGTCGCGTAACACGGGGCAGGGCATAAACACGAAACAGGCCGGCAACATTCTTGTTGCCGGCCTGTTTGTTTTTGTATGCCCGATCCGATCTGGGCAGGTGATATTTTCGCGCGCGAGAGTTTTATCTGCCAGACAGCGCGACAACAGGCGTTCTTCGTTGCTTCGAACCCTTGCGGCAGGGGCGGCGGGGTGCTAGTTTCCGCGCTGTAATTCACGTTCTGGCAGATATCTCTCTGCCGGGTTTTTTGTCATTCCTTAAGAGAGACTTTCATCCATGTCGTCTTTGGATAAGGAAACAGTTCGCCGTATTGCCTATCTTTCGCGTATCAACGTGTCCGAAGAAGGCCTTTCCGAACTGGCGGGAGATTTGACCCGTATCCTCGATTTTGTCGAGGAACTGCAAGAAGTTGATGTTGAAGGCTGCGAGCCGCTGACATCTGTTGCCGATCTGACCCTGCCGCTGCGCAAGGACGAAGTCACCGATGGCAATATCCAGCAAAAAGTGCTGTCAAACGCACCGATGACCGATGCTGGCTGTTTTGTTGTGCCCAAGGTGGTTGAATAATGACTGATCTGACAAAGCTGACACTTGCAGAAGCCCGCGACGGGCTTGCAAAAGGTGATTATACCTCGGTCGAACTGACCGAAGCACACCTGAAATCGATGGACGCATATCGCAATCTGAATGCGTACATCACCGAAACCCCGGAAAAGGCCATGGAAATGGCCAAGGCATCCGATGCCAAGCGCGCCAAGGGCAGTGCTGGCAAGATGGAAGGCCTGCCGATTGCGGTCAAGGACCTGTTCTGCACCGAAGGTGTCCAGACCACGGCGGCATCGCACATCCTTGAAGGTTTCAAACCGGAATATGAATCCACTGTTACCAGCAACCTGTTTGGCAATGGTGCAGTGATGCTGGGCAAGGCGAACCTTGATGAGTTCGCCATGGGGTCATCGAACACCTCGTCCTATTACGGCAACGTGATCAACCCGTGGAAAGATAAATCCGGCAAGGATCTGGTTCCGGGTGGCTCATCTGGTGGTTCGGCGGCTGCTGTTGCTGCCAACATGGCGCTGGCAGCCACCGGTACTGATACCGGTGGTTCGATCCGTCAGCCGGCATCCTATTGCGGCATTGTTGGTCTGAAGCCGACCTATGGTCGTTGCTCGCGCTGGGGCATTGTTGCCTTCGCAAGTTCGCTTGATCAGGCCGGTCCGATGACCAAAACCGTTCGCGACGCGGCAATCATGCTGGGTTCAATGGCGGGTCATGACGCCAAGGACAGCACGTCTGCACCGATTGCCGTTCCGGATTTCGAAGCGGCCCTGACCGGTGACATCCGTGGCATGAAAATCGGTATTCCGAAGGAATATCGCGTTGATGGCATGCCGGAAGAAATCAGCAAGCTTTGGGATAACGGTGTTGCCATGTTGCGCGATGCTGGTGCCGAAGTTGTCGATGTTACCCTGCCGCACACCAAATATGCGCTGGGGACCTATTACATCGTCGCCCCGGCAGAGGCATCTTCGAACCTTGCACGTTATGACGGCCTTCGTTACGGCCAGCGTGTCATGGATGACGGCGACAGCCTTGATGACATGTACATGAAATCCCGTGCTGCCGGTTTCGGCAAGGAAGTCCAGCGCCGTATCATGATCGGTACCTATGTGCTGTCGGCTGGTTATTATGACGCCTATTACAACAAGGCGCTTAAAGTCCGTCGTCGTATTTATCAGGACTTCGAAGGTGCGTTTGGTCAGGTCGATGCGATTCTGACCCCGACCGCACCGTCTGCGGCCTTTGCCATCGGTGAAAACGAAGGTGATCCGGTCAAGATGTATCTCAATGACGTCTTTACCGTTCCGGCAAGCCTTGCCGGTCTTCCGGGCATTTCGGTGCCGACCGGTCTTTCGGCCGAAGGATTGCCGCTGGGTCTTCAGCTGATTGGCAAGCCGTTTGATGAAGAAACAGTTCTGCGTGTGGGGGGCGTGCTCGAAAGTGCTGCCAACTTTACCGCAAAACCTGCCGGGCAGGAGGGCTGATCCATGAGCTATATTCTTGAAGGTTCTACCGGCCCGTGGGAAATCGTTGTCGGTCTTGAAGTCCACTGCCAGGTGATTTCCAAGTCCAAGCTGTTTTCAGGTGCTTCGACCAAGTTCGGTAACGAGCCCAACAGCAATGTCAGCCTCGTTGATGCGGCCATGCCGGGCATGCTTCCGGTCGTGAACGCAGAATGCGTGCGTCAGGCGGTTAAAACCGGTCTGGGTCTTAAGGCCAAGATCAACAAGGAAAGCGTTTTTGCCCGCAAAAACTATTTCTATGCCGATCTGCCGCAGGGCTATCAGATTTCGCAGTTCGACAAACCGATTGTCGGCGAAGGCACGATTATTCTGGATATGCCTGATGGTTCGACCAAGTCGGTTGGCATTGAACGCCTGCATCTTGAACAGGATGCCGGGAAATCGATGCACGATCAGGACCCGAAATACTCACATATCGACCTGAACCGTTCGGGTGTGGCGCTGATGGAAATCGTTTCCATGCCAGACATCCGTTCACCGGAAGAAGCCGGTGCGTATCTGACCAAGCTGCGCGCGATTGTGCGTTACCTTGGCACGTGTGATGGCAACATGAACGAAGGCTCCATGCGTTGTGATGCCAACGTTTCTGTGCGCCGTCCGGGCGAAGGTTTTGGCACCCGTTGCGAGATCAAGAACGTCAACTCCATCCGTTTTGTGATGCAGGCGATCGAGATCGAGGCAAAACGCCAGATCGAAGTGATTGAAGGTGGCGGGGAAATCCAGCAGGAAACCCGTCTCTATGATCAGCGTTTGGGTGAAACCCGCTCCATGCGTTCCAAGGAAATGGCACATGATTATCGCTATTTCCCGGACCCGGATCTGCTTCCGCTGGTTTTCGATGATGCGTTCATTTCGGAAATCGAAAAAGAACTGCCGGAACTGCCGGACGAGAAAAAGGCCCGCTTCATGCGTGAAAACGGCCTGTCGGCATATGATGCCGGTGTTCTTGTCGCCGAAAAGGAAAAGGCTGATTACTACGAAGTCGTTGCCAAGGGCCGTGATGGCAAACTGGCGGCGAACTGGGTGATCACCAACCTGTTCGGTGCGCTGAACAAGGCGGAAGTCGGGATTGCTGATAGCCCGGTAACGGCCGAAAACCTTGGCAAGCTGATCGATCTGATCTCTGATGACACCATTTCTGGCCGTATTGCCAAGGACGTCTTTGAAATCATGATCGAAACCGGCGGCGATCCGGAAAAGATCGTCGAGGAAAAAGGTCTTAAGCAGATCACCGATACCGGTGCGATTGAAACGGAAATTGACGAAGTCATTGCCGCAAATCCGGACAAGGTTGAAGAGATCCGTGCTGGTAAGGACAAGATGCTTGGCTGGTTTGTCGGTCAGGTCATGAAATCCACGGGTGGCAAGGCCAACCCGGGCATGGTCAACAAGCTGCTACGCGATAAAATCCTCGGCTGATTATAATCATCAGACCAAAGAAAAAGCCGCCCGTTTGGGCGGCTTTTTTTGTATGACTAATTGGCCTGGTTTTGAATTTCGCTTGGAATAGCAGCCGTTAAGTGTCGAAGCGCGGTTTCAAGTAAGGACCGGCTGGGCGGATGGCGCACGATATCATCAACGTCAAAGTTCTTGCCGTTCAGCGGGATCGTTATGCACGCGTCAGTGATGATGTGTGCATCCATGGTGCGAATGGTTTCAATCAATGCCGCCTGTGCGATTGTTGCCCGGCCGGACGCATTCAGGCAGGCGACTGGTTTTTGCATGAATTCGCCACTGGCCACCACCCAATCAAGGGCATTCTTGATCGCGCCGGTGACACCATGGGCATATTCGGGACTGGCGATCAGGACTGCATCCGCGCGGCGAAGTGCATCTCGAAACGCCGCGACATTGCGATCATCGGTATCTTCATTGTCCGGATTAAAGATCGGAAGATGGCCCAAACCATCAAACAGATGAATGGTTGCGCCAAAGGGGCTAGCAATCTTTTGTGCCGCTTGAAGGAGCGTTCTGTTGATCGATGCTTGGCGAAGGCTTCCGCACAGGGCAGTGATATGAAAAGTCATTTGGTGCCGCTCTCTGTTTGTGGCGATGGTTGCACAAACGAGCACGCAGGGTAAAGAAAAGCCGCCAGCATATTTTCAATACTGGCGGCTCTGACGTTCGGGTGGGGGACGCGAACGTGGGTGTCTACTAGTCTAGCGGGCTTCAGATGCCGGATAGCCGGCATCGGTGATCGCCGCGATCAGGGCATTGACGTCCGGGTTTCCGGAAACAGCGACTTCGCCATTTGCCAGATCAACCTCGGCACCTTCAACGCCGCTGACCTTGGTTGCTGCTTTGGTCACGGCACTTGCGCAGTGACCGCAGCTCATTTTTTCGACCTTCAGTTTCACCATCAGATTTCTCTATATGATCAGTGTCTATGAACGCAGTATGGAGGTTCCAGTAGATGGAAGGTCAAGCAGTTTTATGCAGACAAAAGTTTGATGACTTCATCGGCCGTTGCATCGCTTGATGCCGGGTTCTGACCGGTGACAAGTTTGCCATCAACAACCGCATAGGAAGCCCAGTTATCGCCACGCTCAAATGTTGCGCCATGCTTCTTGAATTCGTCCTCAATCGACAGCGGTACAACGTTTTCTAGGCCGACCGCCTTTTCTTCATCATTGGTGAAGCTGGTAACACGTTTGCCCGAAACAAGCGGTTTGCCATCTGGCGTCTTGGCGTTCACCAAGGCGGCCGGACCATGGCAGACGGCAGCAACCGGTTTGTTCTGGGCGACGAACGCCTCGATCAGGGCAATGGATTTCTGATCAGTTGCCAGATCCCAGAGCGGACCATGCCCACCCGGATAGAACAGGGCGTCAAAATCATCGGCTTTCAGACCGTCAAGGGTGACGGTGTTGGCGAAAACAGCGTTTGCCGCTTCGTCCTTTTCAAACCGTTCGGTCGCATCGGTCAGGGCGTCGGGCACTTGGCTGTTGGGATCAAGGGGTGGCTTGCCGCCTTTGGGGGATGCCAACGTGATCTCTGCCCCGGCATCCTTGAAGCGGTAGTAGGGGGCAGCAAACTCTTCGAGCCAGATACCGGTCTTGTGTCCGGTGTCACCCATCTGATCATGCGACGTAACAATCATCAAAATACGCATCAGTTCCTCCATGCGTGGAATTCATTTGCACTCATCCTAACTGGCTGACAGAATTTGCGAAAGATTGATAAAGTGAACACATTGTCAAATTTAATGAGCATATAAAATGTCGGCACTTGATGAAGTTCGGGCGATGATGATTTTTGCCCGTGTTGTTGACGAAGGCGGGTTTTCTGCGGCTGCGCGGAAGATGGGGCTCAGCCGTGCTGCCATTTCCCATCAAATTCGCCAGCTTGAGACCCGCCTTGGCGTGCCTTTGTTGCGCAGAAGCACACGCAGTTTCAGCCTGACCGATGCAGGTGCACGCTATTACGACAGTTGCCGCACCATTTCCCTCGAAGCCGAAGCAGCGCGAAAACGCGTCGAAGAACTGCGTGACGATCCGGTGGGCAAAATATCGCTGACCTGTTCGGTTCATCTCGGCACACTTCGAATTGTGCCGATCCTTGACCGGTTCCGGCAAACATATCCGGGTGTCTCGATTGATGTGCATCTCAGCGACGAAGTTGTCGATCTGATTGGTCGCGGCATTGATATTGCCGTGCGTTCCGGGCCATTGAAAAATTCGGAACTCAAGAATTTCAAACTTTATCAGACCCACAGGATCATCGCAGCCAGCAAGTCCTACGTCAGCAAGTTCGGATTGCCCGAAAGCCCGGATGATTTATCCGAACATGAATGGGTAATGTATAGCCGTGTTCCTGAAACGCTGACGCTTCAATGCGCCGACGGCACCCGAAATATCCGCGTGTCGGGCAGTGTTCGGGTGGATAACGCGACAGCCAGATTGCAATTCCTGCGGGGTGGTCACGGATTGGCGGTTGTTCCGCTATGTGATGTTCAGCAGGAAATTGATAACGGCGACTTGATCCGGGTTTTGCCTGATTGCAAGCTGCCGGATCTTGAGATCTATGCCGTTTATCCGGGTGGTGTGACCCGCAGTGCAAAGGTTCAGTCGCTTCTTGATTACATGCGGCGTGAAATGCGTGAAATCGATATTTCGCGCAATGGGCAAGTTCAAGGCGACAGCCATATTGATCATTCGTGATTGTTGGGCTATTCCCCTGTGACGACTTTCGGGGGAGACGCATGGCCAATCTGTTTTTCTATTACTCGTCCATGAATGCGGGGAAATCGACCACCTTGCTTCAGGCGAGTTTCAATTACCGTGAACGCGGCATGGAAACGTTGCTGATGACAGTGGCGTTTGATAACCGCTTTGGCGAAGGCAAGATTGCGTCGCGCATTGGTCTTGAAGCACCGGCACTGCTGTTTGATGGCAATACCGATATGACGGCCCTGATCCTTGAGCAGGTCGAAAAGGGAAAAGTCGATTGTGTCCTGATTGACGAGGCACAGTTCCTCTCTAAAGAACAGGTCTGGCAACTTTCGGATATCGCAGATATCCATGGCATCCCCGTGCTGTGCTATGGCATCCGGACTGATTTCCAGGGGCAGCTGTTTGAAGGTTCCAAATGGCTGCTGGCGTGGGCGGACAAGCTTAATGAGCTCAAAACCATCTGCCATTGTGGCCGCAAAGCCGGCATGGTTTTGCGGGTTGATCAAGATGGCAAGCCTGTCCGCGAAGGTGCACAGGTCGAAATTGGTGGGAATGACCGTTATGTCCCGGTCTGTCGTCGCCATTTCAAGGAAGCGATGGACGAGTAGGGCGCACTCGATATGGCGTCCTAGTTCCCAATGAGCACCCGTATTTCCGGTGCCAGCAGGCTATAGGCCACCAGCCACATAACGCCACAGGTTACGCCATCAATGATCTTCCAGGTGATTGGGCGCGCGACATAGGGTGCAAGCCATGCAGCCCCCAAAGCAATGGCAAAGAACCAGACAAAACTGGCACTCATGGCGCCCAAGGCAAAGCCAAGTCTTTCGTCCGTTGGATACTGCCCGCCAATACCACCCAGCATGACAACCGTATCAAGATAGACATGCGGGTTCAAAAGCGTGACTGCGAGGGTGGTCGTAAGAACCGCCTTCCAGCCGGTTTTCGAAATCGCCTTTTCCGACAATGTTTCGGTTTCAAACAACCGCCGCAGAGCACCAAATCCATACCAGATCAGGAATAAACCGCCGCCCCAGGCCGCGATGCGGGTCAGAAGCGGGTAGGCGGCAATCAGCGTTCCAAGCCCTGCGACGCCCGCCGCAATCAAAACGGCATCACACAAGGCACAGACGAAGGCCACCATCAGCGGATGATTGCGCCGCAATCCCTGACCGAGAACAAAGGCATTCTGCGCGCCAATCGCAATGATCAGCCCGCCGCCAAGGCCAAATCCGGTGGCATAGGTTAAAAGCATTCTCTGGCATTCCTTGTGCTGTGGTTCGCCGTTGATAGCATCTTTGTCCTTTAAGAAAATCGAATTATACTAAACATGGATTAGTAAAATTGATGGTTGGTAATGCTCGATTATAAATTGGTTGAGGCCTGTGCGGAGGTTATCCGTTTCGGAAGCTTTGAGAAGGCGGCGCGGGCACTGGGACTGACCCAGTCTGCGATATCCCAGCGGGTCAAGCTGATGGAGGAGCGACTTGGTCAGCCAGTGTTGGTGCGCGCCAAGCCGATTGTCCCGACCGTGGCAGGCCAAAGGTTGCTTGCGCATTATCAGAGTGTCCGACTGCTTGAACAGGATCTTGGGGCGGAACTTCCCGAGGTGCGCGCCGAGGGCGAATTTGGTCAGGTAACGCTTGCGGTTAATGCCGACAGTCTGGCGACCTGGTTTGTCGATGTGCCCAAGATGCTGTTTGAGAATCTTGGGGTTCTGGTGCATTTGGTCGTCGATGATGAATCGCTTAATCATCAATCCTTGCAGGAAGGAAACGTGCTGGGTGCGGTTAGTTTGCGCGATACACCCATTCAGGGATGTCGGGTACGGCCGCTGGGCTCCATGCGTTACTTTATGGTGGTTTCACCAGAATTTCAGGAACGCTATTTCGAGGATGGCGTAACTGCGGATGCCTTGCGCGCCTGTCCGGCGGTGAATTTTTCCGAACATGATGAGCTGCAAAATCAGTTCCTTCATCAATATTTTGGACTTAACGCAGGGGAATTCCCCGCCCACACTGTTCCAAGTTCACAGGGCTTCGTGACCCTTGCCGAACAGGGCGTTGCCTATGCCGTTGTCGAACAGCATCAGGCGGAAGAGGGGCTTCGTACCGGAAAGCTGATTCGGCCGTGTCCGTTTGAAATTGATCGCCCATTATATTGGCACCATAAAACCATCAACAGTCGGCTTCTTGATCGGGTCAACGACATCGTCCTGTCTGAGGCGCGCCGTCATCTGCCGGAAATTCCGCAGTAAAATCATGCCTCTCTGAACATTGTTTTGTCTTATTTGCCAAGGACATTCACCACAGCCAAGTGACCCGATTTGACTTGCATGCAAAAGTGTCGCTTACTTTGATGTGCGAACCAGTCCGTATAACGGATTGTAAAAACAGGAAAACAATGTCTCATCGACTGATCGCCTGTGAAAATTGCGACTATCTCCATGTCGAGGAAGAAATCCCGACGGGCAGTGTCGCATATTGCGTTCGCTGTGGATCACCGTTGTACCGCGCGGCACAGGTGCGCTTTGACAAACCGTTGGCGCTGGCTGTCACGGCCTTTCTGTTGTTCTTGATTGCCAACAGCTACCCGGTTTTGACCTTTGCAATGGAAGGCCGGGTTGAAACCAACACACTGAGCAGTGGTGTGCTGACGTTCTGGCGCGAAGGGTTTCCGTTTTTGGCCATTATGGTCGCCGTCACATCTGTACTGGCACCGCTTGTCCTGATTCTGGCGCACATCTATGTATTGTTGCCGATCAGCTTGAACCGGCAAGTGCCCGGCATGCAGCAAGTCTGGCGCATTCTGGCGATCATCCGGCCCTGGTCGATGCTCGATGTCTTCCTGATCGGGTTGCTGGTGGCTTTGACCAAGCTGACGGATTTTGCTGACGTCATTGCCGGTCCTGCATTTTTTGCGATCTGCTGTCTGATCCCGACAGTTCTTCTGATGAATATCACGCTTGATCCACGCTACGTTTGGCGGCGGTTGGCACCGGCAAACCTGCGTTATCCGACATCTGAAGATATTGGCAACCAACAAGGTTCAGATCAGCAAGACAGAATACTTTTGACCTGTCACACATGCTCCATGGTTGTTCTGGGCGGCGGGCATGAAAATGTGCGTTGCCCGCGTTGTGGTGCGATGGTGCATCACCGAAAGCCGCGCAGCCTGTCGCGTTCTTGGGCTTTGTTGCTGGCTGCTGTCATTTTGTATGTGCCGGCAAATGTCTTTCCGATCATGACCGTGACGTATCTTGGCCGGGCAGAGGCAGACACAATACTTTCCGGGGTCAGCGCGCTCGTCCGGGCCGGGGAGTGGCCAATTGCCATCGTTGTCTTCACCGCAAGCATTCTGGTGCCAATCATCAAAATCCTGCTGTTGGGATGGGTTTATATTGCGACCGCCTTGGGGTTGTCTGGTCCACTCAAGGAGCGCACATTGATTTATCGTATTACGGAGCTGATCGGGCGATGGTCGATGGTTGATGTGTTTATGGTCTCGATCCTTGCAGCACTGGTGAAACTTGGAAATATCGCAACAGTTCAACCCGGTTTCGGGGCTGTGGCATTTTGTGGGGTGGTTATTTTGACAATGCTGTCGGCCATGGCCTTTGATCCGCGTTTGATTTGGGATCGCGCCGGTATGCAAACGGTCAAACGACCAGGATTGGCAAGTGTGAAGACAGATCATGACCGCGTTGAAAATCAGGGGATTCCGTCATGAGTGACGCGAAAAGTACAGAACCGGATCAACAGCCGGAAAAGCCCGACATCCGGACAGGTTGGGGCCGTTTTTCAATTATCTGGCTGGTGCCACTGGTGGCCTTGATCGTCGGTGGTTGGCTGTTGTGGCGTGATATCGTCTCAAAGGGGCCTGAAATCACCGTTACGTTTGAAGCGGCCGAAGGTCTGTCTGCCGGTAAGACAGCTGTACGTTATCGCGATGTCGATGTCGGTCAGGTAACAGCCATAAATCTTGCCGACGATATGGAACATGTTGTTCTGACGATCCGGATGAACGCAGATTTCAGCGATTACCTGACAGATAAAACGCGGTTCTGGGTTGTGCGCCCACGCGTGAGTGCGCGCGGTATTACCGGCTTGGAAACCATTGTTTCCGGCGCCTACATTGAAGTAATACCAGACAAGTCCGGGGAAAAGGCACGCCAATTTGTTGGCGAGGAAGAGCCGCAATTTATACCTGATGAAGAAAACGGCACGCGTTTTGTCCTGACCGCAGAAGAACTTGGTTCCTTGGGCGAGGGGACACCGGTCCTGCTGCGCGGGATCGAGGTCGGAGAGGTGCTTGATACCGAACTGGATGCCAATGCGGATGGTGTTTCAATCCCTATATTTATCCGCAAACCTTTCGATGCGCTTGTTAAACGGCAAACCAGATTTTGGGATTCAAGCGGGATTGCGCTTGATCTGAATGCCGAAGGCTTTTCTGTGCGTGCACAGTCTGTTCGCTCTGTTTTGGCGGGCGGGATCAACTTTTATACGCCGCCCGCAAATGAAAACGACGAAATGGCGACCGCGGATACGGTATTCCGCCTGCATGAAAGCCTTGAGAAAGCCGAGCTGCTTGCTGAGGGATACAGCCAGCGCTACATGCTTTATTTCGACTCTTCGGTTCGCGGGCTTTCGCGCGGTGCGCCTGTGGAATTCAATGGTATCCGTGTCGGGACAGTCGAAAGTGTCGACCTGGAATATGTCGTCACACAGCACGCCTTCCGTGTGCCGGTTGAAGTCACACTTGAACCCGAACGGGTAAGCATCGTCGGTGGGCGCCTGGGGGATGTCGACCCGCAGGAAACCATTGAAACCCTGATTGATAATGGCCTGCGTGCCCGCCTCAAGACAGGAAGTTTCATTACAGGTCAGTTGTTTGTCGATCTGTCCATGCATCCGGTTTCCCCGGCGCGCTATCTTGGCAATCAAGAGGGCAATTTACCGGAACTTCCGACATTGCCGCAAAAGTTGGACGAAATTGCCAATTCGCTAACCAGTCTTCTTGAAAAGGTCGAAACTTTCCCGATTGAAGAAATCGGAATTCGCCTGCTTGGGACCGTGGAGGGCATGGAGAATATCGTCACGTCGCCAGCATTAAATAACGGGATGATCAGCCTGCAACAGGCCGCAGCGGGCATTAATACGCTTGTCACCAATCTGGATGCGAGCGTGTTACCTGCAACCCAGACCGCACTGGATGCAGCGCGTGAGGCACTTGGCGGTGTTCGCGATGTCACCGCGCCAACATCACCTGTGCGATACAACCTTGAACAAGCCCTGAAAGAACTCGGCGCGACGGCGCGTTCCCTGCGTGAACTGACCGATTTCCTCGAACAGAACCCGAGTGCCCTTATCCTTGGCAAAAGCGGCCCGGAGGAGAATAAATGATGCGACAGACAGTCCGAAAAATGATCTCCAGATGGGGGGTGCTGCTGGTCGCACCACTTTTGGCCGCTTGCGCGTCACCCTCGGTTCCTGACCAGTATTATTTGCTGTCACCAATGGTGCAGCCGGTGTCGCCAGCATCCGGTGAAACGACGGTCATTGGTGTCGGGCCGGTGACAATTCCGAGCTATCTCGACCGATCGACGATCGTCACGCGCAGTGCCGCCAATCGGCCGGAGGTCAATTCCGGATACCGCTGGGCCGAACCGCTGGGCGAGAACATCAATCGTGTTCTTATGGATAACCTCGACAGGACTGGGGTTGCAGCGCGGTTGGAAGTCTTTCCGTGGAATTCACGGGATATGGTGGAATGGCAGGTGGTTGTCGATATCGACCGTTTTGAACGGCAGGCCGATGGCAATGTTAATCTGACAGCACGCTGGAAGCTCGTGCATTTCCAAAGTGGGGAAATCGTCGCAGCAGCCAAGTATGACAAGGTCAGCACACCAGCCGATCAAACACTCGATAACGCCGTTATCGCCATGAGCAGTCTGCTGGCCGATTTGACTGCCGAAATTGCGGCCCGGATACCGTGATTCGTCGCAAAAGGACGGTTGAGGGACCAATACGCAGTTTGATTTTCAGAATTTCCCAGCTCCAAGGGCTGGGGAATTCAGGAAATTCTAAAAAAATACCCGAAAGTATATAAAACATCTGCATCGAACTATTGTTTTAGGAACCCGAATAGCAGTATAAGTAAGAATAAATATAAAAATTGGGACACGCGCCTGACTAGTTAAACGGCAGACTTATGCCGCCCAAACAGGAAGTTAGGGAGCCAGAGCGCGTCATGTCGGATACGACATTTGAAGTTATGGTCCAGCGTGGGGATCGCTGGATAATCCATTCGACATTTGATGTCGAACAGGAGGCGGTTACAGAAGCTGAAAAGCTTGTGAAAACCAAGATCTCTGCCGTGCGCGTTATTCGTAACTGGGAACGCGGCGACGGTCGTCATATTGAAAAGGTACTTCTCGAAAAACAAGGTGCGGGCGAGGACCAGGACGATGACGTTCGGGTAACCTCCATCGACGAAGCGCCGTTGTGCGAGACGGATAACGACCTTTTGCAGAAAGAAAGCCGCGCGACCATCAACCGGTTGCTGCGCAAATATTTCGAACAGGAAATCCTTACGCCTTGCGAGGTAATGTACAATTACCAGAACCTGCGCAAGTTGATGTTCCATGACACCTTGATGCCGACAGCGGTTGACAAGGTTGCCGGGCTTCATGCCAAGGCGACTGACGGCGATCACATTGAGGCGATGAACAACCTTCATGGCGCGATTGAGCAGCTTTCTGCGCGCGCCCGCGAAGTTGAAAAAGTCGATCTGCCGGCATTCGAAGACGCCACCATTTCGGAAGTGCGTGACGAAATCCGGCGCCTCAACCTTGCGGAAGATACCGACTTCCTGACCATGGTCGCGCTGACGCGCGTACTGTCCTCGACCCGTAACTGGGTCGGGAAGCTTGACCTCGCGCTCAAGGTCAAGGGCGATGAAAAGGACGAAGCCGCCCGCAAGATGATTGATGACGTGATCGCCGATATTCTCGGTTCTCCCGTCGCACTCAAGGAACTGCTTGGCGGTTCCCGCAGCTTTGGCGAAGCGGTGACCCTGCACATTGATCTTGCACTTGGCCGCGCAAAGGGCAATCGCGGTGCTGCCGATGACATTCTGGAACTTCTGAACCCGCTGTTTGGGTCTGGTCTTTTGGCCAACAGTCAGGAAGCGATGTTTGATTACATCGTTCGCGAACTGCGCAGTGCCAATAACCTGCAACGCCACGAAAGCGATCCGGATCCGCTCGACGGGATCCTTGAACGTCTGATCACAGAGCAGGGCGTGATTTATGGCACGCCCATGGTCAGCGCGATTGCCGAACGTGGTGCTCGGTTGCGCAATGTTGGCGGCCCAAGGGCCCTGATCGAAGGTGTTGCAGAAATCAACAGTCGCCTGATCCCCAACTTCCGGAAGCTGACCTGGCTTATCGCGGTTGCCAACAGTGGGATTGTCGAAGACTTTGCCGATGAACTCTATGAAATGATGCGCGACGCTGTCGGTGATATGCGTGCTTTGCGCGCGTTCTGTGAGCCGGACGCCAAGCCACGCGACAAAATGGCGACCGTCAAACATATGAATGACGTGCTTGCGGCATCAAACGTTCCTGATGAGCAGAAGGCGGAAATCGGCGCCAAGCTTGATGACGGGCTGGCAGAGTATCTTGTCCGCGAGAAGGTGATTGAACGCATTGATAATCCGAGCCTGCATTTGCGCAAACGCGCCTATATGCTGGTTCAATTCTGTTCAAGCGGTGTTCTAATTGAGGGCAAATCGGCTGCCATGGCCCGTAAAAGGGTCGTCGGGTATCTGAAACAGCCCAACTTTACCGACAAATTGGTCGATGACATCAAGGACATGACGACCAAGGAAGGCACGATCCGCGATTTCTATGCATTGTTGCAACGAAGCGGGTTCTGACCCGAAGACATCCTTTTGGCGTTGAATGATCAAAACACCCCATGAAAGCCGGTTGGCGAGATTCGTGGGGTGTTTGTCATTGTTGCCACATTCGGGATTGGGCATGATGTATCTCTGACAAGGAGCTAGGATGATGTCCAACTCGCCCCACACCCCGAAATTAGTCGCCTGCCATGCCTTTGATGGTGTCATGAGCCTTGATGTCATCGGACCGCTTCAGGTGTTCGGCTCGGCAAATGACGAGCTTTCCGCGCTGGGACGGCCACAAGGATACGAAGGGATCGTTGTCGCCGGGGCGAGTGGGCCGGTACGCACATCTTGCGGCGTGCGAATATATGCCGATATGGCGTGGCGTGACCTTGATCTGGACACGGTCGATACTCTGCTGGTGCCAGGTGGTGTCGGTGTTCTGACGGAATGCAAAGAACCGCAAATCCTTGATTGGGTCAGAAAGGCCGAAGGTATCGTGCCACGGCTAGGCTCGATCTGTTCAGGTGCACTTATTCTGGCCGAGGCCGGGGTGCTTGATGGCAAAATGGCGACAACCCACTGGTCGCGTTGCGAACAAATGGCACGGGATTACCCGGCAATCCAAATGATGGGCGATCGGCTGCACAGCTATGATCCAGCGGGCCTCGATGGCGATCCGCATGTTTTCACATCAGCTGGCGTCACCGCCGGGATTGATCTGGCACTGGCACTCGTCGAAGCGGATTTTGGGCGTGCCTTGGCCTTATCCGTTGCGCGCAGGCTTGTGATGTTCCTCAAACGGCCCGGCGGGCAGGCGCAGTTCAGTGCCTATCTGATCCCTGAAACAGGCGCCACAGCACGGCTTGCAAATCTGCTTGAATGGTTGCCCGGCAATATCGCCAAGGATTTGTCGCTTGAAACGCTTGCCGAACGTGCGGGTATGACGCCGCGCACTTTTTCACGGGTGTTTGCGCGTGATCTGGGGATGAGCCCGGCGCGTTATGTCGAACGGGTTCGGGTAGAAGCCGCCCGTGCGCTGTTACAGGACGAAGCCCTTGCGATTGGACAGGTTGCCGAGTTGTGCGGCTTCCGGCATCCGGAAACGCTGCGCCGGGCGTTTCAGCGCCATCTTTCTGTCAGCCCCCAGGAATATGCGGAGCGTTTTGCCCGCAAATCATTAGTCACCGCAAACTAGCGATGGTTTGACGGCTTTCATCACAGTTTGAATTTCAGGAGTTGGGAACATGTTGTTGCTGACCAATGGATCATTGCGTCTTCTTTTCTTCGCACAGGCGCTGTATTGGTCCTGTTCACTGATCGGCATTACCCTGACATCGCTTGTCGGTGTATCGCTTGCCCCCGCGCCATCCATGGCAACTTTGCCACTTGGAATGCTTATGGTCGGCAATCTCGTATCTGTTCATCCGCTTGCCATGTTGATGCAGCGTCGTGGACGACGTGTTGGGTTGTTTGTCGGGACACTCTTTGGAGTTTTGGGGGGCCTGATTGTGGCTTACGGTATTTATATCGGATCGTTCTGGCTGGTCACGCTTGCCGCCGCACTGATTGGCACCTATCAGGCGTCTGCTATGTATTATCGTTACGCGGCGTTGGAAACTGTCGCGCCATCCGAAAAGGGGCGTGCTGCCGCCCTTGTTTTGGGTGGGGGTGTTGTTGCCGCGCTGATTGCCCCTGAGATTGCTGTTGCCAGCCAAGGCATGTTCCCGGTTCCGTTTGCCGGGGCCTACGTGGCACTGGCAGGTCTGGCGGCCTTGGGCGCGTCCTTGATGATCATGTTGCCAGACGGTGGCATTCCGCAACGTGCCGGGTCGAGCAGGGCGGTTATGTCCGATCTGTTGCGCCGCCCAGTCATTCGCGGCGCAATCGCCATCAGTGCCGCCGGGCAGGGGATTATGGTCTTGGTCATGACAGCGACGCCGCTTGCGATGAAATATTGTGGTTTTGATGTGGATGTTTCGGCCAACGTGATCCGCTGGCATTTGATCGGGATGTTCTTGCCGGCGTTCGTGGCCGGGCCAATGATCGACCGGTTTGGGCCACGCCGGGTCGCATCATTCGGGGTGTTTGCGCTGGTAACAAGTGTTGGCGTTGCCGTTTCGGGCATTTCGGTTGCCGCTTTTCTGATCAGTTCGTTCCTTCTGGGGATTGGCTGGAACATGATGCTGCTGGCGGGAACAACGATGCTGGGCGAGGGGCATGATGCGGCGGAACGCGGGCATGCTCAAAGCCTGATGGAGCTTGGCAACAGTGGGACAGCGACAGTCGCGTCAATTGCAAGCGGGGCATTGATCGCCGGTGCAGGTTGGAGCCTGATCAACTTTGGTGTGTTGCCGGTTTTGGTCATTGCATTGATTTTGATGTGGCGGGGATATGCCGCAAAGCAAGCAACCGCCAGCACTTGAAGCCAAAAGAAACCGCCGGTCAAGACGACCGGCGGTGAAGTTGCAGGGCGAACGGGGATCGTCGCCCCGGCGCGACTGAAATCGCTTGCATACCGAGCCGTTCGTGATGGACGCGAACGGGTCAGGTGCATGTGTAAAGGCAATAAAAAACCGGCCATCAGGCCGGTTGGGATACCAAACTTGTCGCGTTGCCTGCGACGAATTCCTTGATCTTCTGCAAAACGAAATCGCGTGAACTGTTTTCGGGGGTACGGAACAGGACTTCTCGGTCCTGAATGACCAGCCCCATGTAAACAGGGTCGTTATGACCTTCCTTGGTCATCTTGAGGGCGCGAAGGGTATGACCGAGATCATCCGTGCTTTGATAGATCGTACGCATTTTTCTCCAACCAGCATTTACGTCAAAAGACAGTGAAAAACCAATCGACCACACCGTTATGACAGCTGTTTTTTTCTGTCCGATGACAGCCATGTGATGGTTTGAAGACTCTTTTCCCAATCAACCGGGAAATGCAGTAAGCAATGCAGGCAAAAAGCTGCTGGTTTTATTTGGCAGGACTGTTAAAAAGAAAACGACCTTAACGCCGGTTTCGGGCATTGACATGCGCCATGGCGATGTTTAAGAAAGGCGTCGTTCCGCAGGGAACACCAAGGACATAAAGGGCAAGTGGCCGAGTGGCTGAAGGCGCTCCCCTGCTAAGGGAGTATAGGGTCAAAAGCCCTATCGAGGGTTCGAATCCCTCCTTGCCCGCCAGAGATTAAAGCACCCCAAAAGGGTGCTTTTTTCGTTTCAAGCCCGCGCATTTGGGCCGTGGCCGACGCGATTGATCATGGTGAGGCCACATCCGTTCCCAAATCACGTTCGCTCATCGCAAGAGATCAAAAATTACAACTGTTTAGTACATAGTGCCACCAGCGCAGCCAGCTTGATTTCGCCTGTTTCCTATGATCTATCTGAAAAGCTCCAAGCCGAAGGTGGAACAGAAAAAAGGCTTGAGCGTTCTGGTGTGCAGCAAAACAAGAAAACAGACGGGGCCGGAATGACGAGCCAGTTAAGCTATCTGAGCATTGATCGCCGAGATGATCTGAGCAGAGAAGAGTTTATTGACCAGTATCTTAAGCCCAAACGTCCCGTCATCATGCGCAGTTTCGCCGCAAACTGGCCTGCATTGGAAAAATGGTCTTATGACTACCTGAAGCAGGGCTGTGGCGATGTCGAGGTGCCGCTGTATAGCGAGGCATTTGCGAACTCGGACAACGACTATCTCGATTCAACCCAAAGCATGCCCTTTGGCGAATATCTTGATCTTATTCAGGCGGGGCCGACACCGCTTCGCATGTTTTTGTTCAATGTGTTCAAGCATATGCCGCAACTGCGCGAGGATTTTTCATATCCTGATCTGGGCGTCACGTTCCTGAAAAATCATCCATTCCTGTTTGTTGGTGGTCAGGACGCCTATGTCGATATTCATTACGACCTTGATCACAGTCATGTTTTCCTGACGCAGATGACCGGCACCAAACGTGTGATCCTGTATGGAAGCGAAAACGGACGTCACCTGTATCAGCATCCGCTGACTGTTTCGTGCAACATCGATTTTCGAAACCCGGATCTGGAACGCTATCCCAAGCTTAAGGATATTCACGGTTATGAATGCATTCTGGAGCCCGGCGATACCATCTTTATCCCCAGCCGCTGGTGGCATTTCATCGAATACAGCACGGCTGGCATCAGCCTGACATTGCGCGCCTTGCCTGAAACCTGGCCTGCGCGTGCGGCGGGTCTTGCCAGCATCTTCAAGCTTAAGGTCATTGACCAGTATCTCGGTAAGATGATTGGCGAAAAGAAGTGGTATCAGATGAAGGAAGACTGGGCACACGCCCGTGCGCGTAAGGTGTGAGGCAGGCCTCAAGCCTTTTTCAGGATGATGTCATAGCCGTTTTGAACCCCGGCATGGGCCCATCGGGTCAGTTCCTTGCGGTTGTCAAATTCGGATACCGGACGGCTTGGACTGAAATGGACTTTGACGGTACAGCCCGACGTTGCCATGAACCGCCAGAAATGGAAGGCAAGGGTGGTGTCGTCAAACCAAGGGTAAAGAACCGTTTCCGGTTCTGGCGAAGATCCACTCGCGCTGTTTTTCAAACATAAAACTGTTATCGGCTGAACGTGGCAAACTTCAGCGATCTTTTCGTCAAACACAAATTCCATCAGCGACGATTTGAACGGCAGGACGACACTGCCATCCGTACTTGTCCCTTCGGCAAACAGAACCAGCCGACGGTCGGGCAGGATCTTGTCGCGCAGGATCTTGATCTGTTCGTGGGATTTGATGGCCCGACGTTCAACGAAAATGGTTTGGCAACAGCGCGCAAGGAACCCGATCCCGGGCCAACTGCGAACTTCGGACTTGGCGATGAAATTAACGGTGAACAGCGCATTGATCACCGGAATGTCGAGGTAAGACGTATGGTTCCCCAGCAGCAGCAAAGGAAGGGTTTCGCTTGGCGATCCGGTGACTTCGACCTTGATGCCGGTGATCTTCCGGGCACCAAGATGCCAGATGCGGACAATCTGGGAACTGGCCCGGAGCTTAAGACCTTCAAGGATCAGGAAAGGGATCAGCATCGCAAACAGCCACACCATCAGCGTCGTGAATTTGAGCCCTGCCTTCACGTGCTGTGCTGGTGTGATCGGTGCAGTGATGTGGGGTGTTGCCATCTGGTCCAAAGCGCTTGAAAACCCTTGTTTGACGTCACGGATGTTTCTTTTAACAGTAATCGCACTCACGCGTTTAGAGGTGTGAGATCAAGGCGATCAGCCTGCTTTTTGTAGAATCTATAGTATTGATCTGGGACCTTGGCGACATCGACCGTAATCAATACATCAAGCGTCTTGAAATCGGGATCAAGTGCGACGCCATCGCCAACAACGCCACCCAGCGACAAGTAGGCTTTGATCAAGGGTGGCAATTTCGCAAGGGCCTCGTCCGGATCAATGTCGTCTTTTGCCATGCGTTCCATCGACTGATAATCGAGTGCGCGTGCAATATGAGGTTCATCATCCAATCGGTAGTGATGCAGGTATGACAGTTCGTAGGCGATCTTGTCGATATCGGTGGCATGGAAGCTTGCGCAGCCGAACAAATAGCGAACGTCATGATTGAAAATCAGCTTGGTGATACCGCGCCACAGAAGCTGAATGGCCTTGCCATCGCGATAGTCCTTGTGAACACAGGACCGGCCGACTTCCATGCAGTTGTCTTTCACGGCGTCAAGCAGGGGAATGGAGAACTCTTCCTGCGCGATGTATGACAGATCTGCGGGTTTCTGTTGCGAAAGCAGCAATCTGGTGGTGGCGATGACTTTCTTGTCATTTTCATTATCCACGACCAGCAGGTGTTCGCAGAACGCGTCGAATTTATCGCTATCAAGGCCGGCCGAGTGTTGCTCGGTCATGGCTTTGGCGTGAAATTCGCCAAAGAAGACCTCAAAGCGAAGTTCTTGCGCCGCTTTCAGGTCTTCTTTGGTCTTGGCAAGATGAACAGAAAATCTACCGGATGCCATATTGGAAATTAATTCTGTTGTTCTAATGAAACTTGGTTGCCGTCGCTTTCCGCGATGACAGAGTGATTTGTATCACATAATGAACTGTCTATGAAAACAATATGATAGCGTTAAATTGACCAGTGTTTTCGGGTCAACACCGTCGCGGATTGAAAAGCCCAAGGCGTATTGATGACAAGGTCAAATGCGTCATCTGGTATTGCCGTGATTTGCACTGTGACCAATCCAGAAAAATATTTTCTGCTGTATGGCATAAAGGTGGCCGGTGAAACGTTATCCTTAATGGGCTTGTCGCAATTTTGGGCAAAGTCCCCACATGAGTTTGGATGTTTTCACGATGACAGAGGTCGCCATGCCGTTCACAACCAGCTGGCTCAAATCAATTACGACCGGTTTTGTTCTTGTCGGTGCCAGTCTTGCCCTGACAACACCTGTACAGTCACATCCGGCCAATCAGGAGCATGATCACACTGTCGTCGAACTTGCCCAAGGCGGCGGTATTTTCAGTGATGAAGAACGGCGCATTATTCGCGATGTGCTTGATATTGCGACCGGGCAGACTGATCAAGATAGCGACAAAAAGAACAAGGGTAACAAGGGAAAAGGCAACAAAGGCTTGCCGCCCGGTATTGCCATGAAGCTTGAGCGCGGCGGCACCTTGCCGCCCGGCATTGCCAAACGCGATTTGCCCGATAACCTGATTTCACGGCTTCCTGCGCGCACGGACGGTGCGCTGCGTCAGATCGTTGGCGACGATGTCGTGCTGATCGAAAAGGGGACCGAGATCATTCTTGATGTGATCCGGGATGTTGCCAGGAACTAAGTGGCATTGCTTGCATCGGACAGAAAGAAAGCGGCGCCTGATTGGCGCCGCTTTTGGTTCTACAAGCTTGTTTTTCGGCCGTTTGCTCTTCAGGTGAAGGCGTTAAAAGTAATGATGGTCTGGGTATCCTTGATATGAGGCAGCTTGTGGATATATTCATTCACATAGCGCCCAATATCCTGTCCGTCATCAATATATACCTTGACCAACAATTCAAACGGGCCGGAGATGGAATAGACTTCGGAAACGCCTTCGACTTCTTCAACAAGCGCTGCTGCGACGTCATAGGCTTTGCCAAGTTCACATTTCACAAAGATGAAAAATGGATGCATCGGATCGGCTCCGGTTTGATGTTGAATTCAGAACAAGCTACCTGCGTTGCATGATCCATGCAATCATCAAGCAGGATCTTGGTATGGCCCCTTTGGGTCAAAGGACCTTGCTTTCGGCCTTTGCTGCGCGTTCTGTGACCGCGTCCAGCGTCAGATCCCAAACAGTGGTGCCCTCGGTTTCTGCCGTCAGGCTTGCCATGGCAAGGCCCGATGCCATTGCATCGTCAAAGCTTGTATGCGGTTTCGAGTAAGCCGACAGAAAACCGGAATAGAAGGCATCACCCGCACCATTGACGTCCTTGACCTTGGTGGGCAACGGATGCCAGAACGCCGTCCCTGATGCCGACGAGGACACAACCCCTTGGGCACCAAGCGTGATCACGACATCCGGGATACCCTTGCCGCGCAAAAGCTCGACCGCGACTTTCGCCTGCGCAAGATCGTTGATCTCGATACCCGTCAGGATGCGTGTTTCAGCACGGTTGGCAATCAGCAGGTCCAGCTTATCAAGTACCGGCTTGAACCGTACTGCCTTGCTGGGCGAAACGGTAGCTGCGCACAATTTTGTCGTCTGTTTGTTTTCGGCAAGCCACATGATGCTTTCGGTTGGCAGGTTCGCATCAACCAACCACCAGGGCCGTGCCAGAAGGTTTGCCAGATGCGGTTCAAGGCGATCAATGGTCAGCAGGTCATAGACCTCGGCATTCATCATGCCGAGCGCAAGTTCGCCGGTTTCATCAAGAAGGGCCGTGTAACCGGCCGTTGCCATGCCACTGATCTTCATCAGATGGCGGGTATCGATCCCAAGTTCGGACAACGCCTCGATCACTTGATCGCCATCCCCGTCATCCCCGACAGCGCCCAGCATTGCGACATTATTGCCCAGAAGCCGCAGATGCACCGCAATGTTGCGGCTGACACCGCCAGGTTTGCGATGCAAGGTCCGAACCGGGTTCGAGGCAGCGGGGACAAAAGTCTCGGTACATTGCAGGGTGCGGTCGAAATGGGCGGCACCAAAGCAAAGAATGTTGGCATTAGGCGTCATAGAGAACGGGTGCTCTTTGTCGTGGGACGTCACGCAGGTGACGGTCATGTGCTGTAAGCGATGTTGATAAGCCTCAAGCGCGCATGAAGGCAAGGAAAACAAAAAAGGCAGTCCGTAACGGACTGCCTTTCGGTCGCTTGATCACGCAGAAAACCTGTTTATTTCAGGTTGATGCGACCCTTGGTAGTCGGGGTCAGTGGCGAGTTAAGCCCAATATAGTCGGCAACAGCCTGTTCAAGGTTCGGTCCGAAGTCATAAACATCTTCGGCATTATCCCGGAACAGGGCGTAGCCATCACCGCCATTGCGCATGAAGTCGTTGGAAACAACGCCATACATTTTGCCGGTCTCGATCGGTACGAAGCCGTTGCCATCAGCAACCATGACGTTTGAAACACGCGATCCGGCAGGTTGCGAAAGATCAAGGTCAAATTTCAGGCCCGCAACCTGCGGAAACTGACCTTTGCCTTCCTCGACAAGCGATACACCATGTTCAAGCGACGCAACGATATCCGCACCGGAAAGCTTGAAGGTTGCCAAGGCGTTCTGGAACGGAAGAACCGTCAGGACTTCACCCATGGTAACCGTGCCTTCATCGATGCTTGCACGCACACCGCCGCCATTCTGAATGGCGATCTGATAGTCATCACCAGCTTTCCAAAGCATCGCATCAGCAACCAACGAACCCATGGAACATTCCATCTTGCGGCAGATTTCGCGCGATCCATCTGCAGGTGCTGTGAAGCTGCCGACTTCAAGGGTGCGAACGGCATCAACCTGACCGCTGGCCTCTGCTATAACGGCAAGAACGTCCTCGGCCGGCTTGATGCTGGCATCAAGGGCAATCGGATCCCCCGACCATGCTGTTGCCACACCGGCATCATCAAATGTGACGTTCAGGTCGCCGAGGTAACGGCTGTAGGCATATGCCTGGACGATCAGAACAGGTTTGCCATCGGCACCATTTTTGACGACCGGGTAGGGATGGGATGCCTTGTCATCACTGTTGGAAAACAGAAGATGATCATGACCGCCGACAATCACGTCAACACCAGTGACATCGCTGACATAGTCAAAATCGGCGTATGAGCCCGAATGGCTGAGAGCGACAATTTTGTTGATGCCCTGGGCGGTCAAACGATCAACTGAGCTTTGCAGTGATTGCGCAAGGTCGTTGAACTTGACGTTCGGACCAGCACTTGAAATGTCGGCCGTTTCCGGCGTTGTCAGCCCGACGATACCAATGCGTTCACCACCAACCGTGATGATGGTTTCAGGTTTGATCAGTTCGTTAAGACCATCCGTGGTGGCTTCGATGTTGGCCGACAAAATGGGGGTAAGGCTTTTTTTGATGAAGCTTGCCAGGACGTCCGGGCCGTCATCAAACTCATGGTTGCCAACCGCCATTGCGTCATAATTAACAAGGTTCATCAGCTTAGCCGTCAGCGAACCCTTGTAGGTCGAATAGTAAAGGGACCCCTGGAACTGATCACCTGCATCGACAACCAGAACGTTGCCGCCTTCGGCACGGGCGTCACGAATGGCCGTGGCAAGACGGCCGTAGCCGCCAAAGCACTTGCCTTCGGCTTCATCCTCCGCACTGCAGGTATTATTGTATTTTGTGACCGATTCAACGCGGTCATGGACGTCATTGGTATGGATCAGACGCAAATCGTAATCGGCCAACGCGCTTCCCGCACCAAGGCTGAGCATGGTGCAGGCCGACAGCAGCCCTGCAATTGTTCTTTTCATTCCTGTTCTCCAACAATAATCCACCCTTCCTGTCCCGATCGGGAGGGAAAGTATGAAAACGCAAATCTGTGGGTCGGAAAATCTTTGCCCCACGGAATGCTAGCACCAAACTTTCGCGAACGGTATGTCCGGTTGTTGACGGTGTGGTTAAAATTACACATCGGTTGTGGTCGTAGGTCCGCACCGGTTCATTTATGTCGGGAAGAATCGGAAACGCACCAATTTCAGTCATTCGAGGTTCAATGGTCCCGATTTGATGCCATTTACGCGCATCGACAAAGATAAATTACCATGCAGAAAAGGGTGGTTCAGGTTTGAGCCTGATCGGCTCGAAACTAAGGGAAACCCCGCAGATATGCGATTTGAAGTTCCGGTTGTAGTGCATTAGTGCTGACCAAGTGGACAGGTCTGTGCAACGTGTTGCGTGCTCAGCTATTTACAGGGCACTATATTTTGTAGTTACCATGAGCATTCGCAGCATGCCAAACCGCGCTGCATTGGTCCTCGACCAACGCCGCTTTGCCTATGTTGCGAGACATGTGTTTTCGATGAGGGAGTTCCGCCAAACAAGATGGGCATTGGCGGAAAGATAATCAGAATTCAAACAAAGAAGGGCATCGGAATGAAAAAGCTTCTGACCTCGGTGGTCGCGGCTGTTGCTTGCTATGCAGGCGTTGCTTCGGCTGCAGAAATCAATCCGGCTGTGGTTTACGATCTTGGTGGTCGTTTTGACCGCTCATTCAACCAAGCGGCATACACGGGTGCCGAGAAGTACAAGGAAGATACCGGTACTGAGTATCGTGACTTCGAAATCCAGAACGATTCACAGCGCGAGCAGGCAATGCGCAACTTTGCGCGCCGCGGCATGAATCCGATTGTTGCGATTGGTTTTTCCCAGGCTTCTGCACTTGAAAAAGTCGCTAAAGAATTCCCTGAAACCAAATTTACCATTGTTGACATGGTTGTAGACCTGCCGAACGTTCAGTCGGTGGTTTTCAAGGAACATGAAGGTTCGTTCCTTGTCGGTGTTCTGGCGGCTATGGCATCTGAAACCGGCAAGGTCGGTTTCGTCGGTGGTATGGACATTCCGCTGATCCGCAAATTCGCCTGCGGCTACGCACAGGGCGTAAAATATTCGAACGGTGACGCCGAAGTTTTCCAGAACATGACCGGCACCACCGGTGCTGCCTGGAACGATCCGGTAAAGGGTGGTGAACTTGCAAAATCGCAGTTCGACCGCGGTGCGGATGTTGTTTACCATGCTGCAGGTGGTACTGGCGTTGGTGTGCTTCAGGCTGCTGCAGATGCCGGTAAACTCGGCATTGGTGTGGACTCCAACCAGAACGGCCTGCATCCGGGTTCGGTTCTGACGTCTATGCTGAAACGCGTTGACGTTGCTGTTTACGAAGCGTTCGAGGCTGCTGCCAACGATACCTGGGAGCCGGGCCTGACCATTCTGGGTCTTGCAGAAGGCGGCGTTGATTGGGCACTTGATGAAAACAACGAAAGCCTGATCACCGACGAGATGAAAGCAGCCGTTGCCGAGGCCAAGGAAGCAATCATTTCCGGTAACCTTGAAGTACACGATTACATGAGCGATAGCGCCTGCCCAATGTAAGGCAGACGTCAAAGCAAATCGGGGATTTGTCGTGTCGGATACGATGCATCAAATGCACGGCGCCGGGGAAACCGGTGCCGTGCAACCCGCTATTGAACTGCGCGGTATAGACAAGCGGTTCGGTGCGGTACATGCCAATAAAGAAATCGACCTTAAGGTCGACAAAGGAACTATCCACGGAATCGTGGGCGAAAATGGGGCTGGTAAATCGACCCTGATGAGTATTCTGTACGGCTTTTATCAGGCCGATGCAGGAACCATTCACGTCGATGGCAAGCTCTGTGAAATCAACGGATCAGAAGACGCGATTGCGGTCGGGATTGGGATGGTTCACCAGCATTTCATGTTGGTTGAGACGTTCTCGGTGCTCGAAAACGTTATTCTTGGCGTCGAAGGCGGTGCTGTTCTGCGCGATGGTGTGCAAAAGGCACGCGAAGAACTCAAGCGTCTTGAACGCGAATATTCGCTCAATATCGATCCGGATGCCATCGTGGGTGATCTGTCGGTCGGGCTCCAGCAACGTGTGGAAATCCTGAAAGCCCTCTATCGCGGGGCGGAAATTCTTATTCTGGATGAGCCGACCGGTGTTTTGACACCGCAGGAAGCAGATCACCTTTTCAGAATTCTTGATACCCTGAAAGAGCAGGGCAAGACGGTTGTTCTGATTACCCACAAACTGCGCGAAATCATGGCCGCAACGGACGATGTTTCCGTCATGCGCCAGGGCGCAATGGTGGCGCATCGCAAAACAGCCGAAACCAGCCCGGAAGAACTGTCGGAATTAATGGTCGGCCGTAAGGTATTGCTACGCCTTGAAAAAGGTGAAGCCAAACCGGCTGAGACCGTGCTGAAAGTCGATAATCTTTGCGTTGATAATGCGCAGGGCGTTCGCAAGGTCAAAAATGCGACCTTTACCGTGCGCGCAGGCGAAATTGTCGGCATTGCCGGGGTTTCTGGCAACGGGCAAAGCGAACTGCTTGAAGCGCTTGGTGGAATCAGGTCTGCCAGCGAAGGGACCGTTGAGCTAAACGGGCAGGATGTAACGCCCGGCAAAGGGGTCGATGCCGCGGAGCTGCGTCGTCGTGGTGTCGCGCATGTGCCCGAGGATCGCCATCGCATGGCAATGGTCACGGCCTTTTCGGCCAAAGAGGCAGCCATTCTTGGTTATGAAGATGATCCTGCCTATCAAAAGGGCGGGCTTCTGGATTGGGATGCTATTTCAGCTGCCACAGCCAATATGATGTCGGAATTTGACGTTCGTCCGGACAATCCGGATTTGAAAGCAGCCAATTTCTCCGGCGGTAATCAGCAAAAGCTTGTTCTGGCGCGTGAAATCATGCGTGACCCGGAATTGCTTCTGGTGGGGCAGCCGACCCGTGGTGTCGATATAGGTGCCATTGAATTCATTCACAAACGTATTGTCGCCATGCGGGATGCAGGCAAAGCCGTCCTTTTGGTGTCAGTGGAGCTTGACGAGATTATGTCGCTTGCCGACCGCATTCTGGTGATGTGCGATGGTGCCATCATTGGTGAAGTTGCCGCGTCCGAGGCCAACGAACGCGTGCTTGGTTTGATGATGGCGGGCGTCGACCCCAATGAAGCCAAGGCAGCGGAGGGGCAGGCATGAGCAAAACTGTCGAACTGCCGCGCTGGATTGATGTGGGCGCGTTGCCTTTGCTGAATCTGCTGCTTGCCCTTGTTGTGTCCGGGCTTGTGGTTCTGGCGATTGGTGAAAACCCGGTTCAAGTGGTTGAAATCCTGCTTTATGGCGCGTTTGGCTATGAGGAGGCATGGGGTTATACGCTTTATTACACCACCAACTTCATCTTTACCGGCCTTGCCTTTGCCGTCGCGTTCCATTGCGGCCTGTTTAACATCGGCGCCGAAGGGCAGGCCTATATCGGTGGCCTTGGTGTGACGTTGGCAGCCCTTTATCTCGATTTCCTGCCATTCCCGATCATGTTGGTTGTGGCGATGTTGGCGGCGATGATTTTTGGCGCGGCGTGGGCGTATATCCCGGCCTACTTGCAGGCGCGGCGCGGATCGCACGTCGTGATCACGACGATCATGTTCAACTTCATCGCCTCATCGCTGATGGTGTATCTGTTGGTAAATGTGCTTCGTCCGGAGGGCTCGATGACGCCTGAAAGCGAACAGATCGCCGAGCATTTGCGATTGCCATTTATTCATGACATTGCAGCCGCGCTTGGCATTGAGATGGCGTCAAGCCCACTGAACCTGTCATTTGTTTATGCGATCGTCATCAGCGTCATGGTCTGGCTGTTTATCTGGCACACCCGTTGGGGCTATGCCATCCGGACAGTCGGTGCCAATGCTGTGGCGGCAACCTATGCCGGGCTTGAACCCGGGCGGTTTATTATCATCGCGATGATGATCTCAGGTGCTCTGTCATCCTTTGTGGCGCTAAATGAAGTCATGGGTGTTCAGCACCGCCTGCTGATTGATTTTACCGCCGGGTATGGCTTTGTCGGCATCGCTGTGGCGCTGATGGGGCGCAACCATCCATTTGGCATATTCCTTGCGGCATTGTTGTTTGGGATGCTCTATCAGGGCGGGGCGGAGCTTTCATTTGAAATTCCGACCATCTCGAATGACATGGTTGTGGTTATTCAGGGGCTTGTCATCCTGTTTACCGGGGCGATGGAACACATGTTCCGTCCGCGCGTGACAAAGATCTATACAGCCTGGCGTCTGCGCCAGGATGCCGGGGAGGCCGCATGATGGATACATTTCAGCTGATTATCCTGTTGCTTGATGCAACGCTGCGGACCTCGACACCGCTTATTCTCGCGGCCCTTGCGGGCATGTTTTCCGAACGGTCCGGGACGATTAACCTTGCCCTTGAAGGCATGATGCTGGGCGGTGCATTTTCGGCTGCTGCGGTTGCCTTCTATGTCGGAAGCCCGTGGGTCGGGCTTCTGGCCGCGATTGCAACCACGATTGCGCTTTCGCTTCTGCATGGGTTTGCCTGCATCACGCACAAGGGCAACCAGGTGGTTTCGGGCATGGCGATCAATATCCTGATGTCGGGTCTGACCGCCCTTGTCGGGATTGCACTTTTCGCACAGGGCGGCAAAACGCCAGCACTTGATAAAGGATCGCGTTTCCAGCCGATCACGTTCCCGGGGGCCGACGCCGTTCAGGACGTTCCGGTTCTGGGCCTGATTTATTCGGAACTGCTGAGCGGTCATAACATTCTGGTTTATGTCGCCTTCCTTGCCGTTCCGGCAGCCTGGTGGGTGATGTATCGCACCCGGTTTGGCTTGCGTCTGCGCGCGGTTGGCGAAAACCCAGGGGCTGTTGATACGGCGGGTATTGGCGTTGTTGCGATGCGCTATCGCGCCGTGATTTGCAGTGGTGTGCTTGTTGGCATGTCAGGCGCCTATCTTTCGACTGCGCAAGGCGCATCCTTCCTGCAAGACATGACCGCAGGCAAAGGCTATATCGCGCTGGCGGCCATGGTGTTTGGCAAGTGGCGCCCGTTTCCGGCATTGGCAGCTTGCCTGTTGTTTGGCTTCCTTGATGCCGCAGCCACACGTTTGCAGGGTGTTATTCTGCCCGGTATCGGCGAAGTTCCGGTCCAATTGGTGCAGGCATTGCCATACATCCTGACGGTCATTCTTCTGGCCGGGTTCATTGGCCGGGCCATTCCGCCAAAGGCACTTGGTCGGGCATACGTCAAGGAACGCTAAGCTTTTCGTGGTTCGGGTCTCGGCCTATGATACAGGCAGTCCCGAACCACTTTTCCAAAAATGTGCGCTTTGGTCAGGCGCGATAGGTAATCAAAACAGGATCAAACAAATGGTTGCTCATAAACAGGCTCCGCGCGATCTGATTGACGCGGCTCTTGCGGCTCGTGACAAGGCATATGCGCCTTACTCAAACTTCTTTGTCGGTGCTGCATTGCGCACAACTGAGGGCAAGGTCATTTCGGGCTGCAATGTTGAAAATGCGGCATATCCCGAGGGCGTCTGTGCCGAGGCCGGCGCGATTTCGGCGATGGTACTGTCAGGGGAAACACGTTTTGACGAGATCGTCGTTGTCGGGCTGGGCGATATCGCCTGTACCCCGTGTGGCGGGTGCCGCCAGAAGATTCGCGAATTTACCGGTCCCGATGCGACGATCTTCATCATCAATGATGCCGGTGAAACGCTTCTGACGCTTAGCCGTGAAGAACTTATTCCCCATTCCTTCGGGCCGGAGAACCTCAAATGAGCAATGTAAAAGCAGCGCTTGACGTCATTGCCGCCAAGGCGCCGGGTTTCAAGGCCGAAGTTGCGTTGGTTCTGGGCAGCGGACTTGGCGGTGTGGTTGACGCCGTAAGTGATGCGATCAGCATTGCCTATGAAGAATTGCCGGGCTTCCCGCGCCCCACCGTGGTTGGCCATGGCGGGACACTTGTTCTTGGCCGTATTGGCGGTGTGTCGGTCGCAGTGATGCAGGGGCGGGCGCATTATTACGAGCATGGCCGATCGGATCTGATGGCCGAACCGCTTGAAATTATGCGCGAACTTGGCGCAGAACGTCTGCTTTTGACCAATGCTGCCGGTTCACTGATCCCTGAGGCCGTGCCGGGCAGTCTGATGCTGATTACTGATCATATCAGCCTGTTTGGTCCCAATCCGATGATCGGCTATCACGGTAATGATCGTTTTGTCGGCATGGATGTGCCTTATGATCCTGAAATCGGGTCTGGGCTGCATGGTGCGGCGGCCAAGCTTGGCATCAAACTGTTTGAGGGAACCTATTGCTGGTGCACCGGGCCAAGCTTTGAGACGCCAGCGGAAATCCGCGCACTCAAGATTCTTGGCGCGGATGCGGTCGGCATGTCGACTGTACCGGAAAACATTCTGGCCCGCCGTCTTGGATTCAAGGTCGCCGCGGTTTCAAACATCACCAATCTGGCCGCCGGCATGAGTGCGACACCGCTGAGCCACGAGCAGACATTGGAAATGTCGAAAGCCGGTTCGGCCAATCTTATCAAGATATTACTACAATATTTTTCAAGCGCTTCCTGAAGTCGTGTGACTTCAAAGCGTCTGATCTGATTTAACGACACGTGCGCAGGAGACAGCACATGCTGCCCCAAGAAATCATTCGCCGGAAACGCGAAGGCGAAGTTCTGACAGACGCTGAGATTGCCTTTTTCGTCAAGGGCATCACAGATAACAGCATCAGCGAAGGTCAGGTTGCCGCCCTTGCCATGGCAGTGTTCTTTAATGGCATGACCATGAACGAACGCGCGGCGCTTACGCGCAACATGCGCGATAGCGGTACGGTTCTGGACTGGACGGCGCTTGGCCTTGACGGACCGGTAGTGGACAAGCATTCGACCGGTGGCGTTGGTGACAAGGTAAGCCTGATGCTAGGCCCGATTGTTGGTGCGTGCGGGGCGTTCGTGCCGATGATCTCCGGCCGTGGTCTTGGCCATACGGGCGGGACGCTGGACAAGTTTGATTCCATTCCGGGCTATCGCACGACACCAAGTCTTGACGAATTCGCCAAGGTCACCCGTGAAGTTGGCTGTGCCATTATCGGGCAGACAGCCGATCTGGCGCCGGCGGACAAACGGTTTTATGGCATTCGCGACGTGACTGCGACGGTCGAGAGCATCCCGTTGATCACGGCGTCCATCTTGTCAAAGAAGCTGGCAGCCGGGCTTGATAGCCTTGTCATGGATGTGAAATTCGGCTCTGGCGCCTTTATGAACGAGTATGAGCGTGCCCGCGAACTTGCCGAAAGCATCACCGAAGTTGCCACCCGCAACGGTGTTCCCACGGTCGCACTTCTAACGGATATGGAACAGGTGCTGGGTGACACAGTGGGCAATGCACTTGAAATGCAGGAAGCAATAGACTTCCTGACCGGAAAGCACCAGGAACAACGTGTCTATGATGTCACCATGGCGCTGGCGGCAGAAATGCTGACCGTTAGTGGTGTGGCAGCCGATGTTTCCGATGGCCTGCGTATGGCAACAGAGGCGCTTGAAAGCGGCAGGGCAGCCGAGACCTTTGGCAAGATGGTATCAAGTCTTGGTGGTCCTGCGGATTTTGTCGAAAACACCAACAAGTATCTTGAAGCCGCCCCGATGATAAATACGGTAACAGCCGCCAAGACAGGCCGTGTTCTTTCGATGGATGCCAGAAAGGTTGGTCTTGCGCTGGTGTCGCTTAAAGGCGGGCGCACGCGGGCGGATCAGAAGATCGACTTTGCGGTCGGCTTTACCGATTTTATCAAGGTTGGACAGCCGGTATCGGCCGAGACACCAATTTGCCTGGCCCATACCCGTGACGAGGCACAGCTTGAAGAAGCAACCGCCTTGCTGCGAGAAGCGATTGTGATTGGCGAGGGGGATGTCGATCCGACAGGTACCGAACCAGCTGTACGGGAACGGATCGTGGCACGCAAAAAGGCGTGATATGCACCAAGTCAAAAGCAAAAAGCCGGGGATGAAACCCGGCTTTTTTGTTTTCTGCTCTTAACGAAGTGCGCCGCCAGCATCCTGCGTGCATTTGCCTAAGGCGGACAAGGCTTGCCAAATGGCTCAAGAGAAAGCATTTTGATCAGGAATGAAAATTTTCCAATAAAGATGAAAATTGAAAACAGAAGGAGAGAGGCATGGGGAAACTGGATCGGCGTCGTAGAGAGATTTTGGAGCTTGTCGCCTCCAACAGCTTTATGACCATTGATACCCTTGCCGAACATTTTTCTGTCACGCCACAAACCATCCGACGCGACATCAATGAAATGGCCGAAGAAGGCCTAATTGCCCGCTATCACGGTGGAGCTGCCAGTGTCTCGACCACCGAAAATACCGCCTATACCGACCGTCAGGTTCTAAACCTTGGCAGCAAGCGCGAGATCGCAAAGCTGGTGGCGCAACATATCCCCGAAGGCGCGTCTCTTTTTATCAATATCGGAACGACCAACGAAGAAGTCGCACATGCGCTTCTGGGTCATAAAAGCCTTAAGATCATTACCAATAACCTGCATGTTGCAGAAATCTGTGCTGCCAATCAGGGCTTTGAAGTGATTATTGCCGGTGGCGTTGTGCGACAGCGCGATTTCGGTGTCATCGGCGAGGCCACCATTGATTTCATCAACCAGTTCAAGGTTGATTACGCGATTGTCGGGATATCCGGCGTCGACGAGGATGGCAGCCTGATGGATTTCGATTATCGTGAAGTGCGCGTCGCGCGGGCGATTATTTCCAACGCCCGCCAAACATTCCTGTGCACGGATGCATCGAAGTTTGGTCGTCGTGCGATGGTGCGTCTGGGACATCTTTCCGAAATCGACGCTCTGTTTACCGACCGTCATCCGGGGCCGGTTTGGGCCGATGTGATCCGCGAAGCCGACGTTTCGGTCTATACAGCCAACTAGATTCGGCACGGGGCAGGGTGTTTGCGCCGTTAGCTATAGACGTGGTCTTCGCGTTTGCCGGTTCGCATGGTGATCGGGCCCTGTGACGATCCGTTCAGCATCTGGGTCAGATGCGCATTATGTGCGTCATCGATATCTTTGGTTTTGCCCGCCCAGTAAACTTTACCGTCATGCATCATCATCAGGTTCTGATAACGGGTGCGGGCAATATGCATATCGTTGGTGATTGATATCACTGTGGTCCCGCGTTGTTCTGCAATCTTGCCAATCATGCGTTCGATATGGTTCGACAGAACCGGATCAAGTCCGGCGGTCGGATTGTCCAGCAACAGGATCGCTGGATCTGTGGAAATCGCCCGTGCGACACCAACGCGTTTTTGCATGCCGCCAGACAGATCACTTGGTGTTAAATCCGCACTTTCCGATGCCAGACCGACAAGGCCCAATAGATCAAGGGCACGTTCCCGGGCCTCCTTGCGGCTAAGAGTGCCGGTTTCGATCTGACGAAAGCAGATATTTTCCCAAACCTTCAGACTGTCAAACAGGGCATTCTGTTGAAATAGCATGCCAATGCGTTCCGCCCATTCGGCGCGTTTCGGAGCATTGGTTTGACTGACATCATCGCCATCCAACAGGATCTTGCCAGCATCGGCCCCGTAAATCCCAACCAGACATTTCATCAGCACACTTTTGCCTGCGGCGGACGGACCAATAATGGCCATGGTTTCGCCCTTGGGAAGATGCATACTGACATCATCAAGGGCAAGCTTGTCGCCAAACCGTTTGCTGAGATTTTCAACCGAGATAAAGGTCGGATGGGTCGCGGAGCTGGTTTCAGGCGTGGTCATTGGCAATCCGGATGATGAACGTGTTGGGCCGAGTTTCGGCAATTGCGCGGGTCTGGGCAAGGATCATTTTTACAAAAATGAAAACGGCCCCGCAAATGGGGGCCGTTTTGCAAAGATCGGATGTTTGATAGCCGATTAATGCGACAGGATCTGACTGAGGAACAGCTTTGTACGATCGCTTTTCGGGTTATCAAAGAACTCCTTCGGTCCAGCCATTTCGACGATCTGGCCTGCATCCATAAAGATCACACGGTCAGCAACCTCTTTGGCGAAGCCCATCTCGTGGGTCACGCAAAGCATGGTCATACCTTCCTTGGCGAGTTCGACCATCACGTCGAGAACTTCCTTGACCATTTCCGGGTCAAGCGCCGAGGTCGGTTCATCAAACAGCATGATTTTCGGCTGCATGCAGAGCGAGCGGGCAATCGCCACACGCTGCTGCTGACCGCCGGAAAGCTGACCCGGGAATTTGTGGGCCTGCTCGGCAATCCGCACACGCTCAAGGTAATGCATGGCCAGTTCGTTGGCTTGCTTCTTGGGCATCTTGCGAACCCAGATCGGAGCCAGCGTCAGGTTTTCCAGCACGGTCATGTGCGGGAAAAGGTTGAAATGCTGGAACACCATGCAGACTTCGCGGCGCACGGCTTCGATGTTTTTGACATCGTCGCCAAGCAAAATGCCGTCGACGTAAACTTCACCGCTTTGATAGGTTTCAAGGCGGTTCAGGGTGCGGATCAGCGTCGATTTACCTGAGCCGGACGGGCCGCAAATAACGATACGCTCACCTTTGCGAACAGACAGGTCAATATCCTGAAGAACATGGAAATTGCCATACCATTTGTTCATCTTGTTGACGGTGATGACATCCTCTTTGGACGGAGGAGGCACAGCGCCGGTAGTGGGTTCAGTTGCTACAGTCATTGTTTTTTCCTCACTCCTTACCTTTGTTCGCCTTTGCGAAGCTCTTTTTCAAGATAGGCGGAGTATTTCGCCATCGAGAAACAGATCAGGAAGAATATTGCCGCGGCGAAGGCATAACCTTCGACGTAATATTTGGTCCAGGCCGGGTCACTGCGCAGTGCCAGCTTCACCGTGCCAAGGAAGTCAAACAGGCCGATAATCACGACCAGTGTGGTGTCCTTGAACATGGAGATAAAGCTGTTGACGGTCGGCGGGATCACCAGACGCAGTGCCTGCGGCAAAATGATCAGACGCATCGACTGCCAATAAGACAGCGCAAGACTGTCACCAGCCTCAAACTGACCACGCGGAACGGCCTGCAGACCACCACGGAATACCTCGGCGAGGTAGGCGGCGGTAAACAGGATAATACCGATCTGCGCGCGCAGCAGCTTGTCGATGGTAACCCCATCGGGCAGGAACAGCGGGAACATAACCGATGCCATGAACAGAACCGTAATCAGCGGCACACCACGAATGACTTCGATGTACACCACGGAAACGGTTTTGATGGCCGGCATGTGCGACTGACGACCAAGTGCCAGCAGCAGCCCGAAGGGGAAGGCAAAGATCACACCGATCGAGGACAGGATCAGGGTCAGCGGCAGGCCACCCCAATAGCTGTTCTGGACATAGGTAAGGCCAAACACACCACCCCACATGAGGATGGCAATAATCGGCACACCAATGACCCACATCGGAATGATTGCCTTGCGCAGGCTCGGATACTTAACCGCACCCAGGCTACCGCAAATGATGCCCATCAGAAGGATCATGGCAAGAAGCGGCCGCCACTGTTCTTCAAACGGGTAGGTGCCAAACAGGATCAGTCGTAAATTGGCATTAACGAACCCCCAGCAGGCACCTGTCGCTTCCGCGCAGGCCTCAATTGATGGCGCCAACGTCGCATTGATGATGGCCCACTCGACGATTGGCGGGATCAGCCAAACGAGGAATGCAATCGAACCAAGGGTCAGGAGGGTGTTGAACCATCCATCAAACAGGTTCTTTTTGGACCATGCCACGGCACGCTCGGAAAAGGTGCCGGTCGGAAGAGGAGGTAATTTTGCGTTTTCTGACATGTTACCTCTCCACCAGTGCCATTTTCTTGTTGAACCAGTTCATAAAGAGCGAGGTCAACAAGGACAAACCAAGATAGATCGACATGAAGATCGAGATGGCCTCGATCGCCTGACCTGTCTGGTTCATGGTCGTGTTGGAAACAGAAACCAGATCCGGATAACCGACGGCAACAGCCAAAGAGCTGTTCTTGGTCAGGTTAAGATACTGGTTGGTCAGTGGCGGGATCGCAACACGCATGGATTGCGGCAAAATCACCTTGCGAAGCGCAATAGAACGGCGAATGCCCAAACTGTCGGCCGCTTCCCACTGGCCATTCGGAACAGCCTGAATACCGGAACGAACAACCTCGGCAACATAGGTCGAGGTGTAAACCGTAAGCCCGATCAGAACTGCCATGAATTCAGGCGAAATGTTGTAGCCACCCTGAATGTTGAAGCCTTTGAGAGCCGGCATGCTCATGTCGGTCGGTGCGCCACCTGCCAGATAGGCAGCCAGAACGAGACCGACGAAAATACCGATCCCGGCAAGAAGCATCGGGAAGGGCTGACCTGTGGCGTCCTGGCGTTTCTTGGCCCATTTCTTGACGAAATAGATCACAACGCAGGCAATCACGGCCGCAATGGTCATAAGGGTATAGGCGTTATCAGGTTCCGGCACCGGCAAATACATACCGCGCGACGTCAGCAAAACACCGGGCAGAGGCTCCAGCGCGTCGCGTGGATGCGGGAAAGCGCTTGGAATAAGTGCGTACCAGAAGAACAGTTGCAACAGGACCGGAATGTTCCGGAACGTTTCAACATACACAGTCGCAAGTTTGCGAACGATCCAGTTCGAGGACAGGCGCGCAACGCCAAAGATTGTCCCGATAATCGTGCACAAAATGATCCCAAGCAGTGACACCTTCACAGTGTTCAGAAGACCGACCATCAACGCCGTCGCATAGTCGCTTTGGGCGCTGTAATCGATCATGGTTTCGCTGATCTCGAAGGAAGCTTCAAGATCAAGGAACCCGTAACCGGTTGAGATGTTCTGTTGTTCAAGGTTGTACAAGGTGTTGGACACCAGGTACCAGCCCGCAAGAACGATCAGTCCAATTGCGACGACTTGATAAAGCACCGCACGGACGTTTTCGTCATTGAGATAATCAACGAGGCCCTTGGAACGAACATCCCCCGGGGCATTTTGAGGCTTACTCATATGACCCTCAGGTGTAGATTGTATCCAAAATCAGCAAGCACCTAACGAAAAGCTCCGCCCATGCGTTCAGGCAGTGGGGCGGAGCTTCGTAGGTTTAGGCAGTCGGTTTGCTAGCGATTAGCGAACCGGCCATGCATACTGCAGGCCACCGTCGGTCCACAGAGCGTTCAGACCCCGCTCAAGACCGAGCTTGGCGGTAACGTTTTTCTCATAGCTTTCGCCATAGTTACCGACCTGCTTGATGATGTTGTATGCCCAAGCTTCGTCAAGACCAAGAGCTTCACCCATGCCCGGTGAAACGCCAAGAAGACGCTGGATACCCGGGTTGGTGCTGTTTGCTTTCATGTCGTCAACATTTTCCATGGTGACGCCATACTCTTCTGCTTCAACCATTGCAGCAAAAGCCCAGCGAACAACGTCCGACCACTGTTCGTCGCCCTGGGCGACAACCGGGCCGAGCGGCTCTTTGGAGATGATTTCCGGAAGGATGACATAGTCAGCCGGATTTTCAGCCATCTGGGTACGGATGGAAGCAAGACCCGAAGCATCGGTGGTGTAAACGTCGCAACGGCCAGAGAAGAAGGCTGCGGTTGCTTCGTTGATGTTCTCGATAACGACCGGCTCGAAGGACATGCCTTTGGCGCGGAAGTAGTCAGCGAGGTTCAGCTCGGTCGTGGTGCCCGGCTCAACGCAGACGGTCGCACCGTCAAGCTCGGTTGCGCTGGAAACGCCGAGAGCTTTCGGGATCAGGAAGCCCTGACCGTCATAGTAGTTGATGCCGACAAAGGTCAGACCCAGTTTCGCATCACGGGTGGTGGTTGCAGTGGTGTTACGCGACAGGATGTCGATTTCACCGGACTGCAGAGCCGTGAAGCGCTGTGCTGCGGTCAGCGGGGTGTACTGAACGGCGTTTGCGTCACCAAAAACTGCAGCAGCTGCTGCACGGCAGACGTCAACGTCAATACCTTCCCATTTACCTTCGGCATTGGCAGCGGAGAAACCCGGAAGACCGGTGTTCACGCCGCACTGAACGAAACCTTTGGCCTTGATGCCGTCAAGAACGGCACCTGCCTGTGCGTTCTGCGCGGCAACGGCTGCAACGGTCATTGCGCCAGCGGCAAGGATCGTCTGGATTTTCATAAGATAGCTCCCTTATTAGCAAAGCATTGTTTTTAGCTTTTGTGCCACCCTGGATATGCACAGCCGCATATCCATTCGTCCGAAGAAGATCGGACCGCCAAATTAAGAAATTTTAGGCCGCCTTGTGTCAAGTGTGAAAAAATTTTGGCAACATTAGAACAGGCGGTGCTGGCTAAAAATCGAGGCTTTTTCTGCGGTTATATCGCGCGGCCATACGATCACATAAAATATACAAAACTTTGTTTGTCTCATATATTCAATAACCTAGTAGTAGTTTCGTTCTGATCACTGGCAAGGCCGAAAATTGCACGAACTTTTTTTCACCAAACAATCGGTCATGATCAAAAAAAGTGCATCAGTTCACACTGTTTAAAAAATGTGCATGGTTGCAGTGCGGAATCGGGAGCGGCATTCGTTAACCAGCGTGGTCGAGCATCTTGCAAAACCGGATCGACACGAAAAAGCCCCGCTTCGAGATGCGGGGCTTGTTTTGATCAGGTTTTCAGTTCCGACAGGTTGGAAAACAGTTCCAGTGCCGTCGGGTTGGCCAAGGCTTCCTGATTTTTTACCGGCCGTCCGTGGACAACATCACGAACAGCAAGTTCGGTAATTTTCCCCGATTTTGTCCGCGGGATATCGGCAACCGCAAGCACCTTGGCAGGGACGTGGCGTGGGGTGCAGTTGTTGCGGATCTGCTTCTTGATCTTGTCGATCAGTGCGGTATCCAATTCGTAATTGTCGCGGAGCACAACAAACAGGATCACCCGAACGTCGTTATCCCAGTCCTGGCCGATCACAATCGATTCCTGAATTTCAGGTAGTTTTTCTACCTGACGATAAATCTCTGCCGTGCCGATACGAACGCCGCCGGGGTTAAGGGTCGCATCCGAGCGCCCATAAATGACCATGCCGCCATCGTCATCAAGCTCGACATAGTCACCATGACACCAAATGTTATCAAACCGGTCAAAATAGGCGCTGTGATACCGCGATCCATCCGGGTCGTTCCAGAAGCCGACCGGCATGGATGGGAATGGTTTGGTGCAGACCAGTTCGCCTTTTTCATTGCGGACCGGTTTGCCATCGTCGTCAAACACGTCGACAGCAAGACCAAGGGCACGGGTCTGGATGACTCCACGTTTGACTGGCAGGACGGGGCAAGCCAGCACAAAGCAGCCAAGGATATCTGTGCCGCCCGAAATGGACGCCAGATGAATGTCTTCCTTAATGTCGCGATAAACGTAATCGAAGCTTTCCGGGGCAAGCGGCGAGCCGGTTGACGTCATCGCACGCACAGTGGACAGATCGTGTGTTTCGCGCGGTTTGAGTTCGGCCTTGGCCAACGCATCGATATATTTGGCAGATGTACCAAACAGCGTCATGCCTTCTGCATCGGCATAATCAAACAGGATGTTGCCACTCGGATAGAAGGGCGAGCCATCATAAAGCAGAAGGGTTGCACCGGCCGCAAGGCCCGCCATCAACCAGTTCCACATCATCCAGCCACAAGTGGTGAAATAGAAAACGCGATCACCGGGCGCGACATCACAATGCAGGATATGTTCCGAAACCTGTTTCAGCAGCGTTCCGCCCGTGCCGTGAACAATGCATTTCGGCTTGCCCGTCGTGCCAGACGAGAACATCACATAAAGCGGGTGATTGAACTCGACCTGTTCGAAGACGATTTTCTCGGTCCGGAAGGGGGCAATGAAGTCGTCATAGGTGACGGCATTGCGGATATCCGTCGTGTTGGCGCCGTCAAAGGCATAGGGCACGATGACGACCTTTTTCAGGCTGTCGATCCGCTCGACAACATCGTGAACCTTTTCGCGGATGTCGTGTTGCTTGCCGTTATAGTGATAACCGTCAACGGTGATCATCACGGTTGGTTCGATCTGGCCAAAGCGGTCTACAACACCCTGAACGCCGAAATCAGGTGAGGCGGAAGACCAGGTTGCCCCGATGGCTGCCGTTGCCAGCATCGCAATCACGGTTTCAGACATGTTTGGCATATAGCCGCATACGCGATCGCCCTTGCCAACGCCCTCAGCGCGAAGGGCCTGCGAGAATTTTGATACCGCAATATTAAGTTCCGCCCAGGATAGGCGGCTTTTGACCTTGTCTTCACCCCAGAAGATCAGGGCGTCGGTGTCGTCATCACGGACCAGAAGGTTCTCGGCAAAGTTCAGGCGCGCATCAGGGAAGAACTGGGCGCCCGGCATTTTGTTGCCGTCGATCAGCACGCGGTCGCCCCATGTTTCCGCTTTCAATTCGGCATATTCGATAAGAGCCGGCCAGAAACGCTCAATCTCGGCAACGGACCAGTCATAGAGTTCGGTGAAACTCTGAAGGTTAAGCGCATGCTTTTCATTCACCCAGTCGCGAAAGCGGGTGACGTTTGCATTTTCAACGCGTTCTTTCGTCGGTTGCCAAAGAAAGTCGCTCATCATGAGTCCTCTGTTTCCTGCCGAACGTTTCGATCTCGTCGGCGCATCCTTTGAGGGCGCCAAATTGGTAGTCCTTTACCGCTTTTCTAGGCGTAAAAATGCGGCCCAGCAAGTGAAGTAACGCAGATATCCTTAATTGGTAATACCAATTGCCTTTTTTTCATCATATACAAGGTGAGATTGTTTTCATACGTATTTGTTTAGAAATTATAAATGTCAGAAATTGTGATGCTCAAAAATATTGCGGGTTGGAGCTTAAAAATAGCCCGCAAGACTAATAAAATATCAAATGGCGGCCGGATTTTGTTCTATCGTGATTCGTTGGGTTGCGATGCCAGCGTGTCTTGCACGTGAAAACGCTTGCACGCCTGTCTGGGCATACTAGGTTGAGACAGCATTTTACGAGACATGGAGATAACCGTGGCAGGTATTGACGAAAGCCAACCCTTTGTATCGATCAATATTGCCGTATTGACCGTCAGCGATACGCGCGATCTCCATAACGACACCTCGGGCGAGGTTCTTTGTGAACGCATCATCGCCAAGGGCCATCACGTTTATGAACGCAAAATCTTGAAAGACGATCAATTGGCGTTGCGCAAGCAGCTAGGTGCTTGGTGCTCAAACCCGGATGTCGATGTGATCATTACCACGGGCGGCACAGGTGTTACCGGGCGCGACGTGACGGTGGAGGCCCACCGGGCAATCTACGAAAAGGAAATACCAGGCTTCGGCGAACTGTTCCGTTGGATATCATATCAAAAAATTGGCACATCCACCGTGCAATCACGGGCGACTGCGGGCGTGTGTATGGGAACTTATATGTTTGCGTTACCCGGGTCGACCGGAGCATGCAAAGATGCCTGGGACGAAATTCTGACCTATCAGCTTGATATCCGTCATCGGCCGTGCAACTTCGTCGAGCTCATGCCGCGTCTGCTTGAAGAATAGGGGCGCGCGCCGTCCATATCCGTTGCCCGCGATCCCTGAATTCCCCAAATAACAAGGACTTCCGATGGAATTTATCTCGGATCCGTTTTTCTATGTTGTAGGCATTCCCGCCGTCTTGATTGCGGGTGTTTCAAAAAGCGGCTTTGGCGGCGGGCTCGGTGTTGTGGCTGTGCCTTTGATGGCGTTGGCGGTATCGCCACAGGTCGCCGCGGCGATCATGCTTCCCATTCTGTGCCTGATGGACCTTGCAAATGTCTGGGCCTATCGCAACCGCTGGGATCGCCGGAACATGAAAATCCTGGTGCCGGCCGCACTGCTGGGCATTCTTGTCGGGACATTATCCTTCAGCTACCTGAACGAGGCAGCCGTCAAACTGATCATCGCGGTGATCGCGATCATCTTTACACTTGATCACTGGCTCCGTGGCCGGAAGGAAACCGGTGCACCGGGAAGAGCAACGATTGGCAAGGGTACGGTTCTTGGCGCACTGGCAGGTTTTACCAGTTTCGTCGCCCACGCAGGCGGGCCACCGGTATCGGTTTATCTACTGCCGCAGCGAATGGACAAATCGATCTTTGTCGGCACGACAGTCATGTTCTTCATTGTCGTCAATTACGTGAAACTGATCCCGTATGCGCTGCTTGGGCAATTCGATGCATCCAACCTCGGAACATCACTTTTGTTCGTGCCGATCGCGCTGTTCGGGACGTGGCTTGGCTTGTGGGCGCATGACAAAGTCAGTGTCAAATTGTTCTACCGGGTTTGTTACAGCCTGTTGTTCCTGACCGGGATTAAGCTGCTTGCGGATTCGATCCTCGAATTTACCGCCTGAGCATCGCAGCAGTTTGCGCGGCAGTTTACCCCACTGCGCTAACTGTCGGTGTATCGATCAATGGTTTTGATGCGATATGTCCACTCGCTTTAGGGTGGAAATGGTGTGCGCCAATGAGATAGCCGTGTGGTGCGAGTATAATCCTGTATTTACGTAATGGTATAAGTGGCTTATTAGATATCAGTGCTGCAAAGACAAGCAGAATGGATGGCGAATAAAAGCACGCGATCAGCAGCCAGGAGGAAACCTGATGCGCATATGGGAGCTTTATTTAAATGCCAGAAAGAATTCTGCAGGTTGCGACAGCAATTTCCGGGCAAGCCAATGATAAAATTACCGAAATCAAGGCCGTTACACGGGCAACACGAACCCTTGCACTGAATGCGTTGATCGAGGCCGCACGCGCAGGCGAAGTGGGCCGGGGTTTTGGTGTTGTTGCCAACGAGGTCAAGGAAATCTCGCAACGAGTGAACGTGATTACCGAAGAACTTGAAGACATGTTTCTGACGCTTGCCTCCGATCTGGAGAAAACAGCGCAGACGGTTCGTGGTGATCGTTTCGCCGACCTTGCCAGATACTCTGTCGAATTGATGGATCGCAACCTGTACGAACGATCTTGCGATGTGCGTTGGTGGGCAACCGACGCGGCCGTGGTCGATGTTTGTGAAAATCTGCAAGACCCTGCGTTTGCGTTGCGTGCATCGGAACGGCTCGGTGTGATCCTTGATTCCTATACTGTGTATCTTGATCTTTGGGTGGCTGACAGGAACGGGAACGTTATTGCCAATGGACGCCCGGACTCCTATCGCGTGATGGGGCAAAATGTTTCTGGTCAGGGCTGGTTTCAGGAAGCGTTGCGCTGTCGCGATGGTGGACATTATGCCGTCGCGGATGTGGCAGCCAATTCGCTGTTAAACAATGCCGCAACCCCGACTTATGCGACCGCCGTGCGCAGGGGCGGTTCTGTTGATGGCGATGTTATTGGTGTTTTGGGGGTCTTCTTTGACTGGGAAAGCCAGGCGCCGATGATCGTGAAATCGCTGAACTTCAACGCGGAAGAACGTGAACGTACCCGGGTGATGTTGATCGACGCAAAAAATCGGATCCTTGCTGCTTCCGATGACCGCGGCGTGCTCAGCGAAACATTTAATCTGCGGGTCGATGATCCTGCCCGCGGGGCCTATCTGCTTGAAGACGGATCCCTTGTGGCCTACGCCTTGACGCCAGGTTACGAAACCTATCAGGGGCTCGGCTGGCGTGGGGTCATCGTGCAAACACCAAGAGCGGAAAATGCCGCCGCCTGAACGTCGACGTCTAGGCAAACGGCGATATCGATCTGCTAAACGAAGACGGGTACCTTGTGTTGGTGCCCGTCTTCTTTTGTTTTGTGCTCAGGTGTTTGCGCTTGCCCCTTGGTGTGAAAAGAGATAACGATACTGTCACTTTATTGATAAAATGTCATCGTAGTTGCGTTGAAGGATGAAAGCTGTTGGAACTGATCCTTGCCAAAATTGCCGTGTCAATCGGAACGGTGCTGGGGCTTTCGATGCTTGCAGAAAGAGCAGGGCCACGTGTGGCCGGCGTGCTGTCAGGTTACCCGCTGGGAACAGCCATCCTTTTGTATTTCATCGCTATTGAGCAAGGTGTTGCCTTCGCAAGTGAAAGCGCGGTGTACGCATTACCGGGCCTGATTGCGACCTTAACCTTCCTCTATGCCTATTTCATTGTGTCGCGCCAATGCGTGCGCCTGCCTGTCTTTCCACAGATTCTGCTCAGCTCGCTTGGGGCGTTTGTCACTTATCTGTCTGTCTCCTGGCTGTTTCAGCTCGCACCGATGAGCTTGACGCAGGCGGCGGTGATTTTGCTGGTTGCGATCGTTGTCGCACTGATCCTTTTCCGTAAAATCGAGAATGTCCGTATTCTCAATCGGGTTCGCCTGACCAAGCGTGTTGTTTTGCTTCGCGCTTTACTGGCGGCAATCATCGTTCTGGTCATCAGCGGCATGGCGGCGTGGATTGGTCCGCGCTGGGCTGGATTGTTGTCAGGTTTCCCCGTCACACTCTATCCCATGATGCTGATCCTTCATTTCACCTATGGGGCAGAACCGGTGCATACGGTTATTCGAAACTTTCCAAGGGGAATGGGGGCATTATGGGTTTATATCCTTGCCGTGACCCTTGGTTACCCTGTTCTTGGGCTTGGCTTGGGCACGCTCTGTGCCTTTGGGGCAGCTACGGTCTATCTCATCGGGTACACCACTTTCGTCTGGGTCCGCCAAAAGTCCGTGCAAGCAGCGCAATGATCTCCTAACATTCAGAGAACACGACAATGATGGTCGGTCAAATCGACCGCACACAGGGAGTAGTCGCTGAATGCAGCAAGTCCAGTCACTGGTACGGGCGTTAAGTATCCTCAACGCGCTTGCCGAAAGCGAAGACGGGATGACCCTGACCGAAATTTCCCATCAGGTGAAATTGCCGCCCTCGACAGCACACCGGTTGCTGACCACCATGCAGCACGAACGCTATGTATCGTTCGAGGGGGAGCGCACCCTTTGGTTCGTCGGGGTGCAGGCTTTCAGCGTCGGCAATTCATTTACCAAAAATCGCAATCTTAGCCAGATCGCGCGGCCCTATATGCGCGCACTCATGGAAGACAGCGGTGAAACCGTTAATCTTGCTGTCGCAGATGGTGGCGAGGTCATTTTCCTGTCGCAGGTCGAATGCCGCAAAATGATGCGCGCACTCGTCACACCCGGTCGCCGGGCGTTGATGCATTGCTCTGGCGTTGGCAAGGCCTTGCTTGCCTTCTTGCCTGAAGAAGAACTTCATTCGGTCGTGGCAAAGCACGGGTTGCCCAAAATTACCGAACGAACCCTGATAACCCAGGAAGCTCTTGAGAAGGATCTGGAGCGTTGCCGCCAGCGCGGTTATGCCCTTGATGATGAAGAGCACGCGGTTGGTCTGCGGTGTGTGGCAGGGGTTGTTCGTGATGAAACGGGTTTGCCAATTGCAGCATTATCACTTTCGGGGCCCGCGGCCCGTATTCCAAACGACCATATAGAGCAATTGGGGCTTAAAATACGCCGTGTCTGCGCCGACCTGAGCCGTGAATATGGAGGAAAGCCGGTCTAAAGACCGGCGTTCTTCCACGGACCAAAGCTATCGCGCTCAGTCGGATTGCTGTTTACATACCCGGGCAGGAAACGCCGGTGCCGCCAAGGCCACAATACCCATCAGGATTCTTGTGAAGGTATTGCTGATGGAATTCCTCGGCATAAAAGAATTCCGGTGTCTCGGTGACTTCGGTTGTCACGTCGGCTTGACCTGCTTCTTTCAGTGCAGCGTTGTAGTCCTGACGCGACTGAACAGCCGCTTGCTGTTGTTCGGGCGTAAAGGTGTAGATCACGGACCGATATTGTGTGCCGATGTCATTGCCCTGACGCATGCCCTGAGTAGGGTCGTGGTTTTCCCAAAACAGCTTCAAAAGCGCTGAATAGGACGTCACCGCAGGATCAAAGACGACCAACACCACTTCGGCATGGCCTGTCATGCCGCTGCAAACTTCGCGATAGGTCGGGTTCTTGGTGAAGCCACCAGCGTAGCCAACAGCAGTGCTGTAAACGCCTTCAGCTTTCCAGAACAGGCGTTCCGCCCCCCAGAAGCATCCCATGCCAAAGACGGCAATTTCCAGATGATCCGGGAAGGGGCCCTTCATCGGATTGCCTGTGACGATATTGGCATCGGCAACCGGCAATGCTTCGTCGCGTCCCGGAAGGGCGGTGTCAGCGGTTGGCATTTTGGGTTTGTCTGATTTCAGCACGGAGAACATGTCTTAATTTCCCGAAGAAGAATTTGCGTTCATGCCTGCAATGTACTCCAGAAGAGGACAATAGCAATTGCCGTCTTGATCAAATGTCTTTGAACATTCTTTTGGCGGCACCACCAATCATGCCGATAATCCGCATCCAAAGTCCATGGAACTGAATGATGGAATGGCTTTGCACAGGTTCAAGCATTTGAAATCGTCAGCTTTGATGCTGTTGGGGGCGTTCAGTTTGCTGGTCGGGCTTTTGTTCCTGCCATTGCCACCACCATTTTTTGGCATGGTGTTTATTGCGCTTGGTATTCCATTGTTGGCAGCCGGATCAAAACGAACGCGGCGATTTATCCAGCATCTGCGTTGGCGGTATTACCGGCACAACACCAAGATCGAATTTTTTTTGGCAAAGATGCCCGGTTTCGTTCGAAGACACGGTCGGAAAACCCGCCCGGATGGCTTGATACGGTCTGAGAAGATGGCGGCATCCGCCAGACAACGGTCTAAGGACTAACGCGTCGAACCAGGCAATCCGTCCCGGCAGATTTCAAGCTGTTGCAAGCCTGCGTTGCCTCGCCAGAGGAAGCATACATTCCGGTCAGCAGGCGGAAAAACAAACCTTTGCCTTCAATCGCGATGCTGACGACTTCATGGTCTGCGACCGCCAGCATGCCATGCGCTGCGCTTTGGAACTTCGTCCATGCATCTTCCGCACGTCCGCGCGAACGATACGCTGCAAGTTGAACGGCGTAGTAGGGGCTATCACTTTGCGTGGTTTGGCTGGTTGCAGTTTCCGCCGGTGCCGAGTTTTCGGTTGATGGCACCATCACATTTTGTGTTGCCACCGGCTCTGTCGAGGTGATCGGAAGTTCAATCATGGGTGCTTCGGGTTTACGGTCAACAATATCAAGTTCGCCCTGTTCAGTCGGGCGCGCGTTTGAGGTGACCATTGCACCCTTATGTTCGGTTGAGGCTGCGTCGCCGGCAATCGTTGGCGCAGCAATTACGCGAACCGGTGCCGCGGATTGCACTGACTGACTGGGCACCGGCGCAGGGGCGGCAACCGGGGCAAGTTTTGAAACTGCCGTTTCTGTTCCACTGGTCGCCGGCCCGTCGGTTCTATTAGGGGCGGGGACAGGCGTTGCTGCAGGCGTCGTGTTTGGTGCGGCGGCCTGTCGGTCAACCCGTGTCAGTCGCGCCGTGTTTTCACTGACTTCCATCTCCATCCGAACGACGGGACTGGTGGGGGCTTCGGGTTCTGTCTCTACGACGTCACCGGTTTCATAAAACCGGCGATCACGTTCGACCTGCGGCGGATTGGGTAATTCTGGACCTGGTGCAACGGTGGCGGATGCGACAACGGCATCTATTTCTTTGGATCGCGCATATTCCGGGGATGACGCATCAAGCGTGACAAGGCGCCTCTGGGCGAGGCTGTTGATGCTGCCTGAAAGCCGCACACCTTGGCCGCAATCAAGATCGATCTTGGCGTCGGGCGGCGTCGCGGTCAGCCAAACATAAAGTTTGCGCGCACTTTCATAGTTGCCGTCCATGTCATAAGAAATTGCCTGAAGGAAGTTATCCTCGGGGCTTCGATCAAGTGAAATCGGTTCGGATGGGGTGGAGCCATCCTTCGCCATACCGGTACCAGCGGCAGTCGAGTGGCCGAAAAACAAACCACAGGCGGCCCGGTTGAAGCTTGTTTTTTCCGCCGCAGGCAATTGTTCGTTCGATGGGGGACTTAGTTCTTGCGACGCAGTGGATGAGCCGAACCAAAGACCGGAAAAATCAGAAGTGCTGCAAGCAGTCAGGAGCGGCAGGATAGCTGCGGCAGTTATTCTTCCCCAGTTGCGTCGAAGGGGAGTGTTTGTTGTCGCAAACCTGATTTTCACGCTTCACCTGATAATCGCTGTATTACAGAAAGTTATATCTTTCATCGCCAGCAAAAACAACTCCTGCTAATGCAACGATGATGATCAGCTGTCTTTGGAAATCAGGGACATAGCAAGCAAGCGGTATCGCATTCAGAAGGGTGACACAGCAGACAGGGAAATCACCGCATGGCCAATGGAACCATGATCCCGATAAGCAGGATCAGCACCGTTACGGCGATGACGATATTTATGATGCCTTTTGTTGCCTTATTTGCCGTTTCACGCGTCATGCCACGGCTTTGAGAAGATCGGCCGGAGGCACCCGTTGCACCGCCCGCGTTCTCAGATGTCAAAATCTTGATGACCTGCTTCTTTTCCTTGCGGGTATCTTGGTCGTACTTGTTTTCAACGATCCGTACTTCAGAATTGCCTTTGCTGCTGATCGCATCCTTGGCAGTCTTTAGGGCAGAACTGTAGTCCGATACCGGCTCGAGCTCCATCAGGTTCCCGGTCTTGCGCAGGCAAACCACAGTATAACTTTTGCTAAGTGCCGCGTCGGCCATCTTTATTCCTGTTTTTTGTGTACAACTTTGACAGACATATGGCGTGTTAGTGCAAAAATAAGAACCTATCCTAAAGAATAGGTTCTCTTGGCGGTCAAACGGGAGAGATCAGTTGGTAATGCTGCTGGCCAGCGTTTTGTACTCTTCGCAGTCCATGCCACAAAGCTGTTCCAGTCGCGCAAGGTTTTCCTGAGCCATTTCAGGTTTCCCGGTCTGAAGGAAAAGTTCGCCCTGATACTCAAGAGCGCCGACATGTTCAGGGTCAATCATCAGGGCGCGTTCATAGTTTTGCGCGGCACTGTCAAAGTCACCCATCTTGCGCTGGCTGTAGGCAAGGTAATTGTACAGATCGGCATTTTCCGGATCTTCTTCGAGCATGGTTTCAATCTTGTCGATCGCCATGTCGTACATACCGGTATCAACAAGCTCCGTAACAGCGGAAAGGTCGGTGCCTTCCGAGCTCCAGCTGTCCGAGCTGCCCATTGCAAAAGCGTTGCCTGCCAGAGGCGGGGTGGCAAGCATCATCATAACAGCACATGCCTTGATCATTTTTGGGGTTTCACCGTTACGGTCCATCGTCGTACCTTTCTGTGATCTGGTTTGGCATTAATACGTGTGTCGGGACGCGCTGAAAGTGTGATTTATCACAACTGAACGTTTTTCCTGTTCACTTGTTGGTGAGAATTATGGCTTTGAAAGGGCGGAATCTGTGGGGGTAATTGAAACTCTTGCGTTGGGAATGGGCGGGGCCTGGGCCAGTGGTGTAAACCTCTATGGCACAGTGGTTATTCTTGGTCTTCTGAACAATTTCGGGCTGCTTGATTTGCCGCCGGAGCTTCAGGTTCTGGGAACCTGGTGGGTACTGGCACTCGCCATGTTCCTCTATCTGATCGAGTTTGTGGCCGACAAGATCCCGATCGTTGATAGTGTGTGGGATGCCATTCATACCTTCATCAGGATTCCTGCCGGTGCACTCCTTGCCGCAGGCGCCATGAGCGGCCTTGATACCGGCATGGGCGACGGCGTTCAAACTGCGGTTGCCTTGCTGGTTGGTGGGACGGTTGCGGCCGGGAGCCACTTTACAAAGGCCGGCAGCCGCGCGGCAATCAATACATCGCCTGAACCGTTTAGTAACAGCATTGCCTCAGTCGCCGAGGATGTCGCCGTATTTGGCGCATTGTACACGGTCGCTTTCCATCCGGTGGTTTTCTTTGTGCTGTTTGCCCTGTTTGTTCTGCTTCTGGTCTGGCTGGTGCCAAAGATCTGGCGGTTTATCGGGCAGGTGTTTGGCAATGCACGTCATCCATCCGTGGCCTATGCCCAAACGCGTGCGCAACAAGCAAGCACCGGCACAGGGCTACCAAAACTCAATCTATCCGGGGCAGGTGGATCAGCTTTGCCACCATCGGATAAACCGAAACTTCCGCCTGAATAAGGTCACGTTGAGCCAAAAGAAAAGCCCGCAAGTATTTAACTTGCGGGCTTTATTGGTTGTGTTTCTAACGTCGATCAGAAGTCGGCTTCGATCACGCGATCGCGGATTTCGGCCGCCATTGCATCACCAAGTTCATCAATGCCAAACGTCTTCTGGTGCTTGAACCCAATGCGACGGACCGAAGCAGTTTTTTCTTCGGCTTCGCGTTTGCCAAGCGCAAGGATCATCGGGACCTTTGCATGGCTGTGTTCACGGACCTTGTAGTTGATCTTCTCGTTACGGGTATCGAGCTCAACATTCAGGCCCTTGGCTTCAAGTGCTGCCTTGACTTCATGGGCATAGTCATCGGCATCATTGGTAATGGTGCAAACAACTGCATGAACAGGTGACAGCCACAGCGGCAAGCGACCGGCATAGTTTTCGATCAGAATACCGATGAAGCGTTCAAGCGATCCAAGGATCGCACGGTGCAGCATGACCGGGCGGTGTTTTTCACCGTCTTCACCCATGTAGGATGCATCAAGACGTTCCGGTAGAACGAAGTCGGCCTGAAGCGTGCCGCACTGCCAGTCACGACCGATGGCATCCCGAAGCACGAACTCAAGCTTCGGCCCATAGAAAGCACCTTCACCCGGATTGACTTCAAGTGCCAGACCCGCTTCTTCAGCCGCTTCGCGAAGGGCTGCTTCGGCCTTGTCCCAGATTTCGTCGGAACCCGCACGCACTTCCGGACGGTCGGAGAACTTCACAAGAATGTCGGTAAAGCCGAAATCCTTATAGACCGACTTCAGAAGGTCACAGAAAATCTTGGTTTCCGAGACAATCTGGTCTTCGGTGCAGAAGATATGGGCGTCATCCTGAATGAACTGACGGACACGCATAATGCCATGCAATCCGCCAGACGGCTCATTGCGGTGACAGCAGCCAAATTCCGCCATACGCAGCGGCAGGTCACGGTATGACTTGCTGCCAAGGCGGAAGATCTGCACGTGACACGGGCAGTTCATCGGCTTAAGCGCCAGAACCTTCTCGGGATCATCTTCATCCGGGGTGGTGGTGAACATGTTCTCGCGGAACTTTTCCCAGTGACCGGATTTTTCCCAAAGCACGCGATCAACAAGCTGCGGCGTACGCACTTCCTGATACCCGGCGGCATCGAGGCGATCACGTATATAGGTTTCGACCTTGCGATAAAGCTTCAGACCCTTGTCATGCCAGAAGACAGAACCCTGGGCCTCTTCCTGCATGTGGAACAGGTCCATTTCACGGCCAAGGCGACGGTGATCGCGCTTTTCTGCTTCTTCAAGCATGTGCAGATACGCATCCAGGTCTTCCTTGCTTTCCCAGCAGGTGCCATAGATACGCTGAAGCATCTCGTTATCCGAATTGCCACGCCAATAGGCGCCGGCAACCTTCATCAATTTGAAGGCCTTGCCGATCTTGCCCGTCGACGGTGCATGCGGACCACGGCACAGGTCGATGAAATCGCCCTGGCGATAGCAAGTAATGGTCTCGGTTTCTGGAAGATCACGGATGATCTCGGCTTTGTATTTCTCACCTTTATCAAGGAAGAACTTGATTGCTTCGTTGCGGTCCCAGACCTCACGCACGATCGGTTCGTTGCGTTCGATGATCTTCTGCATCTGCTTTTCGATCTTGACCAGATCGTCGGGCGTGAACGGCGTTTCGCGGGCGAAATCATAATAGAAACCGTTCTCGATTGACGGGCCAATCGTGACCTGCGTATCGGGATAAAGTTCCTGGACGGCTTCGGCCATGACATGCGCACAATCGTGACGGATCAGCGGCAGAACTTCCGCATGGCCCTTGGTCACGATTTCGATAGTCGCGTCAGTGTCAATCTCGCGCGCGAGGTCGCGCACTTCACCGTTGACGATGATGGCAAAGGACTTCTTTGCCAGCGAAGAACTGATGCTTTTGGCGACATCGAAACCCGATACCGGGCCGTCAAATTCGCGCACGGCACCATCGGGAAGGGTCAGGGCAATCATGGTTGGCTCAACTCTGCTTTATCTGCGGGCATAATTCAGGAATGCACATATAGGACCCGCATGTTTACGCGGGGTAAATGCACAAGAAAAGGAATTTCAGGATGAGGTCAAGTTCGCTCTTTGAAAAAAGCGACTTTCGGGACAGCACGAACCGCCGCAACGCCAATCTGGCGTGCAGTTTTTTCGGCGGTATTCAACTTTTTGTCGGCAAAGCCGTGCATTGATACTATCCCGTAAGGTGAAGACTTAATATAACAGGACAAACTTGTAGAGCAAGACGCAAGCCTTTGCCAAAGGCAGGTTTTGTTCAACGCGTTATTACGGCGCCACCAACGCCATCGAAGGGAGCCCCAAATGTCGAGCCCGGAAGTTCGCCGGAACATCATGATTTTGAGTCTGTGCGTCGCGTTGTCTGCCAGCGCGATGTCGTTGATTTTCACCGTCGCCGCTGTGATCGGCTTTTCGCTGGCCAGTGACAAATCCCTTTCAACCCTGCCAGTCGCCTTCATGATGATTGCCATGATGGCGATGACGGCCCCGTCGGCGGTTGTCATGGCCAAGATGGGCCGAAAATTCGGGTTCTGGATGGGGGCGACCATTGCCATGATGGGTGCAGTGTCGGGTATGGGCGCTGTTTACTACGCCAATTTCTGGCTGCTTTGTGTTGCATGTGCCTGCATTGGTGCTGGCAATGCCATCGCCATGCAATACCGTTTTGCCGCCGCAGAAGCCGCACCGGTGGAATTTCGTGCGCGTGCGATTTCCTACACCATGCTGGGCGGGCTTGCCTCGGCCTTTATCGGGCCGAACCTGGCAAGCTTTGCGCGGGACTGGTTTGAGACGATCCCGTTTCTTGGCACCTTCGTTGCCCTGATCGGTTTGCAGTTCCTGTTGGTGATTGCCATTGGTCAGCTGCGCTTGCCCGATATGCGCGGGCACAAGCATCCTGAACCGGCGCGTCCGTTATCAACCGTAATGGGTCAACCCGCCGTCATCGTTGCGATCATTGCAGGTGCGCTTGGCTATGCGGTCATGAGCTTTGTCATGACGGCGACACCGCTTGCGATCCTTGATTGCGATTACGCGTTCGGTGATGCCGCCTTTATCATTCAGTGGCATGTGGTGGGCATGTATGCGCCCGGTTTCTTTACCGGTAACCTGATCAAACGATTTGGTGCGCTTAAGGTTATTCAGGCCGGTGCAATCCTGAACTTTGCCTGTCTTGCGGTTGGTCTTGCCGGACAGGACCTGATCGGCAATTTCTGGGTGTCGTTGGTACTTCTCGGCGTTGGCTGGAACTTCATGTTTGTCGGTGCGACGACGTTCCTGACCGAGAATTACCGTCCGTCCGAACAGGCGCGGGTGCAGGCGATCAACGAATTTTGCGTATTTGGCACCGTTGCGATTGCATCGCTGTCGGCAGGCACGATCTATGCCGGGTCGGGATGGGGCACGCTGCTTTACAGTGCCGCTTTGCCGGTTGGTCTGGTGTTGCTGATCGTTGCGACCTTCGCGATCCGCCGCAAGGCACAAGCGGCCTGAAGGCAGGACTTTGATAGATAAAAGAAAGGGCCGCACACGCGGCCCTTTTTCGTTGCTGTGCCGATCAGTGATGACCGCTCAGGATATCGAGTGCGTGCGATCGGAATTCCCGATTATAAAGAACCAGCGTCACCCAGGTCGCACAGACAATGAAGGCAAGCGGATGATAGAACCAGCCCAATGCCGAGAGTGCAAAGAAATAGGCGCGAATTCCGCGGTTGAAATTGTGGGCAGACATCATGCTCATGCGTGATGCCCGTGCAGCCGCGCGGGCAGCATCTGGCGCGTCGGCTTCCGGTGCGGCGCCGATCAGGATCGAGCAATAGTTCGATAACCGAAACGCCCACGTGAATTTGAAGAAGGCATAAATAAAGATCACGATCAGCAACACCACCTTGCACTCCCACACAGCCGGCGTGGTGACAGCGGCAAAGGGCAGGGCAGAAACAGTTTCAATCGCCTTGTCGGTATATCCCAGCAGCGCCATCAGGCCGATCAGGACCAGAATGGTTGTCGAGGAAAAGAAACTGATGCCGGTGATCAGGTTGCTGGAAATTGATGTATCAACCATCCGGATGTCGCGTTTAAGCATCTGTTCCATCCAGCGATGGCGATTGCGTGCCATATGGGCAGAGATGGAGTTACGGCGTCGCGAACTGGCATCGGCAAAAATCGTATAACCAACCCACCAGGCAAACGCCCAACAAATTGCGACAACATCAAGAAGCGTGAAGGTGGGCATAACGGGTTCCATTCAAAGCCGTTCCATCAGATTTATTCTAATCCTAGTGATAATGCGCTATCGTTCGCAATATTGTTTGCCACGCAATGTGATGGATGCATAGCAGATGGTCATGTCACCAGTCCGGGTTGAGTTTTCCCGCAATCCAGAGTATCAGCAGCGCAAATTTTGATTGGAGAGCGACATGAGCGATCTTGAAAACGATCTTGGCGACGACATCGACTTCGAAGAATTCGAAGCCCATACCGAAAAGCTGCTGGAAGACGGACGCACCAAAGACGACCTGTTCGAGTTCATCGGATTCATGAACATCAACGAAGTCGGCACGCACATGATTGCGGCCGAAATGGTGCTTGATGAAGATGCCATCGACCAGATGAGCAAAAACCTGCGGAAACTCGAAATCGATCTTTCACCCCTTGGCGAGCTAACTGGCGGACTTAAAGGTGGCGAAGACGTCAAACGCGCCCTTGGTGCCTTGTTCCTGGAGCTGGTCGAGCTTTGCGAAATTGATGAAGATGACGAAGACGCCGGCGAGCTTTCCGAAGAAGCACTGCTGCTGTTGAACTTCATCAAACGCTTCAATCCGCAAATGCGCCGCCTGACGGTTGCATTGACGGACACCGATGATGACGATGTGTCCTGCGAATATGAAGTGACCAACTGGTAAGCCAGGGCTTGCCGATCAGGCAAAAATTAATGTAGCTAAAGGCAGGGCATCGTTCCCTGCCTTTTTCTGTTTCGGAGCCACTACCGTGACCGCCTTGCGATCGACTGCTGCTGCCCAACGTCTTCAATCCTATCAGGACCGCTTTGCAAATGGCGTGGAGCCGATGCTAGAAGCCGCAGGCCTGCGTGCGTGGATCGATGAGAACCGAGATGTTTTTCACTCGGTCATGGAATGCGACCTCAAAACATGCGCGAAGATCGTTTACGACTTTTCTTCAAACGGCGATGTGGTGATTGGTGGCGAAAGCGATCCAGCACGCCAGACCGAAATCATGTGGCAGCAACTGGCCGATGCCAATGCCCCGGTTGGCATTGGACGTTATCGCGAAGACCGCATCTGTTATCAGTCCGAACAGTTCAAAAACGATGGCGAGGCCCGCAGTCAGCATCTTGGTATCGATCTGTTCGCACCGGCATATACGCCGGTCTTTGCACCGCTGGACGGCGTTGTGCAGAGCTTTGCCGATAACAACCTGCATCTGGATTATGGGCCGACCATTATCTTGCAGCATGAACCGGCGGAAGGAATCCGGTTCTATACGCTCTATGGTCATCTCAGCCGCGAATCCCTGGAAGGGCTTTACAAGGGCAAGGAAATCAACGCCGGTGACCTTCTGTGTCGGTTTGGCGATTTCCCGATCAATGGCGACTGGATTCCTCATCTGCATTTCCAGATCATCTTTGACATGCTGGGGCGTGAAGGGGACTTCTTTGGTGCCGCCAAGCCGTCTGAATGGGATATCTGGGAAAGTATCTGCCCCAACCCCAACCTGATCCTGCAAATGCCCGAAAACGTGACCGCGTCACGGGAAGGGGTATAGATGCAACCGCGTCTGAAAGCCGGGTTGTGGGTGCGCGCGCAGATCGCGATTTGCCAGTCGAACCTGATTACGGCGATGGTGGCCCATAAGGGCAACGAAGATGCAGGGGCCGTGCTTGTGAAGCTCAACCGGTTTGATGCAGGGTGCTTTGTCTATTCACGGGTGACCACACTTGATGGGGATCTGGGCTGGATGCTGCTGGCCGGTGGCCCGGACGGGGGCCGCGAAACCGAGTTTGCTTGCGATGAATACTGGCGCAAACAAATTGGCTATGATCCGGATGTCTGGGTGCTGGAGATCGAAGATCACAAGGGGCAATACGAACTTGATGCCCCGATTGTCGATTTCTGACAGGCGGGTCTGAAAAAGAAAAAGGCTGGCAATGAAATGCCAGCCTCTACGTTTTGCTTCACGCGGAAGCGATTGCTTATGCGGTGCGCTGCAGCAGGTGGTAACCGAAATCGGTCTCAACCACGTCAGACGTCGAACCAACTTCCATGCTGAACGCAGCAGCATCGAATTCCGGAACCATCATGCCACGGCCGAAGAAGCCAAGGTCGCCGCCCTGCTGGCCGGACGGGCAATCGGAGTTGGCTTTTGCCAGTTCTGCGAAATCGGAACCGTTTGCGATCTGGTCTTTAAGCGCGTTGATTTCGGTCAGGGCTTCGTCTTTGGTGCGGGTGGCGGTCGAACGTGCCGAACCGGCATACATCAGAAGAATGTGCGACGCGCGAACTTGTTCACTCATAATGGGTCCTTTCATCCGTCAAAACTTGCAACCGACGGATTTTCTGCAAGATTAGAAGTTTATGGATAACGCTAAGGGTCCAAATCCATGTACAGCCGTATACTCCTGTACATAGGGTTGGACCCTAGACATTGCCCATGCCTTGTGGCTTGTTACGACAAATCGAACCGAGATGAAAGAGAAGAGGCAGATTGATGCTTGCTGTTGTGTCCCCGGCCAAAAAGCTGGATTTCGAAACAGACGTCCCGGAAATGTCTGTTTCTCAACCCGCATTTCTGGACGACACCGAACAACTTGTTGATGTCGCGCGCAAAAAAAGCCGCAGCGATCTGATGAAGCTCATGGGCATCAGCGAAAACCTTGCCGATCTGAACTATCAGCGTTTTCAGCATTTTTCGCGTCCGTTTAATAGCACCAACGCCAAACCGGCGATCTTTGCATTCCGCGGTGATACCTATGTCGGCCTTGATGCCGATACCATGAAGGCCGAAGACATCGACTGGGCAGAAGATCATTTTCGGATGCTCTCGGGCCTTTATGGCCTTCTGAAGCCGCGCGATTTGATGCAGCCATATCGTCTTGAAATGGGAACGCGCCTTTCCAACCCGCGGGGCAAGGACCTTTACGCGTTCTGGGATGATAAGCTTTCAAAAGAAATCAACGCGATTACAAAAGGTCACAAGGATCGAAGCCTGATCAATCTCGCCTCGAACGAGTATTTCAAATCGATCAAGACCAAGGTCCTTGATGGCCCGGTAATTACGCCTGTGTTTAAGGAAGTGAAGGGCGGTACGGCCAAGGTTGTCGGCTTCTCGGCAAAGCGTGCGCGTGGCATGATGGCACGCTATATGATTGACAATCGGCTCGAAGACCCGCAAGAGCTCAAGAAGTTTAATGTTGATGGCTATCGCTATCAGGATGACCTCTCGACCGAGACAGAGTGGGTCTTCACGCGTATTCACGATCAGTAACACCAACTATTCCGGTGAAACCATATGACCGACGAGCATCTTGAACAGCTCGAGGATGAGAATGTCTTACCAGAGGCGCATCCGTTTTCTGGCTATCTGCGCACGTTCTTCCGTGGGCCGGGTCGTTCGCGCAGTCTGACACGCGAGGAGGCATTTGATGCGTTCTCGATGATCCTGCGCGACGAGGTCGAACCGATCCAGCTTGGCGCATTCCTTTTGATGCTGCGCTACCGTGCTGAGACGCCCGAAGAACTGGCCGGCATGATCGAAGCTGTGCGCAAGGCCGCGCGCCTTGAACCGGATGAAGACAGCAAAGATGACGCGCTTATGCGTCCTGCGCTGGATTGGCCATCCTATGCGGCCGGTCGGACCCGTGGTCTGCCCTGGTTTGTGCTGTCGGCGCTTTTGCTGTCGCAGAATAATGTTCCGGTGCTGATGCATGGCTATAACTCGCATCTGGTCAACGGGATCAGCACAGAAGTTGCCATCAAGGCGCTTAAGCTTCCGATTGCCATGTCTGCAGAAGAAGCGCGTTCTGATATCGCATCGAAGGGTTTTGCATATCTGCCGCTGCGTCACATGCATCCCAAGCTGCAGGAGCTGATTGGATTGCGTCCGCTTCTTGGGTTGCGCAGTCCGGTCAATACGTTACTGCGTTTGCTTAATCCGTTGCATGCGCGTGCAGCCTTCCTTGGTGTGTTTCATCCGGCGTTTCTTGATGTCCATCGTGAAACCGGCAAGCTTTTGGAACTTCCACGCATCGGTGTGATCAAGGGCGGTGGCGGCGAAGCCGAAAGAACACCCTATAAGCATGTCGATCTGCGCATGCTTGATAATGGTGAGCTCAATGATGTTCGCTGGCCCGCATTGCTGTCAAAAACCGAAAAGGATGGCGAAGATCAAAGCCCTGTGTCGCTAAAGCACTTCCTGGCAGTCTGGCGTGGCGAGGTGGAAGATATTCCCGCCGAAGCCAAGATCAAGGGGAGTGCCGCCATGGCAGCCTTCCTTGCTGGCAAGGCGGATTACATGGATGAGGCAGAAAGCCTTGTTCAAGGCTGGTGGGATAATCGCGACCGTGATGTTGGCTGATGTTCTGCGCCTAAGTGCGATCGAATAAAAGGGACGGGAAACCGTCCCTTTTTTAATGCTCAGAACGATGATCCGGGCTCTTTGAGAAACGCCACTTCCTCTGGCGTCGATGCGCGGCCCAGTATTTCGTTCCGATGTGGATAGCGGCCAAACCGGTCAATGATCTTTTTGTGTTTCAGCTCGAACTCGTAATTGTGCTCAAGGCCGGGCTGTGAAAACAGGTCAACCGCCACTTCATGAATGATTTCTGATTCTGAGTGCATGTAGGGCATATACAGGAATGCTTGTTCCTGCGGGGTGACCAGTTTGCGATCCAGCCTCAAGGAAACAGCTTCCTGCGCCAGCACCAATGCCATTGGATCCGATGCAAAGGACTGTGGCTGATCGCGGTACATATTGCGGGAAAACTGATCAAGAACGATGATCTCGGCAAGCCGTCCGTGGGCGGTTTTGCGCCAGTTAAAAAGCTCCCCGGCCGTGGCGGCGGCATGAAAATCGGCAAAGCGTTCCGCGATATGGCGATCCAGGGCTTCATCCTTGATAAACCACTGTTTTTCTTCGAGTTCCTTGAACCAGAAAACAAGAACCGTTTCAGGTTTCATAATGTTTCCACCCATCTGATTGCAGGCTTTTGCGGCCCGTCGGCAAAATTGCGGGTGATCTTCGCGCCCGGTTTAAGGCGCGTCAAGCCATCCGCAAAAAGATTGTCATGGACCATGGGGCAAGGAGTTGACAGCAATCCGTCCTGCGTGGATTATGACATTGTCTTTGGTGTTGATCCGATTGGACCAACTTAAAAGGGAACGTGGTGCGTCATGCATGACAAAGCCACGGCTGCCCCCGCAACTGTAAGCGTTCAGAGCATTGCTTATGCCACTGGTGCAAACCGGGAAGGCGCATTGCTGTTTAAACCGTGAGCCAGGAGACCTGCCTTTGACTGCCGGGTGCCGATTGCCCGGTATGAAACTGTTGGACGCCGGGGTGAGCGTCAGGTTGCAGGGGTACAAACGGTCTTTTGAAGATCCGCAATCTTGCTTCCAGCCATCCTATCGTTCTTTATCCTGACCCTGTGCGTTGGGCCTTTGGCCTGCGTGCATCGTTTGAGAAAGAGACGATTATATGTTTAAGACCCTTGGCAGGCTTGCAATTGCAAGCGCCTGCGTGCTGTCGGCGGCCATGCCGGCGCATGCGCATTTTCAATTGGCCTATACGCCGGACGTGAACGTGACCAAGGCCGGGGATCAGCCGGTTAAGCTGATTTTCTGGCACCCGTTTGAAAACGGTCATGTCATGGATATGGCCGAGCCGCTTGAATTTTATGCGGTTAACCGCGGTGAGAAACTTGATCTGAAATCAACGCTTTCGCCGATTACTTTCACCGGAATTGCCAACTCGGCAGCGGCCTTTGACGCAACTTTGACTCTGCGCCGCAGCGGTGATTACGTCATGGTGGTGGTCCCCGCGCCGTATTATGAAGAAAGCGAAGATATCTTCATCCAGCAGATCACGAAGTCCTATGTGAACCGCAATGAAATTCCGACCGACTGGATGGAACCGCAAGGTCTAAAAACCGAAATCCTGCCGTTTAATCGACCAACCAACATCATTGCCGGTTCGACCTTTACCGGCCGAGTGTTAGGGGAAGGCCAACCTGTGGCCGGTGTTGAAGTCGAAATCGAATACATGGCCGCAGAACCCGATATGGCCAGTAACACACCCAAAGGGCCAACGGCATCGCCAATGCCCGGTGGTGCGGTTGTGGCCATCTCCGATCAAAACGGGTATTTCACTTTTGGTGTCCCCAAGGCAGGTTTTTGGGGATTTGCAGCACTTGGCAGCGGCCCTGATAAAGAATTTCAGGGCAAGGAACTTTCACAGGATGCAGTCCTGTGGGTTCGCGCCTATGATGTGAAATAGGCGAGGGACAAAACAGATGCATATTGTTGATGGTGCGCTGGCACCGGAAGTCTTGATTGGTGGGGGTATTCTTGCAGTTGCCGGGCTTGGCCTTGGTCTGCGGAAACTGCCAATCGATAAAATTCCCGCAACCGGGGTTTTGTCGGCAACATTCTTTGTTGCGTCGCTTATTCATGTGCCGGTGGGACCATCCAGTGTGCATCTGATCATGAGCGGTCTTGCCGGGCTGGTGCTTGGCTGGACCGCGTTTCCGGCACTTTTTGTCGGTCTCTTGCTTCAGGCGGTTTTCTTTGGCTTTGGCGGCCTGACGGTTCTTGGCGTCAATACGGTCAATATCGCCTTTCCAGCTGTGCTGGCGGGGCTTTTGTTCCGGGGAATGGTATCGCGCAGCAACCCGGTCACAGCCGCCGTCCTTGGCGGATGTGCCGGTGCATCTTCCATCGGGCTGACAACGGTATTTGTCGCGATTTCGCTTGCGCTCAGCGGTGATGCGTTTGTCCCGGCGGCCAAGCTGGTCTTCTTTGCCCACATTCCGATCATGGTGGTCGAAGGACTGGTTTCAGCGGCATCAGTGTATCTGATCGCCAAGGTCAAACCGGCCTTGTTGCAGGCCGCCGATCAGATGTCGGGCTTTGAGATGCAGCCGGCAGCATCCTTACGTGCAAAGCAGGCGGGCGAGGTTTCCAATGGCTAGATCACTCATGCTGGTCTTTGCGCTTGGCATGCTTGTGGTTGGCGCAGCACCTGCACAGGCGCACAAGGTTATCGCATCCCTGTTTCCAAGTGGTTCGAACATCGAAGGTGAAATCGGTTTCTCCAACGGTGTCATGGCCGAAAACACGCTTGTTGAGATCTTTGATCTTGATGGCAACAAGATTGATGAAGTTACCACCGACGGTGATGGTTTCTTTGTCTACACACCAAGCCAGCAGGTTGATCTGCGTTTTCGTGCCGATCTCGGGGCAGGGCACGTTGCAGAGGCAACCTTTGCCATTGCGGACCTGACGGATGTTGATGGGGCTGTACAAACAGCATCGTCAAAGGCGCCGACAGCATCGGGGGCAGGGTCAAACGCTGGTCCTGCAATTACCCGCGCACAGGAAGAAATCATTGCGACCATCGTTCGTGACGAATTGCGTCCGCTCAGGCGCGAACTCACCGCCTACAAGGAAAAGAATGATCTTCAATCGATTCTGGGCGGCATTGGCTATATATTCGGTGCCTTCGGGACCATTTATTACATCGCTGCGCGACGGCTAAGAGCAAAAGCACCCAACGCATGAGCCACCTTTTCGGACATGACCAACCCCTGAGCGTTCAGGCGCGTGGCGGACATTCACCGTCATTCGTTGGAACGTTTGACCCAAGGGTAAGGGTGGTCGCGGCCTGTATTTTTGCAATCGTCGTGGTGGCCCTGCATCAGATCGAGTTTGCACTGGGTGCCCTGATATTGGCCGCCATTACAATGAACCTGACGGACCTGCCGCTGCGTGTAACCCTGAAACGTATGGCGGCGATGGACGGGTTCATTATCGTCATGCTGGTAATGTTGCCGTTTACGACCCCCGGAACACCGATGTTTTCGGTGCTTGGGGCAGAGGCCAGCAAGGAAGGCCTGATGCATGCCATCCTTGTCGGCATACGGGCCAATGCGGTTGTCCTGATGATGCTAAGCCTTTTGTCGGGTATGACGCCGGTGACACTTGGCCATACGCTATATCGTCTGAAATGTCCGCCGGTTCTGGTGCATCTGATGATGTTTACGGTGCGTTATATTTCGGTGCTGCATGATGAATATCATCGTCTTCGCATGGCGATGAAACTTCGCGGGTTTAAGGCACGCAACAATGCCCATACCTACCGGTCTTTCGGCTATTTGTTTGGCATGTTGGTAGTGCGGTCGCTTGAACGGGCCGAACGTGTGCTTGAAGCCATGAAATGCCGCGGATTTAGTGGTCATTTCCCGATGATTGATGATCTGGCATTCAAGCGTCGGGACGGTGCATTTGCCGTTTTCTTCCTTGCCCTGATTATTGCCCTTGTCCTGATGGATCGCATGTATGTCGTCGCTTATTGAACTGAATGATATTTCCTATGGCTATCGGGCAGGACAGAATGTGCTCGATCGTGTCAGTCTGACGCTTGATCCGGGCGAACGACTGTTTCTTGCAGGGCCGAATGGGGCTGGTAAAAGTACGCTTTTGCGTATTCTTGTCGGTCTGATTAAGCCGCATGCGGGTGAAATCCGTGCCTTTGGCACCTCGCGTGTGACCGATGCCGAATTTCACGATTTGCGCTGCCGGGTTGGTTTTATCGTGCAGGACCCTGATGACCAGCTTTTCTGCCCAACCGTGATCGAGGACATCGCTTTTGGTCCGCTAAACCTCGGTGCCAGCCGTGAAGAAGCCCTTGCGATTGTGGATGAGGTCCTGGATCAACTGCATCTCAAACACCTGCGTGAACGTATTACGCATGAGCTTTCTGGCGGTGAGAAACGGCTGGTTTCTGTGGCCGCTGTCCTTGCCATGAAGCCCGATGTTTTGCTGCTTGATGAGCCGACAAACGCGCTTGATGAAGAAAACCTGCGCCGGCTTGAAGAAATCCTGCTAGGGCTGCCACAAGCCATGATCCTTGTGTCGCACGATCCGCATTTCAGACGGAAACTTGCAACGCGGATCATTGAATTGCGCACCGGAAAAGTGCTTCAACTGCCAGACAAGAAATGCACGGCCAGTGAACGCACCAACCAGGCCGAGACCGCATCCTGAGGGCCCTGTGCCTCGGACGAGCATGAAAGGGCGGTGATGACATCAAACCTATCCCCGTTTTCCCAACCGGCCTTTCGCCATCTGTTTTCCGCCCAGATTACCTCCCTGATCGGGACAGGGCTGACGACGGTGGCGCTATCGTTGTTGGCTTATGACCTTGCCGGTGATGACGCTGGTCGGGTGCTCGGTTCCATCCTTGTTTTGAAAATGGTGGCCTATCTCGTGATCGCACCGGTTGCTGGGGGCATGGCCCATCTGTTGCCGCGTCGGATGTGGCTGGTCGGATTGGATGTGTTGCGGGCGGGGATCGTGCTTTGTCTGCCCTTTGTTGATCAGGTCTGGCAGATTTTCGTTCTGGTGTTTGTCGTAAACGCAGCTTCGGCGGCCTTTACCCCCGTGTTTCAGGCGATCATCCCGGAAATTCTCCCGGATGAAAAGGCATATACCAAGGGGCTTTCTTACGCGCGGCTGGCCTATGACCTTGAAAATCTGGCCAGCCCGGCCTTGGCCGCGGCCCTTTTGGTTGTGTGGTCGTTTGACAGTCTGTTTTTGGCCAATAGCCTGACCTTTGCGATCTCGGCTTTGCTGATCATGACAGCACAGATCCCGCCGGCCGCACCGACGGATCGGACTGGCGGTATTTATGCCAATACGGTGTTTGGCATTGTAGCTTATCTCAAGACGCCGCGTTTGCGCGGGCTTCTGGCCGTTTACTTTGCCGTGTCATCGGTTGGGGCAATGATCATCGTCAATACCGTGGTTCTGACGCGCGGCATTCTTGGCGGGACAGAGTTGCTGACGACAAGCTTTTTGGCCTGTGCCGGCACCGGGTCAATGTGTGCGGCATTCCTGATCCCGCGGCTGATCGAACGCGTGGGTGAACGCCATCTGATGTTGGCGGGTATTGTTGCTGCGGCGGTCGCAATGATCCTAGGCGGCGCTTTGATGATTTCAGATTTGGCGTCGGTCATCGCTTTCGCAGTTCTGTGGCTGATTGCCGGTGCCGGGACGACATTTGCCCAAACCCCCGGCGGACGGCTTGTGCAACGGTCTGCCGGGGAAGGCGATCGTTCCGCGTTTTTTGCGGCCAACTTCGCGTTATCGCATGGCGGGTGGCTGTTTGCTTATGGCATCGTTGGCTGGCTTGGAAGTTTGGCGGATCTGTCGGCAGCTTTTCTTGCATCCGGGGGCATGGCAATCGGTTCTGTGATTGTTGCTGTCATGCTCTGGCCGAAGGAAGACAGACTTGAAATCAAACACAGTCATCCGGGGTTTTGGCACGAACATCCGCACGACCATAATGACCCGCATCACGTCCATATTCATGAAGAAGTGGCTGAGACAGACAAGCATCGTCATCGGCACTTCCACCCGCCCGTAACCCACAAGCATCGCTTTGTCATCGACAGCCACCATACAAAATGGCCAATGGAAAGCGGCGATCGCGTCTAGGTAACTCGCGCTAAAACCAGAATGTGAGGAAAACTCACTTTTGCGTTTTACCGGGCGCGTGGTGACATTTCAAAAAGTATGAGGATATGAATTCAGGTGCCCTCACGGCGCGCCTGAAACAACATACTTGGCGTCAGGTTGTTTTGCGTTATGGTTTTGCAATCCAAACAGGGAGGGGCGGGGTATGGAAGTTGTTTACGTATCGAGTGACGGGCAAGAACACTGGATTGATGCCAAGACGCGCCCGACATTGACCCTTGATCAGGCGATTGCGCAAAGCCGGCCCGGACAAATGATCCGGATGATTGCGGGGGATTATTGCTTTGATGAACCCTTGCGTTTCCCGCGTAGTGGGACGGCTGATCAACCGATCATTGTCCGAGGTGAACCCGATGCGATAATCGACGCGGCAAAGCTTCCTGATTCTTCCGTTTCGGCAAGTAATCCGGGACGGGATGGGTATGCCGTCTTCCAATTGATTGATGTCGCCCATATCCGGCTTGAGCTTTTTACCATCAAGCGGGCTTGGCCAAGTGCTGTTTATATCGAAAACAGTCAGCATCTGGCGTTTCGCGACCTTGATATCACCGAGGGCACCTATGCGTTTTATGCCAACGGCGAACAAACCCGCGGCATCTCGATCACGGGTTGCCGTTGGGTCCAGAATCCCGATATCTGGCGTCAAATTCGCTGGGATGAAATTCACGACGGCAAGGACGAAGACGGCAATGTTATCGAGGTTGAGTATCGCTACCTGAACGGGGCGTTCTTCGGGGCTGATGATATTATCGGGGATGTCGAAATCATCCGAAACGATATCTGTGATTGCTACAACGGCGTTCGGATGGATGTATCCCAGCATAATCTGGATGCACCGGTCGGCAGCTTTAACCGCGACGTCAGAATCTTTGACAACCGGTTCAGATATATCCGCGACAACCCGATAGAGCCCGAAGCAACCGCCGTTGGCTGGTGGATCGGCCGCAACCGGTTTTATAACTGCCATAAGCTGTTCTCGCAGGACGGTGTGCGTGGCGGATTCTGGTATTATTTTGGCAATATCTGCTGGTTTGACAGCCGACCGGGCCCAGAAGGGGACGAGAATAACGGCGGCGCTGTTTTCAAGCTGGGCAAGGGCGGATCAGTGGCCCAGCCGGATTATATTTCCGCCTGCCTGCACAACAGCTTTTTCCTGCGCCAGAAATACATCAAGAAGGGCACGACGCGCGGCCTGATCAATGCCCGCAATGCAATTGAACATGCCGATCCGGCAAAACTCCCCGAAGACCTGATGCCACTGGATCAGACATTCTTTGGTCCGGCCGACAAACTTTCGCTGTCGGCGGATGGTCCATTGCCTGTTTCGTTTGAAGGCGATCTTGCCAACCATCCGACATATCCGGAAGTGTTTGATCCCTATGATGGTGTTTTGCGTGATCCGCGCGTTTCTGATGGTCCGTTGTTCGAAGATGGGCTGTCAGGGCGGTTTGATCTTCGCGCGCAACATCGAGAAGGGTATTGCGACACACTGAGCATCCCGATGCCTGATGGCGGGACTTGGTTGTCTCAACGCGCATTCTGGCCCGGTGCGTTGACAGATGGGGAAGTCTTCGAGGGACCGGACTATGTTCCCGTCGATCTTGATTACGTTCGAGGTTTGCCTGTTTACAATGATTGACAGGACGTCTTCGTAACGCCCGGCACCCGGTGTTATAGCCTTACGTATGCGTAAATCAGTTGACTGGGCTGTCGGAATGTTGCGATGGTGACGCACCGCATTCAACAAACAAGAAAAAACATGAACGATAAGCTTTATAGCATTACCGAGCTGGCCGAAGAATTTGACATTACGCCGCGTGCAATCCGGTTTTACGAAACCAAGAACCTGCTTGCACCACAGCGTGCCGGTGCGACGCGTGTATATAATTACCGTGACCGGGCGCGGCTGATGCTGGTGCTGCGTGGCAAGCGTCTTGGTTTCTCGCTTGAGGATATCAAGGAATATATCGATCTCTATGACGCAGACCGCAGTCGGACGGAACAGCTTGCCCATCTGATGCTGGTTGGACGTCGCCGGATCGAAGAGCTTGAACAGCAGCTTGAAGACGTGCAGACGACCTTGCAGGAACTGCGCACGATTGAGAATGAAGCAATTGATTCGCTGCGTGAAAAGGGCATCGACCCGGAAAAGGCCGTTGCCGATATCAAGGCCAAGCTTGTCGCAGAAACCGCCTGAAATTATCGACGCTTCTGCCTGAAACGAAAAAGCCCGGTATTTCACCGGGCTTTTGTTGTGTGGTCATGAAAATGCGGCTTATTCCGGGTCACGCTGCAAGGGCAGGGTGACTTCGAATACTTCTTCATCCGGGATAAATTTGCGGCTGAAGCCAAGGCTTTCGCAAAGGGTCAACATCCGACGGTTATTTGGCAGAACCTGGCCGATGAAGGTTTCTGTGCCCTTGCGGCGGCAGAATTCGATCATCTTTTCCATCAGAATGCGGCCAAGGCCGCGGCCCTTGATATCGGATCGCACCATAATGGCGTATTCGGCTTTCTCGTTGTTCGGATCAATGACGACCTGAACGATACCGTGAATTTCGCCTTCCTGATCACCGTTTGGCAGGATGGCGAGGAAGGCCATGTCGCGGTCGTAATCAAGCTGCGTCTGACGGGCCATTTCAGAATGCGGCAATTCACGGACCGATCCGAAGAAGCGGAAGTGAATATCTTCCGGGGTTAGCCGCGACATAAACTCGTAGTGGGCTGGTTCATCTTCGGGCTTGATCGGACGCAGCAAATAGGTTGTCCCGTCATCCATCACCACCTTTTCCTTCAAATGGCGCGGGTAGGGATGAATGGCCAGGCGCTGTTCGTCGCTTACAACCTTCGGCGTTACCTTGATACGGGCATCCAGCGCAATCACGCCTTCACGGTCGGCCAGAAGCGGGTTCATATCAAGCTCGACAACTTCGCCCAACTGCACAACCAGCTGCGAAAGCCGCACTAAGGTCATGTAAAGTTCTTCGAGGTTGACCGCCGGGACATCACGGTAACCTTGCAGAAGCTTATGAATGCGTGTGCCTTCGACCAGTTCACGGGCAAGCTTCATGTTGAGCGGCGGCAAGGCCATCGCACGGTCACGAACGACTTCGACTTCGACACCGCCATGCCCGAACAGGATAACAGGGCCAAAGATCGGGTCGGTGGTCATGCCGACAATCAATTCACGTGCGCCGTCACGTTTGACCATTTCCTGAACGGTGAAACCGCGCAGGCGGGCTTCCGGGAATTTCTTGCCAATAACGCGCTGCATTTTTTCGGCTGCTGCACGGACTTCCTCGCCGTTTTCAAGGTTCAGGATCACGCCGCCGACATCGGACTTGTGGCTGATGTCATCCGACAGGATCTTGAGTGCAACCGGGCGACCGATCTTCTCTGCTTTACTAACCGCATCGTCAACATCAAGGGCGGCATAGGTTTTGACCGTATTGATGCCAAAGCATTCCAGAACCGACTTTGCTTCCGGTTCGGTCAGCATGTGACGTCCGGCATGAATGGCGGCATGAATGATGCTGCGTGCCTTGTCGACATCCGGTGTGTAGTCATGCGGCACCGAAGGCGGCGTTTCCATCAAGAGTTCTTGCAGCTTGCGGAAATTGACCATGTGTTGGAAGGCGGCAACAGCATTTTCCGGCGTACGGTAGGTCGGAATACCAGCCGCATAAAACATATTGCGGGCTTCGGCCACGGTGGCTTCGCCAACCCAGTTGGTCAGGATGTTTTTCTTGCTGTTCTTGATGGTGTCGATCACACCCTGTGCGACTTCGACCGGATCGGTTATGGCCGTCGGGGCATGCATGACCAGCAAGCTGTCGATATTCTTGTCCTTCAGGACAACGTCAATGGTCTTGGCATAACGTTCACCCGGTGCATCGCCGATGATGTCAACCGGGTTTGCGTGCGACCAGGTCGGCGGGAGGACTTCATCAAGCGCTGCGATGGTTTCGTCGTCAAGATGGGCCAACTGGCCATGTCTTTCGATCAGGGCGTCAACCGCAAGCACCCCGATCCCGCCACCGTTTGTCACGATACCAAGCTTGTCACCACGGAACGGGCGCATGCGCGACAGCGTTTCAGCAGCTGAGAACATTTCACTGACCGTGTACACGCGCAAAACACCGGCACGTTTGATGGCGGCGTCAAAGACGTCATCGGCACCGGCAAGCGCCCCGGTGTGGGACGCGGCGGCCGCTGCTCCCTCGGCAAAGCGACCGGATTTGATGCACAGGATCGGTTTGTTACGCGATGCGGCACGGGCGGCAGAGATAAAGCTTCGGCGTTCGTGAATGGACTCAATATAAAGCATGATCGCCCGGGTATCGGGATCGGAGCCCAGATAGTCGATGACATCGCCAAAATCGACGTCATCGCATTCACCCAGCGAAATAAAGTGGGAAAACCCGATACCGCGTGCGGCAGCCCAGTCGAGAACGGCAGTGCACAAGGCACCTGATTGCGAAACAAAGGCAATCTTGCCATTGCCAATGCTTTGATGGCTGAAGCTGGCATTCAGGCCAATGCCCGGCACCATCAAGCCCAGACAGTTCGGACCAAGCAGACGCATTTTCTTGGAGGCCGCAATATCAAGCATCGCCTGTTTGACTGTGCGGTTGTCATCATATTGTTCTGCACTCAGGCCTGCGGTTAGGACAATCGCCGCAAGGCAGCCTTTTTCGGCCAGGCATTCCATAACCGGAACGACACCTTTGGGGGGAACACATATCACGGCAAGCTCTGGCACCACCGGCAGGCTATTGACGTCGGGGTAGGCCAGAACGCCACCGATCGACTGACTGCGTGGATTAACCGGCATGATCGGCCCGTCAAATCCACCGGCAAGCAGGTTCTTCATAATCACGCTGCCGACGGAGTGCGGCCGATTGGAAGCGCCAATCACGGCGACCGATTTCGGTTTAAACAGATGATCGAGGTTGATTGTACTCATCGCCAGTTTGCGCCTTGTCCTATGTGGGCCGGCCAAATTTCGGCCAACTCGCCCTATATGGTGATGCATGCGCTGTTTTTTCAGCGCACCATCATGATGCAGTGCGATATTTTAGAGCGATGCCAATTATATTGATTTGCTGTGCATCAATAAAGCGCTGCAAACACGAAGTTTTTATGGCAGTGCGATGCAGCAGGCTATGGGAAGCGTGAAGTGCGGAGATGCGGCGTCACGATTAATGCACGTGACCATGATGCCCATCGTCAAATCGCTCGGACTCTTCAAGCCAGGCTTCAACTTCATCCTGTGAACTCATGGCAAGCGCGATTTCGAGGTCGGCTTGGACATGGGCCAGGCTGTCGAACATCGGGCACCAGCCAAAGGCCTGTATCCGGGCATCGGTTGTCGACGAGATCGTGAACAGATCCCCGTCAATCGGGTGCACCAAGCCATGAATGATCCCGCCTTCGCCCGTAATCAACCATCCGCGGGTCGGCCCGGAGAGGGTGGCGAGTTCAACTTCGCGAAGGTCGATTTTGATGGTTTTCATGGGGCAAACATCCGTGTTTTGACGTTCAAAAGCAAAAGGGACCGAACATTACGTTCGGTCCCTTTTTAATTGGCTCCGGCAGCAGGACTCGAACCTGCGACCCAATGATTAACAGTCATTTGCTCTACCAACTGAGCTATGCCGGATCAGGTGCTGCGCGTCTTTCGATGCGCGTGGCAGGTGTATAATCAAACAGCCCGAGGCCCGCAAGACCTTTTTTGAGAAAATCCGGCCAAAATCGCGTCTTTTTTCAACATGGTCGCGACAGGTTATCGGCGGGCGCGATAATGATGGAAACCATTTCCCAACTGGTTGAATTGGATCACGTAAAGCGCATCGTGTTCTGTGATCGGGAAGGGGCAAATTACACTTGGAATAAATGCGGAGTTATATTGGCCCGGAAAGCAAAAACCCCCGGAACAGAGTTCCAGGGGTTTATGGCTCCGGCAGCAGGACTCGAACCTGCGACCCAATGATTAACAGTCATTTGCTCTACCAACTGAGCTATGCCGGATCAGTGGAGGCGCGAGCCGGAATCGAACCGGCGTGCAAGGATTTGCAGTCCTCTGCGTAACCACTCCGCCATCGCGCCTTCGCGTTGGCTGGAGCGGTGTATAGCCTCAACAAACGCACGCCGTCAAGCACCCAATTTTACATTTTTCTGAAGGCTTGGGGATTAGTGCTAAGAAAAAGAACAAACCACCCGGGAAAACTTCCCGGGTGGTCGTAAAAGCTTATGGGAATGTCATCCCACAGTTGGTCAAAGGGCTAGCCTTTGGCTTTACCAAAGCGGTTCTCAAGCCACGGTTTCAATCTTTCCTCGCGGATCTTACTCGGTGCGAAATCGAGGTTTGCGATGGTATCGAGACTGTTTTCAACCTCAAACGGAATGGTGGTGTTCGGGCCTTCGATGGTGATCTCGCCCTTTGTGCCTTCCTTGATCGCCTCAACGAGCGAGACCTTTACACCGCCCGCCGATATATCGATGGTCTGACCACGGATGGACTTCCCGTTGACCTTCACTGTTACGGCGAGTTGAGCTTCGTACCGGGGATCCTTGCGACGGTTTACTTCCGGCGTGGCAGTACGAACGATTCGAACAAGGCTCTTACGAAGTTCAGCGATGCTCTCATCAACTTCTTCGGCGATTTTGTTCATATCAGCCGCACGAGTGAGGTTGTCTTGCGCCTCGGAGGCAACATGGCCGATCTTTTCGGTCACTTCGTTCGATGCTTCTGCTGTCTGAACCACGTTACGGGCGATTTCCTGGGTTGCATCGTCCTGCTGGCGCACGCTGACCGCAACGTTGGAGGCGACTTCGTCAACGCGGCGGATGCTTGAAGTCATTTGCTGGACAGTTTCAACCACCGAACCGGTCACATTCTGGATTTCTCCCAGTTGACGGGTGATTTCCTCGGTGGATTTGGCGGTCTGATTGGCAAGGTTTTTAACTTCCTGGGCGACAACCGCGAAACCTTTGCCCGCATCACCGGCGCGGGCGGCCTCAATGGTTGCGTTCAACGCAAGAAGGTTGGTCTGAGCAGCAATATCACCGATCAGTTCGGCAACCTCGCCAATGCGATCAACGCTATCTTTCAGTGATTTGACCGTGTTTTCTGCGCTTTCACCAGCCCGGTTGGCTTCTGCTGTCAGGCTTGTTGCTTCTTCGATTTGGCGCGTAATTTCGCGGATTGACGCCGCCAGCTCTTCGGATGCACCAGAGACGGTTTCCGCGTTCGCCAAGGCTTCGTGTGCGGCAGCAGCAACACTCTCAGAGTTTTCCGAAACACGCTCTGAAGAGCCTGCCATATCAACAGCGGCCGCATTCAAACGCCCTGTTTGATCAATAATTGACTGAACAACCTTTTGCAGTTCTTGCTCGACGGTCTCGGCTAGGCCACGCAGCGCGCCAACGCGTTGTAGGTTGGACCTTGATTCATTCTCTTCGCGTTCGAGCCTGGCGTAGCAAAGCTTGGCGTGCAAAGCGCGCAATTGCTGTATCGTCGGTTTGAAATCGGAAACGGATGGCAGTTCAATCAAATAGCTCGAATCATTGGTTTCGATGGCTTCGAAATGATTTTCCATCTGTGCAAGCGGCCGTCTGAGCTTCTTGATCAACCATCCACCATAAATCACTGTCAAGATGATGGCGAGTGCAACGAGAACGAGTTCAATAATCAGGGTCTGAACGAAATCTGCGCGCGCCTGTTCGACCCGTTCGCCAGCGATCAGGTTTTGAAGAACAGACAGATTGCCGATGAGTTCGGTCAGCGGATCGATTTTCTGGTAAAGCTCTTCCCTGACCAGGGCATCAAGGGCTGCGCTATCCTCGGCGACTAAAATCTGTCGCAGGCGGTCGACCAGTTCGTCAGCGACGGGCAGCATGCCGCGGACTTCCTGAACGATTGGCGTTTCCCGACGGCCCAATTCACGATTGAGGTAAAGGTCAAGGTTCTCCTTAATGCGTGTCCTTGCCACATCAACGCTTTCAATGCCTTCCTGCCACGAAAAGTTGCCATTGCGAACCTTGTGAGAGGCATCAACAACGAAAACAGCGTAATCATCGGATATCTGTTTGAGCAAGTTCAGCGGTTTTACCCGATTGTCATAGAGGCTTATCAGCGCCTTCTCAGTGTTGTATTGGCCCCACAGCCCATATCCACCGATCAGCATCATCAGAATGACCATGGTGCCAAATGCAACGGTCAGGCTGCCTTTGATACTGGACAGGAAGTTGCCCAATTTTGCCTTGGTGCTGGTATCTACAATCTCACCATATTCAAGGCCGACATTTTTTGCCTGTCCCTTGCGCAAGTCGGCATAAGTGCTTTCGGCACGCCTCTTTTCTGCGTCCGTTGGTTTGGTGCGGATCGACACATAACCTGTGACCTCACCCTTTTCCAGGGTTGGGGTAACGGTTGCGCGAACCCAATAATGGTCACCATTTTTGGAGCGGTTTTTGACCAGACCTTGCCAGGGAAGTCCGGCTTTGATCGTTTCCCAAAGGTTTGCGAACGCCTCTTTGGGCATATCGCTGTGGCGTACAACATTGTGCGGCGAGCCGATCAGTTCGTCGTCTGTAAAGCCGCTAATATCCACAAAGGATTTGTTGGCGAACTTGATGCGCCCACCCGTATCTGTCCCGGAGACGAGAATATCATCGTCATTCATCAGGACTTCGCGATTGGTTACAGGACCATTATCACGCATTATTTTCCCCCAAATCTCATGCCGAGACAATTTGCGTCAGTCACCCCAAGCGCGACAGCAGAACCCGCTGTACGAAATTAATTCGTTTTGTCGGTGTTACTGCGTGCAATGCGCGCCAAAGACTATACGTTGGGTTATGTTTAGCGCGACGGAGGTCGTTTCAAGTGACGGTTGTAAAATTTTTGTTGTGTTTTGACGGGCGGATTGCTGTGTAACGATCTGACAACGCAGAAACATATTTCATATGAGTACGGAGCAGGTGGCATCGTATAGGGCCGAGTTCCCGGCATAAACAGGTGCGCAGTTGCCTTATCAAAAGACTCTTTGCGCGGATATGAGCGCGCAAAGGTCAATCTTTTAGTGCCCTCAATGTGTTAAAATCGAAGCCACACATTGATCCGATGTTGTCAGTTGCTTATGTGCTGACTATAAACAGGGCAATTGCCGCAGCCGTCTTTGGGGACAACAAGAGGACTGTGGTCTGTTTCTCGCGAGAATTTTCAGGTCAGATAATCATGGATTACCAAATCGCGCGCCATAACATGGTCGAAAATCAGGTTCGGACCAACAAGGTTACCGATCCGCTGGTCATTGCAGCGATGGAAGGGGTTCCGCGCGAACTGTTCCTGCCGGAAGGCAAGCGCGGCGTTGCCTATATCGACGAGGATATCGCCGTGGGTGCCGGGCGTTTTGCCATGGAGCCGATGGTGATCGCGCGCCTTATGCAAAATGCCGAGATTGCTGAAACGGATGTTGCCCTGGTGATTGGTGCCGGGTACGGCTATTCCAGCGCGTTGATCTCGCGCGTGGCAGAAACCGTGGTATCTGTTGAAAGCGACAAGGATATGGCTGCTGCTGCCGAGGCGACCTTCCAGAAGCTCAACTATGACAATGTCATTGTTGTCGAAGGTGATCTGGCTTCAGGGTATGCCAAACAGGCTCCTTACAACGTCATCGTCTTCGATGGCGCTGTCGCCGAAGTTCCGGCGGGTATCCTTGAACAGGTTTCCGAAGGTGGTCGTTTGCTCGCCGTGGTGCGTGAACCGGGCAAGGTAGGCGTTGCACGCCTTTACGAGCGCGAAAATGGTGTTACCGGGCATCGCGATCTGTTTGATGCGAACATTCCGTATCTTCCGGGATTTGAGCCGGCAGAAAGCTTTGTATTCTGATTGAGGTTTGACGGTGTTCGACATCAGTTGTGCTGAACTTGCGTCACGGCTTGATGCGAATGCACCGATTGCCTTGCTTGATGTCCGCGAAGATTGGGAACTTGAAATCTGCGCGATAGATCAGGCGCTCCATATTCCTCTTTCCCAACTATCGGGAAGGTTGGATGAACTGGCGCCTGATATGCCTTTGGCGATCATTTGTCATCATGGCGTTCGCAGTCGCCATGCGGGCCTGTTGCTTGAGGATCATGGATTTAAAGAGCTTTTTAATGTTCGCGGCGGTATAGATGCATGGGCGCTTGAAGTTGAGCGCGATATGAGCCGCTACGATTGAAAACGGCGATGACGGAGAAACGGGGCAAATTACTTTTTTTTGATGCAAATGCCTCTTTTCTTGGAAAATTTTCCTTCCGTCGTTACCATACGTGAAACTGCGCCGGGGTCGGGACTTGGTGTAGGATTTTACAAGGGTAGATAAATGATCAAACGGTTCTTGCTGACCTGCAGTATTCTGGCGACCGGCGGCATTGTTGCCAGCGGCGCTTCTGCAGAAAGCCTGGAAGACGCACTTATCAAGGCGTACCAGAGCAACCCGACACTCGAAGCCGGTCGTGCGGCACTTCGTTCGACCGATGAAGAAATTTCCTCGGCATTGTCAAACTGGCGGCCGAGTGTAAGCCTTTCTGGTAGCGCAGGCGTTCGTGATACCGAAACAGAAGTCAACGGCACGAAAACAGATAACAGCCTGACGCCTTATACGGTTGGCCTCAACGTTACGCAGCCGCTTTATCGTGGCGGCCGTACCACGGCAGAAACCGAACGTGCAGAGGCCCGCATCAAGGCTGCCCGCGCGTCGCTGCGCTCGACCGAACAAGACGTCATGCTTCAGGTGGCAACGGCGTATTTCAACGTTTTGCGTGATACTGCGGTTGTTGAGCTTAATCAGAACAACGTTCGCGTTCTGGAGCGTCAGCTTGAAGCAACCCGTGATCGTTTTGATGTTGGCGAGGTGACCCGTACGGACGTCTCCCAGGCCGAAGCGCGCCTTGCAGGTGCAAAGGCCAATTTGATCTCGGCACAGGGTGCCTTGGCCAATACCCGGGCGCAATACGAGCGCCTTGTCGGGAATCCGCCAAGCGATCTTGAAATTCCCAATGCGCTCTCGGGACTTCCGACAAGCATTTCCGATGTTCTGACGATTGCACAGGGTCAGCACCCTGATGTCTTGCAGGCAATTTACAGCGAAGAAGCTGCTCAGTCCGACATTCGTCTGAGCGAAGGTTCGCTTTATCCGGAAGTAAGCCTTGCTGCCGGGGTTGAGCGTCAGCATGAAGCCTCGAACGATGATTTCACGTCTGATACGGCGGACATTATCGCGTCAGTCTCGATTCCGCTGTACCAGCAGGGTGCTGTGTTCTCGAACGTGCGTTCGGCAAAGCAGACCGCCGGTCAGGCCCGGATCCAGATTGATGAAGCGCGCCGTTCCGTAATTGAAAACGCAACCAGTGCCTGGGAGACGCTTGTCACTGCACGTGCAAGCATCGAATCGCAGCAGGCACAGGTATCATCAGCTGAAGTCGCCCTTGATGGTGTTCAGCGTGAAGCATCGGTTGGATCGCGTACCGTTCTTGATGTTCTTGATCAGGAACAGGAACTGTTGCAGGCCCGTGTGGATCTTGTGGGGTCGCGCCGTGACGCTGCGGTTGCCGAGTTTCAGGTTAAGGCTGCCATGGGAGCGCTTAATGCGCAGGTCCTTGGTCTGCCGGTCGAAATTTATGACACTGAGTCCAACTATAACAAGGTCAAGGACCAGTGGTGGGGAACGGATTGATTGGTTGATGGTCGGGGCAGGGTGGCGACATCCTGCCTTCGAACTTGGGTCGGATCGGTCTGGTTAAATGACACTAGTGCGGAAGTTTAATTATGAGTGACGGGCAACAAGAACCTTCCATGGAGGATATCCTCCAGTCCATCCGCAAGATTCTTGCCGATGAGGGGGATGAAGAAAAACAGGAAGCTGCTCCTGAACCCGAACCGACGCCGGAACCGGAGCCAGAACCTGAGCCCGAGCCGGAACCAGAACCCGAGCCTGAAGAAGAAATCGACGAACTTGTGCTTGACGAAGAGCCTGAGGAACTTGAGTTCGAGGAAGAACCCGAGGAACTGGAGCTTGACGAGCCGGAAGAAGAGGAAGAACTCGAACTCGACGATATGCTCGATTTCGATGAAACACCTCTGGAAGAAGAATTCGACGAGCCGGAACCGGAACCAGAGCCCGAACCGGCAATGCCAGCCCTTTACGATGATGAAGACGACGAACCGCTGATTTCGAATTTGACGGAATCGACGGCCACCGGAACCATCTCGGAACTGGCGCAAGCTGTTGCAAAGAAACGCGCAGTTGCCCTTGGCATCAATGCGGGTCACGCAACCCTTGAGGATCTGGTGCGCGATATGCTGCGCCCGTTGCTTAAGGAATGGCTTGACGAAAACCTTCCCTATATGATCGAACGCCTTGTGAAAAAGGAAATCGAGCGGATTGTGAACCGCGCCGAAGACCTGTAGGCGAGCCGATTTTGACATTCGAGCGGCGCGCCAACGGTGCGCCGCTTTTTCTTTGGATAAACAATTAAACCCGCAGCGGATCAAAAGACCATGTTGGAGAAGACCTACAACCCGGCCGATGTTGAAGGCAGACTTTACGATAAATGGGAAAAAGCAGGGGCATTTGCCGCTGATCCGGCATCCAGTGCCGATCCCTATGTCATCATGATGCCGCCGCCCAACGTGACCGGTAGCCTCCACATGGGGCATGCACTGACCTTCACGCTTCAGGATATCCTGGTCCGCTATAACCGGATGAAGGGCAAGGATACCCTTTGGCAACCGGGTACCGACCATGCCGGCATCGCGACCCAGATGGTCGTTGAACGCCAGCTTGGCGAACAGAACGTCACACGCCATGACCTTGGCCGTGAAAAGTTTGTTGAGAAGGTCTGGGAGTGGAAAGAAAAGTCTGGCGGCACCATCACCAATCAGCTGCGCCGTCTGGGCGCGTCGCCCGATTGGCCGCGTGAACGCTTTACCATGGATGATGGCCTGTCTGCTGCGGTCCGCAAGGTGTTCGTGAAACTGCACAAGGATGGGCTGATTTACCGCGACAAGCGTCTGGTGAACTGGGATCCGAAACTTCTGACCGCGATTTCCGATCTTGAAGTCGTTCAGAAAGAAGTCAAAGGCCATTATTGGCACTTCAAATATCCGATCGAAGGCCGTGACGGCGAGTTCATCACCGTTGCCACCACACGTCCCGAGACGATGCTGGGCGATACCGGCGTTGCCGTCCATCCAGATGACGAACGCTATCAAGATCTGATCGGGAAATACTGCATTCTTCCGATTGTTGGACGCCGCATCAAGATCGTCGCCGACGAATATGCTGATCCGGAAAAAGGATCGGGTGCTGTTAAGATCACACCGGCGCATGATTTCAATGACTTTGAGGTCGGCAAACGTGCTGGTCTGGAAAAGATCAACATCCTTGATGATTATGCGCGCATCAATGATGAAGCGCCCGAGGAATACCGTGGCCTTGATCGCTTTGAGGCTCGCAAACTGATCGTTGCAAAGATGGACGAACTCGGTCTGCTTGAAAAGATCGAGGATACCGTTCACATGGTTCCATACGGCGACCGTTCGAACGTTGTGATCGAGCCGTATCTGACCGATCAGTGGTTTGTAAATGCCGAGGTTCTTGCCAAGCCCGCCACCGAGGCGGTTGAGGATGGCCGCATTCGCTTTGTGCCGAAGAACTGGGAAAACACCTATTTCGAATGGATGCGTAACATCCAGCCATGGTGTATCTCCCGTCAGCTTTGGTGGGGGCATCGTATTCCGGCATGGTTTGGCCCCGATGGGGAATTCTTCGTTGAAGAAACCGAGGAAGAAGCCTTGGCAGCTGCCAAGGCACATTATGGCAAGGATGTCGAACTGACCCAGGAAACCGACGTTCTTGATACCTGGTTCTCATCCGGTCTCTGGCCGTATTCGACGCTGGGCTGGCCGGAAAAGACCCCGGAACTTGCCAAATATTATCCGAGCGATGTTCTGGTCACCGGGTTTGACATCATCTTCTTCTGGGTTGCCCGGATGATCATGATGAGCATGTATTTCATGGACGGCAAAGTCCCGTTCCGTGACGTTTACATTCATGCGCTGGTGCGTGATGAGCACGGCCAGAAGATGTCAAAATCCAAGGGCAACGTTATCGATCCGCTTGAGATCATTGACGAATATGGCTGTGATGCGCTGCGCTTTACCCTGACAGCATTGGCCGCCCAGGGGCGCGACATCAAGCTTGCCGCATCTCGTGTTGAAGGCTATCGCAACTTCGCGACCAAGCTTTGGAATGCGGCCCGCTTTGCCGAAATGAATGAATGCAAACCGATTGATGGCTTTGATCCGGCGGGTGTGAAATCGACCCTTGGTCGTTGGATCGTTGGCAAAACGGTTGAAGCGGCCAAGGCCGTTGGCACCGGCATTGAAACCTATCGGTTCAACGATGCCGCCAGCAGTGCCTATCAGTTTGTTTGGGGTTCTTTCTGTGACTGGTATCTGGAACTGGCGAAACCGGTTCTGATGGGCAGTGACGAAGAAGCCAAGGCGGAAATTCGCGCGGTTACCGCGTGGGTTCTTGATCAGATCCTGTTGATCTTGCATCCGGTCATGCCGTTCATCACCGAAGAACTTTGGGAAAAAACCGCCGATAGTCGTGCCAAAATGCTGATCGCCGAAGGGTATCCGCAGTTTGACGACGCCCTGATTGATCGTGAAGCCGAGGCCGAGGTCGATCTGGCCATCCGCCTGATTGGTGACATCCGTGGTGTCCGTTCTGAAATGAATGTGCCGCCGGCGGCCGAAGTTCCGATCTATCTGGTTGATGCCACCGACGCCATGAAAGCGGCTGTCACGGCACAGGAAGCACAGGTCAAGCGCCTCGCGCGCGTTGCAGATGTTGCCTTTAAGGGGCAGGGCGATGTCGAGGCGATTGCCAAAGGTGCGATCCAGACTGTGGTTGATGGTGTGACGGTCTTTGTTTCGGTTGCCGATTTCATTGATGTTGCGGCTGAAAAAGCACGTCTTGAAAAGGAAATTCAGGACAAGACGAAATACATCAAGGCCCAGGAAGGCAAGCTTTCGAACGAGAAGTTCGTCAGCCGCGCACCTGAGCACATCGTCACGGCCGAAAAAGCCAAGCTTGAAGAAGCACGTGATACCCTTGCCAAGCTTAACGAAGCTTTTGCGCGTATTGCCGCGATGTAGGGTTTCCGACCAATCTGCGAGAAAGGCCAGCCATCTTTGGTTGGCCTTTTTTGTTCTGGGTTCAATTGAACTGTCGTAATGTCGCAAAAATCTTCACCCGATCATGCAGAATCGCTTAGATTGGCGTCGCCCGTTCCTGTGAGCGACAAGAACCCCCATGGAATGACGATTTTCGTCGCGTCCAGTCGATAAGAATGCGCCGGCCCAATGCTGATTGAAGAATGCCCCTATATCGAACCCGTTGATGCCTATGGCGCGTTTGCGCCATTTGCCGATAGCCATTTTTTGGATTCTGGTGACCGTGACCGGTTCTCCTACATTGTCGTGTCGCCACTGCATAAATTGACGGCAAAGAACGGGCAGGCGGTGCTGGATGGCTTTGAAATTCCGGGAAACCCGTTTGACGTCCTTGGCGATCTGTTGGCGCGCTATCAGATCGAAGCGAAGCCGGACCTGCCGCCGTTTCAGGGCGGTGCTGTTGGCTATTTTGGCTATGAGTTGGCGCATCAGACAGAGTTGTTGCCCACAGCACCGGACGACTGGCTTTCAATGCCGGACTTGGCCGTCGGGATTTATGATCTGGTGATCGCATTTGATCAGATTGACCGGCGGATGTGGCTCATTTCCACCGGCATTCCAGAGACCGAAGGTCCAAAGCGCGATCAGCGAGCAAATGATCGTATGGCCTTGATAAGCAAGTATCTAAGACTTGCACGCCCGCTGATTGATACGCCCGCTGTGCCGCATGTACCAAACGTTTCGACCTGGCAGTCAAACTTTGATCGCGCCAGCTACGAAGCCGCCGTACAGCGCGTGATTGATTACATATTTGCCGGTGACATCTTTCAGGTCAACCTGTCGCAAAGCTTCCGCGCAGAGTACGCACGCGATGCCATTCCAAAGCGGTTTGATCTTTATCGCCGGTTGCGTGATATCAGTTCCGCCCCCTTTGGCGCATTCCTGAATTTCGGGGATGTGGCGGTGCTGTCAAATTCGCCGGAACGGTTCCTCAGGGTCAGAAACCGGCAGGTCGAAACCAAGCCGATCAAGGGCACCAGGCCGCGCGGCGAGACACCTTTAAGCGATGCCGAACTGGCACAGGAATTAATGTTATCGCCAAAGGATCGCGCAGAAAACGTTATGATCGTTGATCTTTTGCGCAATGACCTTTCAAAGGTGAGTAATCCTCACACTGTGAAAACACCGGTGATCTGCGCGTTGGAAAGCTATGCCAATGTGCATCATCTGGTGTCCACCGTGACAGGCGAACTGCGAGAAGGCAAAACGGCTGTCGATGCATTGCGCGCATGTTTCCCCGGTGGGTCGATCACTGGTGCGCCCAAAATTCGCGCGATGGAGATCATCACCGAACTCGAGAAAACAACGCGCGGTGCCTATTGCGGTGCTATTGGCTATATCGGATTTGATGGGGCGATGGACACAAACATTGCCATCCGAACGCTTAGCATAAATGGCGGCAAGATGGCCTTCAATGTTGGCGGCGGGATCGTTGCGGACAGCGACCCGGCAGCGGAATACGAGGAAACGCTGGTTAAAGCCGCCAAGATGTTTGAGTTGTTCGGATTAAGTGCCGAGGATCTGCTATGATCCTGCTGATCGATAATTATGATTCTTTTGTCTTCAATCTTGCCCGCTATCTTGAGGAACTCGGACATGCGGTCACGGTTGTTCGAAACGATGAGATCACGGTGGCAGACGTTCGTGCCCTTAAACCGTTGGCGATCGTCTTTTCGCCGGGACCCTGCGGACCGGATGAGGCGGGAAACAGTCTGGAATTGATCAACGCGCTAAAAACCGAGTTTCCGATGCTTGGCGTTTGCCTTGGGCATCAGTCTATCGCCCAAGCATTCGGTGGAACGGTCAAGCGCGCGAAACGGCCGGTTCACGGGATGACATCATCGATCCGGCATAGCGGGGACGATTTGTTTGCCGGATTAAACAATCCTTTGCAAGTCACGCGATATCACTCGTTAATCGTTGATTTGCCAAATGATGGCACTTTGATCGAGACAGCAACAGGCCCGGACGGAGAAGTCATGGCATTTGCCCATGCGACCTTGCCGATTTACGGTGTTCAGTTCCACCCCGAGGCCGTGCTTACGGAACAGGGCCACGCGCTGTTGGCGAACTTTCTGAAACGTGCTTCCGGGCAGGGAGCCGATAACGATTAAAAGGGACCAGGCTATGCAGGTTTGGATGAATGGCAGTTTTCGTGATCTTGATGAAGCGTCCATTCCGGTAACGGATCGTGGCTTCCTGCTGGGTGATGGTTTCTTTGAAACCATGCGTGCGCACGAAGGGAAAATTGCCTGGCTGGAAGCTCATATGGGACGGCTTGACCACCATGCCGAGTTGATTGAGTTTCCGCTTGACCTGTTGCCCGAGACAGAAGAAGTCGCTGAAATCGTTGCGAAGCTGTTTGAGCAAATTCACCGCAAGGATGCGGTTGTCCGTATGACGGTGTCACGCGGCCCGGGCGAACGTGGATTGCTGCCACCGGGGTCGCCGGATCCGACCATCCTGATTACTGCAGAGCCTTTTGATCCGCTGGACCCGAATATCGGTCTGACCCTGGCGACGTCACAGAAAGTGCGCCGAAACCCGCATTCGGTCGCGGGTAACATCAAAAGTACCAACTATATGGACAACATCGCGGCTAAACAGGAAGTACAGAAATACGGTGCGCAAGACGCGCTTATTCTGTCGGCTGACGGCCATGTGGCGGAAACGACGGTTGCCAATCTGTTTGGTATCACCGGGGAAACCCTGTGGACGCCGGATGAGGATACCGGGATCCTTTGTGGGCTTGCCCGCGATTACGTGCTGCAAGTTGCCGAAGAATCTGAGATTGAAGTGACTTTCGAGCCGAAGGCACCAGAAGAGCTCAAAGAGTTCGATGCCGTGTTTACCGCCAATGCGCTGCAGGGATTGCGTGTTGTTGACCGAATTGATGGCTATGTTGTCGGTGTGCCGGCAAAAACCTTCTTTACCGACCTTGCTCTAAGGGTGGAGGCGGAGCTATGCGATGGTATAGTAATTTAGGTTGAATTCACCACTTTAGTGACGTATGTTCAGCTGCAATTCAAACTGGAATGCATATGAACGCGCACACCACCAAACCACCTGTCACGATCAGTCGCTTTGTCGAAAGCCTGCGTAAAAACGCGGCCAAAGGCAAAGCGATTTCGTTTGGGATCCTGAATATTCCGGCTGACTTGCGTCTTGGCACCGATGACTATCAGGCCATTACCCGGGATGCTTTCCACAATCTCCCCGAGAACACCAAGGTCCATCGCCTGGAAAACGGCATGGTGGCTTTTGTGCATGCAGGATCGTGGACAAACGATGACAACACCTTTGTCGAGCATATCCGGGAAATTCTGACCGATGTCCTGAACCGTCAGGGCCTTGGCCATATTCCAACCAATCTCTGGAACCGCTTTGAATGGCCCAAGGATCAGGAGAAGTTGGCAGATTTACTCGGCATCACACTTGCAGAAAGACCAAGCAGTGACGTTTCCGTGCGCTTTGATATGGCTGATATGCTGCGTGGCGCGATCACGACAGAGGCTGTATTCGACTCATGCCGGCGCCAGGCCATCGTCTGTTTTGATGACACTCGCCGCGAGGTGTTGGGCCACGAGATTTATTGTTCGCTTGATTACCTGCGCCAAAACCATCTTGCCAGTTTCCTGTTGGAAGGGCCGGGCGAGATCGAAATCCTGTCGCGTGTTCTCGATGAAAAAGTCATGGATGTTACGGCAGCACTGGCACCGTCCATTTTACCAGACCGACTGCATTTGAACATGCAAATCCAGACAGTTCACAGCGACAAGTTTACCGATTTCATCGCTGAACATGACGGTAAACTGATCGAAAACATGGCCATCGAGTTTTCCATGGAGAACGCGATCGCAAACTGGTGGGAATTTGAAGACGCGTGCGAATTCCTGCATTCCTTGGGGATACAGGTTGGTCTTGATCGCATCACGTTGCCAGCACTCGAATTTCTGTCGCCGCGCAAGATGAATGTCGATTTCATCAAGGTCATATGGGACCAGAACATTGTCGGATCGCGTCGCGCGGAAGTCGCCGAAAGACTGCGGGAGTTTGCTGTTTTGTTTGCCGACCGCAGCCTGATCCTTACACGGTGCGACAGCCGAACGGCGTTACGCATGGGCCGCAGTCTGGGTGTGGATGTCTTTGAAGGCAGCTATATCGACGCGATGCTTGGCGGCTATCTTCATCGGGAATGCAAATCCAAAAGCAGATCATCGGACAAAAAATGCGCCGTTTGCCAATGGGCGCCGCGCGAAGCCCGCAATAACGGATGTGATTTCCATTTCCGTGCAGGCAAACTGCTTTCAGACATTTAAACCACAAGGTTTTAAGGGTTTTATGGCGTTTGACAACACTGGCGCGCTTTCATAAAGTGCGCGTGTTGATCAATTATGGTCAACGTTTGTCGTTGAAACACGGCGCTTATTCTCAGGGCAGGGTGAAAATCCCGACCGGCGGTAAACCAGTTTTGGTAAGCCCGCGAGCGCCCATCGGTCGCAAGACTTTTGGGGTCAGCAGATCCGGTGAGATTCCGGAGCCGACGGTAACAGTCCGGATGGGAGAGGATAAAGCGTGACGGTCGTGACAGGAACGCCTTGGCGTGACTGGTATGCCGTCTGCCTGCGACCGCATTGTGAAATTTGTCGCAAAGCGGGCCTTTCTTTGTTGCCCTGGTTCGTAAGCCCCATCCGTAGAGGACGGTTATGAATCAGAGTATTGAAAAACAATCCGATCTGTCGATCTTTGGCGATTCGCATGCGCGCATGGAACGTGCGCTTGATGATCTGAGCCAGGGCAAAGGCGTTCTGGTTGTTGACGATGAAGATCGCGAAAATGAAGGCGATCTGATCTTTTCAGCAGAAAATCTGACCAATGAACAAATGGCGATGCTCATCCGTGATTGTAGCGGTATCGTCTGCCTGTGCCTGACCGACGAGAAGGCAACTGAACTTGAACTGCCGCCCATGGTTGCTGACAACACATCCAGCATGGGAACGGGGTTCACCGTCACCATCGAAGCCAAGGTTGGTGTAACCACCGGTGTATCGGCCGCGGACCGTGTCACCACGGTAAAAACGGCCATCGCCGATGACGCAAAACCGAGTGATCTGGCACGTCCGGGCCATGTCTTCCCCCTGCGTGCGCGTCCGGGTGGTGTTCTTGAACGTCGCGGCCATACCGAAGGTACGGTTGATCTGATGCGTCTGGCAGGGTTCAAGCCCGCTGGTGTGCTGTGTGAAGTAACCAATCCGGATGGCACCATGGCGCGGCTGCCGGAACTGATCGAATATGCCAAGACCCACGATATGGTCGTGATCAGCATCGAAGATATCGTTGCCTATCGCATGGCGATGAAGCAGGCGGCTGAATAAAGCCAATCTGTTGCCAATGATAAAAGAAAAGGGTCGCATCCTGATAGTTGCGGCCCTTTTGCTGTTTTGGTGATCGAACGCGATCAGTCGTCAATCATGCACCAGACTGGTGTGTGATCAGATGCCTTTTCCTTGCCGCGTGGTTCACGGTCGATATCCGATGCGCTCAGACGGTCTGCCGCCGCCGGGGTCAGAAGGAGGTGGTCAATACGAAGACCGTTATCCTTGTTCCATGCACCGGCACGATAGTCCCACCAGCTATATTGGTGACCTTTCGGGTTGAAGGTCCGGAATGCATCGGTAAAGCCCATATTCATCATGGTGCGCAAACGTTTACGTTCAACCGTTGTGCACAGCACCGTTTCGCGCAGTTTCACGGGGTCATACACGTCCATGTCGTCGGGCGCGATGTTGTAGTCGCCGCCCATGACAGCGGCGTCACCACTGGCACGAATTTTCTCAAACCGGGTGATCAGGCGATCCAGGAAATTCAGTTTGTAATCAAATTTCTCGTCACCAACGGCTGTTCCCATTGGAACATAGATCGATGCAACCCGGACCGGCCGATTGGATCCGATGGTTGCCTCGATATAGCGGGCTTGTTCGTCATCATCATTGCCGGGCAGGCCGCGTTCGACATCTTCGATCGGGAATTTGGAAAGGATCGCAACGCCGTTGTAGGTCTTTTGACCGTGAATGGCGATGTTGTACCCAAGGTCCTCAATCTCCATCGCTGGAAACGCGTCATCAACCGTCTTGGTTTCCTGTAACAGGACGACATCGGGTTTCCCGTCCTGCAGCCAGTCAAGAATGTTTGGCAGGCGTGCCTTGATCGAGTTGACATTCCACGTGGCGATTTTCATTCGGGCCTCGGTTTTTTGGGTGTTTGGTCAAACAAAACGGGGTTCGCCAATAACGAACCCCGTTTTATAAATCGGTTTGTCGATCCGGATCAAATCGAGAAACTTGATCCGCAGCCACATGAAGAGGTGGCATTCGGATTGTTTACACGAAAGGCCGAGCCAACCAACTCACGCACGAAATCAATCTCTGCACCGCCGAGAAGATCCAGGGATACTTCGTCGATCACCATTTTCGCACCGTGGTTTTCAAAGATACGATCTTCGTCAGTGGTGTCTGAATCGAGCGAGAACTCATACTGGAACCCACTGCAACCGCCGCCAGACACCTGCAAACGCAGCATGGTGTTCGCAGCACCTTCGCTGGCAATCAGTTCCTGAATGCGTTTTGCTGCACTTTCAGTCATTTGAACTTGCCGAGAAGAATCGGTCATTCAACACTCCTTGGTCTTGTCCTGCCGGGGCAGGTGTGTTTGCGATCCTTGATCACATCATAGCATGATCCGAACGCAGTATTTGAGTCAGTATTTAGCGCGCATGGCTGAAATGTCAAAACCTGTAATCACTCCAAACAAGGGTGACTTGCGTTTTGAGGTGAAATGGCTCAAAACAGGCGCCAGTCAATTGGCCGGTCCGGTCAGAACCAGAAATTACAAAGTTCCAAGTCATGAATGTTTTCAGCCTGTTGAAAAGCGACATCGAGAACCAGATTCTCGCCCTTGAAAAAGACGGTGTTCTCCCTGCGGGAACCGACACTTCACGTGTCACGGTGGAGCCGCCGCGCGATGCGTCTCATGGGGATGCCGCAACAAATGCGGCGATGTTGCTTTCAAAAGCTGCTGGCATGAAGCCGCGTGATCTGGCGGAAAAGCTGGCCGAAAAACTGCGTGGTCTTGATCACATCGAAGAAGTCGAAATTGCCGGCCCGGGTTTCATCAATCTGCGGATGGCCGAGCGGTTCTGGCTTTCACAGATCAGCCAGATCCTTGAAGTCGGCACTGCCTATGGCAATAGCGACCTTGGCAAAGGCGAAAAAATCAACGTCGAATATGTTTCGGCAAACCCGACCGGCCCGATGCATGTCGGCCATTGCCGCGGGGCGGTTGTTGGTGACGTGCTTGCCAACTTGCTTGCAAAGGCGGGCTACGCCGTTACCAAGGAATATTACACCAATGATGCCGGTGCGCAGGTAGATGTCCTCGCACGGTCGCTTCATTTGCGCTATCGCGAAGCCCTTGGTGAAGAGATCAGTGAAATTCCGCAAGGCCTGTATCCGGGGGATTATCTTGTCGCGCCGGGCAAAAAGCTGGCGGAACGCGATGGCGACAAGTGGCAGAATGCCCCGGAAGATGAATGGCTTGAAGAGTTTCGTGCTTTCGCCATCGTCGAGATGATGGCCCTGATCAAGGAAGACCTCCGTCTTCTTGGTGTTTCCCATGATGTCTTCACATCCGAAGACGGCTTGGTTAAGGCGGGCAAGGTCCAGTCGGCCTTTGAACATCTTGAGAAAAAAGGCGACATCTATGTCGGCGTTCTGGAGCCGCCAAAAGGCAAGAAGCCTGATGACTGGGAACCGCGCCCGCAAACCTTGTTCCGTGCAACAGAGTTTGGCGATGATGTCGATCGGCCTTTGAAAAAGTCGGATGGTAGCTGGACCTATTTTGCGTCCGACATTGCCTATCACTTTGATAAGTACGAACGCGGCTTTAACTTGATGATCGACATCTTTGGCGCCGACCATGGTGGCTATGTCAAACGCATGAAGGCGGCCACCAAGGCGATCACGCACGGCGAGGGCGAGCTTGATGTCAAACTTTGCCAGTTGGTCAGCCTGTTTGACAATGGCGAACCGGTCAAAATGTCGAAACGTGCCGGAACGTTCGTGACCCTGCGTGATGTTGTTGAGCGTGTTGGCAAGGATGTCGTGCGTTTCATCATGCTGACCCGTAAAAATGACGCAGCGCTAGAGTTTGATTTTGCCAAAGTGACCGAACAGTCCAAGGACAACCCGGTTTTCTATGTTCAGTATGCGCATGCACGTGTGAATTCGGTCTTCCGACAGGCGGCTGAAGCCTTCCCGGGACAGGACCTCTCGGAGAAGACGCTGGCGACTGCGGACCTGTCATTGCTGAGTTCGGAAGATGAAAAGCTTCTGGTGCGCCGCATGGCTGAGTGGCCGCGGATTATCGAACAGGCGGCCGTTGCCCATGAACCGCATCGCATTGCCTTTTTCCTGACAGAAATTGCCGCAGAATTCCATGCATTGTGGAACAAGGGACGTGACAACACAGCACTGCGCTTCATCATTGCCGATGATTTGCCTGCGACTCTGGCACGTCTAGCGATGATCCGTGCTGTTGCCACGGTCATTGCGTCCGGTCTTGAGGTTGTGGGCGTTAAGCCTGTCGAGGAGATGTAAGAGATGAGTGAAGAACACGGTGCCGACCTTCATGCAGAGCGTGCAGATCACTATGGATCAGAAAAGCCCGCCAGCAAGAGCATGATCAAAAGGCTGGCTACCGTGTTTCTTGGCGTTGTCGTGGTTGGTGGCGCGCTGGGCGGGGCAGGTTACTGGTTTTATAATCAGGGCCAACCCATTCAGGACGATGGCAATTTGCCGATCCTGCTTCCTGATCCGTCACCGATCAAAATTCGCCCGGAAGATCCGGGGGGAATGGAAGTTCCCCACCGTGAAACGACAGTCTACGACCAGCTAAGCGACGTTGATCCGGATGCAAATGTCGTGTTGCAGGAACTTCCGGACATGCCGCGCGTACCGGAAGTCTCGGCAACGCCCAAGGCGACCCAGCCAAATCCAACGGCCGAGGCACCGGCAGAAGCGGCCGCAACCGAAACAGCGAATGCACCGCAAAACGCCGAATCTGACGGCAATGCAGAGCCTGCGGTTAAAGCACCGGAAATTACAGCACCAGAATTGACTGACGCCGAGAAGGCGGTTGCCGCCGCTGAAAACCGCACGACCGAAGCCCCGGCCAAGGAGCAAGCAGCAGCCGAACCGGCCCCGGCACCGCAAACCACGACCGCGGCGCCTGCGTCTGGCGCATTCCGTGTGCAGCTGGCCTCGGTCCGCGAAGAAGGCGGGGCGGCAGCAGAATGGACACGGTTGTCATCGAAAAACAAAGACTTGCTTGGCAATCTTGAGATGTTTGTGCAACGTATTGAGATCGAAGGCAAAGGTGTCTTCTATCGGTTGCAGGCTGGTCCCCTTGGCGATGCCGGGGCTGCCGAAAAGCTTTGTGCGGATTTGAAAGAACGCAATGTGGGGTGCCTCATTGTCCGGCCTTGAAGTCAAAAAGCCACGTGCCTGCATTCTTGGTGTTTCGGGAACGGAACTCAGCAATTGGGAAAAGGGCTTCTTGCGTGAAGCCGATCCGTTCGGGTTTATCCTGTTTGCCCGCAACATCGAAAACCGCAATCAGGTCCGTGCCCTGACCAACGCACTGCGCGAAATCGTTGGTAACACCAATGTGCCGATTCTGGTCGATCAGGAAGGCGGCCGCGTGATGCGGTTGAAACCGCCACATTGGCGCAGCATTGCGCCGGCAGGTGTGTTTGGTGATCTGTTTGATCGAAACCCGGATGATGCACGCGAGGCTGCCTATACCAGTGCGCGGTTGATGGCGATGGACCTGCGCGAAGCCGGTTTTAATACAACTTGCGCCCCTGTTCTTGATCTTCGTCTGCCCGGTATGAGTGACGTGATCGGTGACCGGTCATACGGGGCAGAGGTCGGCAAGGTTGTGATGCTGGCCAGTGCTGTCGCCGCAGGCCTTCTGGATGGTGGTATTGCGCCGATCATCAAACATACTCCGGGACATGGCCGCGCGACGGTAGACAGTCACAAGGACCTGCCGATTGTCACCGTATCGCATGAGACGCTGTCCGAGTTTGATTTTGCGCCCTTTGCGCACATGAAGGATGTGCTGGCGGCAATGTCGGCCCACCTGCTGTTTACCGCCATTGATGATCAACGCCCCGGCACAGTTTCCGCAACTGTCATTCAGGACATTATTCGCGGCGAGATCGGCTTTGAGAACCTGCTGATCAGTGATGATCTGTCCATGGAGGCGCTGGGTGGCTCCATCGCCAGTCGGACGCATGAATGTCTGCGTGCCGGGTGCGATATTGCGCTTCATTGCAATGGTAAACGCACCGAGATGGAAGAGGTGGTATCAATGGCACCGCTTTTGACCGGTAAGTCCTTGCAACGCGCACAGAGCTTTACCAACCAAATTGCCACGTTCAAACACGACGCGCCAAGCAGCACCCAGATTACCGATTGGCAGGCCCGGCTTGCAGATCTTCTGGCACCGGTTTGGTCAGCAGGAGATGATCAGAAGTGAATGACACCATTGATCTGATCGTTTCGGCGACAACCTGGATCATTCCGGTTTTGCTTGCTGTGACGTTGCACGAAGCAGCCCATGGTTTCGCCGCCAAGCTGTTTGGTGATGATACGGCCCAACGCATGGGGCGGCTGAGCCTGAACCCGATCCGCCATATTGATCCGGTTGGTACCATCCTGATCCCGGGATTGCTTTTGATAACAGCCGCACCGTTCCTGTTTGGCTATGCCAAGCCGGTGCCCGTAGCGTTTCATCGCCTGCATCCGCAGCGTTTGGGCGTGATTGGTGTTGCGATTGCTGGTCCGGCGACCAACGTGGCACTTGCCATTGTATCAATCCTGCTTCTGGTGTGGCTGCCAAGCTTCTCGCCAGCGGTCAATGAATGGCTTGCGACGATGCTTAATCAGTCACTTTGGCTGAATTGCATTCTGGCGGTGTTTAACATGTTGCCGATCCCGCCACTTGACGGTGGGCGGGTTCTGACCGCAATTTCACCGATGCCGATTGCACGGGTCTTGGCGCGTATGGAAAAAACCGGCATGATCATATTGATCGGATTGGTCTTTCTGTTGCCCTATGTCACGACGCAACTTGGTATAGACCTGCCGGTGTTCCAGTGGTTGGTGCTTGAACCGGCCAATGCACTGGTCAGGCTTCTGGCAGATATCTTTGCCTGAACGCCGACAGACGCGGGGGATAGTCGGGGATAGATGGCAGACCAGTTCGAATTCGAAATTCCAGATGATGTGTTTGACAAGAAACCGGTCGACGAAGAACCGAGCCTTGCCGAACGCCTGATTCTTGATCTGGACGGGTTCGAGGGGCCGCTTGATGTGTTGCTTGAACTGGCACGCGATCAAAAGGTCGATATCATCAAGATTTCCATTCTCGATCTTGCCGAACAGTACCTTGAATTCATCAATACCGCACAGGGTTTGCGTCTTGAACTGGCGGCGGATTATCTGGTGATGGCCGCCTGGCTTGCCTACCTGAAATCGCGCCTGTTGCTTCCAAAACAGGAAAGTGACGAAGAAGAACTCAGTGCCGAGGAAATGGCAGAGCTTCTTGCCTTCCAGCTGAAACGCCTTGAGGCGATGAAAGCGGCCGGCGAAAAACTTCTGGAACGCCACAATTTGGGACGTGATTTCTTTGGTCGTGGCGATCCTGAGGAGGTCCGGGTTACAACGGCGTCTGTCTATGACGCGTCGCTTTATGACCTGCTGAAGGCTTATGCGCGGATCATGCTGACATCGGAAAGCAAAACGCTTGAGATCGAGGCATTTGATCTTTACGCGATGGATGATGCCATCCAACGGTTGCGCGATTTGTTTGGCCGCCGCGTGGTGCCGACATGGACACGGCTGCTTGAATTCATGCCGCGCGGGCTTGGAACGCCGCTTAAGGCGCGCTCTGCATTGGCGGCGCATTTTGTTGCCAGTCTTGAAATGTGCCGCGATGGTGAATTGGAAATCTCACAAGAAGAGACCTTTGGGCCGATTCTGCTGCGATCGCCACAGACTGTGCGGGAAGGGGATCTACCGCGCAATTATAACTACGACGCAGACACGTTTAAGAAATAAGTTGGGCAGGGGCACGCAATGAGCGAAGAAACGCAGCTTGAAATCGAAGGCGTCGAATTCGGTCCGGAGATTGATTTTCAACATATTCGCATTGTTGAAGCCGTTTTGTTCGCCTCTGCCGAACCAGTGAGTGAACGGGTGATCGCCGCACGCTTGCCCGAGGGCACGGATGTTGGCGCCATCATGCACGCGCTTGCCGAAACCTATGAGCCGCGTGGCGTCAACCTTAAACAGATTGGCGACAAGTGGGCATTTCGTACCGCGATGGACCTGGCTGGGGACCTTCATATCGAGGTCGAAAAGGCCAAGAAACTGACGCGTGCGACATTGGAAACCCTTGCCATCATTGCCTATCACGAGCCGGTCACAAGATCCGAGATCGAGGAAATTCGTGGTGTTGCGCTATCGAAGGGGACACTTGATATCCTGCTTGAATCCAAATGGATCCGTCCGCGTGGGCGCAAACGGGTGCCGGGGCGCCCGGTTCTTTGGGCGACAACAGATAACTTCCTTGATCATTTTGGTCTTGAAAGCCGTGACGACCTGCCGGGGCTGGCGGATCTCAAGGCGGCAGGGCTGCTTGATAGTCGACCGGGTATGGGCCGTTATGGTGCAAGTTCGGATGATGAAGCGTTGCCGGATCTGATCGATGATGGTGAGGTCACCGATTCTGTCGTCGAAGAGGCCCTGACCACCCGCAATCTCGACGATCTGGATGAAACCATCTATTCAGACAATCCGAACCTGTATGACGATGATGAACAGGTACCGGGCAGGGCACGCGAGAACGACCTTGAGGACCTTGCGGACGATGAAGACGCCCAAGTAAGCGATCACGATCCCAAAACCAATTGATCCATCTTCTTGCATCACACGGGCGCTGACCTTAAGTTCCACGAAAGATTTCGCAAATCATTTGCACCTGCGGGTGCCCGATCCCTGTTGTAAGAAGAGTTTTCGATGACCGACGGCCTGAAGATGTCGCATGTTTCTCACCTTTTCGGCGAGAACCGCGTTTTGCGCGATATCAGCTTTGATGTCGCCCCCGGCGAGTTGGTGTGTCTGCTTGGCCCGTCGGGGTGTGGCAAGACCACAGCACTTCGTTTGGCGGCTGGCCTTGAAAAGCTTCAGGTTGGTGCGATTTCCGTTGATGACCAGATTGTCGCCCAGCCGGGTGGCTATGTAGAGCCCGAAAAGCGCGGTGTCGGCATGGTCTTTCAGGACTATGCCCTGTTCCCGCATTTGAATGTGGCGAAGAATATCGGATTTGGCCTGCGTCATTTCAGCGAAACTGATCGCATGAGTGCAATCAAGGCGGCACTCGAACAGGTCGGCATGTCAGAATATCTCGATGCCTATCCACACGAGCTTTCTGGCGGTCAGCAGCAGCGCATCGCCTTAGCGCGCGCGCTTGCGCCGAAACCGCGGATCATGCTGCTTGATGAACCTTTTTCCGGTCTTGATGTCGCACGACGTGCGGATTTGCGCGATACCACCTTACACGTTCTTAAGGATGCCGGGATCGCCACTGTGATGGTCACCCACGATCCGCAGGAAGCCATGTATATGGCCGATCGGATCATCATCATGAATGAAGGGCAGATCATGCAGGACGGATCACCGGAAACACTGTATTTCCGGCCTGAAAGCCGTTTTGTGGCCTCATTCTTTGGCGAGGTAAACCGTTTCCCGGGGACAGTTGTGGATGGCAAGGTTGCGACACCGTTTGGTGATGTCGATAGCCAAAGCATCGAAAACGGCACTGAAGTGGAAGTTCTGATCCGGCCAGAAGGCCTTCATATCGGCGAAGCGCTGAACGGGCATGACGTTTTGGCGCATGTCGATGCGGTGCGTGTCCTTGGTGAAGTCAATCTGGTTCACCTGACACTTGAGGCCGGTGCCCACATTCACGCGCGTGTCCCGCGACGCTTTTCACCGATTAATCAGCCATCTGTCGCTATTACGCTTGATCCCGACATGGCCTTCGTGTTTCCTATGACCTGATGCGTCGTCGCGGACCGGGTTTCGGCCTGTTTCGACGGACAGAAAGACGCACATTAAACAGGTATTTTGCACTGCATGGTTATTAACCAACCGTCGCATTGCACAGTGGGGGGCTTTCTGCCATTATCCGGGCAAGTCGCCGGCAGGCAGAATGGATCTTTGGAGATTTAAGTTATGGGTATTGGCGTTTGGCAAATCGTTCTGATTCTTGCGATTGTCCTGATCATCTTCGGCGCAGGCAAGCTTCCGAAAGTGATGGGTGACATGGGCAAAGGCATCAAGAGCTTCAAAGCGGGCATCAACGAAAAAGAAGAAGATGCAGGCGCTTCGGCCAAGACCATCGAAAACACGACCTCTGCTTCGGTTTCATCCGAGAGCAAGGACAATGAAAAGGATTCTGTGAAATCCTGATCGTCTGTCGGATTTCCTTCAGATAGGCGTGTCATATGTTTGATATCGGCTGGACCGAAATGGCTCTTGTGGCCGTCGTCGCACTGTTTGTCGTCGGCCCCAAAGAGTTACCGCATCTGCTGTACAAATTGGCGGGCTACTGGAAAAAAGTGCGCGGTATGGCGCGTGAATTCCAGAGCGGAATTGATGACATCATCCGTGAAGCGGAACTTGATGATCTACGCAAGCAGGTCAACAGTTCGCATAGCAATCCGACCGATTTTCTGGAAAGCAAAATCTCAAGTCCCAAAAGCGACGGCAAAAAGACCGAGTCCAAGCCGAAAGCAGAGAAACCGGCCGAAAAGGCTGATACTCATGCTGCAAAACCGGCAACGACAACGGGTTCGCCCGCAGATGACAGCAAGAAAAAAGATCAGCCGGAGAGCCAGGCGTGAACATGCAATCGCATGACAAACAGATGCCGATCATGGAGCATCTGATCGAGCTGAGAAACCGCCTGACTTGGGCGGTTCTTGCTTTGTTTATTACCTTTGGTGTCTGCTATTACTTTGTCGAGGATATCTACGGGTTCCTCGTCCAACCGCTTGCAGAAATCATGGGGCCCGACAGGCGCATGATTTATACCGCCCTGACCGAAGTGTTCTTCACTTACGTCAAGGTTTCGTTCTTCGCGGCCTGTTTTGTCTCTGCACCGGTATTCCTCGGACAGTTTTGGGCGTTTGTCGCGCCGGGTCTTTACAAGAACGAACGTTCGGCATTCATGCCATTCATCTTTGCGACCCCGATCCTGTTCCTGATGGGCGGTGCATTGGTCTACTACCTGATCATGCCGCTGGCCTGGAAGTTCTTCCTCAGTTTCGAACAGGCGGGTGGCGCATCAAACCTTGCGATCCAGCTTGAAGCCAAGGTGGGCGAATACCTCTCGCTGGTCATGAAGCTGATCTTCGCGTTCGGGCTTTGCTTCCAGCTGCCGGTTCTTTTGACGTTGATGGCGCGTGCCGGCATCGTCACCGCGGATGGTCTTGCACGTCGCCGTAAGTACGCAATTGTTATCGCATTCGGGTTTGCCGCCGTTCTGACCCCGCCGGATCTGATTTCCCAGATCGGGTTGGGCATTCCGATTATCATTCTTTATGAAATCTCGATCATCATGGCGCGCATTTCCGAGCGTAAGCGTGCGAAAGCCGCCGCGGACGATGACGCGGACGATGACGCGGATGAGGATGACGAGACGGATTCAGATGATAACGACGGCGAGGCAGAGGCCGCAACCGGAACCGCAGTCGCAACGGCGCAAGACGGTGTCGACGCACAAGGTGAGGCCGCTGCATCCTATGATGACGGTCAGACTTCCTTGACCCGATCCTCCGACGACGAGGGGGATGCGCCGAAGCTGTCCGGACCGTCGAACAATGATGACGGCGAGGATGATTTCAACAACGCCCGTTGATTGAAATCCCCCGCCTGAACCGTCCGATTTGACGGGGTGGACCTTGTGTCCACCCCATCGTATAAAGCCACAAACAGATAGACTGACAGGGTGCTCTTCGATGCACGACATTAAATGGATTCGGGACAATCCCGAGGCTTTTGACGCAGCAATGACTGCGCGCAAACAGGACGTTACCGCACAGCGTCTGATCGATATCGACGTTGAACGCCGTAAACTGATGACCGAACATCAGGAAATGCTGGCCCGCCGTAAGGTGATTTCCGGCGAGATCGGCAAATTGCGCAAGAATGGCGAAAATGCCGACGACCTGATGGCCGAAATGGGCACGCTCAAGGACAAGATCAAGGAAGCCGAGGACGGTCAGGCATCGCTGAATGACCAGCTTGATCTTTTGCTGTCGTCCTTCCCGAACATTCTTGATCCCGAAGTCCCGGTTGGCGAAGACGAAAACGACAATGTCGAAGTCAATCGTTGGGGGACCCCGGGTGAGTTTGATTTCCAGGCGCTCGAGCATTTCGAGATCGGTGAGAAACTTGGCATGATGGATTTCGAAACCGCAGCCAAACTGTCTGGTTCGCGGTTCGTCATTCTGCGTGGCGGTTTGGCCAAGCTCGAACGTGCGCTTGCACAGTTCATGCTGGATCTGCACACAGGCGAACATGGTTACCAGGAAACCATCACGCCGATGCTGGTGCGCGATGACGCCATGTTTGGTACCGGCCAGTTGCCGAAATTCGCCGAGGATTCGTTTAAAACCACCAATGATTACTGGCTGATCCCGACGTCAGAAGTGACCCTGACCAACCAGGTTGCAGGTGACATTATCGATCAGGCAAAACTGCCGCTGCGCTATACCGCACTGACCCAGTGTTTCCGTTCCGAAGCCGGTTCGGCGGGCCGTGATACGCGCGGCATGATCCGCCAGCACCAGTTTTCCAAGGTGGAAATGGTTTCGGTGGTCGAAGCAGAGAAATCTGACGAGGAACTGACCCGCAAGACGCGCTGTGCGGAAACAGTCCTTGAACGTCTTGGCTTGCCGTATCGCACGGTTATTCTTTGCACCGGCGATATCGGGTTCTCGGCGGCAAAAACCTATGACATCGAAGTCTGGTTGCCGGGACAGGGCAAATATCGCGAAATCTCGTCATGCTCGAACACGCGTGATTTCCAGGCGCGTCGCATGAATGCACGTTATCGTGCTGCCGGTGACAAAAAGACCCAGTTTGTTCATACCCTGAACGGGTCTGGCCTTGCCGTTGGTCGTTGCCTGATTGCCGTGATGGAAAACTATCAGCAGGCGGATGGCTCGATCCGTGTTCCTGATGCGCTCAAACCCTATATGGGCGGGTTAGAGGTAATCTCGGCGGGCTAGGACGATACCGACATGATGGATCTCACCAAAGCACGCATCCTGATCAGTAATGATGATGGCATTGACGCGCCCGGGATCAAGATATTGGAACAGCTCGCACGCGAGTTTTCCGATGATGTGTGGGTGATTGCACCGTCGATGGAACAAAGCGGGGCGGGGCATTCCCTGACCCTGCGCCGTCCATTGCGTATTCATAAACGCGATGAACGGCATTTTGCTGTGGATGGTACGCCAACCGATTGCATTCTGCTTGGCTTGCAGCAGGTCATGCGCGACAACCCACCAGATATCGTGCTTTCGGGGATCAACCGGGGTGGCAACCTTGGTGAAGACGTGACTTACTCGGGGACGGTTGCCGCCGCCATGGAAGCAACTTTGCTTAATGTGCCCGCGGTCGCGTTTTCACAGTATTTCTCTGGCGACATGATTGATTGGACGATTGCCGAGAAATACCTCAAGGATGTTCTGGCAACTTTGGTCACGACAACCTGGCCTAAAGGCGTTCTGATCAACGTCAATTTCCCGGATCACGAAGCCAATGGCGGTGCAGAGATAAAAATCTCAAGACAAGGGCAGCGCAAGATCGGTGATCACATCGCCGAACGCCTTGATCCGCGCGGCGAGCCATATTACTGGATCGGGGCTATTCAGTCTGAACTGCCAGAAGACAAAAAGTCTGATCTGCGCGTGATCGAGCAGGGCAACGTCTCTGTCACCCCGATCAGCCTTGATTTCACCCACTACGATACGTTTGAAAAACTGACGAAGGCCTTTCCGTGAACGAGCCGGTGATTACGCGCGAAACCGCCATAGCCAACCTGTTGCAGATCCTTCGTGATGATGGCATTCACGATGAAGCCGTGTTGTCTGCACTGGCTGACATCCCGCGCGAGATTTTTGTCGCCGACCCGTTCGTCAGCCGGGCCTGGGAAAACGTCGCATTGCCGATCAGCAAGGGCCAAACGATTTCACAGCCCTATATCGTGGCCCTGATGACACAGGCGCTTGAGCTTAATGACCGTATGAAGGTGCTCGAAGTCGGCACTGGTTCTGGTTATCAGGCAGCGATTCTGGCCAAGCTCGCCCGGCGTGTTTATACCTTGGAACGTCACAAGCCGCTCCTCCGCGAGGCAGAGGACAAGTTTCGCGAGTTGGGCCTGCACACCATTTCGACATTGCATGCCGACGGCGGGCTTGGGTGGAAAGCGCAGGCACCGTTTGATCGCATTATTGTCACGGCGGCAGCACAGGACGTTCCGCCGGTGCTTGTCGATCAGCTTGCAGTTGGTGGCATCATGGTCGTGCCGGTGGGGGAAGTATCCCACACACAGCTTTTGTTGCGTGTCTTGCGTACGCCAAGCGGTGTCGATGTTACCGAACTGATGCCTGTCCGGTTCGTTCCCATGCTTCCGGGTACCGAGGAATTCTGACACCCGTCAGCCCGTTTAAATCCAACCTGAACACCCTGATGCTTACTGATTGTTAACCGCTGATCGGAGATAATCAGAAACATGATGGAAAATTGTGTCAAAAGCGCTGTTTATCACGGAAAACGCCTGTTGCTTGTTTGTGCAGCAAGTGCGGCGCTTGGCGGCTGTTTGCTCAATTCCGTGCCGGTACCGGTGGTTTATGGCGATGGGGCGAGCTACAGCCCCTATAGCATGCCAAAGCTCAAGAACGGGGAACGGGTCATCACGGTCGAGCCGGGCGACACAGTTTCGCAGCTTGCCGTGCGCTATCACATGGACTTTATGCAGTTCACCCGCCGCAATGAACTTCGCGAACCGTATGTGATCTATCCGGGGCAGCGCCTTGTCCTGCCGCCGTGGACACCCAATTACGACAGCCTGCCACCAGATACAGCGGTTGCGTCCAGATCAAGCACACCGACCAAAACCGTCACAATTGGCGGAAAGCGTCAGGTGGTAAGCGTTCCGGCGAAATCGACCAGTGCGCCCGTCCAGACTGCGCGGCCGACGGCGACCGTCGCACGGGTCTCACCGCGCAATGGCGGAAGCATTCCGACACCTGGACTGAAACCGCAGGACTATGCGGCTGCTGCCGAACGTCAGATAGCCTCCGCCCGCAGCTGGCAGACGGACAGCAAATCGACACCGATTGCCGGGCAGGGCAGCTCTGTGCGTCAGAATGTCACCTTGGCAGATCCATCTGCGCGTAAAGGTTTCATCTGGCCGGTTCAGGGCAAGGTTGTTCTGAAATACGGTGCTGGGACCGGTGGCCTGTTTAATGACGGTATCAATATTCAGGCCAATCGCGGTACGCCCATACTTGCCGCCGATAACGGTGTTGTGACCTATGTCGGCAACGAGTTACGCGGTTTTGGCAACCTGATCCTGATCAAGCATGCGGATAACTTTGTGACCGCCTATGCACACACCGAAAGCCCGCTGGTGGCCCGTGGTGATGTTGTGACGCGTGGTCAAAAGATTTCGACGGTTGGCACGACTGGGGCCGTGACGTTCCCGCAGCTTCACTTCGAAGTCCGCCAGGGTCGCAAGTCGTCTGACCCGATCAAGTTCCTGCCAAGCGTGATGGTGTCGCGCTAACAAAAACACCCGGACAATTTGCCCGGGTGTTTTCCGTTTTTGCGCTGTTTCAGTGTTGGCTAATCGATCGATTTGCCAAGTTCGCCCGCGACTTCCTGAATAAACTGCCAGGCAACACGGCCCGAACGGCTGCCGCGTGTAACGGTCCATTCCTTGGCACGGGCATGCAGCTCTTCGGTCGGGATATCGATCCCGAATTCCTTGGCATAGCCTTGGATGATCTCGAAATAGACGTCTTGCGAGATATTGTGGAAACCAAGCCAAAGACCGAACCTGTCCGATAGGGATACTTTTTCTTCAACCGCCTCGGACGGGTTGATCGCCGTGGAGCGTTCATTTTCAATCATGTCACGCGCCATCAGGTGGCGGCGGTTTGACGTCGCATAGAAGATCACATTCTTTGGGCGGCCTTCAATGCCGCCATCAAGAACCGCCTTCAGCGACTTGTAGCTTTCATCATGCATGTCAAAAGACAAATCATCGCAGAACAAAATTGTGCGGCGACCGCCTTCTTGCAGGATGTGCAAAAGGTCGGGCAGGGTCGGAATATCTTCACGATGAATTTCGACCAGTGCCAGTGATGCCGGGCTTTCAGCATTGATCTTGGCATGCATCGCCTTGACGATGGAGCTTTTACCCGTTCCACGCGCGCCCCAAAGCAATGCGTTGTTAGCCGGTAGGCCATCGGCAAAGCGCTTGGTGTTGTTATACAGGATTTCCTTTTGCTGCCCGATACCCTGAAGAAGCCCGATATCGACCCGGTTCACGTTCCGAACCGGTTGCAAGTAGCCTGTTCGTGCCTGCCAGACAAAGGCGTCGGCAGCGCTCAGATCGTTTTTGGCGCGCGCGGGCGGTGCCATGCGTTCAAGTGCTGCGGCAATTCGTTCGAGTGTGGGCAAAAGTTTATCGAAATCGCTACTCATCGGGGCCTCTTGGGTGTTTCTTTTTTCCGGTGACGTTTTTTGTTGGCCGGAAAGCTAGCACATTAGGATGCCAATGGAAGTGTTTGTTCTAAGGGCCTTCGTGCAACACAAGGTGAACAAAAGCACACAAGTGCCGATTTTACCGCTTTGAAACCGGTTCTCCCTTGCTTTGGCGTAACACCCCGTTATATTCCGGCAGTTGATATTTTTTGTTCTGAGGAATTAGGAGTTCCTAATGTTTATTTCGACGGCTTACGCTCAGGCCGCTGGTGGTGCAGATGGTGCTGGTGCACTGATGCAGTTTGCGCCGCTGATCCTGATTTTTGTTGTTTTCTATTTCCTGCTTATTCGTCCTCAGCAGAAAAAGCAGAAAGAACATAAGGCAATGCTTGAGGCGATCCGTCGTGGCGACAAGATCGTCACCGCCGGTGGCCTGATTGGTACCGTTGCCAAGGTTGTTGGCGACGATGAACTGTCGGTCGAGATCGCCGAAGGTGTGAAAGTCAAAGTCGCACGTGGCATGGTTTCAACGGTTCTTTCAAAAACCGAACCGGCCAAAAGCGATGCCAAAGACGAAAAAGAAGAAAAAGAAGAAGAGACCAAGAAAGACTAATCTCTTCGTATCAAGTGAGGCGGGGCAGTTGGCTCCGCCTTCTTGCATTTTGCCGGTGGCCTGAAGCGGTACCAAATACCCGTTGTTCCAAGAACCTTGGAACCAGACCAAGGTTGACCCTGACAGATCCGGTCACAAACACATGCTTTATTTTACCAAATGGAAAGCAGCACTGGTCCTTCTGGTGTGTGCTTTGGGCGTAATCTACGCTGCGCCAAACTTCCTGCCGGCGGGCACTCTGGCGACTGAGTCCAGTTACCTGCCGGGCAAGCAGATCAATCTCGGCCTCGATCTTCGTGGCGGCTCGCACATGCTGCTTGAAGTCGACACCGACAGTGTCCTGCGCGAACGTTATGACGCGCTTGCCGATGCGATCCGCACTGAACTGCGTCAGGAACAAATCCGTAACCGTCCGCGTGAAGCCACGGCGAACGGTGCCGAGATTACCATTCTGCGGGCCGATGACGTCGAAAAGGCGCGTGAAATCGCGCGCACCGCGGAACCGAATACCGAACTGAGCGGCGAGGGGAACAACATCGTTGTGACCTATAACGAAGTCGCTTATCGCGAACTGATTGACCGCGCGATTGCACAGTCGCTGGAAGTTGTCCGTCGTCGCGTTGACGAACTGGGTACCACCGAGCCATCCATCCAGCGCCAGGGCGAAAACCGCATCGTTGTTCAGGTTCCGGGTCTTGATGATCCGTCACGCCTGCGTGACATCCTGGGCCGTACCGCAAAGATGAACTTCCATCTTGTGAATAACGAAAAAACGGCCGCCGATGCACGTGCGACCGGCCTTCCGCCGGGAACCATGATCCTGCCCTCAGCAGATGAAGGCGATGGTATCCGTGAATACCTGATTGATCGTCGTATCGTTGTCTCAGGTGACAACCTTGTCGACTCTCAACCGACCTTCAGTGACGGTCGTCCGGTTGTTTCCTTCCGCTTTGATGCGGCAGGCGGTGCGCGATTTGGCGATATCACCAGTAAAAATGCCGGTCGTGGCCTTGCCATCGTTCTTGATGGTGAAGTGATTTCCGCACCACGCATCAACGAACCGATCCTTGGCGGTAATGGTATCATTACCGGCCAGTTCAGCGTTCAGGAAGCCAACGATCTTTCGCTGCTTCTGCGTGCTGGTGCATTGCCTGCACCGATGCAGATCCTTGAAGAACGCTCGGTTGGTCCGGGCCTTGGTCAGGATTCGGTCGAGGCCGGCGAATTTGCTGCCGTTCTTGGTCTGGTCTTTGTGATTGCCTTCATGGTGATCAGTTATGGCCGGTTTGGCGTCTATGCCGACATTGCGCTTATGATGAACCTGATCCTTGTTCTGGCGGTGATGTCGGTTCTTCAGGCGACCCTGACCCTGCCGGGGATTGCGGGTATCGTTCTGACCGTCGGTATGGCGGTTGATGCCAACGTTCTGATCTTTGAACGTATCCGCGAGGAACGCCGCAACGGCCGTACAATCATCAATGCGATTGATGCCGGTTATCGTAGCGCCATGTCGACCATTCTTGATGCCAACATCACGACCCTGATTGCAGCCCTTGTGCTGTTTAGCTTCGGATCTGGTCCGATCAAGGGCTTTGCCGTGACACTGGCCATCGGCATTATCACCTCAATGTTCTCGGCGATCTGGCTGACCCGACTGCTGATTGCAGCATGGGTAAAACGCAGCCGTCCGACCGAGTTGGTCATTTAAGGAAGGGAACAGGGAAGATATGAAACCTTTACATCTTATCCCGGATGACGTGAATATCCCGTTCCTTAAATTCCGGAAGATATTCTATATCGCGTCTTTGCTGATGGTGCTGGCCTCGGTCGGTATGTTCTTCACCAAGGGCCTTAACTTCGGGATCGATTTCCGGGGCGGCATTCTGGTCGAAATCAAGACCAATGGCCCGGCTGATATCAACGCACTGCGTGACAATCTTGGCAGCCTCGGCCTTGGCGATGTTTCCATTCAGGAATTCGGCGAGCCGGATGATGTCCTGATCCAGTTGCAGCGCCAGGATGGTGATGAAGAAGCCCAGATGGCGGCCCTTGCGGCTGTCACCAACGCACTTGGCGATGACGTCACCATTCGCCGTAGTGAACTTGTCGGTCCGAAAGTCGGTGGCGAGCTTAAGGAAGCCGGGTTCTATTCGGTCGTGATCTCGTTGTTCCTGATCATGGTCTATATCTGGGTTCGGTTCGAATGGCAGTTCGCTGTCGCATCGGTTGTAGCCTTGCTGCATGACGTCTTGATCACCATCGGTTTCTTTGTAATCACCGGTGTTCAGTTCGATCTGGCGACCTTGGCAGCGGTTCTGACGGTTGCCGGTTATTCGATCAACGATACGGTTGTTGTGTTTGACCGTATCCGTGAATATCTGCGCAAGTTCCGCAAGATGGAAATCCCGGATTTGCTGGACCTGTCGATCAACTCGACGCTTTCACGCACGACCATGACGTCCTTTACGACGTTGCTGGCACTTATTGCCTTGTTCGTGTTTGGCGGCGAAGCGATCCGTGGTTTCACCATGGCGTTGATCTTTGGCATCGTGATCGGGACCTATTCCTCGATCTGTGTCGCGTCGCCGTTGCTGATCGTCCTTCGCCTCAAACGTAAAATTCCCGAGGCAGAAGAAGGCCAGGAAGCTGGCGCCTGATCAACCGGGTTGGATTTATAGACATTTACACTATGGCCGGGTTTGTGAGAAAACAAACCCGGCCATTTCTTTGCGGGATTTGATCGTTTGCGGTCTTTGGTTTCCGTCCGTAGATAGCCGATAAAAAGTCCATTAAAAACTGGCTGCAACCGATGAAACCCCATATCGCGTCTAACCCCGAACATCGCGCAAATCTGATCGGCAGCATCTGGATGATGGCTGCGATGGTGGCGTTTTCCTTTGAGGATGCGTTTGTTAAGGCTGTCTCAGAAGCCCATGCCGTCGGTCAGGTCCTGGTTGTGTTTGGGGTCGGTGGGGCGATCCTGTTTGCAGTTGTCGCGCGGATCAACAAACAGCGCTTGCTTAATCCTGATGTGCTGTCGCGTGCGATGGGCATACGGATCGTTTTTGAAGTTATTGGCCGGTTGTTTTATGTCCTCGCATTGGCATTAACGCCACTTTCATCGACGACCGCAATTCTTCAGGCAACGCCGATTATTGTCGTTCTTGGAGCCGCCATCCTGTTTGGCGAAAAGGTGGGTTGGAGAAGATGGACGGCAATCATCGTCGGATTGATTGGCGTTTTGATTATTTTGCGTCCGACCGCTGACAGCTTTTCTGCGTTATCCCTGCTTGCTGTTATTGGCACGATTGGCTTTGCCGGACGTGATCTTGCCAGCCGTGCCGCACCTGTATCACTAAGCACGTCGATCCTGGGTTTCTACGGCTTTGTGGCCATTATCCTGGCTGGCATCGTGTTTTCATTGTGGGATGGAAAAGCTTTTACGTGGATGAGTATGCAAAGCGTTCTGTATTTCGTTGGCGCAATCCTGATGGGGGCGTTTGCCTATGTTGCCTTAATGAAAGCGATGCGCAGTGGCGATGTTTCGGCAGTTACGCCATTTAGGTACACCCGGTTGTTGTTTGGTATTGCATTGGGCATGATCCTGTTTGGCGAGGAGCCCGACATGTTGATGATGATCGGTTGCGGTATCGTCGTTTTATCCGGGTTGTTCATTCTGTGGCGCAGAAAAATTACCGAAGAGCACCTCGACACTGCGTGAAATCCAGACTAAGTCCAATTCAAATCAATTGAACAACCGCAAATGGGGCCAGCATGTCTCTTGAAGTAAGTACCTTGGTCGCCGAAGGCAGTAAAATGGTCACCAGCTATGGCGACGGCATTTTTCGATTTGGCGAAGAAACGGTTACGGGATCGATCCTGCTGTTTCCTGAAGCCGTCTATTCATGGAACGTTACGACAAAAGACGACATCACGCCGGACTCTTTTTCACGTGTGATCGAAAAGGCCGACGAAATCGAGATCCTGTTGCTTGGCATGGGGACACGTCTAACACCTGTCCCGATTGAGTGGCGCCAGGCGCTCAAGCCGCACGGTATTGTCATCGAACCAATGGATACCGGTGCTGCTTGCCGGACCTACAATGTGCTGGTGTCCGAGGCGCGTCGCGTCGCCGCGGCGATGATTGCTGTCTAAACGATAAGACCCTAGGCAAAGAACTTTTGAAGTTCATGGCGGATATCAAGAACGCTTGAAAAAAGTGCCGCCGGTCCCGGGGCCTGATCAATCGGGAAGACATCCCCGCACAGAAATACGTTTTTCCATGGTGCCCGCAGTTGCTGTCGACTGGCAGCCATTCCCGGCGTCATTTCAGGAAACGGAGCTTCGGCGTTGATGAACAAGTGGTTGGGATGCAGTGCATTGTCCGCATTATCTGATCGCGTTTGCAAATCAAGATTAAGGTACTGGTCACAGAGCCAAACACAACGTTGCCAGACAAGCTGCGCGAATTGATCAGCGTTCTGGGTATCTTGCAATTGCAAGCTGCTGTTCAGGCTTACCTGAAGATGTCGACGATTACAGTAGATCGCACGCACGATATCATCACTGACCAGAAGGGCTTGTGGTTCCGCAAATGGTTTGCGCATTTCAAACGTCATGCAGCGCCGATGCGCAGGTGCGGGAGATATACCGATATCGGGTACCGCATCGCATAATGGTTTGGGGTGCAGGGCCAGAACAACGGCATCATCAGGGTTCAGAACAATCTGACTGTCATCTTCGAACAGCAAATCGGTCGCGTAGTCCGAAGTGCTGTCGATATCGCCAAGTTTTGTTCGACTTCTGATGGTCCCACCCGCAGCAAGGAACCGTTCACGCAGGGCAGGCAGGGCAATATCGTTGAGGATAATCGGATCAATCGCCGCAAACACCGGTTCATGATGGCGCGCCAGCATCTCGCGCAACCTTGGCACCAGAACCCGTGCCAACAGGGATTTTGAACATCGGTGGGCAGGCATGGAAAACAGAACTTCGGCCAGAACAGTAAGCGCATCACGATGATAGGTGCCGGGCTGATGGGCTTTGTCGTCAGAGTCAAATGCACCCGATGAGAACGTGCTGTCGAGCCGGTTTTCTTCACTGGTAGATCGTTGTTGCCAAAGTGTCAGTGCGGTATAGGCACGCGCAGCAATGCTTATCCGCCGGTAAATCAGCGCCCGCGATATACCCTGATCAAGCGATACAATGGCGGGTTTGCGACGCCCACGTTTCAATCCCATCACACAATGGGCCGGTCTGATCAGTTTCGCGGGAATTTCCGGGTAGCCCGCAAAGAAGTCGGCAACCAGCCCCGACGGATCATAAAATATCTCTGGCTCTGCTGTTTTGTGGCTTTCAGGTGCAGTGTGCATGCCGCGCGTCCAGCGGCTTTCAAATGGCTCGGCTTCGTCATATAGCGTCACGTCAAAGCCGTCCTCGGCCATGCAGGTGGCAAGTGCCGAACCGGCCAGACCGCCGCCGATAATGTGTAAGCTTCCGGACGCAAATGATGCCATATGCCTGAGCCAATTTAGTTGTTATACAGAGGCCAGAGAACGATGTGCTACATAGTCGTACCAAGTCAGAAGTCGTAATAACCTTAACATCAGAACAGCTTACAAGCCATGGATGAAATCACCACCGAACTGGACAACCTGAACGAAGAGGTGATCGGCCACATGAATTCGTGGGTCGATATGCTTGGCGGCGGGGAGATCGGAAGGCTTGTCGGTGCTGCCTTGGTGCTGCTTGTTTTCTTTATCTTCAAGCGGGTTCTGGTGCGTGGTGCACTTGCTATCTTGCGTCGGATTGCACAGCAACGCTCAGAAAGTATGATGGGCAATGTGCTTGATGCCTTTGCCTTGCCTTTGCAAGCTTTGTTCATGCTGCTAGGCATTTATTTCGCAACCGAGGTGCTAACACTCCCCGAAGAAATTGATGCCTTTGCTGTTGAGGCTATTTCAGTCGCGGCCGGCTTCTGTGTCTTTTGGGCGCTGTTTCGGGCCGTGGAGCCGTTGGGGGTATCGTTAAATCGGCTGGTCGGCCGGTTTGGTGCCGGGCTTGGCGATGATCTCAGGCAATTCTTCATTCGCGGTGTGAAAACCCTGATCGTCGTTATTGGCGGCGTTATCATTCTGGAAAACTGGGGCATTGATGTTTCAGCGTTCCTGGGTGGTCTTGGTCTTGCCGGGATGGCGGTTGCGTTGGCGGCAAAGGATTCTGTTGCCAATATCTTTGGCGGCCTGACGATTTTCGCCGACAACCTGTATAAGCGCGGCGACTGGATCGAAACACCGCACTTCGAAGGAACGGTTGAGGTCGTGGGCCTGCGGGCGACCAAGGTACGTACCTTTGCCAAGGCCCTGGTTACGATGCCAAATGCCCAGATCGTTGATTCGCCTGTGATCAACTGGTCGCGAATGACACATCGTCGGATCAAGATGGTGATTGGTCTGGAATACCGAACGACCGCCAAACAAATGGAAGCGATCATCGACAAGCTGCGCGATTTTCTGAAGAACGATGAAGATGTCGCCCAGACCGATGTCGCCCAAATGGTGCATTTGTCAGACTTTGGTGCCAGTTCGATCAATATTGATCTTTATTACTTCACCAAAACTACTGACTGGGTGACGTGGCGCGATATTCGCAACCGTCACATCATTGCTTTCAAACGTATTGTCGAGGAAGAGGACGCAGCTTTCGCATTCCCGTCGCAATCGCTATATGTCGAAAGCATGCCGGAAATCATCAACAGCCCAAAAGACGATCAACGTTCAGAACGTAAGATCGGATAGGATAAATGCCCGATACGCCAAAGCTTTCCCACTGTGCCGACTATGTCAGGCGCCATGACCGGGACCGTTTCCTGTGTGCGCTGTTTGCGGCACCGGAAAAACGGGAATCTCTGTTCACGCTGTACGCCTTTAATCAGGAAGTCTCCAAAACGCGAGAGATGGTCAGTGAAGTCATGCTGGGCCATATCCGCTTGCAATGGTGGCGTGACACCCTGACCGAATTGGGCGCGGGGCAGGTGCGCAAGCACGAAGTTGTTGAGCCACTGGCTGACCTGGTCAAGGACGGGCACCTCGATATCGCCGACCTTGAGGCGATTGTTGCCGCGCGCGAGTTTGATCTTGAAGATCGCCAACCTGCCACCCAACAGGAACTTGATCGCTATATTGATCAAACGTCCGGGCAGATCAGTGTTCTGGCGTCAAGGCTGCTTGGGGCAGGTGGTGACGATGCAGACTATGCGGCACGGCTTGCAGGCAATGCGTATGGCCTGGTCGGCATCATGCGGGCCATCGTGTTCCATGGCCGATCAAAACGCCTTTATCTGCCAAAAGATCGGATGGAGCATCACGAAGTCGCGCAAGGCGACGTTTTTGAATTCCGCAAAAAACAGGAAATCCGCGAATTCATTCGCGAACTGGCCGAACTGGCGCATGCCAGCATTGCCGAAGCCCGCAAACATCGCAGCGCTTTGCCAAAACAGGCCCACGCCGCGGCATTGCCGGTGGTTTTAGCCGACGGGTACCTGCGCAAGCTTGCCAAGTCCGGATATGATCCGTTTTCTGCCGAATTCGGTTTGGCGCGACCGGCAAGTCTGCGGTTGACCCTTAACGGGATGCTCAAGAGATATTGATCCGATATCGCTTGTCACATGACCATTGTATAAATATCTCTTAGAGTGACAACAAAGATCAGGACAGCACTGAACTGTACGTGGTAGCGTTGGTAACCCTTTGATATCTGGCGCAAGATACGGGCATGCCCGACATGAGGACCAAGATGGCACATTTGATAAAAAAGACCCGGAAACGGTGGTTTGGCGGCCTGATGTTTGTCGGGTTGCTGTGCCTGTCTGTCATCACTGTTTCGCAGGCCCGTGCCGCGAGCATCGAGCCGTTCGTGGGTTCCTATCATGGCACAACCATCGAGCATGCCGAAAACGAGCTTCAAGCCCGTGATCTTGATGTGGTCATCAAGGAGACCGAACGCGGCTTTATCGTCGATTGGTCAACGGTCATCCACAAGCCAGACGGACGCGAAAAAACCGTATCTCTGGATGTTGAATTTTACGCAACCGAGCGTGCCGACATCTATGGCAGCGCCATGCGTTCGGGGCTGTTCGGAAAACGCATTCCCAATGACCCGCTCAAAGGCGAACCATTTTTCTGGGCACGGATTGTTGACAAGACCCTCACCATTCACGCGCTTTATATCAATGATGAAGGCGGGTATGAAATGCAGGTCTACAAGCGCACGCTCGACGATGACGGCAATCTTGATCTGATCTTTCGCAGGTTCCGTGACGGGGAACAAATCCGCGATGTTACGGGTAAGCTGACACGCCAACCTGATCGCTATTGATCGCACCTGTCGGGTCGAAGAAAAAAGCCGCATCACTTTCGATGCGGCTTTTGATTTTTCAGCCTGCGTTCACGGTGCTGAGCCACTCATCAAACAGCGGAATGGCACGATCGCTATAAAGCTTCTTGCGATCACGGCCTTTGACCCGTTTCTTGAGATCAAGATCGGGGAACAGACCAAAATTCACATTCATCGGCTGGAAGGTGCTTTCATCGGCACCGCCGGTGATGTGGTTCAATAGGGCACCCATGGCGGTTGCAAGCGGCGGCGTCGGGATGGTTTTCCCTGCTTTTTCGGCAGCTGTAAACCGACCAACCATCAGACCGACGGCGGCACTTTCTACATATCCTTCACAGCCTGTAATCTGTCCGGCAAAGCGGAGATCAGGACGTGATTTAAGGCGCAGATTCCCATCCAAAAGGCGTGGCGAGTTCAGGAAGGTATTGCGGTGAATGCCGCCAAGACGGGCGAATTCGGCATTTTCCAGCCCCGGAATGGTGCGGAACACTTCGACCTGCGCGCCGTATTTCAGTTTGGTCTGGAAACCGACCATATTGTAAAGCGTGCCAAGCGCATTATCCTGACGCAGCTGAACGATTGCGCGTGGCTTTTCTTTTGGATTATGCGGGTTGGTCAGGCCAACCGGTTTCATCGGGCCGTGGCGCAGCGTTTCGCGCCCACGTTCGGCCATGACTTCGATCGGAAGGCATCCGTCGAAATAGGGGGTGTCTTTTTCCCAGTCCTTGAATTCGGTTTTTTCGCCTTCGATCAGGGCGTCGATGAAGCGGTTATACTCATCTTCATACATCGGGCAATTGATGTAATCCTTGCCATCGCCCTTGTCATACCGCGACTGGAACCATGCCTTATCGAAATCAATACTGTCCTTATAGACAATCGGTGCGATCGCATCGAAGAAGGCAAGGCTTTCCTCGCCGGTTGCCTTGCGAATGGCATCGGCAAGCGCACCGGATGTCAGTGGTCCGGTCGCAATGATGGTATGTTCCCATTCTTCTGGCGGCAGACCATCAATTTCACCGCGCTCCATCGTGATCAAAGGATGGCTTTCAAGCGCGTTTGTAACGGCCTCGGAAAAACCTTCGCGGTCAACGGCCAGTGCGCCACCGGCGGGTACCTTGTGCTGATCAGCGCACCGCATGATGATCGAACCGGCACGGCGCATTTCATCATGGATCAGGCCGACAGCATTGTATTCCTTGTCATCGGACCGGAATGAATTCGAACAGACCAGCTCAGCACATTTGTCGGTATGGTGTGCATCGGTCGGGCGCGTCGGGCGCATTTCATGCAGGATGACGGGCACACCGGCTTCTGCCAATTGCCAGGCGGCTTCGCTGCCCGCCAGACCGGCGCCAATAATATGAACAGGCTTGACCGTATTCACGTGTGCGAACTCCTTGCCAGAGTGGGTTTTGATAACGTGGCACACACATAGCGGTGCATGGGGGCACATTTCAAGTCAATTGCACCGCAGGCAGAGCAAACCTGTTCACATTGTCTTGCATAACCGAAATTTTCACACCACCACATCCCAACCGTCTTACAGGACAGAGCCGTTCTGTCCCGATAACGTGAAGATGGCATTCCATGAGCTACCCGCATCATCCCTATAGCTACGAACCTACCCATTGTCCGGTGATCGGCCTTGTGCCGCGTCGGCGGCACGTCATGGATGCAGAGTTTGTCGAAGGCACCAAAGAGCCCGAGAGCGGGGATGGTGACGCGCAAAGCGACCACAAGGAAAGACGTCTTGGATTTCCATTCGGCGGCGCGGGCGAGGGTGCATTTGGTCCCGCCGACATCGAAGGCATGATCGAATATGTGGTTGCCACCCGTCAGGGATGGCGATCCTCGATGGTGATCCGGTCTTTCCTGCGTTGGTGGCGCGAAGATGAGGATGCCGATACCAGGGCCGCTCAGGATAGAAAGCAATCGGATGCCATCATCATGCTTCTGGCATTAAATCAGGGCCGAGACGGTTTCGTGCAGGGATATCTAAACGATCTCAAACACGAACAGCTTGAACGGCCCAAGTTGCCACTGGCAAATCCGGTTGAAGTGGCCTTTAACAAAAGCCTGCGTATCGCCGCCCTTGCCTTGGCACTTTCGCCGATTGTCCTTGTTTTTGCGGTCCTGCTTTTTGTGCAGGTCGACAACCTTATCAGCACCGGCAACGGAAAACTGTTTGGTTTCAGCTACGACCTGTTGTTCGTGGTTGGCAGTTTCGGTGCCATTGGTGCCCTGACCAGCATGATGATGCGGCTTGGCAAGGATGTGCCGTGGGGGGAAATGGAACCGGCTTCGGTATTCTTTAATTTCTTGTTCCGGCCGTGCATGGGGTTCTGCTTTGCGATCATCGTACTTTTAGCGCTTAGGGCCGGGATGTTGCCAATCCCCCTTGATGAGCTGCACAAGATTGATGATCTCGACCAAATCAGCCAATCAGCCGACGCAGGTCAGCAGATTTCCATCGTGCTTGTCTTCGCCTTCCTGTCGGGATTTAGCGAACGGCTAAGTACTGCGCTGGTCAAGCGGGTTGAAGACAGGGTCACGAATTCGGGTTAAGCCAAAACGAAAAGGGCAGCTTCATGCTGCCCTTATGTCTTATTCCAGTCCGAGATGGCGTTTCAGGTAGCGCCCTGTGTAACTGCGTTCATTGCCCATGATGTCTTCCGGTGTTCCGGCACCGACCAATTGGCCGCCACCATCACCGCCCTCGGGGCCGATATCAATGATCCAGTCCGCAGTTTTGATAACATCAAGGTTATGTTCGATCACGACAACCGTATTGCCCTGATCGACAAGCGTATGCAGCACTTCCAGAAGTTTGCGGATATCGTGGAAATGAAGCCCCGTTGTCGGCTCATCAAGGATATAGATCGTCCGGCCCGTCGCCCGTTTTGACAGTTCCTTGGCAAGCTTCACACGTTGGGCTTCGCCACCCGATAGGGTGGTGGCCTGCTGCCCCAGATGGATATAGGAGAGTCCGACCTGTTTAAGGGTTTCCATCTTGTCGCGAATGGACGGAACGGCCTTGAAGAAATCGGCACCTTCTTCGACTGTCATATCAAGGACGTCGGATATCGATTTGCCTTTAAACGATATTTCCAATGTCTCACGGTTATAGCGATGGCCTTTGCACTGGTCACATTCGACATAAACGTCGGGCAGGAAGTGCATTTCAATTTTGATGACGCCATCGCCCTGGCATGCTTCGCAGCGTCCGCCCTTGACGTTGAAGGAAAAACGACCGGGCTTGTAGCCGCGTGTTTTTGCCTCTGGCAATTGGGCGAACCATTCACGGATGGGTGTGAACGCACCGGTATAGGTCACCGGGTTGGAACGGGGCGTTCGGCCAATCGGGCTCTGGTCGATATCAATGATCTTGTCGATCAGCTCTACGCCCGTGATCTCGTCATGCGCGCCCGGATGATGGCGGGCATTATGCATCCGCTTGGCCAGCGCCTTATACAGCGTCTCAATCACAAGGCTTGATTTGCCGCCGCCCGAAACCCCGGTCACACAGATGAACTTGCCCAATGGGAAATCGACATCAATGCCCTGCAGGTTGTTGGCAGTTGCCCCTTTGATGGTAATCGCCTTGCCATTGCCCTTGCGGCGTTCCTTTGGAACCGCGATCTGTTCAACGCCGACAAGGTATTTACCCGTCAGGCTGTCTGGATTTTGCTGGATCTGTTCAGGGGTTCCTTCGGCAACAATACGGCCGCCATGAATACCGGCACCCGGGCCCATATCCACAACATAGTCGGCCGCCCGAATGGCGTCTTCGTCATGTTCAACGACAAGAACCGTGTTGCCAAGGTCGCGCAACCGTTTCAGCGTTTCAAGCAGGCGGTCATTATCGCGTTGATGCAGGCCGATTGATGGTTCATCGAGCACATACAAAACGCCCGTCAGGCCCGAACCGATCTGGGACGCCAGCCGGATTCGCTGGCTTTCGCCACCAGAAAGGGTGCCGGATGTGCGCGACATCGATAAGTAATCTAGGCCGACATCGCGCAGGAACCGCAGACGATCATTGATTTCGCGCAGGATACGACGTGCGATCTCGGTTTCTTTTGCGTTCAGCTTATCTTCCAGTGCCAAGAACCAATCGGCGGCCTTGGCAATCGAAAGATCGGTGACCTGTGAAATGTCGCAGCCATCAACCTTTACCGCCAGTGCTTCGGGTTTCAGGCGTTTGCCCGCACAGGTCGGGCAGTGCGATACCATCTGGTATTTGGACAGTTCATCACGGGCCCACTGGCTGTCGGTTTCACGCCAGCGGCGCGACATGTTGGGAATAACACCTTCGAACGGACGTGACACCTTATAGCTACGCGATCCGTCATCATAGGTCACCGTGACTTCTTCGTCGCCAGATCCATGCAGGATGATGTCCTGTGCTTTCTTGGGTAGTTTTTCCCATGGCACATTGGTTTTGAAGTCAAAGTGCTTGGCGACCGATTTCAGGGTCTGGAGATAGTATTTCGATGTTGTGCTTGCCCATGGGGCCACAGCGCCGCCTTCAAGTGTTTTGCTTTCATCCGGAACGACCAGCATCGGGTCGAATTCCATTTGGGTTCCAAGGCCATCACAGGCCGGGCAGGCGCCAAACGGGTTGTTGAATGAAAACAGGCGTGGTTCGATTTCCTCGATGGTGAAGCCGGAAACCGGGCAGGCGAACTTTGCCGAAAACACAGTGGTTTCGCCGGTTTTGGCATCTTCGGTCAAAACGATGCCATCGGTAAGTTCAAGCGCTGTTTCAAAACTGTCCGCCAGACGGGTGGAAATGCCATCCTTGACGATCAGGCGATCAACCACGACTGAAATATCGTGTTTGAGCTTCTTGTTCAGTTCCGGTGCTTCGTCGATGTCATACATTTCGCCATCGATCTTGACACGCTGGAAGCCGCGCGCGCGAAGTTCACGCAGTTCTTTTTTGTATTCACCTTTACGGCCACGCACGATCGGGGCCAGAAGGTAAAGACGCGTACCTTCTTCCATCTCCATCACGCGGTCGACCATTTGCGAAACGGTCTGACTGACAATCGGAAGTCCTGTGGCAGGCGAATAGGGGATGCCGACACGCGCCCACAACAGGCGCATATAGTCATAAATTTCGGTGACGGTGCCGACGGTCGAACGCGGGTTCTTCGAGGTCGTCTTTTGTTCGATGGAAATGGCTGGTGACAGCCCGTCGATGTATTCGACATCGGGCTTTTGCATAAGTTCAAGGAACTGGCGGGCATAGGCCGACAGGCTTTCGACATAGCGGCGCTGACCTTCGGCATAGATCGTATCAAAGGCCAAAGAACTTTTGCCTGATCCCGACAGACCGGTAATCACCACAAGGGAATCGCGCGGCAGTTCAACATCAATGTTCTGAAGGTTGTGTTCTTTCGCACCGCGAACCGAGATTTTCGTCAGCATGTCGGGCCTTTTGTTCCTGAATTGTTCGGAAAGTGTATAGAGGAGCCGTAAGCTATACGCAAGCGCACCCCTGACAGTTCCTGTCAGTATTTGTCAGGAGATCCGCAATTAACAACCCGATGCATGACAGAGCCACGAAAAAGCCCGCCGAACAAGACCGGCGGGCTTTATAAATCCTGTGACCGGAACGGTCATATTTTTGATCAGGCTTAGCCTTTGGTAACCGTACGACCGGTTGCGCCAAGGTCCTTGAAAGCTTCTTCGAGGCGCGCGGCCATCGACAGTTCAGCTTCGCGGATCCAGACGCGCGGATCATACTGTTTTTTGTAAGGCTGATCGGTTTCCGGGTCGACCTGATACTTGAACGCACGTGCGTTGGCTTCGACATACTCGCCAACCGGGCGGGCATAGGCGAACTGGGTATCGGTATCGATATTCATCTTGAAGCAGCCATAGCTGACAGCTTCTTCGATTTTCTCTTTTTCCGAACCGGAACCGCCATGGAACACGAAGTCGAGCGGGCGATCACCCAGACCGTGCTTCTCAGCCACGTATTTCTGGCTTTCCAGAAGGATCTCCGGACGAAGCTTGACGTTGCCGGGCTTGTAAACGCCGTGCACGTTGCCAAACGCCGCCGCGACCGAGAAGTGGCCAAGCGGCGAGAGACGACGATAAGCTTCTTCGACTTCTTCCGGGCGGGTGTAAAGGCGCGGATCGATTTCCTCAACCGAGGTATCAAGCTCATGACCAATACCGTCTTCTTCACCACCGGTGACGCCGAGTTCGATCTCAAGGCTCATCTCGATGGCGGACATCCGTTTCAGGAAGGTCTCGCAGGTTGCAAGGTTGTCTTCAACGGATTCTTCGGACAGATCCAGCATGTGCGAGCTGTAAAGCGCCTTGCCGGTTTCGGCATAGGCCTTTTCGCTCCATTTCAGCATTTCATCGACCCATGGCACAAACTTGCGGTTTGCGTGGTCGGTATGCATGACAACAGCAACACCATAATGTTCAGCCAGAAGCTGTGCATGACGCGCAGCAGATACGGCGCCGAGAACACGGGCCGCAGCAGCGTCCTTGATGCCCTTGCCGGCAAAGAACTGTGCACCACCATTCGAAAGCTGAATGATAATGTCAGAACCGGCATTTGCAGCAGCTTCAAGGGCCGCGTTCATCGTGCTTGAAGACGTAATATTGACGGCGGGAAGGGCGTAACCGTCCTGCTTGCAGGCAGAAACGAGTTCGCGATAGGCAGCACCGGTAACAACACCGGGTTTAACGGAAGGCATGTGGGTACTCCTCCTGGGGGTCAGAGTAAAAACAGATCAGCAGCAAAATCACCTGAAGACCCTGCATACAAACTGTTACAGAGCCCAATGCATCTTCGAAATGCTGTCTCAGGTCAAGGCTTTCCGTCATAGACTTTCGGAAAATATTGCGTTTGCTCAGGCGTAACTCTCTTGCACGCCCTTGATCCAGCTTCGCGTCACATTGAACTGATCATCAAACAAAATCATATCGGCCTGATAGCCCGGTGCCAAGCGACCAAGAACATGACCAAGTCCCAGGAACTCCGCTGGATAAAGCGATGCCATGCGAAGCGCTTCATCAAGCCCGATTTCGGCCATTTGCATGCAATTGCGCACAGCTGAAATCATATCAAGGTCCGAACCCGCCAACGTCCCATCCGCAAGCGCGCAGCGCCCATCAACTGCAATGATTTCCTCATCGCCCAGCTTGAACCGTTTATCGGCGGCACCAACCGTTGGCATGGCGTCGGTGACCAACATCATCTTGCCTGCGGCCTTGGCGCGTACGGCGGTTTTGATCACAGCTGGATGGACGTGAAACCCATCCGCAATCAGGCCACACCACGTACGATCATCAGAAAGGGCTGCACCGACGACACCCGGCTCCCGATGGGTCAGGGGGCTCATGGCATTAAACAGATGCGTGAAGCCCTGCATGCCCTCGTCGATTGCCGACATGATATCGCCGTAGGTGCCCGCTGTATGACCGGCGCAAACGCGAACATCGCGCGCAACGAGCTTTGCGATGACACCTTTATCAAGCAGTTCCGGCGCAAGTGTGACCAAAGTGCAGCCGTTGCGAAGCCGGCAGACGAGTTCGATTGCATCAGGCTCCATCGGCCTGATCTGGTCCGCTGGATGCACGCCACGGCGCTTTAGATTGAGATACGGTCCCTCAAGGTGAATGCCCACGACACCAGCAACGCCGTTATCCAGTACGTCCTGAACGGCAGCAATCGCGGCCTCCATCTTTTCACGAGAATCGGTAATCAGGGTTGGCAGCATGGATGTCGTGCCAAACCGGCGATGCGCAGCGACCATGGTTTTAATGGTTTCAAGATCAGGCGCATCATTCAGCAAGACACCGCCGCCACCATTGACCTGCACATCAATCAGACCGGGGGCGAGGGTTTGGCCACTACCATCTATTGTTTTGATACTAGCAGGTAGATCGTTATCCGCAACAATGGCGTCGATCTTGCCATCCGTGACCAGAACGGAATGCCCACACAGGAAGCGTGTTCCGTCAAAGAGTCGGGCATTTGATATGGCAAAGTCACTCACGCCTGGGTCTCCGGTTGCTGCGTATCCAAGTACGGTAGTCGCAGGATCAGCCCTGCGGTCGTGGACGTTTGGGCATCGTAATTGGATGATTTGATGACGGCAACGACCTTAACGACCAATTGTGAAGAAGTCGTCTGTGCCGACCATCTTCTAGGATAGTCGAAATATTCGAACACGAACATTCCATATAACAAGGTTAACCATGGACGCAGCAGGGCGATCTTCACAGTTTGGTCGCAAAACTTTCACTTGCCTGCAACACTTGACTTCTGCGGCGTGTCTGCATTTCACGGCACTTCTGCTGCCGGATTGCCGAAACACTAGGCAAACACTGGATCTTTGATCCTTTCAAAACTGCGCCCGCGAGGAGCTTCATAGTGAACTTATTGGATGTTCACTTGATCATTTATTGGCGAGTTTTGTGTCATTTCGCCGCCCATTCGCACATCAAAAGTAAGTTTCCGAAAACTGTCACTTGAGCAAAACGGCCCTCAAGAACAAAACGAACGCCTAGCCGGTCGCCGAATTACGGGCGGCGTACCGTGCCAAGTTTTCAATAGGGAGTTACTTGACCATGTTCCGCAAAACACTGATGGCTGCTGCTGCCGTGTTTGCCATTGGCAACACCGCACAGGCTGCAACCGAGATCACCTGGTGGCATGCAATGGACGGCGCACTTGGCGACGTTGTCAACCAGATCACCGAAGACTTCAATGCAAGCCAGGATGAATACAAACTCGTATCCATCAACAAGGGCGGCTACGAAGACACCATGACGGCCGGCATCGCAGCGTTCCGCGCGAAAAACCAGCCGAACATCATCCAGATCTTCGACGCAGGTGCTGCAACCATCATCAACGCCAAAGGCGCTGTTAAGCCGGTTCAGGATTTGCTTGAAGCAAACAACGTCAATTTCGACATCAATGATTACATCCCGGGTGTTCGTTACTTCTATGCCGATTCAGACGGCAAGATGATCGGCATGCCGTTCAACAGCTCGACCCCGCTTCTGTATTATAACAAAGAAGCGCTGGACAAAGCCGGTGTAGACGTTCCCAAAACCTGGCAGGAATTCGAAGCTGCTGCTCCGAAGCTCAAAGAAGCTGGTTACACCGCGCTTGCGCAGTCGCACAGCCCGTGGATCTTCTTCGAAAACTTCATGTCGCGTCACAACCTGCAGATGGCAACCGCCAATAACGGCTATGACAGCACCGACGTCGAAATCCTTTATAACAACGACGCTCTGAAAGATCACTGGCAGCACGTCAAGGATTGGAAAGACGCGGGTTACTATGGCTATTATGGCCGCGCATGGGGTGCGAACCAGGATGCGTTCGTGCAGCAGCAGGTCGCAATGTGGATCGGTTCTTCCGGTTCGTTTGGTGGCCTTCGCAAGTCCGCACAGTTTGACTTTGGCGCATCGACCCTTCCGTACTGGGAAGGCACCGGTGATGCACCGAAATCGACCTTCATCGGTGGTGCAGCACTGTTCGCATTCTCCGGTCACGATGCCGCACAGGATGCCGGTGTTGCCGAATTCTTCAAATTCCTGACCAAACCGGAAACCCAGTACTACTGGCACAAAGAAACCGGTTATGTACCGATCACCAATGCGGCTTATGAGCTGGCCAAAGAAGATGGCTACTACAAGGAAAGCCCGGATGCAGAAGTCGGCATCACCCAGCTTTCCGAAGAAGGTGGGGAGTGGACCAAGGGTTACCGTCTTGGCTTCTATGTTCAGATCCGCGAAGTGATTTATCGTGAAGTCGACAAGATCATGAACGGCGAAGAAACCGTTGATGCTGCCTTTGCGACCATCGAAGAAGAAGCAAACGGTCTGCTGAAGCGCTTCAACGATACCTACTCGAACTAATCTGCTTTTCGCCAAAGCGGGGCGGCCGATGATTTGGCCGCCCTGTTTTGCATTTTCTGATTTTGCTCTGAGGTTGCGTTCCCGATGAAGCGCGTACAATTTGAACACAGCGCGGTGCCATACCTGTTTATCGCACCCCAAATTCTGATTATTTCCATATTTTTCCTGTGGCCTGCGGTCCAGGCGCTGTATCAGTCGTTTCTGCTTGAAGACGCCTTTGGCATGTCTTCGCAGTTCGTCTGGTTCCGCAATTTTGAAGATGTGCTGACAAGCAGTTCGTGGACGCGATCTGCCATCTTTACCGTCGTATTTTCCGTTCTTGTCTCCGTGCTTTCGATCGCGATTTCACTGTTTCTCGCGGTTCGCGCCGACGAAGTAATCCGTGGGGCAAAATCCTATAAAACCCTTCTGATGTGGGGCTATGCCATTGCGCCGCCGGTGGCGGGACTTCTTGGTATCATGATGTTCAACCCGCTCATGGGGGACCTCTACAAGGCCTTCAACAGTTTCGGATTTGAATTCAACCACATCGAAAACGCCAATGACGCGGCCTTCATCGTCATTCTGATTGCGGTCTGGAAACAGGTCAGCGTGAACTTCATCTTCTTCCTCTCGGGGCTTCAGGGAATTCCGAAGTCGGTTCAGGAAGCAGCGACCCTTGACTGCAAGAGTCCTGAGCGTCGCTTCTGGACCATCACATTCCCGCTTTTGGCACCGACAACCTTCTTCCTGCTGGTGATCAACCTGACTTACGCCTTTTTCGAGACGTTCGGCATTATCGATGTTTCGACCAAAGGTGCCCCGGGTGGTTCGACCGCGACCCTTGTTTACAAGGTGTATGTCGATGGCTTCCTTGGTGCGGATATGGGCGGCAGTGCTGCGCAGTCAGTCTTGCTGATGATCATGGTCAGCGTCCTGACCGTGTTCCAGTTCCGCTTCATCGAACGCAAAGTGCATTATTAAGGGGAACGTCATCATGTATCAGTCCAAATGGCGTATTTTTACCAACCACACCATTCTGGTGCTTGGCTCACTTTTCATGATCCTTCCGGTTTGGATCGCCTTTGCTTCATCAACCCACACTCGCGAGTATATCTTCCAGAATGGCCTGCAATTCTTGCCAGGCGGGGAGTTCTTCACCAACTATGGCGCGATCCTGTTTGATGCAGAGGCGACAAAGGGCAGGGTGACCGCGCTTGAGATGCTGTTTAACAGCATGGTGCTTGGCCTTGGCTTTGCGATCGGAAAGGTCATCATTTCAATGATGGCGGCCTATGCGATTGTCTATTTCCGCTTCAAACTTGCTGTGCCGTTGTTCTGGATCATTTTCTCGACACTTCTGTTGCCGCTCGAAGTGCGTATCGTGCCGTCCTATGAGGTCGTGGCGAACCTTGGGCTGCTCAACACATATACCGGTCTGATCCTGCCGCTGATTGCGTCTGCCACGGGAACCTTCTTCTTCCGGCAGTTCTATCGGTCGGTCCCCGACGAACTTCTTGAAGCAGCAAGGCTGGACGGGGCAGGGCCGATCAGGTTCTTCATCGACATTCTGGTTCCCCTGTCGGTGACCATGATTGCTGCGATCTTCATCATCATGTTTGTGGTTGGCTGGAACCAGTATCTTTGGCCGCTGCTGATGACCACCGATGATCAGCTCTACACCATCGTGATCGGGATCAAGCAGGTCTACAACTCGCTTTATGAAGGCGGACAGATACCTCAGTTCCCCAAGGCATTCGCACTGACAATCATGGCATCGGTCCCGCCCGTACTGGTGGTGGTCATCTTCCAGCGCATGTTCGTCAAGGGTCTGGTTGAGACGGAAAAATAACCCGGTCTTCCCTGATCTCTGAATTGAAAATAATTGATCCGAATACAGGATAACCAAGATGGCAACTGTTACGCTTAATCAGGCCCAGAAAACCTACCCGAACGGCTTCAAGGCCATTCACGGCATCGACCTTAAAATCGAGCATGGCGAGTTCACGGTTCTTGTCGGTCCGTCCGGCTGTGGCAAATCGACATTGCTGCGCATGATCGCCGGCCTTGAAGGGATTTCGGATGGCGAAATCATCATTGATGACAAGGTCGTCAACACGGTGGCACCCGCAGATCGCGATATCGCCATGGTGTTCCAGAACTACGCGCTTTATCCGCACATGAACAACTACGGCAACATGGCCTATGGCCTGAAAAACCGCGGATACAGCAAGGCGGAAATTGATGCCAAGGTTCGCGAAGCCGCCCGCATTCTTCAGCTTGAAGATCACCTTGAACGCAAACCGCGCCAATTATCTGGTGGTCAGCGTCAGCGCGTCGCCATGGGCCGTGCGATCGTCCGCCAACCCAAAGTCTTCCTGTTTGACGAGCCGCTTTCGAACCTTGATGCCAAACTGCGTGTCGATATGCGCCTTGAAATCAAGAACCTGCAACAACGTCTTGGCATCACATCGGTCTATGTCACCCACGACCAGGTCGAAGCCATGACCCTTGCCGATCGTCTGATCGTGATGAATGGCGGCGTTGCAGAGCAGATCGGAACCCCGATTGATATCTACGAAAAGCCGGCCAGCCAGTTTGTCGCGGGTTTCATCGGCTCGCCCGCGATGAACTTCCTGAAGGGCAAAGTCTCTGATGACAAGAAACACGTCACAGTGGGGGACGGCGTGATGCTTGATCTTGATCACGACGTCGAGGCTGGCCGCGACGTAACGGTTGGCATTCGCCCCGAACATCTGGAACTTCTCAAAGACGGGGAAGGGCGGATTAATGCCGGTGTGCGCATGGTGGAGTCTCTTGGCGCAGAAACGCTGGCCTATCTCGATTTCGGGGCCAATGCCGACAATGTCACGTTGCGTTTGCAGGGGACGCACACATTCGAAAAAGGCGAGAAATTAAGCCTTTCAGTTCCGGCGTCGAAAATCCACCTGTTTGACATCGAAAGCGGTCAGCGCATCTGATTAAACTAGGCCAGTTAACACCAAACGCCTCTGACAAATTCAGACTGTCAGAGGCGTTTTTGTTTTCGGATTGGGGCACTTTACCCTTGTCTCGCACAGGGTGAACGGGGTAGTTCCTATGCGCGAAAGTTAAGGGAGTTCGATGTGCAGACCGACCAGAAAAAGGCGCTTTACGAAGAAGCGCAAAAAGAGCTGATAAGCATCACCGAAGGCGAAACCAACGTTCCCGCCCTGATGGCGACCGTATCGTGCGTCTTATCGCAAAAGTTCGACTATTACTTCTGGACCGGCTTCTATAATGTTGATCCGGAAAAGGAAAACGAACTTGTCGTCGGGCCATATCAGGGCACGCTTGGCTGTCTTCGTATCCCGTTTGGTCGCGGTGTTTGTGGTGCAGCCGCATCAACCCGCGAAACGCAGGTGGTCGCGGACGTTCATGCTTTTCCTGGTCACATCGCATGCGATAGCCGGACCAATTCCGAGATCGTTGTGCCGGTGATCAATGCGGATGGACAGTTGATCGCCGTGCTTGACGTCGATAGTGTCGAGCACAATTCGTTCGATGAAACGGATCGCATTGCACTTGAAACTTTAATGCAGCGCATTTTTGCGCAATGATAACCCACAAGTCCCGACCAATCGGGACAGCGGACAACACAAACTTTGGAAGATAACCCATGGCTGGCAGTGTCAATAAAGTCATTCTCGTCGGGAACCTTGGCCGCGATCCTGAAATCCGGTTTACCCAGGCTGGCAAAAAGATCGCCAATTTCAGCATCGCAACCTCCGAACAGTGGCGTGACCGTCAGTCCGGTGAGCGCCGCGAGCGGACCGAATGGCATCGCATCGTTGTTTTCAACGAAGGCCTTGCTGATGTCGTTGAGCGCTTTGTGAAAAAAGGCAGCAAGCTTTACATCGAAGGCCAGCTCCGCACCCGCAAATGGCAGGGGCAGGATGGCAAAGACAACTACACCACTGAAGTTGTTCTTGAAGGCTTCAACTCCAACCTGACCATGCTTGATAACCGCGGCGAAGGCGGCGGCATGGGTGGCGGTTCATCCTCTGGTGGTGGTTATGGCGGCGGCCAGGATAGTGGTGGCGGCTACGGCGGCGGTTCTGACGCTGGTTGGGGTAATGGTGGTTCTTCCGGTGGCGGATCCGCACCGGCTGGTGCCCCGGACCTCGATGACGAGATTCCGTTCTAAGCAATCGCTTAATGATATCGATCTAAAATCCCTCCGAAACGCTGATTGTTTTGGGGGGATTTGTTTTTGTGAGATTCTTTGTGTAACCATCCGGAAACGTCTGTCACAAAATCACCTGAAGTTGGTCTACAAGACTATAACCAAGCGATAAAATCTGATTTAAGAACGAAAACTCGGCCAATCGCGAAACAAGGAAGACCTGTTGACCGGTCCAATATTTGGAACCCCGCGTGTGGGGCAAAGCTATAACGTACAGGACTGTGTCTATGCCGTGATCAAACGCGAAAACGGCGACGTTGCCGTTGCGCGCACGCCCAAGGGTATTGTTCTTCTTGGCGGCGGCGTTGAAAACGGTGAAAGCGAACAGGACGCGCTTTGTCGTGAGGCTTATGAAGAATCGGGTTATCGGGCGCGCATCATCTCGCGGCTCGGTTTTGCGTCACAGTATGTCAATAACCCGGCCAAGGATCGATACCGCCTTAAGCGTGCTACCTTTTTCCTGTGCGAATTAACCGAAAAGCTTGGTCCGCCGGTCGATCAGGATCACGAATTGGTCTGGATGCCATATAAAGAAGCCCATGAAAGCTTACTCCGGCCATTTCATCAATGGGCACTGGAATTTGTGGGCTAACCACAGCACTTCTTGAATTTTTTGCCCGATCCACAAGGGCAGGGATCATTTCGACCGGCTTTGACAGGTGACGCGTTGATTTGGCTCATGCCCGGAAATATCCCGTCAACATAGAACCACTTGCCATCACGACGTTCGAAATTGGATCGCTCGTGCAGTTGGTGTGGTTTTCCGTTCTCGTCAAAATGGGCAACGAATTCAACAATCCCGGTTTGATCAAGAATTCCGCCAGCAACGCATTCAATGATGTCCAATCCAGTCCAGCGCGTTGTGTCCTGCGCAATACTTTCTGCATCAAAGCCGGAACGATTTTCCTCTGCCAGCGTTGATAATAGATAGTCCCCATTGCGCAACGCGAAGGCAGAGTAGCGTGATCGCATCAATTTTTCGGCCGTTTCGGCACTTGCAATCCCGGAATGATACTTCCCACAGCAGACGCCGTAATCTTTCAGGCTGCCACAGGGGCATAAAGTGTCTGCTGGCAAGGCTGGCATGATGAACTCCGGTCAAATGGCATTTTGAAGTCACCATACAGCAGGGGCCATTCGCACGCCACTTTGCCAAGCCCCGGAATTTCGCCTTAAACTTTCACAGATGCGCAAATTGCCTTTGTTTCGCCTTATATCGATCCTAGCGTGAGATATCAGCATTTTACTTACCCGACTATTTTTGTCGGTTATAATTGCTAGGATGCTGATATTGAGTGATTAATATAACTGAAACACGGGTCAGAAGTTCTTGACGAATTTGGTCGGGTTTAGCTATATTAATAAATGCGGGTGGGGGCCCAAAGGCACCGCCGGATCAACGTCCGGCCAATTGGCGGACATGTAAATTGTCGATTTGCTTCGAGTAAGGATGAGACACGATGAATACACTTCTTATTTGCGTCTACTGTCCTCTTCCATAGGTGACCTTGGAATGAGTTACGACCGGACCACGCTTCTTTTCCGACAAAACCCGGTCGTCCACGTGAATTAATTCACAACCGATAGTGTTTGCACGTCATCTAGCTTCTGACGGACTCCGTACCAAGAATAGATGCCGATGTGCAAACCTCTCAGGAGGACATAGAATGAGCGCCATTAAATTACCTGCTGTTTCCCAGGAAGAGGGTTTCTCGGGCTATCTCCGTGAAGTCTGGAAATTCCCGATGCTTACGGCGGACGAAGAATACATGCTGGCCCACCGTTATCAGGACCACGATGACACCGAGGCCGCCCACAAACTTGTTACCAGTCACTTGCGGCTTGTTGCCAAGATCGCGTTTGGTTATCGCGGTTATGGCTTGCCGATGGCAGACCTTGTCGCGGAGGGCAATACCGGCCTGATGCGTGCGGTGCAGAAGTTCGATCCGGAACGCGGTTTTCGCCTGTCGACCTATGCGATGTGGTGGATCCGTGCTGCGGTGACCGAATACATCCTGCAAAGCTGGTCGATGGTCAAACTCGGCACCATGGCAGCGCAAAAGAAACTGTTTTTCAGCCTGCGCAAAGCCAAGCGTCAGCTTAACATTTATGACAATGGTGAACTTTCGCCAGAGGAAGCTGATCAGGTTGCCGAAAAACTTGGTGTGACCGGTCGTGAAGCGCTTGAAATGAACCGCCGTCTTGCGGCGCGCGATTTCTCGCTCAACACACCGATGCCGAAAGACGAGGGGATGGAATATCTCGATACCCTGTCGTCTGACGCACCAAGCCCGGAAGCACTGGTTGCCGATGCCGAAGAACGTGTTCTTCATAACGGCATGCTGAAAAACGCACTTGGCGAATTGCCTGAACGTGAACAGGAAATCATCAAGGCCCGTTTCCTCAGCGATGACCCGATCACGCTGGAAAAGCTTGGTGAACGTTTTGGCGTCAGCCGCGAACGCGTCCGTCAGCTTGAAGCACGCGCATTCAAGAAAATTCAGGAAAGTGTCCTGACGCAGCATTCAGCGGCGTAAAAAAGATTAAATAGACCAAATCAAAAGGCGGCATCCTCTGGGTGCCGCCTTTTTCTCATTCCGTTGGTCTTGCTCGATTGTCTGTCGGTCAGCCGGATGAGAGGATATCCCGTGATTTCGCAATAACTTCAATGGTCTTGTTCCAAAGCGCATATTTGGTCACTTCCTTGACACTGACCCACTTGGCGTCAGCCGCGTCACCGCCAAGCGTGATATCGGGATTAAGCGCCACCGCGACAAAATCAATCAGCGTATAGTGATATTCGACCTTGTCGTCATCATTGGTGGAAATCATGTCCACCGCATCGACCAGGATCGGGCTTGAGATTTTGACGCCGGTTTCTTCCAGCACTTCGCGACAAACGGCATCGCGCACTGTTTCGCCCAGCTCCTGCGCGCCGCCCGGAAGGCTCCAGGTGCCGGCATGCGGTTCCTTGCCGCGCTGGATCAAAAGAATATGGTCCTTGTGCCAGACAACGGCACCAACACCGACAAGAGGACGCGGTAAAAAGGTTCGCTGATCAAGTTCAGTAATCGTCATCGTCTTCTTCCAAATCATCGTCCGGGTCAGGTACCTCATGTACGACCTTGCCGGTCATTTCTCGGGCACGAATACCGGGTGTTCCAAGAAACTGTTCTTCTGACTCCGGATGGAGTGACATCACAAAATCTTTCGATGGCGCGTCACCGATGGCAAACTGCCGCGCGGTGTCGTAGTCGGGGGCACGAACCTTGGCCGTTTTTATCCCAACCGAACCGTCATCATCGTAAATATATTCAACAATCCAGACCTGCAAAACGTCTCCACAATAATTCTGATCTGCAAATTACGGTTTGTTGGTTGCACCGCAAACTTGAATACTGCTATCACTTTAATAACCGGGAATAACCCGGCTTTAAGTCCCAGCTTTGCCATATTCTCACGTACAATGACCAAAAGCCAAAGACTAATCTCAAGTTTCGGCTTTTAACATTTGGCTCTTCTGCACAGGTGCTCAATGAACGCCAAGCGCGACGATAATGATGATCCGGAAAACAAAGGTTCGGAACATGTCCTCCCAAGCCCAGGTATGTTTGCCCGGATAAGAGCCTATTTCCTTACTGGTGTGCTGGTCAGTGCGCCTCTTGCGATTACCTTCGGGCTTGCCTGGTGGTTTATCGAATTCGTCGACAGCAAAGTCATCCCGCTGATCCCAGCACACTACAATCCGGAATCCTATCTTCCTGTCGGTTATCAGGATTACGGGATCCCAGGATTTGGCCTTTTGGTGGTTATCGTTTTCATCACCGTGGTTGGCTGGTTCACGACCAACTTTGCCGGTCGGGCGTTAATTAAGCTTTACGAGCGGATTCTTGGGCGTATTCCGGCGGTGCGCAGCATATATGGTGCGGTAAAGCAGATCCTTGAGACAGTTCTCGCCAATCAGTCGAATGCTTTTCGTCAGGCGGTTCTTCTGGAATATCCCCGCCGCGGGATGTGGGCGATTGGCTTTATCACTGGCGAGACCACAGGTGAGGTGCAAAACCTGACCGAAGACAAGGTCATCAATATCTTCCTGCCGACCACGCCAAACCCGACATCGGGCTTTTTGCTGTTCGTTCCGCGCCGGGATGTTGTCATCCTTGATATGACGGTCGAAGAGGCCATTAAAATGGTGATGTCAGGCGGTATCGTAACCCCGCCGGATCGTCGTCCGGCCGAAGAGCGCAATCAGCCGAAAGTGGCTGCCAAGACCTATGAGAATGTCGATACGCTGCGCGAAAAGGAAAATGTTCCGATTCTGGTATCAAGGGATATTCCGGCACGGATGGAACCTTCCGAAACAAAGTCCAAAGACGGCAAGACGCCGGAAGACGCATAGTCCAAGCGCATAATCACATAACAAACCAACAGGGCGCATCCATTCGGTGCGCCCTTGTTTATTATCCGGACCGGAAATATCGAACCGCTTCGTCACGTTCAAACAGATACAACAACAGACGCAATGCATCGCCGCGGGCCTTCTTCAGATCGGGGTCGCGTTCGACGATCAGGCGCGCATCATCGCGCGCAATCGCCAGCAAATCACCATGCAGCTCAAGATTGGCCAGCCGGTATTCCTGAAGGCCGCTTTGGCGCGTACCAAGAACCTCGCCCGCACCGCGAAGTTTCAGGTCTTCCTCGGCAATGATGAAACCGTCTTCGGTTTCACGCATGATTTTGAGGCGCGCCTTGGAAACCTGTCCAAGCGGGCTGCCATACAGCAACAAACAAGTCGATGCCGCATCCCCGCGGCCAATTCGCCCGCGAAGCTGGTGAAGCTGAGCAAGGCCAAAGCGTTCGGCATGTTCAATCACCATGATCGTTGCTTCGGGCACATTGACACCGACCTCGATCACAGTGGTTGCGACAAGGATGGACGTATCGCCATGGGCGAACTTTTCCATTACCTCGTCCTTTTCCTTGCCCTTCATCTTGCCATGGACAAGGCCGACACGATCCTGACCAAACAGCTCTGCCAGCACCCGGTACCGTTCATCGGCAGCCTGCAGGTCCAGAACCTCGGAGTCCTCGACCAGTGGACAGACCCAATAAATCTTGGTACCGCTGCGCATCGCACGCCCAATGCCGGAAATGACATCATCCACCTTGTCGATCGGCAGTACGCGGGTATCAACCGGTTTACGCCCCGGCGGTTTTTCATCCAGCCTGGAAACTTCCATATCACCAAAGGCGGTCAGGGTCAGCGTACGTGGAATAGGCGTTGCAGTCATAACCAACACATCAACCGCCTGACCTTTGCCAGCCAGCATCAAACGCTGATGCACGCCAAAGCGATGCTGCTCATCGACAACCGCAAAGGCAAGATCGTGGAACATTACGTCATCCTGAAACAGGGCGTGAGTTCCAACCGCAATCTGGACTTCGCCATTGGCAAAGCCTTCAAGCGCAGCCTTGCGTGACTTGCCCTTATCGCGCCCGGTCAGGATGGCGCATTTGATCCCGATTTTCTTCAGAAGCGGCGAAATCGTTTCAAAATGCTGGCGCGCCAGAATTTCAGTCGGCGCCATGAGCGCGGCCTGACGTCCGCATTCAACCGCATTCAGCATCGCCATCAATGCGACCACGGTCTTGCCCGAGCCAACGTCGCCCTGCAGCAGCCGGAGCATGCGGCCTTCGCTTGCCATATCGTCATAGATATCGCCAAGTGCGCGTTGCTGCGCACCAGTCATGGCAAAGGGCAGGCGGTCACCGAGTGCCACACGCAGGCGTCCGTCCCCCTTGGTCACACGCCCGCCAAGCTTGCGCATCTTTGCGCGGATCAATGTCAGGGCCAGTTGATTGGCCAGCAACTCATCATAAGCAAGCCGTTTGCGGGCGGGATGATCGGGTGACAGGTCAGTTTCGTCTTGCGGATTGTGGATGGTGTAGAGTGCCGTTTTCAAATCGGGCCATTTATGGCGCGTGACCAGTGCCGGATCATGCCATTCTGGCAAATCGGGAAGCGTTTCAAGTGCACCGCGCACCGCCTTGGTCAGCGTCTTTCCTGTGACCCCGGCCGACATCGGATAGATCGGCTCGACCGTCTGGATTTCAGCACGTTCTGCCTCGGTACCAATCCGGTCGGGATGGGTGATCTGATATTCCCCGCGATAATGATCGATCTTGCCCGAAACAATCCGCTTCTCACCAACCGGCAAAACGTCATTAAGGTATTTGGCCCGCGCATTGAAAAACGCCAAAACAAGCGTACCGCTTTGCGTTTTGCAGATCACGCGATAGGGACGACGACGGTTGGGGGCGGGCTCATGGCGTTCGACCCAGACATCCATGGTGACGACCGAGCCGTCGATGGTTTCCGAAAGGTCGGGCGAAAACCGGCGATCAATAATGCCCGATGGTAAATGCCAAAGCAGATCGGCGACATGTTCCCCGCCAATCAGGCGCGCTACCAACGGCTTTAAGCGCGGACCGATACCGGCCAGCGTGTCGATTTCAGCAAAAAGCGGGAACAGAATTTCCGGGCGCATGTCGGTTTTCGTTGAAACTTTCGATGAGAACGTTAATAGAACAATTGTGTTTATGGCACGGGTATACAACAAAACTATCCCGCCACAACCATCAAGTCATCATTTGATACAAAATGACCCGATCACGGCATGGACCCGTAGGAGATTTTGCCGTACAAACCATGCCACAGAACAGGCTGCAGTGGCCGCCCGCAAGGCGCTGCACAGGAAGTCAGGAGATCGAAGAATGACCGACACCGTATCGGACCTTGAAATGCGCCGTAAAAAGCTGCTGTTCCGTGGAAGCCACCGTGGCACCAAGGAGAACGATATCCTGATGGGGCGTTTCATGGACAAGCATTTGGCGACCCTGACGGCAGAACAACTTGATAGATTTGAAATCCTGATCAACGAAGTACCGGATGCCGATTTCTTCAAATGGGCAACCGGCAAGGAAGCGGCACCTGCACAGTATGACACGGATGTCCTGCGCATGATCCGGGACCTGAGTAACGCCTGACAAGACATTGAACAAGCTCAAAGAAATCATATCGACCAACGGTCGCAAACGGGTAGGCGGTGTGCCGGAAGGCGCAGACGCCCTGATCTTGCGCGAACTGCTTGATAATGCGGGCAAGAACAAGACCGTTCTTCACATTGCACGCGATGACAAGCGCATGGCCCAACTGGCGGAGGCATTGCAATTCTTCGCCGGTGAAATCGAAGTCCTGACGCTTCCGGCGTGGGACTGCCTGCCTTATGACCGTGTTTCACCGATTTCAGAAGTCACCGCACGGCGCGTCGAAACGCTGACAACCCTTGCCGACAGTAAAGAATCCGCCGCCGGAAATGGCCGTATTGTCCTGACAACCGCCGCCGCGGCAATGCAGCGTGTCCCGACCGTTGATGTCATGTGCAAGGGCAAGCTGGCGTTCAAGGCTGGCAGTGAATACGACCGCGCCGAGCTGACCGCCTATTTCGAGCGCATGGGCTATAACCGCGCAGAACAGGTGATGGAACCGGGCGACTACGCCGTTCGTGGTGACATTGTCGATATCTTTGCCCCGGGTATGAAGGAACCGGTGCGGCTTGATTTCTTTGGTGACGAGATCGAAAGCATCCGTCGCTTTGACGTCGAAACCCAGCGCACGGTTGGCAAGGTTAAGGAAATTTCCCTGTTGCCAGTGGGCGAGGTCTATCTTGACCCGGATAGCATTTCGCAGTTCCGAAGCAGCTATCGCGAACTGTTTGGCGCGGTGTCGCAGACCGATCCACTTTATGAATCAATTTCCAACGGCCTGAAATATGGCGGGATGGAACATTGGCTGCCGCTGTTTCATGACGGGTTGGATACCATATTCGCCTATGTGCCCGAAACCATCGTCAGCCTTGATTACCAATATGGCGAGGTCATCGAAAACCGCCTTGAGATGATTGATGATTACTATCAGGCACGTCTCAATATCAAGGGCGGCGGGCTATCGGGCGATAACGTCTATAAACCGGTGCCGCCAGAACGGCTGTATCTTGACCAGGCAGAGTTTGACCGCATGTTGTCAGACCGTCCGGTTCTGGAATTCTCGCCCTATTATGATGATGAAAATCCCGAACGCGGTATTTACGATCTTGGTGCGCGGGCAGGGCGCGATTTTGGCGATGTGCGTGCGCGTGCAGACGTCAATCTTTATGAAGAACTGCGTGATTTCATCACCACACAGCGCGGCAAGGAAAATCAGGTTGTTATTGCGACCTATTCCGATGGGTCGCGTGATCGCATTGTGTCATTGCTGCGCGAACATGGCGTGGGCAAAGTCGTTACTTGCGAATGCTGGGAGGATGTGACCGACGATCTGACACACGAGCATGTCGGCGTGGTGATCCTTGATATTGAACGCGGGTTCCGGCGCAAGGGGCTTTGGTTTGTTACCGAGCAGGATATCCTTGGTGACCGCATGAGCCGCCCGGGTGGACGCCGGCGCAAGGCCGACAATTTCCTGCGCGAAGCGTCCGAGATTTCCGAAGGTGACCTTGTTGTCCACCTTGAACACGGTATCGGGCGCTATCTGGGCCTGAAAACCGTGACGGCCGGTGGCGCACCGCATGACTGTCTTGAACTTGAATATGACGGCGGCGATAAACTGTTTGTGCCGGTCGAAAATATCGAGATCCTGTCGCGTTATGGATCGGACGAAGGTATCTCGATCCTTGATAAGTTGGGTGGTGTTGCCTGGCAGGCCCGTAAGGCCAAGCTGCGCGAACGCATCCGCGATATGGCAGGCAAGCTGATCAAGGTCGCCGCCGAACGTCATCTGCGCAAGGGCGCCATGCTTCAGGCACCTGAAGGCGCCTATGACGAGTTCTGCGCCGGCTTCCCGTTTGCCGAGACCGAGGATCAGGCACGCGCCATCCGCGATACTCTCGATGACCTGTCGGCTGGCAAGCCGATGGATCGTCTCGTTTGCGGTGATGTTGGCTTTGGTAAGACAGAGGTCGCCATGCGTGCGGCCTTTGCTGCCGTGATGTCGGGCAAACAGGTGGCCGTGGTGGCGCCGACAACACTTCTTTGCCGTCAGCATTACCTGAATTTCAAGGAACGCTTTGAAGGCCTGCCAGTTCGGGTTGAACAGCTGTCGCGCCTTGTTACCGGCAAGAACGCAAAACTGGTCAAGGACAATCTCGAAAGCGGCCATGTCGATATCGTCTGTGGCACTCATGCGCTTTTGGGGACGGGTGTGCATTTCAAGGACCTTGGCCTTCTGATCGTCGACGAGGAACAGCATTTCGGCGTCAAGCACAAGGAACGCCTCAAGGAACTGAAATCCGATGTACATGTCCTGACCCTGACCGCCACACCGATCCCGCGCACCTTGCAACTGGCCCTGACCGGGGTGAAGGAACTGTCGATCATTGCCACACCGCCGGTCGACCGTCTGGCGGTCCGGACCTATATCACGCCCTATGACCCGGTTGTCGTGCGCGAGGCCATCTTGCGCGAACGCCACCGTGGCGGCCAGATTTTCTATGTTTGCCCACGGGTCAATGAACTTGACCGGGTTGCCAAGGAACTTCAAAACCTTGTGCCGGAAATCAAGTTTGATGTGGCGCACGGCCAGATGGGCGCGCGTGACCTTGAACAGGTCATGACCGATTTCACCGACCGTAAGTTTGATTTGCTTCTTGCGACCAACATTATTGAGTCCGGTATTGATGTTCCAAATGCCAACACGATGATCATTCACCGGTCCGACATGTTCGGCTTGGCGCAGCTTTATCAGTTGCGTGGTCGTATCGGTCGCTCCAAGCAGCGTGCCTACGCCTATCTGACCTTGCCCAATGGCAAGAAACTGACGGCAACAGCACTCAAGCGCCTCGAGGTCATGCAGACCCTTGATAGCTTGGGTGCCGGGTTCAATCTGGCGAGCCACGATCTTGATATTCGCGGGGCAGGGAACCTGCTTGGTGAAGAACAATCGGGCCATATCAAGGAAGTCGGGATCGAGCTTTATCAACAGATGATCGAAGAAGCCGTGGCAGAAGCCAAGGGCGAGATCGATGCATCCGAAGAAGCAAGTTTCGTCCCGCAGATCAATATCGGCATGCCGGTTCTGATCCCGGATCGCTACGTGCCGGATCTTGGTGTGCGGCTTGGTCTTTATCGCCGTATTTCTGAACTGCGATCGCGCGAAGAGGTCGACCAGTTTGCTGCCGAAATGATTGACCGGTTTGGCAAATTGCCCAAGGAGGTCGAAAACCTTCTGGATGTAGTCACCATCAAACAATGGTGTCGGGTCGCCAATATCGAGAAACTTGATGCAGGCCCGAAAGGGGCACTCATCACGCTTCGGAATAACGAGTTCCCGAACCCGGCCGGTTTGATCGGCTTTATCCAGCAACAGGTTGGCGTCGCCCGCCTGCGCCCGGATCACAAGATCGTCTATTCTGCTGGCTGGGATGGCCCGACAGACCGGCTTGAAGGCCTCAAACGATTGATGAAACGCCTTTCAGATATCGCAGGAAACGCATAAAGAAAAGGCGGGTAACAGATTGTTATCCCGCCTTTTTCAATTCTCAATGGGCTCTTGTTTAGACCGGAATTTCTTCCTGTCGCGCCAGTCGGATCATGCGTTGAAGGATATCGGGTTCCTGTGCGCCCGAAAGGGCATGGCGGCTGTTAAACAGGAAGCACGGTACACCAGTTACACCCATCTGATGGGCGACCCGGTTTTCCTGACTAACAAATTCCCGGTCCATATCACCCGCAAGATATTCAAGAATTTCGTTTCTGTCTTCGCCATGGCGAACTGCGATTTCGGCCAGAAGTTCATGATTGCCGATATCCTGACCTTCAAGGAAATAGGCCACAAACAGATCTTCGACCAAATCATTGCCAACCGCTGGCCGTTCTGCGCACACCTTGTAGATCAGGCGATGAGAGTCCGTTGAATCTGGCGTCACGTTGATCAGATCAAACCTGAACGGGATACCGACCGCAGCCCCGGCATCCTCGATCGCCTTGTAAACCCGCTCAGCACTTTCGCTTCCGCCGAACTTTGCGGATAGATAAAGTTTGCGATCAATGCCGCCGCTCGGCATATCCGGGTTAAGCAAGAAAGGGCGCCAATGAATGATAAGGTTATCAAGCTTTTCGCGTGACAACGCCTTTTCAAGGCGCTTCTTGCCGATATAGCACCACGGACAAATTGTATCGACAATCGCCTCAATCCTGATCGGCGAATTTGATGCTTCACTTTGTCCGAACTGCCAGTTCATTCCACTTTATCCATTCAAGAAAGACGTTCCCGTCGCCAGCGGCGCAATCCCGAGATGGTCGGCAACCGTTTGACCGATATCGGCAAAGGTTTCGCGCATCCCGAACGGCCCTGGCGCAATCGCAGGTCCAAAGGCAAGGATCGGCACGAATTCGCGTGTATGGTCGTTGCCGCGCCAGGTCGGGTCACACCCGTGATCAGCGGTAATGATCACCAGATCACCGGGCTTTAACGCGGCGCGCAGTTCCGGAATTCGTTGATCAAATTCCTCAAGGGCGTTTGCATATCCAGCAACGTCACGACGGTGACCGAATTCCATGTCGAAGTCCACCAGGTTGGTGAACACAATGCTGTTATCCGGGGCTTCGTCGATTTCTTTCATCATGGCATCAAACAGCGCCATATTCCCCGAGGCCTTGACCTTTTTGGCGATCCCGCGATGGGCATAGATATCGGCGATTTTACCAACCGAAATCACCTTGCCACCGGATTTGCTGAACAGATCAAGCAGGGTTGGTTTATGGGGTGGAACGGCAAGATCACGACGGTTCGAGGTCCGCTTGAAATCAGCTGGCGTTTCACCAACAAACGGGCGGGCAATCACACGGCCAATATTATAGGGTTCAACCAGTTTGAAGGCGATTTCACAGACTTCATACAGGTGATCGAGACCAAAATGCTCTTCGTGGGCGGCAATCTGAAATACGCTATCGGCCGAGGTATAACAAATCGGCTTGCCGGTTTTGATATGCTCTTCGCCAAGCTCTGCGATGATCGTCGTGCCCGATGCATGGCAATTGCCAAGAATGCCTGGCAGCTTGGCCTGTTCGATCAGGGCATCGGTCAGTTCCGCCGGAAAGGTCGGAACCGTCAGAGGAAAATAACCCCAGTCGAAATCCACCGGCACACCGGCAATTTCCCAATGGCCGCTTGGTGTATCCTTACCGCGCGATAGTTCCTTGGCATGGCCAAATGCGCCGATCATTGCACCGCCATGATCAAGCCCGGGCGGGACACGACCAGTCGCATCCTTGGCAGCCTCGCCAAGACCAAGTGCGACCATGTTCGGCACATTCAGCGGACCACTGCGCTTGTCGCTATCGGCAAGGCCTTTGGCGCATTGTTCTGCAATGTGGCCAAGGGTATCAGAACCCTGATCACCAAATTTTGCCGCGTCCGGTGCCGAACCGATCCCGAAGCTGTCCGCCACGATAATGATGGCACGTGCCATTGATGTCTTCCTTCAAACCTTATCCGGGCAATGCGATGCCCAGCAGATAGTCATAAATTCTAGTAGTTGCCAGTCGCAGCTGGTGCATCACCCGGTTTCGAACCACAGGTTTCAAGCAACGCGGTCAAAACGCCACTTGCCCCGAAACGGAAGGTTTCCGGCTTTGCCCAGCCTTCGCCCATGATGCGATCGGCAATCGCAAGATAAAGGGCGGCGTCCTCGGTTGATTTAACTCCGCCGGATGCCTTGAAGCCGGCATCAATACCATCCTCATTGCGGGCATCACGAATGGCCGTCAGGATCGCAACCGCGGCTTCGGGCGTTGCGCCGACAGATACCTTGCCGGTCGATGTCTTGACGAAATTCGCACCATGCTTGATGGCCAGCCGGGCGGCGTCGTAAAGTTTGCCAAGATCATCAAACTCGCCGCTTTCAAGGATGACCTTCATGGTGGTCATCGTTCCGCACGCCGTGCGCGTCGCATCGACAACATCCGTTGCGGTCGCGACATCGCCTTTAAGAAATGCCTTGTAGGGGAAGACAAGATCGATCTCGTCCGCGCCCTTGGATACGCAATTTGCGGTCTCGTCGGCGACACGCTGGGCATTGGTACCGCCTTCGGGGAAGTTCACCACGGTTGCAGTTTTCACACCTGCCCGGCCCAGTGCCCGCCAAGAGGTTTCAATAAACGGGGCATAGACGCAAACAGCTGCTGTGTTCCCCTGGGGTGTTTGCGCGCGTTTGCACAGGGCTTCGATGACCTGTTCATTGTCATCATCATTCAGGCTGGTTAAATCCAGAACAGAAATCGCGCGGCGTGCGGTCTCGGCGTCTGGCACGGCCTTGTTCTTGGCAACTGAAATGACTTCTGAAACAGTTTTCGGATCGAACATCAAACATTCCTTGCAACGCGCACTGCGCGGTTCGTCAATATCGGCAAAATCGGTGACCATCTGGCCCGAATGAGAAAGACGGATCAACGACGGCCTGAAGGGTATCCAACCTTCATTCGGCAATCAATCGATCCGTCCCAAAATACAGTTTCAATCAGAACGCGGAAACGTCAAAGGCGCGCTATTTCGACAGAAGAAGCTGACCTTCACGTCCTTCAAGCGGCTTCTCACCCGCGACCGAGCACAGATATCCGCCCGGAACGACAAGTCGAATACCAATACGGGAATACAACACCCCGTCGGTTCGGCTAGAGAACGGGGTTTTTTCGCCGGTTTCGCAATCAAGAACATAGCCCAGCTGCTGACCGGCTTCGACTTTTGCGCCAGCATCAACCGCGAAAACAACCATGCCACCATGTGACGCCATCACGCGATCCACACCGGCAAGCGGGGTGGCATCACATTTGGCGTCCGGCATTGGGCCCGGATCACCTGCAATCAGGCCACGGCGTTGAAGGAACTTGAACAGATTGGCGGCGTCTGCGATTGCGTACTCATCATAGACATCGCGATCACCACGCAGCTCGATCGTGGTGGCCAGTGTGGCCATCGGGATCGGGAATTTGTCGCCATAGGCACGGCGAAGTTCGACCCATGGGCGGCTGAATGCCTCGTCAAACGGGTTGTCGCCACTGATTTCTGCGATCAGGCTGCACTCTGATCCGATCTGTGCTGAAAGATCCGCGGCATCCGGCCAGTTATGGTCGCTGATGTAAAGATGCATCGGCGCTTCCCAGTCGCAATGCAGGTCCATCACGTAATCGGCATCAATCGCAAGCTCTGCCAAGGTCAGACGCAAATCCTGCAGGTCTGTCAGCGGGCTGACATCCTTGCGGTGTTCCTTTATCAGGCGGCGCAACTCGGTCCGGATCAATGCAACGTTGTCCTCGGAATCCTGGCCAAGTTTGCCGTCAACGGCATCAATAAGTGCCGCACTCAGATCCGGATAATGACGGTTAAAGTTTTGACCACTGCGCATTTCGAAGCGGCCAAGCGGCTTCATATCGACATACTGGGTAAAACCGATCGGATTGGCGAAGGGAACAACAACGATTTCGCCGGTAATGTCACCCTTGGCGTCTGCTTCCTTCAGAAGTGCCTCAAGATGGTGCAGCGTAATGACGCCGGGCAATTCATCGGCGTGCAGGGCCGCCTGAAAATAGGCCTTTGGACCATGGCCGGGTTTACCAAAGCGCCGCACGGTCAAAGCGCGCGAGGTGCCCATTTGCGGGCGGACGAGTTCAATGCGTTCTTCTTGCATTTCGATATCCTGAAAGGTGGTGGCGTGGGGCAAATCAACCCGGCCGGATCAAGGCACCTGCGACACCATGCCGACAGGTACCTATCTCCGAATACCGGGTTTGATAGGGTATTTGTTGTTTAGGCCGAGGTTGCTGCTTTTGCTCTGCTTGTTTTGGGTTCGCTGCGCTGCTCACTGCGACGCAGATAGCGTTCGATCCCCTTGAAGCCAAAAGTCAGCGAGTAAACGATAATCAAATAGATCACACCGGCCGATATGAACGCCTCATAGGGAAGGGCGGTACGGGCAACGATCTTACGCGCAGCACCGGTCAGTTCCATCATGGTGACGGTCGATGCCAGCGACGTCGCCTTGAGGGTAAAGATCACATCGTTGGTGTAGGCAGGCCAGATCATCTGCCACATGCGGGGAAAGATAATGCGCCGATAGGTAATCCACGGCGACATGCCGCATGCACGGGCGGCTTCGAGTTCACCATTGGGCACGTTCTGAATGCCACCGCGCATGATTTCGGCAACATAGGCCGCCGTGTTCAGAACGAAGGTCAGCAGACAGTACCAATACGGGTCGCGCAGATAGGTCCAGGTCCAATGATCCTGAATGCCGTCGATGTTGGCAATCAGTTGCCCGACGCCATAATACATCATGAACAGTTGCCCGATCAGCGGCGTTCCACGGAAGACATAGATGAAGGCAAAGGGCAGGGCCTGTATCCAGACCTTCTTCGAAACACGCGCCACAGCCAACGGAATGGCCAAAAGCGTACCAAGCGTCACCGAAATCACCAGTAGCTCGATGGTCAGCAAAAAGCCGCGCCATAGCCAGGTGTCGTACTTGCCAAGAACGTATATGAAATCTTCAAACATCTGCTACGCCCTCGCCACACCGCGGGCAGCCCGCTTTTCAAGATAGTTGAAGACCAGTAGCGAAACCGTTGTAAATGAAAGGAACATAAGCATCGCCACCAGATAGAAGGTGAACGGTGCCTTCTCTGTACCAGCGCCAATGGCGGCCTTTCGCATGATCTCTTCGACACCGACAACCGAAATAAGCGCGGTGTCCTTGATCAGGACCTGAAACAGGTTGTTAAGCCCGGGCAGGGCGAAACGCCAAAGTTGCGGTAGCTTGATGCGCATGAAAATCTGCATCGGTGTCATGCCGCACGCTGTCGCAGCCTCGATCTGACCAATGGGGATCGATTGCATGGCGGCACGGAAAACTTCGGATGCGAATGCGCCCTGAACCAGAGCCAAGGCAGCAACACCTGACCAGAATGCAGGGATATCCACGCGGGTTTCCTCGCCGGAAATCGCTTCGGCAAGGCTTTGGACAGCGATGGTGCCGCCGAAATAAATCAACAAAATAACAAGCAGCTCGGGAATGCCGCGAATAAGAACGGTATAGCTTTCCCCGATCACACGTAGCGTGCGATAGCGCGACAGCTTTGCTGAGGCGCCCAATAAACCAATAACAATCATGAATGGCAAAACGGTTAGGCAAAGCTGAACTGTGACCAGTCCCCCTTCAAGCATCTGCCAGCCGCGGCCGTATAAATCAAGCATGGTATCTCCAGCTTTCCTTGATGCCGAACGTGCTTTTCACCCCTGATTAAAAGCAACACCCAACAATAAGGGAGGGGCGGCGAACAATTCGCCGCCCCGGATAGATCAGGCAGATCAATTCGGATGCAGATCGATCGCCGGGAAGTATTTCTTGTTCAGTTCTTCGTAAGAACCGTTTTCAAGCATTTCAGCCAGGGCTTTGTTGAAGATTTCCTTCAGGTCCTGGTCTTCCTTGCGAATACCGATACCGGCACCTTCGCCAAACCATTCGCTTGGTGCGAACTGGTTGGAAACGAAGCCGTAACCGTTGCCTTCTTCGGAGTTTACCCATGCTTCGAGGGTACCGGAGTCAGCAAGGGTCGCGTCGACACGGCCAGCGGTCAGGTCAAGCAGGGCTTCGTCCTGGGTGCCGTACATGCGGATTTCGATACCCGGGAAGTTGTCTTCAAGGAAGTTTGCGTGCGTGGTCGAACGCTGAACACCGATCACCATGCCATCAAGCGCGTCTTCGATGACTTCGCCGTCTTTGTAAGCGGTGATGCTCATGCCGTCCTTACCAACGAACACTGCCGGCGTGTTGCTGTAATAGTCGGAGAAATCGATGGAGCGCTTGCGCTCTTCGGTGATCGACATCTGAGCGATGATCGCGTCATATTTCTTGGCCAGAAGACCCGGGATCATGCCATCCCAGTCCTGAGCAACGATTTCGCATTCGATCTTTGCGGTTTCGCAAAGCTTGTTGGCGAAATCAACGTCGAAACCGATGAGGTTGCCATTGTCGTCCATCATGTTGAACGGAGGGTAGGCACCCTCGGTCGCGATAACGACTTTTTCCCAGGCAGCACTTGCTGCCGAAGCACTCAGTGCAATGCCAATTGCTGCGGCAGATGCAACCTTGATCCAGTTTTTCATTCATAGTCTCCCTTGTTGATTGGAATGGCGCGCAACGACGTGCTCCCATTCTTGCGGCCAGAGCCAACCAGGCCCTGGTCTGCCCAAATCAGAAATCGCGCTGAAGAAACTGCTTCATGCGTTCCGATTTTGGATTCTCGAATACATCGGTCGGATTGCCGAATTCCTCAACCCGTCCCTGATGCAAATACATCACATGACTTGATACACCGCGCGCAAAGCCCATCTCGTGGGTCACGACAAGCATCGTGCGGCCTTCTTCGGCAAGATCGGTCATTACCCTGAGAACTTCACCGACGAGTTCCGGATCAAGTGCCGATGTCGGCTCGTCAAACAGCAAAACGTCTGGTGAAATCGCAAGCGCGCGCGCAATGGCTGCACGCTGTTGCTGGCCGCCAGAGACATGACCGGGATAATAATCCCGACGTTCATACATACCGACCTTTTGCAGCAACGCGTCTGCGTTCTCGATTGCTTCTTTTCTCGGAACACCAAGCACGTGGATCGGTGCTTCAATGACATTCTCAAGAATGGTCAGGTGGCTCCAAAGATTGAAGCTTTGAAACACCATCGCAAGCTTGGTGCGAATACGCTGAAGCTGCTTCTTATCGGCGGCTTCCTGTGAACCATCCTTGAGCCTCTTCATGCGGATCAGTTCACCTTTGACGTGAACAGCGCCGGCATTGGGCGTTTCAAGCAGGTTGATACATCTCAGAAACGTACTTTTGCCCGAACCAGACGAGCCAATAATCGAAATCACGTCCCCGGTATTGGCCGTAAGATCAATTCCTTTAAGAACTTCATGGTCCCCAAAGCTTTTGAACATCCCTTCGACCTGTAGGGCGGGTATGTCTTTGCTCATAACGAGTTTAAATTATCCCTGTTGAGAGTCTTCATTCTTCGTTCGTCTTAGCATCCCAAATCGGATGCTCCCCCACAAGACACGCCAAAGCGCCTCTCATTCCGTCAATAATTGCCTGTCCAACGAGAGCATTTCCACTGATATTTTGCAGTTTTATGAAGAAAACTGCGGTTTCAGACGGTTACACATCACCATTAACGACCGCATTGCACAAATCGTGCAGCAGTAAGGGATTTTACGCAATAAAAAACTACATGGATTTTAGGGAGAAGATGCACCCAAGACGGAATCCGGCCGGTAGTTGGCAAAGACGACGGTCTCAAACCATGCAAACCAGTGACCGTTTGTTATCTAGTCGTTGTCGCGCACAGATTTCAGGAAACCAATAACTTCTTCCCTGAGACGCTGTGCAAGTTTTCGCAATTCCTGGGAAGACGAGAGGAGCGAGTTGGCTTCCTCACTTACCATGTTGGCGGTATCAGAGACGGCCGACACATTTTGCGAGACTTCCTGTGTGCCCGATGCTGCACGTTGAACGCTGTCTGCAATCTCTTGTGTTGCAGCCCCTTGTTGCTCAACCGCGGCTGCAATGGCATTGCAGAATTCGTTGATCCGCTCGATCGTTCCGGAAATAGACCTGATTTCCGACACCGAACGGTTCGACGATCCTTGAATACCATCTACCTGAACCTGAATGTCACCAGTAGCCTTGTCCGTTTGATTGGCAAGAGATTTTACCTCACCGGCAACGACGGCAAAGCCCTTACCAGCATCACCTGCACGTGCGGCTTCGATTGTAGCGTTTAGCGCCAGAAGGTTTGTTTGCCCGGCAATATCTTGAATGAGACCAACGACTTTTCCGATCCGTTCGGCAGCCTCGGCAAGCTCTGTGACCGTTGCAGAGGTACTGTTGACGCCAGAAACTGCCTCGGTCGCAACTTCGATTGATTGCGTAACCTGTGCACCAATTTCGCGAATGGCAGCAGAAAGCTCCTCGGTTGCGGACGCCACGGCCTGCACATTTTCCGTTGTTATGTTCGCTGCACTCGAAACTGCGGCGGCACGGGCCGTCGATTCCTCTGCATTGGCAGATAGCTGAGTTGCGACCGACTGCGTTTTTTCGGCCGCGTCAGCCACTGTCTCCACAATGGAAAGAACACTCTTCTCGAAATTGTCTGCCATTTGTTCCATGGCGCGTCTGCGCGCCTCAGCCGCGTGTCTGGTTGCGGCCTCGTTCTCGCTCGCCAGACGATCCACTTCTGCAGCGTTGTTTTTAAACACCAGAACAGCCGCGGCCATTGCGCCAATTTCGTCCTTGAGTTCCGTTCCCGGAACATCGACATCCCTCTGACCATTGGCGAGGCGGGTCATGGCCGACGTCATACTCATAACCGGCCGTGAAACCCAAATACGTACCAGCAGCCCCATCAGGCCCATTATGGCCAGAATGGCAATGACGGCGGTAATAATCGCAGTGTAGCGAAACTCGGTAAGCGACGCATATGCGGCATCGCGATCAAGTGCAAAGCCGAGATACCAGTTCACAGAAGGCAAGCCATTGACGCGGAAAAAGGTGAACAACTGATCGCCTGTGCCATCAATGATGTTCTCCATGCCTTCCTTTACCGTTGGTGTGTCGTCAGGAAACACTTCAGGCAGGGGTTTAAGGGTGAATTCCGCACTCGGATGGATCAGCACCGTTCCCTGATCATTAACCAGAAAGCCATATCCGATCCCGCCCAGATCGATGCTGCGAACCAGATCACCAAGGATACCAATATCGATATCGCCGCCAACAACGCCAAGAAGGTTTGATCCATCAAAAACAGGTGTGGTGGCCGTAACAATGAGCTGACCGGTGGATGCATCGGTGTATGGTTCGGTAAGCGTACTATCACCGACAGAAACGGCATCTGCGTACCATGGGCGTTGGCGCGGGTCGTAGTCTGGCGGCAGATCATCGGGCGGATACATTGTCATCACACCATCAGCACTGCCGAAATATGAAAAGATAAATGACTCGGCAAATGCCTCACCGCTTGCAACTTCAGAGACATTGGCGGGGGAACTGTCACGAGCAATATTGTTAGCAAGGCTCTCAACCAACAGGCGCCGGCCATCAAGCCAGTTTGAGATGCCGGCAGTGGCCAACGAACCACTCTCGGTCAATTTAGCCACAAGCGCATTCTGGATGTATGTTCGTTGCTGATAGTCGAAATAGAGGATGAATGCCGTAAACGTCGCAACAACGATCATTGCCGCAGCAAGCAATATCCGGCTACCAATATTGAGCGACATGCAGCAATCCTCCGGAAGAAGTACATTACATTAAACAAATGTGGTTGCCTGCCGCGATTACAAGCACTTGGCGCCGCGAACATTCAGGCTTTTGAAAAACTGATACATCAGAACGTCCTCTCGTTGCGCGCTACAACTAAAGTAGCACCCGACAAGAGATCGACATCACTATGAAATCTCATTGTTTTCGGTATTGATTAAGAACCACATTGCTATCAACTTTGAGTTTCCCCATATGAGGAAATGACTTGTGGCGAACTCTCACAAAATACCGATAAACGGAGGAAATTAATGAAACGCGCATTATTTGCAGGGATGGCGGTCGCGTTCGCGTTCGGGAGCACTGCTGCCGTAGCTCAGGATCGTTCTGACTGGCCGGAGAGCTTTACCGTTGGTACAGCTTCACAGGGCGGGACCTATTTCGCGTATGGTTCTGGCTGGGCGAACCTTGTGGCGGAAGAACTCGGCATCTCGGGTGGCGGTGAAGTCACCGGCGGCCCGATGCAGAACATGGCCCTTGTCCATACCGGTGAAGCTGCCTTTGGTATGACAACGATGGGTCCGGCTGCGGAATCACTCGCAGGTACGAACCCGATTGCACCGGGTCTTCAGATGACCAACGCCTGTGCTATGTTCCCGATGTATCAGACACCGTTCTCGATCACGGCTCTCTCTTCTTCGGGGATTACCTCGGTTGCGGAAATCCCGGCGGGTGCCAAAATCGGCTTTGGTCCGGCAGGTTCAACATCAGATACATATTTCCCGCGTATGCTTGAGGAACTCGGTGTTGACTTCGAACGTCGCAATGGTGGCTGGGCCGACCTTGGTGGTCAGCTGCAGGATGGTCTGCTTGACGTTATTGCGTTTGCCGCAGGTGTTCCGGTTCCGGCTGTCAGCCAGCTTGAAGTCCAGACTGACGTGAACATCATCGAATTCACCGAAGCTGAACAGAAACAGATCATGGATGCCTTCCCGGTTTCCGAGTTCGACATTGCCGCTGACACCTACACCACGCTGACAGAACCGGCACGTTCGGTTTCGATGTGGAACTTCGCGATCGCCAACTGTGAGCTTCCGGAAAGCTTTGTTTACGCCGCAACCGACGTTGTGATGTCTGACAACGAGCGGATGGTATCGATCCACCGTGCGGCCCGTTCGACTGTTCCGGCAAACTGGGACAAGAACAAGGTCATGAAGTGGCACCCGGGTGCTGCCAAGTGGTTCAACGAAAATGGCGCATCCATTCCGGCAGACATGATCCACTAATTTTTGTCTGTTAAACATCTTGAAGGCGGACTGTCCGGGCGGACGGTCCGCCATCTTTCAATTATCAGCTTGCCTGTGGCCAAAAACAAACTTGCGTGAGAGCGGGGGAACAGATGACAAACAAAAGCCAGGTGGAAGACGAACACCTTATTGCCGATGGTGTTGACGAAGAGCCGGTCGAACATAACCGACGTCTTTTCGAAGGCAGTGGCCTGACCTTTATCACGATTTCCGCTGCAATCTATGCAGCCTTCCACATGCTTGCACTGAATGGTGTTTCGCTCTCGGGGATGACCGGCGGGATTGTTAATCTGCCGTTTCTTCCTGACTTTCCGCTTGAGACATGGAACTTCCGTATCGTTCACGTTGCGGGCGCGCTTGCGCTTGGTTTTCTGTGGTACTCAGCCAACAGTTTCAATGACAGCCCGGGCACAGGTACACCGCTTTTGGGGTATCTGTCATATGTTCTTCTCGTGCCGGCATTCATGGCCACAGGTATGGCGTTTAGCTTCGCGCTCGACATCCAGAACGGCGTGATGTGGAACGGCATTGATGCGACAATCAAGTTTAATGAAACCTGGCTTTTCGGAACACCGCTTCTGGTGGCGACGGTCGGCGGTATTGTTTTGTCCTGGTTCCACAAAACATCGCGTGAAAAATATTCGGCCCCCGACTTTGTGCTGTGCGTCTGTGCCTTCGCTGTCGCTGTTTATCTGATCACGATTTATGGCACATTGATGCGCAACTCAACGGGTACACCCTTTGCGCCAATCGGAATTTCGATCGCTGCTGTCGCTGGCACATTGCTGATTATGGAGCTGACCAGAAGGGTTGCCGGTCTGGCATTGGTGGTCATTGCGACCATCTTCCTGATCTACGTTTTCGTTGGTGAATTCCTGCCAGGTTTCCTGCAGTCGCCATCTGTTACATGGCAGCGTTTCTTTAGCCAAGTTTACACTGACGCAGGGATCCTCGGCCCGACGACCGCTGTTTCGTCGACCTACATCATTCTCTTCATCATTTTTGCAGCCTTCCTGCAGGCGTCCAAGGTTGGCGACTATTTCGTGAACTTTGCATTCTCGGTCGCTGGTCGTGCCCGTGGTGGCCCGGCAAAGGTTGCGATCTTTGCATCCGGTTTGATGGGCATGATTAATGGTACGTCTGCCGGGAACGTGGTGGCCACCGGCTCGCTCACCATTCCGCTGATGAAAAAGGTCGGCTATCACAAGAAGACCGCTGGTGCGATTGAGGCTGCGGCGTCAACCGGTGGTCAGATCATGCCGCCAATTATGGGGGCAGGTGCCTTCATCATGGCCGAGATCACCGGCATTCCATATACCGAGATCGCGATTGCAGCCGTCATTCCGGCCATTCTTTACTTCGTGTCGATCTATTTCATGGTCGATTTTGAGGCCGCGAAACTTGGCATGCGCGGCATGCGCGAAGATGAATTGCCGCGCTTTGACGTAATGATCAAAAAGGTATTCCTGTTCCTTCCGATCATCATTCTGATCTTCGCACTGTTCCTCGGCTATTCCGTAATCAGGGCAGGGACCCTTGCCACTGTTGCGGCTGTCGTTGTCAGTTGGTTAACGCCAAATCGCGTGGGGGCCCGATCGGTTGCCAAGGCCTTTGAGCTGGCAGGCGGCATGTCGATCCAGATCATCGCGGTCTGCGCCTGTGCGGGTATCATTGTCGGTGTGATTGCGCTCACCGGGGTTGGTGCACGCTTCTCCAACCTTCTGCTTGGTTTGGCCGAAGCCTCCCAGCTTTTGGCTCTGGTCTTTGCCATGCTGATTGCCATTTTGCTTGGTATGGGAATGCCGACAACGGCGGCCTATGCGGTTGCGGCGTCTGTGGTAGCACCTGGCCTGATTGAGCTTGGAATTGAACCACTTACGGCACACTTCTTCGTGTTCTACTTTGCTGTGGTTTCTGCGATCACACCGCCGGTGGCACTGGCATCCTATGCTGCGGCCGGGATATCCGGGGCCAACCCGATGGAAACATCGGTTGCGTCATTCAAGATCGGTATTGCCGCCTTCATCGTACCGTTCATGTTCTTCTATAACTCTGCCATCCTCATGGACGGAACCTATCTTCAGATCGGTCAGGCGTTGATTACCGCCGTTGTGGGGGTATTCCTTCTGTCTTCTGGCGTTCAGGGCTGGTTCCTTGGCCGTTCGGCGGTTTGGTTCCTGCGCATTCTGCTTGTTATCGCAGCGTTGTTCATGATCTCCGGCGGTCTGATCACGGATCTGATCGGGGTGGGGATGGCAATCGGTACGCTCTTCATCCAGCGTATTTTGAAGCCGAAACCAGGAACGACATTCCGGACAGGCGGGGCTGACTAAGCCCTACGACGCAAATACCAATAAAAAGAAAAAGCGCACCACATTCGGTGCGCTTTTTTGCTTTTGGTCGAACTTGTATTCAGTTGCCTATTCAACAACCTTCTTTACGAACTCCGATTTCAGCCCCATCTGACCGATGCCCGGGATCTTGCAGTCGATGTCATGGTCACCATCGACAAGGCGAATGCCCTTAACCTTGGTCCCGACTTTGACAACAGCTGACGAACCTTTGACCTTGAGATCTTTGATAACTGAAACCGTATCGCCATCGGCAAGTGGGGTGCCATTGGAATCGCGAACAACATTTGCATCCGACTGACCTGTTGCAAGCGACCATTCGTGGGCGCATTCAGGACAGATCAACAAGTCACCGTCTTCGTAGGTGTAAGGGGATTCACATTTGGGGCAGGGTGGCAGTTCGCTCATATCAGTGGCCTTTCGACGATTATGACGTCCTGACAGATACGGCTTGGCAGCACGCAGAGAACATCACGGTGCGACTACTGAACTGGCTTTTGCACTGTCTTGGAGTAAATGGCGGAGAGGGTGGGATTCGAACCCACGGTACCCGTAAAGGCACGGCGGTTTTCAAGACCGCTGCATTCAACCGCTCTGCCACCTCTCCGCAAAACTGGTTGGAGCGTTTCGCTCTGGGCGCTTTCAATAAATTGGGGAGAATGACCTGTCAATAGGGCAATCCAATATTGCAGCTAAAGCTGGTGATTTATCCTGATTTCAGTATGGTAATGGTATTCAACAAACCAATTCTTTTTGGAATTCTCTAACGTGTTCTACTTCCTGTCCAAAACGGTCAGCATCCTGAGCGACGCTGTATTCATGCACGGTTTCCTCCTCACGGTTCTGTTGGGGTTCATGCTCATCAAAAGAACACGCAAATTTGCAGTAGTTGGCTTGATTATTGTGAGCGGAGCCTCGTTGCTAATCACGGTTATCCCGGTTGGAGATATGCTCTCGCATCCTCTTGAAACCCGTTTCGAGAAACCAAAACTCTCACAGATCGAGTTTGCTGGAACCGTCACATTGGCTGGGAGCCTTGACCCAGACAGTTACCTAGAGCGCGGCGAAATGAATGTAGGACAGTCCGCAGACCGGATATTCGCGATGCTGCGAGTTGCCAGCTTGTATCCTGATAAACCTGTCCTGTTCACTGGCGGGGATGGCAATCTGACAGAGCGTGGATTTAGCGAAGCAGTCGTCCTTGAAAACTGGTTGGACGAATCGGGCCTGAAGACGTCGAACATGTATTTTGAAAAAAAATCGCGGAACACGCACGAGAACGCGACGAAATCTCTGGAGATGGTCTATCGCGAGTGGCCTGAACGTGCCAAAAAGCCTTGGGTACTAATCACTTTGGCGCAACATATGCCAAGGGCGGTAGGTGTATTCCGTCAGGCCGGCTGGAATGTGATCCCGTATCCGGTCGACAGATCCACCTCAAATGACATCCATTTAGCAAGTCTTAACGTCTCTGACGGTATCAAATCGTTGGGCCGTGCTTTGCGGGAATGGGTTGGTTTAACCGCCTACTACTGGACCGGCCGCACAGATGCATGGTTCCCTGGGCCACAAAATCCTGGGGCGGAAAACTGATTACATGATTGGATGAGGCTTAGATGAAATTCTGGAAACTACTGACTGCCGCCTCCGTCGTTGCTGTGATGGCGGCAAATGCACCGGCCTTTGCACAGACCGATGAGAAACTTCCAGAATTCACCACCGAAGGATTTGACGAATGGCTCGTTGAATTCAAAAAGGAAGCCGCAAGCAAAGGCATTTCCGATGCCACACTCGACGTTGCCTTTGCCAATACCAAACCGATCCCCAAAGTGATCGAATATGATCGCAGCCAGCCGGAATTCAAACTGACCTTTGAGCAGTATCTTGATCGGGTTGTGCCGCAATCCCGCATCAATGAAGGTCGTAAGAAGTACGCTGAAAACCGCGAAATCATTGACGCTGCGGCCAAGAAATACGGTGTTCCGGGTCATTACCTGACAGCCTTCTGGGGCATTGAAACAGGATTTGGTCGTTTCACCGGCGGATACTCGGTCGTCGATTCACTTGCCACCCTCGCATTTGAGGGACGTCGCGCCGAATATTTCCGCAAGGAATTGATGAACGCGCTGACCATCATCGACGCTGGTCATATCGCGCCGGAAAAGATGTCTGGCTCTTGGGCGGGAGCCATGGGGCAGGCGCAGTTTATGCCATCTACCTTCTTGAATTACGCACGCGACGGCAACGGTGATGGCAAGATTGATCTTTGGGGGGCCAAGGAAGACGTCTTTGCCTCTGCAGCAAACTATCTTTCCTCGGTCGGATGGCATGCAGACGAGCGCTGGGGCCGCAAGATTTCGCTGCCGGAAAACTTCAATACCGAGTTTGAAGGTCGTGATCTCCGCAAACCAATTTCTGAATGGCAGGAACTTGGCGTTCGAATGCCAAACGGTGCAGATTTGCCCGCGGCAGACATGGAAGCATCAATTGTCATCGTAAATGACGGTGAAGGTCCCGCATATATGGTTTATAACAATTTCCATACCATCATGCATTGGAACCGTTCGACTTACTTTGCGATTGCGGTTGGCACATTGGCCGATGCGATTGCCGGTCGTTAAAAACAACGTCCGGGAAACGGACATCTTGTCTGAACGAGCATGGACAGAGCATCTACAAGCGGGGACACCTTGATGCCCAAACCACGAAAAAGTGCCTTCGCACACCTGCGAGCTAAATGCCGCATTACCCTGGCGGTTGCAGCATTTGGCGCATTGCTGGCGGGCTGTGCTGAAACGCAACTGGCCGTCCATGGCGTCAAACGGCTTGGCGGTCAATCACAACAACCTGCCCAAATCGGAAACTACAAGATCGGTAATCCATATGAGATTGCCGGCCAGTGGTATTATCCGGCCGTAGATTACGAGTACACTGAAACCGGTATTGCATCCTGGTATGGCCCCAAGTTCCATGGCAAGAAGACCGCCAACGGCGAGATTTTTGATCAATATGAAGTTTCAGCCGCCCATCGGACTTTGCCACTGCCGAGCATCGTTCGGGTGACAAACCTTGAAAACGGCAAGTCGATCAAGGTACGGGTCAATGACCGAGGACCATTCGCCCATGGGCGGATCATAGATATGTCGCGCCGCGCTGCCCAGCTTCTGGGGTTCGAGCGAAAAGGCACGGCAAAGGTTCTCGTCGAAGTGGTTGAAGCCGAAAGCCGTCAGATCGCAGCAATCGCGCAAGGTAAAGCCGCCCCGCAAGTGACCTCGGCCGAACAAAGCACCGTTACGGCAGCACCGCGCGATGTTGTTGAAACAGTCCGCCTTGATGACGGCCCGATAACCGACGCAGGCGAACCGACCACTTCAAGTATTAAACTGACGCCGCCGTCTTCCAGCGCCAGTGTTCAATCCGCACCCCTTGAAGGCGTGGTTGAAGAGGCCGCCGTGGTTGAAGTTGCGCCTGTCGCATCGTCTTCGATATATGTTCAGGCGGGTGCCTTTTCCATTTATGACAATGCCTTAAACCTGCGCAATCGCCTTTATGATCTTGCCCCCAGCAAGATTGAGTCGATCGACGTCAAAGGCACGACCTTTTACCGCGTACGGCTTGGTCCGTTGGAAACAGTCCCGGAAGCGGACATCCTGCTTGAACGGGTGATCGCGACCGGCCAAAACGGGGCAAAAGTTGTCGTTGAGTGTGCTGATGGCGGCTCGGCGACATCTGTCTGTTGATTGAAAAAAGCCGGTTATGCTACCGCATTTAAAATGCCGGGCTTGTTGGTGTTGCACAATTCTGCCGAATTTGCGACATAAGCAAATCAGCGGATACACCGTTTCCCGGTGCATAGAGAAATTATTTTACAGGGTTAGAATGCCATGACTTTGATGCCGCCAGTTCCGTTCAAAAACACTCTGAACCGGGTAGTGGCCGGAGCCTTTATTTTTGGCTCAGTCATGGCAATGTCGATGAGCTTTGCGAGCGCGCAGGCGATAGAGACCAGCGCACGTGAAGCTTTCATTATGGACTTCGATACCGGCGCTGTGCTGCTTGATAAAGAAGGGGACACCCTGACTGAGCCGGCTTCGATGACCAAGATGATGACCGTTCATATGCTGTTCAAGTATATCAAGGACGGTCGCGTTTCGATGGACGACACCTTCCACGTCAGCGAGAAAGCCTGGCGTAAGGGCGGATCGAAAATGTTTGTCGAGGTAAACTCCAACGTTTCGGTCTCGGATCTGCTGCACGGCATTATCGTTCAGTCGGGAAATGACGCGGCAATCGTCGTCGCAGAGGGTATTGGTGGATCCGAAGAAGCCTTTGCCGAGGCGATGACCGAAGAAGCCCGCGCGATCGGCATGACCAAGTCTGTCTTTAAAAACGCCACCGGCTGGCCGGCTGACGGCCACCTTGTAACAGTCCATGATCTTGCCATCCTTGCGCGCGATACCATTCGCAATTTCCCGGACCTTTACGAGCTCTATTCCGTCAAGGAATTCACCTATAACGGTATCCGTCAGCCCAACCGTAACCCACTATTGGGCACAAGTGCCGGTGTTGACGGCCTCAAAACCGGTCACACAGAAGCGGCCGGATACGGTCTTACGGCCTCGGCCGAGCGTGACGGGCGTCGGTTGATCCTTGTGGTCAATGGTCTGGATTCTGTACGTGAACGTCGCACGGAGTCCCAAAAGCTTCTGGATTGGGGATTCCGCGAATTTGACAACTACGATCTGTTTGCCGAGGGCGAAACCGTGAGTTCCGCCAATGTTTGGTTGGGTTCGGAAACCAAGGTTGATCTTGTCGCTGACAAGGAAATCCTTTTGACACTGCCGCGCAGTGCGAGCCGCGATATGAAGGTCACCGTCGTCTATGATGGCCCGGTGCCTGCCCCGATCAGTCAGGGCGATCAGATCGCAACACTTAAGGTCGAAGTCCCCGATCAGGACACCATCGAGTTCCCGCTTTATGCCGCCCATGATGTCGGACGCCTCGGATTTGTCGGCCGTATTGGCGCAGCCTTCAAATATCTTCTCTGGGGGGCAAACGGGTGAAGTCGAAGCCCGGTTTGTTCATCAGTTTCGAAGGCGGTGAAGGCAGCGGAAAGTCCACCCAGATCCACCATTTGGAAGCCTGGTTCCGCGAGCAGGGCCGGGATGTTGTCGTCACGCGTGAACCTGGCGGCTCGCCGGGTGCCGAGGAAATCCGCAACCTTATTCTGACGGGCGATCCCGGTCGCTGGGACGCCGTAACCGAGGCGCTTCTGATGTTTGCGTCGCGTCGCGATCATGTTGAACGCACCATTCGACCGGCCCTTGCCGACGGAAAAGTCGTTCTTTGTGACCGGTTCGCGGACTCATCAGTTGTCTATCAGGGCTACGGCCATGGCCTTGGTGCAGACTATATCCGCAATCTCTGGAAACTGGCGATCGGCGATTTCAAACCTGATCTGACCGTAATTTTCGATCTGCCTCTTGAAGTTGGTCTTGACCGAGCTGGGGCACGCTTTGCCAATGTCAGTGCCGCTGAGGATCGCTATGAGCGCATGGGACTTGCATTTCACGAGCGCATACGTGACGGTTATCGCGAAATTGCAGAAACTGAAAAAGACCGTTGTGTCGTCATTGACGCCAGTGGCGACATCAAAAGCGTAGGTGAACGGGTCATCGCCGCTGTTCAGGGGCGCATTGCCGGGCAGGGGACCTGATCATGGCCAAGGACGACCTTCCCGAAGAAGAAAACCCCTTTGAGCCGCGACGCAATGATGCCCTTCTAGGCCACGAAGAGGCCGAGAAAGTCATTCGTGATGCCTGGAACAGCAAACGCATGCATCACGCTTGGCTGCTTTGTGGCCCCAAGGGCGTCGGTAAGGCCACACTTGCCTATCGTATGGCGCGCTTTATCCTTTCTGGCGGCGGGAATAGCGGCGGTGCAGGGCTGTTTGGCGACCAGAATGACGGTCTTTATGTCGATCCGGAAGACCCGGTAGCACGAAGGATTGCTGGCGGCGGTCATGGTGATCTTAAGGTTATCGAGCGTCAGTACGACGACAAGAAGAAACGCCTGCAGGGCGAAATCACCGTTGCCAGCGTGCGGACGGTTGGAAATTTCATGTCGAAGACCTCGGCAGAAGGCGGATGGCGGATCGTCATCGTTGATGCCGCCGATGAACTGAACCGCAATGCTGCCAACGCGATCCTCAAGGTTCTCGAAGAACCGCCGGCCAACGCCATGATGATCCTTATTGCCCATCATCCGGGACGGTTGCTACCGACCATTCGGTCGCGCTGTCGGCGCCTTAATCTTGGACCACTGCAAGATCATCAGGTTGTCGATCTTCTGGGGCGTTATTGCCCGGATATGGATCTTGGCGCACGTGACGCACTTTCGGGTCTCGCAGAAGGCAGCATCGGTCGTGCACTTCAACTCCATGAAGTGGGCGGGCTTGAGCTTTATACCGAACTTGTCGATATCATCGCCGCACTCCCCAATGCCGATGTCGCAGCCCAACATAAGTTTGCAGAGCGATTTTCACCCGCAGACAAGGACGCGGCCTTTGCAACAATCACCGAATTGATGCATTGGTGGCTTGCGCGAATGATCCGGTTTGCCGCCACAGGGCAGGCGCCCCGCGAAGTCGTTGACGGTGAATTGCCCGCCATGCAGCGCATGGCAGCCGCGCAACCGCTTGATCAATGGCTGGAGGTATGGGAAAAGATCAACGAATTGATGGGCGCGACCCGCGGTTTGCATCTTGATCGCAAGCAGGCCTTGCTGAATGCATTCTTCATGCTTGAAGAAACCATGCGAACCTGACATCACTGCCCACATACCGAAATTTTGACCATCACGGCCCATTTCGGGCCGTTTTGTTTCACGACTTGCGCGAAGGATTTGCGACCATGACCGGGCACAAACAGCCCTATTACATCACGACACCGATCTATTACGTCAACGACAAGCCCCATATCGGCCATGCCTATACCACGCTTGCCTGCGACGTTCTGGCCCGCTTCAAGCGCCTGGACGGTTATGACGTGATGTTCCTGACCGGAACCGATGAACACGGTCAAAAGGTCGACAAATCGGCCGCAGCCAAGGGCATTGCCCCACAGGCGTTTACAGACCAGGTATCGCAGAACTTCCGCGATCTTGCCGTTCATATGAACTATTCCAACGATGACTTCATCCGCACCACTGAAGAACGTCACAAAAAGGCCTGTCAGGCGCTTTGGAATACGTTGCTTGAAAAGGGCGAGATTTATCTTGGCTCCTATGATGGCTGGTATTCTGTCCGTGACGAGGCGTTCTACGGCGAGAAGGAACTGATCGAAAAAGACGGCGAAAAACTTGCTCCAACCGGCGCACCGGTGGAGTGGGTGTCTGAACCAAGTTATTTCTTCAAGTTGTCTGCTTGGGGCGACCGCCTGCTGGAATTCTACGAACAGAACCCGGACTTCATCGCACCCCAGTCACGCCGTAACGAAGTGATCAGCTTTGTGAAGGGTGGCATGCATGATCTTTCCGTATCGCGCACCAGCTTCAAGTGGGGCGTTCCGGTGCCAGGTGACGAAGACCACGTCATGTATGTCTGGCTCGATGCCCTGACCAACTATCTGACCGCGATCGGTTACCCGGATGCGGATCCGGCCAAACTTGAAAAATACTGGCCCGCTGACCTGCATATGGTCGGCAAGGATATCCTACGTTTCCACGCTGTTTACTGGCCTGCATTCCTTCTGGCTGCGGGTATCACACCGCCCAAACGCGTCTTTGCCCACGGCTGGTGGACCAACGAAGGCCAGAAAATCTCCAAATCGATAGGTAATGTGATTGATCCGTATGACCTGACCGATAAATACGGTCTGGATCAGACGCGATATTTCCTTATGCGTGAAGTTCCGTTTGGTAATGATGGGGACTTTTCTCATCGTTCCATGGTCAACCGCATGAACAGCGAACTGGCCAATGATCTTGGCAATATGTGTCAGCGTGTTCTGTCGATGATCCACAAGAACTGCAACGCCGCGATCCCGACCCCGGGCGAGTTCACCGACGCAGACAAGGAAATCCTCGCCAAGGCACACGGCATGCTTGATACCGTGCGTCCGCTCTTTGATGAGCAGGCGTTTAACAAGGGGCTGGAAGCGATCTGGGGCCTTGTGGGTGATGCCAACCGCTATGTCGATGAAATGGCACCTTGGGGCCTGAAAAAAACCGATCCGGCACGCATGGAGACGGTTTTATATGTCCTGGCCGAGGTCATTCGCCACGTTGGCATCCTTGTTCAGCCAATCATGCCGGACTCAGCTGCCAAAATCCTTGATCAGCTGGTGCTGGCCGATGATCAGCGCGGGTTTGACGCACTTGGACCGGACAACGCCCTGAAACCGGGGTCGGAAATTCCGAAACCGGCTGGCGTTTTCCCGCGCTATGTCGAGACCGAGGATGAAGGAGAGAAGGCATGAATGTCGCCCTTGTCGACAGCCACTGCCATCTGGACTACCCGCAATTTTCCGACGATCTGAGCGGAACCCTTGCGCGGGCCAAGAATGCCGGCGTTGGCATGATGGTCAGCATCGGCGTGAAACTTACGACCTTTGACAAGGTCCGCGCGGTTGCCGAACAATCTGATCATATCTATTGCACGATTGGCGTTCATCCACACGAAGCCGGCGAGGAGGGGCTTTCAAGCCCCGATGCCCTGATCGAAAAGGCATCCGACCCGAAAGTCATCGGGATCGGCGAAAGCGGACTTGATTATTTCTATGACAATGCCCCGCGCGATGCGCAGCAGCAAAGCTTTCGTGCCCATATTGCGGCTTGCCGCGAAACGGGGTTACCCTTGATCGTCCATACCCGTGATGCCGATGACGACACCATGGATATTCTGGAAGAAGAATATGAAAAGGGGCCGTTTACCGGCGTTATTCATTGCTTTTCGAGCTCCGCCGCTCTGGCGCAGCGTGCCCTGAAGATCGGATTTTATATTTCTTGTTCGGGCATCATCACCTTTAATTCCGCCAAGGAAATTCGTGCCGCTGTTGAAGACGTACCGCTGGATCGGCTGCTGGTGGAAACCGACGCGCCGTATCTCGCACCAGTGCCCAAGCGCGGCAAACCGAACGAACCGAGCTATGTCGCCCATACAGCGGCCAAGCTAGCCGAGATCAAGGGTGTTGACATCGAAGAAATCACGCGAACAACGACGGATAACTTCTTCAAACTGTTCACAAAAGCTGATCGGAACAACCTGCTTGCGCTGGGAGCAGAATAACAGTGACGAAGGTAACCATCCTTGGCTGCGGCTCCTCAAATGGTGTGCCATCGGTTGGCCTTGGATGGGGAAAGTGCGACCCGAACAATCCGAAAAACCAACGTTTACGCAGCTCAATCCTGATCGAGGAAGCTGGGAAAAAGATCCTTGTCGACGTGACACCGGATTTTCGCCAACAGGCGCTGACGCACGGTATCGACCACGTCGATGCGATCCTGTTTACCCATTCGCATGCCGATCATGTGCATGGCATTGATGATGTTCGCTGGCTGAATGTCGCCATGGAACGTCCGATTGATATCTATGCGAATGCACAGACAATCTCGGACATTGATCATCGCTTCAATTATGTCTTCACGCCGCTGCCAGAAGGCGTTGAGTTCTATTTCAAACCGGTATTGATCCCGCATGTCATCACAGGGCCAATCAAGCCAGCAGGGCTCCCAATCACGGTTTTCAGCCAAGACCACGGCTATGGCGAGACCCTGGGTTTCAAAATAGGGAAGTTTGCCTATTCAACGGATGTGGTTGAGTTCCCCGAAGAATCCAGAGAACATCTCTATGATCTGGATGTCTGGGTCGTGGATTGCTTGCGGCATCGTCCGCACAACACGCACGCACATCTCGAAAAACTTCTGGGCTGGGTCGAAGAGTTCAAACCCAAGCAAGTCTATATGACGCATATGAGCATCCAGTTTGACTACGCACAGGCGATGGCAGACACGCCAGATCACGTCGAACCAGCTTATGATGGCTTGGTTATTGAGGTGAACTAAGCACCTAAGACTTCAGAGGTGAGGTCGAAATTCCCTAACGCGACACCACACCGCGTGGTTCTATAATATATATTATGACAAATTGTTGATTATGTATCCAGGCAACCTAACTGATTGAACTATCGCTGGGTTCTGACGCCCACACCAACACTCCGCTATACTGCGCCGGTACCGCCAAGGCAGAAACGCACATCTCAGGCTGCTCGCTTCGAGCAATAATGCCGGTCGCCTTAAACCGTGCTTCATAGAGACACCACGCATTATAAAATGCCTCTGCCGACAGTCCCACATCGGCCCAACCAAGCGACTGGATCACACCCTCAATATTTCGGTCAGGTTCGTGATACTCAACATCGATGCCAACCGCCATTTGTTCATCGCATCCGAGTGCGACGCAGATCAGATCTCGGCTATGGCTGATACTTGCCATCAAGGTTTTATTTGAAAGCCTGACTACCGGCCTGCCCGACGGCTCCTTTGAAACCTCAAATGCCTGAGATGGTCCTAAATGCTCTAGCGCGAGGTTACGGAGCATTGATTGCGCGGCACTTGACGATCGCAGGCGCTGTGCGCGACGGCTTGCGTTCGCCCCATGCTCCAATCGCAGAATGGACCATAAAACACTTCCATTTCCCGCTACCTGAACAGGAAATGACGGGAAATTTTCGTCTAAAGGCCAAGTTTTGGTTGAATGGTTCATCATGGTTTCATTACACAATTAAGTATTGTTGTAACATGCAACAATCATCCGCATCGGATGCACAACATAATATCGAGAATTGGTAGGTTGGATATGCGCCGTTTAAAGTTTGCCGTTGTCGGTTTGTTGACACTTCTTGTCGCGGCCTGCCGCACGGCACCTGTCGAAAATGTCACTCATCATGCATTCCCGGCCGGTACTGAAAAGCTCAGCCTTGCGCAAATTGAAGAAAGCATCATCAAAGCCGCGTCCGACCGTGACTGGATCATCACCCGTCAGGCGGAAGGCGTATTGTTCGCGACCTACTCGCCGCGCTCGCACATGGCAAAAGTTAGAATCGGCTTCGACAAAACCGAATTCTCGATTGTTTACGCCGATAGCACGAACCTGAACTATGACGGCGCCTCGATCCATTACAATTACAATCGTTGGGTCAATAACCTGCGTCAGGATATCTTGCGTGAAGTGTCGGCCAAAGCCGCGCTTGCCAACTGACCGCGCCACTTATGTCAGCGCAAGTCGGCATTACAAACTGGGCGTTCTGGTGCGGGTCTAACGATCACGCAGATTTGAAATACGGAACGCCCGGGCTGCTTCAATCCAGTAAAACCGGGATCGGCAAGGCTGACTTGGCTGGCGGTTTGAAACCGGCATGGAAACGCCGACTGGATCTGTATGGTCGTGCCGCAGCAGAGGTTCTTACCAGAACCTTGCGCACAGACGACAATCCATACATCGTGTTTGCGTCAAGACACGGAAATATCGAACGCACCGTAAAGCTTCTGCACCAGGTCATAACCAACGAAGCACTCTCCCCGGCCGACTTTGGCATTTCGGTCCATAACGCGCTGGTGGGCATCGCATCGATTAATTGGTCAATAACTGAAAGCCATACCGCCGTTGCCGCCGGTCCTGACAGCCTTGTCGCTGGTATGACAGAGGCAATTTGCCAGATCAATGACACCAACCTGCCCGTCATATTGTGCTATATCGACCTGCCGCTGCCTGATGTATACAGACATCTTGAACAGGACGACCAAACTGGAACCGCGCTGGCCGTGCGGTTCGAACCTTTATCGGATTCCAGCCAATCCAACAGTTACACGGCCGACTTCGGTACGACTTCGGAAACGACTGGAACATCGGCACCTCTTGAGGCAGAACGGTTTGCCGAGTTTTTGGAAAGCGGCCTAGGAAAACACACGCTTTTCGGCACCAACGGTTGTTGGACCGTTACCAAAAATGACTGACAAAATAGCCCAACAGCCAGCACCTCAGCGTAAACGCACCCAAAAAGGCTTTAACTGGTACTGGCGCCTTTTCGCCACGGGCTTTGCCTTTGCCAGTTTCGGGCTCGGCGGGCTTTTTATGGCGCTTACGATTTTTCTGGCCATGATGCTGGTGCTTCAGGACCGCGAAAAACGCAGGCGCTATGCCCAGCTCGTTATTTGTCGCGGTTTCCGAGTTTTTGCCAGAATGCTTGATACAATCGGCGTCGCCTCGGTCGAAACCGAGAATATTGCGCAGCTTCGTGCAGCAAACGGGTCGATCATCATCGCCAACCACCCTACTCTGCTTGATGTTGTGATGATCCTGGCACAGCTTGATAAGTGCCAATGTGTCGTAAAGCACCAGCTGTTTCGGAATCCGTTTTTGTTCGGTGTTGTGCGGGCTGCCGGCTTTATTCGCAACGATGACAACCCGGAACACCTGATTAAACAGGCGAAACATCATCTGAGTGATGGTGCGTGCATCCTGATTTTTCCGGAGGGAACACGCACGCCAAGCAACCAAACATTGGGGAAATTCCAACGTGGCGTTGCCAACATTGCGATAGAAACACAAGCCGACTTGATTCCGGTGGTTGTGCACTGTAATCACGATACTCTGCAAAAAGGGGTACCGTGGTATAGGATCGCACCATCGAAAATACGCTATCGTATCGTGGTGGATAAGCCGCTTGCATTTGGGGATTTGCATGATCCGGAGCTCAGCCGTGCCAAACAGGCCCGGTATGTTACCCGGTTCATCAGGGATTATTTTGTGGACAGACTGAAGAATGACCGCGCTGGAAAACGAACTTAAAGCCTTTATTATCGAGACGCTTAACCTTGAAGACGTCACAGTCGAAGAAATTGACAGCGAAGAACCGCTTTTTGTCGAGGGACTTGGACTTGATTCCATTGATGCGCTCGAACTCGGGGTCGCAATTCAGAAGAAATACGACGTCCGTATTGATGCCAAGAACGAAGATGTCAAAACCCACTTCGCTTCGGTCCGCAACCTTGCGCGCTTCATCGAACAGTCCGGCAAGGAGGGGTGATCATGCATAGCCGTGAAGACGTTTATCAGCAGCTCCATGATTATCTTGTCGATATGTTCGAAGTCCCGGCAGAGGACATCCAACCTGATGCCCGCCTGATGGAAGACCTTGATCTCGACAGTATTGATGCGGTTGATCTTATTGTGAAGTTTCAGGAAATTACCGGCAAGAAAATCCCGGCCATGGAATTCCGGTCGGTGCGCACGGTAGATGATGTGGTAGAGAAAATTCATGACCTGGTCAGTTCCTAAAAGGATTTTGACCATCGTTATTGCCCTGTTGGGCATCGCCTATCCGGTTATCGTGTATTTCGGTTTGGGCGCGGTTTCCCCACGTATTATCCTGATCGCGGCCATCATCTTTGTCATTGCACGCGCTGTTATGTTCTTCATCGCCAACAAATATGGTGCGGGACTGATCGCAGGCATTGCTGCCATTATCCTCGGCGCAGCAGGCTTTGCCAGCGAGATCTTGGCTTTGCGTTTCTACCCGGTCATTATCAGTGCAACCCTCGCCCTGGTGTTCACGCTGTCGCTGTTCTCCGGAATGCCGATTATTGAGCGGTTCGCCCGCCTTCAAACACCGGAACTCGATCCGTTCGGGGTGATTTACACCCGAAGATTGACCAAAGTATGGATCGCGTTCTTTATAGCGAATGGTCTGGTTGCCTTGTGGACCGCACTTTACGCAACACTTGAAATGTGGACCCTATATAACGGGTTGATTTCATATATTTTGATTGCAGTTTTGTTTGTCGGGGAATGGCCTGTTCGCCGCATCATCAAAGCCCGCCACCAACGTCACATCAATGATCATCGAGCATGAACGGATTTTTGACAGCCCTTTACCAGACAGAAAGCCGCAATAAGCCCCAGTGCATTGTTGGTGAACGGCTAGTCACGCGCGAAGAGTTGATCAAGGATGCCGTCACACTTTCGGCAAACCTTCCGGGTGAAAAACGCATCGCAGTTCACTGTCAATCTGCACATCTGTTCACGATTGCCCTGATGGCAATATGGCAGCGTGGCTCGACGGTAATCCTGCCTGCGACCGACAAACCCGCCTATCTCGGTACCATCGATGATCAGTATGATCTTTTCCTTGATGACGCATCAATCGACGATCTGGTGAAAGATGGTCAAGCAACCTGTCCTCAGCAACCAGACCAAACACCTGATCCAGCACGTTGTTTTGCCGTGTTTTTTACATCCGGCAGCACAGGCCTTCCGAAGCCTGTTGCGAAAACACTTGAACAGATTGAGCAAGAAGTCGCCATTCAGGCCCCCCTATGGTCGCCGATGATTTCAGCAAGCGCGCGGATTGTCGGGCTGGTTTCGCACCAGCATATTTACGGCCTGATCTTTCGTGTGATCTGGCCGGTCATGTCTGGCCGGATATTCACCGCTGACCCTGCGCCATTCTGGGAAATGATGCAGGGTGACCTTAAACAGGGAGATGTCCTGATCACCAGTCCCGCACATCTCAAGAACCTGCATCCGGGTCTGGTCGATATAGCGCGACCATCTTTGATTTTCTCGTCCGGCGGACCACTTGACTACGAACATGCACAAGCGACGCGGGACATGTTCGGAACCTGTCCTATCGAAATATATGGCAGCACGGAAACCGGCGGCATTGCTTATCGACGACAAACATCCGCTGAAACAGACTGGACGCCCCTGCCCGGCGTAACACCGCGTCTGAATGATAAGGGATGCCTTGCGGTGCAGGCACCGCATATTGCCCAAGCAGACTGGTATCAAACCGAAGACAAAGCAGATATTGACCAAACTTCCGGGAAGTTTCGTTTACTGGGGCGTGCCGACCGAATTGTAAAGGTTGAAGGAAAACGTGTTTCACTGAGTTCGGTGGAACAACATTTGATGGCCTCAGATCTGGTGTCAGAGGCGGTTGTTTTACTTCCCTACGATAATGATCGCCGACTTGGTGCAATTGTTGTCCTTAGCGATGTGGGCGATGCCCGGCATCAAGAATTGGGCACTTTTCGGATGGGGCGTTTGTTACGCCGGCAGATCGCCGAATTTGAAGAAGACGCCGCCCTGCCGCAGCGCTGGCGGTTTGTTGACCAGATCCCAACAGACAGCCAGGGCAAGCGCCCGCTTCATCTGTTGCGCGCTGTGTTCGCGCAAAGGCCAACGGAACCCGATATTCTCGACACTGTTCAAACCGACGATCAGGTCGCGCTCAAACTGAGGCTGCGCCAAGACCTGATTTACTTTGCCGGTCATTTCCCGGACATGCCAATTTTACCGGGCGTCACCCAACTTCATTGGGCGACGTCCTATGCGTCATCCATGTTCGGAACGCCTGAAACAACCTCTGAGGTTTCACAGCTTAAGTTCCGAAAACCGATCCTACCGGGGCATGTTGTGAACTTGGAAATGCGCCTTGATGCAAGTCGCCAGAAAGTAAAATTCCGTTACTTCTCGGACAGTGACGGCGATCTGAGCTCGGGCATCTTGAAGTATGATGGTGACGCCGCATGAAGCTTTGTGCCGTCGTCCCCACCCATAACCACAGTTCCGCGCTGGAAAGTGTCGTGACGCGCATTCGTGCGCACGATATCCCAGTTTTTATCGTCGATGATGGTTCGGACACCGAAACCCGAAACGCCGTAATCAAGTTACATTCACCTGATGGCGGTGTTTACTGCCAACGACTTGAAGAAAATGCTGGCAAAGGCGTGGCCGTGATGACGGGCATGGCCGCGGCCATGCGTCATGGTTTCACCCATGCCTTTCAGATTGATGCCGATGGTCAGCATGACCTTGATCGCATCGATGACATGGTCAAACTTGCGCAACAATCGCCCGGAGCCCTTATTACCGGGCTTCCGATATATGATGACAGCATCCCCACCGGGCGCAAGATCGGTCGCTGCGTGACCCATGTCTGGGTCTGGATTGAAACACTGTCGCTTCAGATCCGCGACAGCATGTGCGGGTTTCGGGTCTATCCCATTGGCCCGAGCCTTGATATCTGGAAACGCCATGGCATCGGCCACAAGATGGACTTCGACACAGAGATCATGGTTCGTCTTTTCTGGCAAGGCGTGCCCGTAATCCATATGCCCATCAAGGTCACCTACCCGGTTGGAAACACGTCGAACTTTCGTATGTGGCGCGATAACGTTCTGATCAGCTGGATGCATACCCGACTGGTGTGCGGCATGCTTGCACGGCTTCCACGCTTCATTGCCAAGGGCGGACGGTTTGCGTCATCCAAAAAGGCAGACAGTGGCAACCATTGGTCTGAAATCGATGAACGCGGCATTTATTGGGGCATGCGGTTTCTCGGACAGGTTTATCGTTTTGGCGGACGAAAGCTATGTCTGGCAGTGATGTCGCCGATCATTGCCTATTTCTTCGTGACAGGGCGCACAGCACGGGCGGCATCGCAAGACTTCCTAGAACGCGTAGCAGCGCATAATGGCGATCCCAAGCCGACCACGCGTGACAGCTTTGGCCATTTCATGAAGTTCGGGGAATCTGCCCTTGATAAAATCGCTGCCTGGTGCGGCGAAATGAACATTGATGATCTTGATCTGCCCGAAGATGCGGACAGTCTTTTTTCCTATATTCCCCGGGATCAGGCGGTAATCCTCTTTGTCTCGCACTTTGGCAATATCGAACTCGTTCGCGCTATCGCCAGCCGCGATCGTAACTTTCGGGTCAATGTGCTGCTTCATCAGAAAAATGCCGCACGGTTCGGCCGCGTGCTTCAACAGCTTGCCCCGGAAAGCCAGGTCGACCTGATCGAGGTTAGCGATATCGGCCCAGATACCGCGATGCTTCTCCGCGAAAAGGTGGAACGTGGTGAATGGATCGTAATTGCTGCTGACCGTGTGGCTATCGGCGCCCGGGATAAAACGGTTTCTGTACCTTTTATCGGCCAGAATGCGCCATTTCCGCAGGGGCCATTTATCCTTGCCCACCTTCTGCAGTGCCCGATCTACATGGTCGCGGCCTGGCGCGATGGCAAACGTTTCAACATTTCTTGGGAAAAGCTGGCTGAGCGCATAGACTTGCCGCGTAAGACACGCACGGCCACAATCACGAAATATGCAAAAACATATGCAAGCTGGCTGGAAAAGCTTGTTGTGAAACAACCGCTGCAATGGTTCAATTTTTACGATTTCTGGGCAGACAAGAAGGATAACAATGAATAACCACCAGGAACACGCCAGATGTGGCAATGAGGGCGTTTGATGATCAGCGCATCAGTCACAGAAATCGTACAGTTTTATCATCTCGACCCGATGAACGTGGTCTGGCATGGCAATTACGTTCAGTTCTTCGAGAATGCCCGGTGTGCCCTGCTCGACAAGATTGACTACAATTACCCGCGGATGGATGAGTCCGGCTTTGTCTGGCCAGTCGTCGATATGCGCGTCAAATATGTCGCCCCCTGTCGCTTTGGTCAGGAAATTACGATCACGGCAACCCTGCGGGAATATGAAAATCGCCTGAAGATCGACTATCTGGTGACGGACGCGAAAACGGGCCAAAAACTGACCAAGGGATTTACCATTCAGGTCGCTGTTGAAAAAGCCAGCGGCGAAATGCTGTATCGCAGCCCGGATTTCTTCATCGAAAAGATGGAGGCTCTCCTGTGATCCGCCGTTTTCTTGTTCTGATCAAACTGTGTGCGTTCGTCATTGTCGGTCTGTCGGCAGGACAGCGGGCATTGCACGCAGAGACAGCCAAACCCACCCCGCTTGATCAGAACGAGTACCTTCAAGGCACGTTTGAGCTTGCCCGTCATCTGGACGGATTTGAAAAGCCGCTGCTGTCGCGTGGTGAATTCGTTATATCGCCTCAAAATGGTTTGATCTGGAAAACAACTTTCCCGTTTCCCGGAATAACCGTCCTTGAGGGTGATGGAATTTTTACGATTACCCCGAATGGTGACCGAAATGCCTTGGCAAGTGGGTCAGAGACACGACAGTTCGTCCGCATGATCTCTTCGGTTTTGTCAGGTAACTGGGACACCTTGCAAAGCCAGTTTGATATTGCCGAAAACGCCACACAATCAAACACATGGGAAGCCATCCTAACGCCGATCACCAATAGCGCGGTCGCGACCCAGGTGAACCGGATCGCGGCGTCAGGCGATATCTTTGTCAGGACGGTGACGATCGAAAAACCATCATCGGATCAGGATGTCATTACGTTTGATGATCAGGTGGTTGGAATGCTTCCTCTTCCACCTGAATTCGCCAAACTCTTTACAGACGGGATACCCGAATGATGCGCAGCGCATTCATTTGGATCATTTGTCTCGTCGTGATGGCCAGCTTCTCTGTCTGGCAGTTTGCGATAGACCGGACCGAATTGGATGCTGACTTTCTGTCATTGATTGGCCAGGAACAGGAACGCAATCAGGATGGCATCAGCGATATTGACGCGGTACGGGCCCTCCTAAGGGAAAATGGTCGACAGGCGATTTTGATGTTGTCCCATACTGACCGGGATCAGCTGACATCCCTTGCCGAAAAGCTCAAAACAGAAATATCGCAGATAGATGGCACTGAAAGCGTCACGCTGCCCGGACAAAGCGCCGGACGCCTTGAAGACGTGCGCGGCCTCTATGGCCCCTATGCCAGCGGGTTGTTGTCTGACAGTGACAGGACTGCACTTGCCAACGGGCAAGCAGATCTGCTGTATCAGCGCACACTTCAACAGCTTTATTCGCCGGCATCATCCTTCACCAGCACAACGTTAAAGCAGGATCCGTTCCTGCTAATGCCGGAATTTCTGACTGGTTTGGCGACCAAACTCGGCCCCGGGAATGACATCGTCACCAAAAATGATCGCAGTTATCTTCCATTGATTGTCTCACTGCAAAGTGGTCAATCGGGCCGCCATGCTCAAAACTGGGTCGATCAGATCAACCTGATCATCAGCGACGCGCACCAAAATTCCCCCGAACTGAATATCTTAAAAACCGGTCAGATATTCTTTGCCGTGAACGAAGCCGCCACAGCCAAAAGTGACGTTCAAACCATTGCTTTGATTGCGACACTTGGGATCGCAATCATGATCGGCCTGACCTTTTTTTCACCGTTACCACTTATCGGCGCGATTGTGGTTGTCGGAAGTGGACTGATTGCGGGTGCTGCAGCCCTGACTGCCTTTTTCGGCACCATTCATGCGATTGCCCTGGTGTTCGGCGCGACAATGATCGGGATTTCAATTGACTATGCCCTGCATTTTCTCGTGGTTCCGACGGGTAAAACGGGGTCCGATGATCGCTTTAAAGCAATCCGAAGCGGTCTTGGTCTGGGGCTTTTAACCTCGGTGATCGGCTTTATCGCGCTGGCACTGAGCCCCACCAGTTTGTTGCTGCAAATCGCCATCTATTCGATTGCCGGACTGCTTTCGGCCTATTGTTCGGTAAAATTCCTGCTTCCGCTTTTCCCGGCCCGCAAAGTTCGGACTAACTCGCCGATAGCGGTCATACACAACAACCTTATGGTTGCCTTGTCCTACCTTGTTGTTTCAACGCGGCTGAGATTGATTGTGGCAGGCCTCCTGATCGCCGCCCTCCCCGTTACGGCTTATCTTATTCCAGGCCATGATGACATACGCGCGCTTGGTCAAAGCAACTCGATCCTGGTGTCAGACGCCCGGACCATATCAGAAACCCTTGGCTTGGGCGGAAGTCCGGCATTTATCCGGATTGACGGCGACAGCGCACAGAAACGTCTTGAGACATCCGAGGCGGTTCGCCAAGCCATCTCACCGCTGATCGCCGACGGGAAAATTCAGGGTGCTATGGCATTATCAGATTTTGTCCCCTCCATTGCGCGCCAGAAAGCCAACAGAGAACTGGTTCGAAAAAACCTTTACCAACCATTCGCCCCAGAACTGGGCGAAGCTTTGCAAATTTCCATCAACACCCCGGATTTGGACGCGCCGTACCTTAGTCCGGATAAGGTAGGCAATACCTTGCATGAGGTGACAACACTTCAAGCTGGCGCATCCGATATCATCCGACTGCGTGGTGTTTCAGATGGTGGCGCGGTCGCCAAGGTTCTTGAGCCGTTTGACGATGCCCGCCTGATCAGCCCAACGGAAACGATCAGCGCTCAATTCGCGGAATACCGCTATTGGGCCTATGTCGCACTTGGCTCGGTTCTGCTGATTGCGCTGTTTCTTGCCTCGCTGCGCTATGGCGTTCAAAAAGGTATCCGTATCTTTTCCGCCCCTGCCGGCGCGATCTTGTTTGCGCTCCTTGGCGGGACTGTGTTGGGTGTTTCGATCAGTTTCTTTACAACGATGGCAATGTTCCTCGTCTTTGCGATTGGCGCGGATTACGTGCTTTTCCTCAGTGAAGGAAATGACGGGGAACAAGCAGCACATACCCAGCTTGCGGTCTTTCTGTCGCTGATTAGCAGCGTTCTTGCATTTGGCCTTCTGGCGACCAGTTCAGTCCCGTTGGTTAGCGATATCGGCACTGTGATAGCAATCGGCTTGGTTGGCGCCTGGTTCCTTGCCTTCTGGATGACAGCACCAATCAAACTCACGACAACAACAGGACGTGGAAATTGAGACAGGATTGCGATATCGCCGTCATTGGCGCCGGTCCCGCTGGCAGCACAGTGGCAAAACTGCTTCACGATGCAGGACTTCATGTCACAGTGCTTGAGGCACAGGAATTTCCACGCTTCGTCATAGGCGAGAGTCTTCTGCCAAATTGCATGAATGTGCTTGAACGTGCCGGTTTTCTACCCGCCCTTGAAAAAGCGGGTTTCCAGCACAAAAACGGCGCTGTATTCGAGTCCGGCAAAAAACATCGCACTATTGATTTCCGCCAGAATTTCGAGACCAGTGATTGGGGCACAACCTATCAGGTGAAGCGTGCCGAATTTGATCATATCCTTGCCAACGAGGCTGCACGCGCCGGTGTTGACCTTCGATTTGGTCATACGGTCACAGCAGTACAGACCACAGACGGTAATTGTCTCATCACCTATCAGGATAAAGCGGGCGCAACATCCGAATTGCGGGCAGGTTTTATTGTCGATGCCAGCGGCTATGGTCGTGTTTTACCAAAACTTTTGGGACTTGCCCGTGCACCGCAATCAATCGCCCGGCGTGCATTGTTTACCCATGTAAACGACCGCATTGACGACCCTGGCTATGACCGTGACAAAATCCTGATCACCGTTCATCCTGATCGTCACGATATCTGGTACTGGCTGATCCCGTTTTCAGATGGCACCGCATCCGTTGGGGTTATTTATCCTGATGGCGACCCTGAATTTGCCGGTATGTCCGAACAGAACATCTTTGACCGACTGATATCCGAAACCCGCCTTGGTCATTTGCTGGCCAATGCGAACCAAGCCCGGCAATTGCAATCAATCGCCGGATACAGTGCGGAATCTGAAAAGCTGTGCGGCGACGGGTACGTATTGCTTGGCAATGCTGCCGGTTTCCTTGATCCGGTATTCTCGTCAGGTGTTACAATTGCCCTTCATTCCGCAGAATTGGCCGCGGATATGTTGATCGCGCGCCATCAGGGACGCACCGACATCGACTGGGAGACGGGCTTTGCCAAGCCATTGGTCCGGGGCGTGGAAACCTTCAGATCGTATGTCGATGCATGGTATGACGGCCGCTTGCAGACAATTATTTTTGAACAACCAGATGATGATTCCCAACTGAAACGTATGGTCGTTTCCATCCTGGCAGGTTATGCATGGAACATGGAAAATCCGCTGGTTGCCAAAACCGACCGTTATCTTGAGATGTTGCACGACCTATGCACTCCCGCATCCTGAAATCCGCAATGATCTTTGCCTGCATGATCGGCCTGTCGGCGTGCGAGACAATGAACCTGCCTCAGGTAACCCTGCCGGATGTATTTTCAGGCAATGTTGGGCATAAGGTTGCCTTGGCAGACGGGCTTGAATTCACGCTGCCCACGGCCCCTTGGGATGAAGACGAGACAATTGATGTTGCCCAACAGGTTGAAGCAACCTGGAACAATCAAACCCAATCCGGAACCGCAACCTTTCAGGGGCGCATCAATATTCAGCCCGATCGTGCGCGAATTGTCCTGATTGATGATCTTGGCCGTCGCGCCGTTGAAATCGACTGGACCGCTGAGGAAATCATAATCCACAATGCGAATTGGTTGCCGCAAGAATTTGATACCAAAAGACTTCTTGCGGACATTGTCATGACCTATTGGCCACTTGATGCTGTTGAAGATGCCCTGCCCGATAGTATGTCGGTTCATGAGGGATTTGGTGAACGAACCATTCGGCTTGACGATACGGGCCGCAAATACGCCTCCATCGAACACCCGATCAAAGACGTCTGGCAAGGTCAGGCCATTCTGAAAAACCAGCAATTCAACTATCGCATCAAGATCAATTCAATACGGACCGGGAATTAAGTATGACCCGGCATGCATTCTATCTGTCATCGCTTGGCATCATTTCCGCGTTGGGAAGTGGCAAGGCAGAGACCTCGGCGACACTTGCCGGAGGCAGACAGGCAGACATGATAAAACGCAGCGGTTTTTTACCGGACCGTGACGCCATTCTTGGCTCTGTTACGGCAGACCTGCCTGCACTGCCGCCGCAATTATCAGCACATGACACCCGCAATAACCGTCTTCTTTGGGCCGCTACAAGCCAGATCGGGAATGAGATTGAAGAGCTGATTGCCACCTATGGCCGGCAACGGATTGGCGTTCTGATCGGGACCAGCACCTCCGGGATTGAAGAAGGCACCAATTACTATCAGCACCGCATCGAAACCGGCGCGTTTCCTGATACCTTCCGGTATGAACATCAGGAAATAGGATCCCCATCTGCATTTTTAAGGGATGCCTTTAAGCTTGGGGGCCCTGCCTACTCCGTTTCTACCGCCTGCTCGTCGAGTGCAAAGGCGTTTGCATCGGGCATGCGATTGCTAAAGGCGGATATCTGCGATGCCGTTCTTGTTGGGGGCGTTGACAGTTTGTGTCGGCTGACCGTTGGCGGGTTTGATACGTTGCAATCACTTTCGGTGTCGATTTGTAACCCAATGAGCCGGAACCGCGACGGCATCAATATTGGTGAAGGTGCCGCCCTCTTCATTCTGCGCAAGGATGCAGGCGATATCCAATTGCTTGGTGTCGGTGAAAGCTCGGACGCCTATCACCCCAACGCCCCACACCCGGATGGCGTTGGCGCGGCACGTGCCATGCGCACCGCCTTGGCGCATGCAGGCCTGACAGCAAACGACATCGCCTATATCAACCTTCATGGCACGGCAACGCCACTTAATGATGTTATGGAGGCCAAGGCCGTTACAGAAGTTCTGGGATCAAACGTACCGGCCAGTTCGACCAAACCCCTGACCGGGCATAGCTTGGGGGCTGCTGGCGCAATCGAAGCCGCAATTCTTTGGCTATCTCTTTGCGAAAACAAGACTGGCGCACCGCTCCCGCAGCATCGCTGGGATGGCGAACGGGATGATGACATTCCGGAATTGAACCTTGTGGCTGCACAGCAATCCCTGGCGCCGGCTGATCGCCTGGCAATGATGAGCAACTCATTTGCCTTTGGCGGCAGCAATGTCTCCGTCATCCTTGGAAAAGGGTGGACAACTTCATGACCAACATGCCACAGCGCCATAATCATGCCCTGCCCCCGATCAGTGAACTGGTCATGCATGCAAAGCCGATGTTGTTGATTGATCGGGCCATGTCCGCCGACGAAACCTCACTGACCGCTGAAGTCGACATCACGGCCAACAGCATGTTCTGCGTTCCCAACAAAGGTGTGCCGAGCTATGTGGGCATTGAATATATTGCACAGACTGTTGCCGCCTATAGCGGCTGGCGCGCAAAAAACAATGATCCTGACGCGACACCACGTATCGGATACCTTCTGGGTTCGCGTAAGGTCACGCTGTCACGCAACTGGTTCCCGGTTGGCCGCACCCTGTCGGTTCACATAAGCAACATCTTTGAAGATGGTGAAATGGGTGTGTTTGACGGGGAGATCCGTTTGGGCGAGGAAATACTTGTCGCCGCACGCATCAATGTATATCAGCCCAAAGACAATGAAACTTCTTTGACATCACCTTCGGACAACAACCAAGAAACAACAGACCAATGACCAGGACCATATTGGTAACAGGCGCCAGCAAGGGCATAGGTGCCGCAACAGCACGACGTCTTGCACGGGATGGCTTTGACATCGTTCTTCATTATAACTCTGATCGTGATGGCGCTGAAACTGTCGCAAAAGATGTTCTGTCATCCGGGGTTCAGGCCCGCCTGGTTCAGTTTGATATCTCCAATCGGGATGCGACACGCGAAGCCTTGGAAAACGATATCGCCGAACATGGCGCACCATATGGCATTATTCTGAATGCAGGTGTCACACGGGATGGTCCATTTCCCGCCCTTGAAGACGATGACTGGGACAGCGTCATTCACACTAATCTTGACGGATTTTACAACGTTATCAAGCCGCTATTGATGCCAATTATTCAGCAGCGCAAAGGCGGGCGCATCGTGGCCCTGACATCAATTGCAGGAATTGCAGGCAACCGCGGCCAGGTGAATTATTCGGCGTCAAAGGCCGGGATCATCGGGGCGGTAAAGTCCCTCGCCCTGGAACTCGCGAAACGTAAAATCACCGTCAATGCTGTGGCACCCGGGATCATCGAAACACAGATGACCAAAGACCTCCCCAAAGATGAGGTCAAGGCCATGATCCCGATGCGCCGATATGGAACAGCCGATGAAGTCGCCGCGACCATTTCATTCCTGTGCAGCGACGATGCATCATATGTCACACGTCAGGTCATCAGTGTTAATGGGGGCATGTTATGACCCGCCGCGTTGTCGTCACCGGAATGTCCGGCATTACAGCACTTGGCAACGACTGGCCAACCATCAAAGCCCGCATGCAAGCTGGCGAGACCGGCATTGCGCGAATGTCGGAGTGGGATGACAAATACGATTTGCGTACCCGTCTTGCCGCACCTGTGCCGGACTTTTCGCTCAAAACTCGTTTTAATCGGAAACAGTTACGCAGCATGGGACGCGTCGCGCAGATGGCTGTCGCAGCAACCGACGACGCGCTTGAAATGGCGGGTTTGCGGAATGATACCGCATTGTTTGAAGGCGGACGGCTCGGTATCGCATATGGATCGTCATTTGGCAGCACACCACCAGTCCTTGGCTTTACCCGCCTGATGGAACACGGAGATAGCAACGCGATCACCGCCACCAGCTACATTCAGATGATGAGCCATACAGCAGCGGTCAATATTGGTGTTCTTTACGGGATTACCGGGCGGATCATTCCCACATCAACCGCCTGCACATCTGGCAGCATGGGGATCGGATATGCGTATGAGGCAATCAAATATGGCAAGCAAGATGTCATGATCGCCGGTGGTGCCGAAGAACTATGCCCGACCATGGTGGCCGTGTTTGATACGCTGTTTGCAACCAGCGTCAGCAATGATACGCCAGAAGCAACACCCCGTCCTTATGACGTCAAACGCGATGGCTTGGTGATTGGCGAAGGTGCTGGCACTCTGATCCTTGAAGAATTCGAGCACGCAAAGGCACGCGGAGCAAAAATTCTGGGCGAGATTGTCGGGTTTGCGACCAACTCGGATGGCTCACACATAACGCACCCAGCCAGCAAAACAATGGCCCGCACCCTTCAGGGGGCGCTTGATGATGCAGCGCTATCTGGTGGTGACATCGACATCGTCAGTGGGCATGGCACAGCAACTGACCACGGTGACATCGCCGAAAGTGAGGCTACGCGTGCTGTTTTCGATCGTGCGGTCCCGATACACACCCTTAAGGGCCACTTTGGCCACAGCCTTGGTGCTTGTGGCGCGATTGAAGCCTGGCTGGGGCTGGAAATGATGCGTGAAAGCAATTTCGTGACGACTGCAAACCTGTCAGAGGTCGATCCCGCCTGCGCCGAGCTGGACTATATTTCAGGCAGTGCCAGAAATATCCAAGCCGAACATTTGATGAGCAACAACTTTGCATTTGGCGGGATTAACACCTCGCTTATTTTCAGGCTCGAAGACCACTAAGCGACTGCGCCGGATTGAAAATCTGCCAAAGATTTAAGCTATCGAACCAATGCTTCGCTGTTGACATGAATGGCATAGACGCTTGTCGTTGCCGTAATCAAAAGCTCGTTCCCCCGTGCACCGCCGAACGTTAAATTCGATACGGTTTCGGGCACCAGTATCTTGCCGAGCAACACACCTGTCGGATCAAAGCAATGCACGCCGTCGGCCGCAGAACTCCATACATTGCCATAGCAATCTACTCTGATCCCGTCAGGCAAACCTTGATCGATCTCGGCAAAGTCACGACCATTTTCAAGTCTGTGTCCGTCTACAATGTCGTAAACCCGAATGACGGCGGGAACTCCCTCGTCGTGGCTGCTGCCTGATTCCGCGATATAAAGCAGCGTCTCATCATTCGAGAATGCCAAACCGTTTGGTTTATGAAACTCCGGTGTCACACTGGTTAAGGTGCCCTTTGCAGGATCAAGGCGAAATACATTGTTGTATTTCTGTTCCGGTGTGGCCTTGTAGCCCTCATAGTTCGACAATATTCCGTAGGTCGGGTCCGTAAACCAGATCGACCCATCGGATTTGGCGACAACGTCGTTTGGCGAATTAAGCCGACTGCCCTCAAATCCATCAGCAAGCGTCGTGATTGCGCCGTTATGTTCGGTTCGTGTCACTGATCGCGTGCCGTGCTGACAGGTAATCAGACGACCGTTGAAATCGATCGTATTGCCGTTGGCAAAGTCGGAATTCTCCCGGAACACGTTGACCAAACCGTCACACATCCAACGGAAGATCTTCTGATTTGGAATGTCAGAAAACAACAGGCATTGATGCGCTGGAAACCAAACCGGTCCCTCTGTCCACAAATGCCCGCCAGAAATTTTTCTCAGCCTGACATTTGGCAACACAAGGTCGCGGAACCGACGGTCAAGAACCTGATAGGGTTCCACCATACCGAATGCATCTTGATGCTTGTCTGCGGCACAGTTAGCCAATTGAACGTCCTTTGCTAAACGTATCTGATGTCCGAAAGTCTACGCCCCTAAGCGCAAATACCCTTAACGCACCAACTGTTGCCGCCCATAGATCAACAACATCCCGATGATCACCACGCCGAACACCACCTGTCGGAAAGTATCCGCAGGAATATCGACACCGAGTTGGGCAAAATACCGCTGCGGCTGAACCACCGACAGCATCGATTGCAAGATGGTAATCAAAATCACGCCGGCAACCGTCCCAACATACTTACCACGACCACCCAGAACATTCGTCCCGCCAAGAATGATCGCCGCAATGGTCGGCAACAGGTATGGATCACCCATCGCCTGATAAGACCTATTGGCCCACCCCGCCAAGAGAACGCCAGTCAACGCCGCACACGCACCGGAAAAGATAAAACAAGCCAAAATGACCTTGCGTGTATCAACGCCACTCAGAAAAACTGAACGTTCCTGATTTCCGACAGCATAGATACGCCGACCAAGAACGGACCTGTTCAGCATGAAGACAATCGCTGCCCCCAAAATGATCCAGATCAGAAGCGGATTGGGAATACCCGGAATGAAATGTCCGACAGCTAATTCCCGCATGAATTCGGTCGCCCGATCCTGCGGGGCAAAACCGCCAGTGTGATAAACCATAAGGCCTTGCGCCACGGCATTCATGCCGAGCGTGAAGATCATGGCTGGCGCACGCAAATATGCCACGCCAAGTCCATTTACCGTCCCGATCAATGCACCGCATAGAACGCCAAATGGAACGGCAAGTGTAACGCCCCACTCCGGCCCCAGAAACCCTGTGGCACCAGTTGCCATCATGCCGCCGACGCCGATTGTCCAGGGAATGGACAGATCAATATGCCCCAGCAGAATGACCAGCATCACCCCGCTTGCCACCACACCCAGGAAGGATGCGGTATGGAGCTGCTGGATCAAATATTTCGGTGACAGAAAGGCAGGTTCAACCATTGCCCCGATCAGAAGCAGAACAATCACACATGCAAACGCAATAAGGGTTGCCCGATCAAATTGCCTTGCGATTACGCCTGAAACACTCATTTTCCGCCTTACCGATAAATATCTAGTCTGTTCTTGATTCGGAGCACGCGTAGCGACCCGAGGCTGACCGCAACAAGCAGTACGACGCCCACAAATAGCGGCTGCAAGACTGGGTTGATGTCAAACACGATCAACAGATCACCAACGGTCCGCATGACAAAGGCCCCGAAAATCGAGCCAACCGCGCTGCCAACACCGCCAAACAAAGACGTACCGCCAATGACAACTGCGCCGATGGAATTAAGCGTGTACTCGTTGGCAATCGACATCTTCGCTGCGCCGGAATAGGTCAATGCTGTCAAAAGGATCCCGCCAATAGATGCCAACAAACCGCTTAGGGTGTAGGCCAGCATCTTTGCGCGATTGATCGGAATTCCGGACATATACGCTGCCTGTTCGGATGAGCCGATGGCAAAGGCGGCTCTACCCAAAACTGAACGGCGATACGGGATCCAGATGAACACAACGACAGCCAGCAACAGCAAAACACTGTGCGGTATGGCAAAAGATGATCGCGTCATAAAGTCGGCAAGTTCAAAATTGACCGAACCACCCGGCTGGGGCCGAACGGCAAGCGCAATACCGAAATAAACCGCACTGGTGGCCAATGTCGCGATCAGCGGCTGCAACCGCCCATAGACGATAATCAAGCCGTTTACAGCCCCGCAAGCCAGCCCAAGCAACAGCACACCCAAAATGCCGAACGTGGTTGCAATCGGCCCATCAACGACAATCGTCGAAGCAAGGCAGTTCGCCAGAACGAATGTCGCCCCCACCGACAGGTCAAGCCCGCGGGTGATAACAGGCAAGGTCTGCGCCATGGCGACAAGTGCGAGCAATGCGCCCTTGTTGGCCGCGGTATTTATCATGTTGGGCGTCAGGCCCGCTGCCTGCTTCCAGCCGTAGACGATGAACATGGTGGCAAAGATAAGCATTGCGATCAGAATACCGCGCTGTGCCGCCGACAGGCGGCCCACCCAGCCGAAGTATTTTTGGCGAGAAACCAGATCTGCTGGTTCTGAACTCACAGTCATAGCGACGCTTCCTGTAGTTTTTTTGGTTCAGGTCGGTTTGCTGCCTGTTCCGGCAGGTTAAGCGCGGCTGACACCAGATTTGTTTCGTTAAGATCATCGCCGGCAAGCGTTCGCACGATCCTGCCGTCATACATCACCAGCACTCGGTCGCAGCAGCCAATCAACTCGTCGTAATCGGTGGAATACAAAAGGATTGCACATCCCTCTGCCGCCAATTTTTGCAACAGTTGATAGATTTCCTGCTTGGTGCCGACATCAATTCCACGCGTCGGATCGTTCAACAGAATGATGCGTGGCTTGGTCATTAGCCACTTGCCGATAACGACTTTCTGCTGGTTCCCCCCGGATAGCGCCCCGACAGGACCGTCAATGCCGTCTGCCTTGATCTTTAGAAGCGCGATCATCTCGTCAATCGCAGCCTCTTCTGCGCGCTTATCAACAACACCCATCCGGCTCATTTTTTCGACCGCGGCAAAGGACAGGTTTTCACGCACGGTCATAGACAACATCAGGCCTTCGTATTTGCGGTCTTCGGGCACCAAAGCAATGCCGATGTCATCGGACTTCGCCATTTTCGGGCTGTTCAACTTTACCGGCGCGCCATTGATTTCCACTGATCCACTCGACCCGATCAGGGTCCCAAACAGCCCCAGTTGCAGTTGTCGTTGTCCCTGCCCATCCAAACCACCGAGCCCGACAATTTCCCCCGGCCGCATTTCCAGATCGATGCCATTAAGTTCATCGTTCCAGGAAAAGTCTGAGACCTTCAGGATCGGCTTGCTTGCGGTGGGTCGGGTGCTTTTTGCCGGATAGACACTGCTGTATTCGCGACCGATCATCATCTCGACAACAGCACTGTCCGATTTTGTGCCGTTTTTGAATGTCTCGACTTTCGTGCCATTGCGATAAACCGTACAGGTATCGGCCAGTTCAGCGATTTCAGGCATGCGGTGCGAAATATAGATGATCGCCATCCCTTCATCGCGAAGCCGATGAAGCATCTTAAAGACCTTATCGACATCGGCCGCCGTCAGGGCAGACGTCGCTTCATCCAAGATGAGAATTTTCGGGTTGCGTGCCAGTGCCTTGGCGATTTCAACCATCTGGCGCCGCGACAGTGAGAGATTGCTGACGGTTTCCATCGGATCAATGTTTTCGCCGCCCACACGCGCAAGGGCCTCTTCGGCGATGCGGCGCTGGGCCCGATAATCGATCATTCCGAATTTAAGTGGCGGACGGGTAATGCCAATGTTGTCGGCCACTGTCAGGTCCGGCAGCAGCGACAATTCCTGAAAAATGCAAGACACGCCCAGATCATTGGCCTGTTGCGGGTTTGCAAAGCTTACGGTGTTGCCATCAAGTTCGATCGTTCCGCTATCAGGCTGCACAACACCCGATAAGATCTTGATCAGCGTCGACTTCCCCGCACCGTTTTCACCAAGCAGCGCATGGATTGATCCGCGGTGCGTATCGAAGCTGACATTTTCCAGTGCGCGGACACCACCGTAACGTTTGGTGATGCCCGACATCGATAACAGATAAGGAGATTTGCTCTCTGACACGGCAGTTTTCCTAACTTTATTGAATACCGTCGACGCCACGCAAGGCATCGACGGTACCCGGACGTTTATTGTTGTTAGTTGTTTTCGCCTGTCTGAGACGCGATTTCTTCAGCCGTAAAGCCAATGTTGCAGGCTTCAAAATTGTTACCCGCAAAGAAGCTGCCCGGCAGTTTCGGGAACATCTCGACACCTTCCTTGAACGGGGAATAGGAAATCGAGGTCGGTAGCGCGATTTCTGACGGAACGACTTCACCCTTCAAGGCCGCAATTGCGGTTTTGATGGTCACAGATGATTGTGCCGGTCCCGTTCCACCCGACTGGCAGCTCAGCTCTGCGCTGTTGCAAAGCTGACGAAATGCATTCTCGGTTTCGCCGGAAATCGGGGCCTTGAACACGCCAGCATCGAGCATTGCGGTGGCAACACCCTGTGAGCCGCCCTGAACGTAAATACCGTCAAATACACCGCCAGCGGCAATGGCATCCGCAGTTACTTTTTGTCCGTCACCAGGCGCCCAGTTACCGACAACATCGACGACTTCGATATCACGCCCGGATTCCTTGATCACCTCATGGAAACCTTCATTACGTGCGATGTCGACGGGTTGGCCAGCCGGACCACGGACATGCAGGAACTTGGCCGGGCCATCACCGCTTTGTTCCAGAAGGAATTTACCGGCCGACATTCCAAGCCCTTTTTGATCAACGTTGATCGCGATCTGGTTGGGATCATCAATCACATTGTCAAACGATAGAACGACAACATTGGCTTCGTTGGCTTTACGCACCACCGATCCGAATGCGCGTGTGTTGTTGGCGTTAATGATAATGGCGTCAAAGCCCTGATCGATAAAGTTGTTGGCCGCGGCAATCTGTGCGGCGATGTCCTCACCAACCGACACAACTTTGAACTCTTCGATCTCGACCGCGACTTCCGGCTGTGCGGCATAGGCCTTTGCGACTGCGATCATCTGAACGCGCCAGTCATTGGCGATAAAGCCGTTTACAAGCGCAATCTTGTAGGGGCCTTCGCGCGCAGGCCACTGAAAGTAGGCAGTATCATCGGAAACCGGTGTGAAGCACGCCGGATCGGCACCCGGACCAGCAACAGTGTTCGGCCCGGCAAACGCAACGTGTGCAGTCATCATCAATGCGACAGTCGCTGTCGTCATCGTCAGTAATTTTTTCATGGTAGTCCTCCCGTTGGATGCGCTGTTCTTTATCGCTTCCTCAGCAGGTCAGCGCCCCTGCCCGCATTGTGCAAGTTCTTGACGTCTCGTTTGTCGCATGCCGACGACGAGCCTTCTGATCAAAGATCACAAGGGTCGGTTCTTCTGGTATTTTCAGAGAAATTTCGTTCTCACGCCGTTTTGGCGTGAACCGAGATTTCCCCCCTGATGTCAGCATGTGACTTATTGTTTTTGGTTGGCTCTTTGCCGTCGTGCGGCAAAGTTTGGTCAATGCCCGAAAACCAGACACCAAACCATGGCGCAATCTTCATCAGTTCCGATTAAATCGTAAAGAGCAGTTTCCGCAGAACGCATACGGTGTTACGCATCCAAGTTGCGGGTTCCCGCAAGACAAGAGAAATGCCTGTGAATATTATCGAAGAGCTGGAGGAAACCACTCATGTCGGATCTTGCTCATTACCTTCGCATCTCCAACTTGCTTGCGGGGAACCTTGATATTCACTCGGCGCTCAGCTCGGTCAAAACCGAGATCGAGAAGATTATCGAGTTTGATCACCTTGATGTGTGCTTGATTGACACGGACAAAAGGTGGGCAACAGCCTATGAGGTTGGCGTCGAAACAGCCTGGAGCAAAATGCGCTCCCATGTGCGCAAGGCGCCTATCCGCGACATTCTGCTGGGTAAAACAGACCATCTATTGACGGGAAATGCCCTTGAGGACCCCCGTTTCCTTTTCCCCGGTGCGGTAAGTGCGCCGATTATTGACCACGAACTTCGCAGCCGCGTCAGTGTCGGCATGAAGGTTCTCGGTGAAGTCGTTGGATCGTTGAATTGTTCTTCGAAGAAGGAAGATTTCTACGACCAGAGCCACCTTGAGCAGATGCGCATTCTGGCCGACATGCTGGCCCCATATTTCTATGCCTTGCGCGCCAACGAAAAGGCCAACAAAGAAGCGATCATTCGCGCTGAAATCCTTGCACGCGAAGAAGGTCTGCGTCTTGGCGCACTCAGCCTTACCGACGCGCTGGAGGCCGAACGCCAGCGCATCGGTATGGATTTGCATGATCAAACTTTGGCTGATCTGACACGCATTGCACGGGATCTTCGCCCGGGGCTGAGCGAAGCACAGTATCTAAGGCTGCAGCAGCAAGTCCAAAACATGATTCAGGGGCTGCGCGATATCATTGATACCTCGATCCCATCGATTCTTGACCTGTTTGGCTTCCACCACGCTGTCCAGACGCATCTGGAACGGGCTGTAAGCTATGACAGCGCAATGCGCTTCAAGGTCGATGATCAAACAGACGGGGCGATTGACCTGTTGCCTGAAACAACACGCATCGCAGTCTTTCGTATCTGTCAGGAAGCCATCAACAATGCCGTGCTGCATTCGAATGCGTCGCTTGTTTCGGTCTTGATTACCAAAAGCCCGGATGACTGTCTGACGATCCGCGTTTCGGATAACGGAAACTTCCAGCCCCATCCAAGAAAACCGTCCAGTGGTTTGGAACATATGAAAACACGCGCCCGCCTGATCGGCGCAAAATATGACCTTTCAACTTCCGACGGCACACAAATAACAATTCAGTTGCATCAAGCGACCAGACAAGAGGGAGAAACGATCAATGAAAATATTGCTGGTTGAAGATGACAACATGCACGCGGATTTCCTGATGGAAATCGTTGAAAATGCGTTACCGGAATTTGACGAAATCCTTGTTGCCCATAACGGCAAGGAAGCCGAAAAACTTGCCCATCTGCATCAGATTTCAGCCGTCGTAATGGACCTGCGCATGAAGGAACATAACGGCATTGAAGCCGCGCGAACGATCTGGGCAGAACGCCCCCACACAAGGATACTTTTCTGGTCGAACTATTCGGATGAGGCATATCTGCGAGGAATTACACGGATTGTTCCCGATCAAGCGGCATATGGATATGTGCTTAAAACCGCAACACCGGACAAGATGCGACTGGCGTTGCGTGCCGTCCTTATCGAAGCACAAATTGTTGTTGATCGCGAAGTTCACCAGATTCAGGCACAGCAGATGCGCTCGCGCAGTGCGCTGACGGAATTCGAATATCTGATATTGCTTGATCTGGCGCTGGGACTTCCTGACAAGGCAATTGCCATGCGCCGGAAACTTTCGCTCCGCACTGTCCAGAACAGATTGCTGTCGCTTTATGACAAGCTTGAAGTTGAGTCACAGGACCAGAACGAAATGGGCATTGTGCTAAACAAACGCACCCGCGCTGTTTCCAGTGCCATTGCCCGGAAGGTCATTAATCGCGAGGGTTTGATAAGTGCCAACAAGGAACTATCCGCCTGGCTTGCAGGTCAACCAGTGCCGCTGGACTAGGTTCTTGTTCGGCATCTCCAATCAGCAGGACTGGGCAATCAGTTTTCTTTGCGCTCGTCCAAAGGCGCCATATCGAAACTGATACTGAAGATGCACCCGCTATGCTCTTTGGGTTGCGTCAGTTTTACCTTGGTCTCATGCCGGGCAGCGATTTCCTTGACGATGGAAAGTCCCAGTCCGCATCCTTCGTCATATCCGGCATCATTGATCCGGTAGAACCGCTTGAAGACATCCTTGCGATGTTCGACCGGAATACCCGGTCCATTATCTTCGACGGTCAATATCACCTTGTTTTTGGCAGTGTTCTGTTCAAGTCGAACGGTCACAGCACTACCACTTGGGCAGTATGTCAGTGCGTTATGGACAAGGTTTTTTAGCAACTCTTCAATTAGGGTCGCATCACCCATAATCCACGCAGGATCAGTAATCCCCTCATATCCAAGGTCAATGCCGCGCTCGATCGCGACCGGCACTTTTGATCCGGTTACCGCACGGGTAATTTCACACAGATCAATCTTGTCAAACGGCCGGCCAGCAAGGCCTTCGGGTGCGGCACGTGCGGATGCCAATAACTGATTGGCCAGATGCGATGTCTGCCGGGTCGAGGCCGCAATGGTATCCATGATCTGGTGGATTTTCTCAGGATCCTTTTCACGCTGACCAAGTTCTGCCTGCGTTCGAAGTGCTGCCAAAGGCGTTCTAAGCTGATGCGCTGCATCTGCGGTAAAGCGTTGCATGGTCTTCAGGCTGTTTTCCAGACGGCTGAAAAGCTGGTTGATGGCGCCCACCAGATGGCGGACCTCGATCGGCACATCGTGCAAAATCGGCCTTAGATCACTCGGAGAACGGCGATTAAGCGCCTCCTCCAGGCGGGCCAGCGGTTTGAGGCCCTGACCGATCCCGAACCAGACGATCATGGCGGCAATGACAATCAGCAAGATCTGGCGCGCCGCGGCACTGGCAAGAATATCCTCACTAAGCCTTGTGCGGGTTCCCATGGTTTCGGCAACCAGCACATGAAAACGTGTCGCTTTGCGAACACTCGCCACATAGCGTGAAAGCGCTCCAATCCGGACCGTCTCGCCGTTATAAACCGCATCATAGAAAACCGGTTCTTCACGCAATGGCAGGAACTTCTCAGGCACCGGCGGCAGGTCTTCGTAGCCGGTAATGAATTCGCCCTGTGCGGTACTGACCTGATAGAAAACCCTGTCTTCCGCCGCACTTGTCAACATCTCGAGCGCGACATATGGAACGTCCACCTCGATCTTACCACCGATCAGGACAACACGGTCCGCAATGGCTAATGCAGAACTTAAAAGTGCACGGTCAAATGCTTGGTTTGTCGAATTAACTGCGTTACTGCGGACTTCAAGCAGCATCAGGGAACTGACCACCAAAAGCGGGATCAGCAGCGATATGACAAGCCTGCGCCGAAGCGATCGATTACGCCATTTCATGTTTTTTTCAACAGATAGCCAAGACCGCGAACGGTCTGGATTTTGACATCGGCCGCCTCGACCCGTTTGCGCAATCGACTGATATAAAGTTCGACCGCGTTGGCACTGATATCGTCTTCAAACCCGGCCAACTGATCAACGATTTGCTCCTTGCTCAGAACATGACCGACCCGCATCAACAGGATTTCAAGGATATTAAGCTCACGCTTTGGAATATCGACATCCGTGCCATCAACCGTTACCCGTCGCGCCACTGTATCGAAACTGAGCTTCCCACATTTAAGCTGGGTATTATGCGTCCCGGCATTACGCCGCATAAGCGCCCTCACCCGCGCTTCGAGCTCGACCAGTTCGAACGGTTTGGCCAGATAGTCATCCGCACCAAGATCAAGTCCCTTGACCCTGTCTTCGATGTCACCGCGCGCGGTCAGGATCAGAACGGCACTTTCGGCTCCGCGATGACGCAGGCGTTTCAATATCTCGAGCCCGTCAAGTTTCGGAAGGTTCAGATCAAGAACCACCAGGCCATATTCCTGGGTGCGCAGAACGTCGTCAGCCTCCTCGCCATCGGCAATCACATCGACCGCATAGCCAGACTGTCGCAGGGATCCTGCAATTCCATCTGCCAGTGCGGCATGATCTTCGACAACAAGGACTCTCATTGTTTGCGCGACTTTTCCCTGATAAACCTCGACAGAGGTAATTTCTATTCTGCCATTTTCCCGGCAAAGGCATTCAAGAACAAGCGATATCCTCGCCCCGGCACCATATGCCAATGACCATCCGCGACACAGAGTATTGCAGCATGATTTCGGGCCGTATCTGTATTGGTTTATGTTTCATCGCCCTCGCGATGCAAGTTTCTTCTGCGATGGCCGAAGTTTTCACCTATCCGGCATTGCGTTCGTCCCAGGCGTCCGATCCAGAACAATCACTGCTGACCAGCACACAACCAATGGCCGTTATCTATGGCTCCGCCGATATCGGTGCCTTTGTCCCGGTGATCGAAGCGTTTCAGCAAGACAACCCGTTTATTGGCGTTGAATACCACCAGCTGCAAACACTTGAGATGTATGACATTACCCAAAGCCAGCGCGCCAACGGTGAACCAACGGCGGACCTGATCATCAGCTCCTCGATGGATTTGCAGATGAAGCTGGCCAATGACGGATATGCCACCTCCTATCAAAGCAGTGAAACAGACGCTTTGCCCCATTGGGCACGCTGGCGCAACGAAGCCTTCGCTGTAACGCAAGAACCCGCCGTCATCGCCTATAACCGCGAGTTCTTCCGCGAAAACGAACTTGAACCGCCCAGAACCCGAGAAGACTTTATCCGGTTACTTGTCAACCACGACGAGTTGCTGAGTGAAAAAGTCACGACCTATGACATTGAACGCAGCGGTGTTGGCTTCCTGTTTCTGGCGCGCGATGAACGATTTTTCCCCGGTATCTGGGATTTTGTCCGCATTCTGGGTCAGGCGAAGGTAAAGCTTTATTCCAATACCTCTCCTATGCTTGAAAAAATCGCCTCCGGTCAGGTGGTGCTTGGCTATAACCTGCTGGGATCGTATGCGGAAACCTTTACCCAACGAAACCCGAACCTTGGCGTCATCCTGCCGGACGACTTTATTGTCGTTTATTCAAGGATTGCCATCATCCCGCGTGGTGCACGCAACCCCAACCTTGGCGGACGTTTCCTTGATTTCATGTTGTCGATAAAGGGCCAAAGCGTTTTGCAAAATGAAGGCAACTTCAACCCAGTGCGCGCCGACGTTCCGCCCAGCACATTCTCGTCGCTGATCTTTGACCGATATGGCGAACGCGTGCGCTCCTTCCCGGTCGGGCCGGGATTGCTGGTTTACCTTGATCAGGCCAAGCGCCAGCGCTTCCTGCGCCGCTGGCAAGATGCACTGCTGAACCGCAGATAACGCACCCTGCCCAACCACGTGTCTTGTTAAGACTTGGCACTATCTGGTACTGGACGACGCTCCGGACCGGTATAGTTCCAGATCATTCGGCGCGGGATTGGTCCCTTGTTGCGGCCGCCCTGTTGGGTTTGTTCCCACGCATGGGCAAGAATGCCCACCGACCGCGAAAGACAAAACAGCCCGCGCCCCAGTTCCGGCGCAAATCCCAGTTCGGCATAGATAACTGCCGTTGCACCATCGATGTTCATCGGGATCCGTTTGCCTTTACGCGCCAAAAGCTCTGACTCGATCGCGCTGGAAATTTCGCCATACCGGCCCGACACATGACCTTCCTGTGCTGCATCACGTACGAGTGCCAAAAGCCGTGGTGCACGCGGGTCAACCGGGTGGAACCGATGGCCAAAGCCCGGCACATGTTTGCCACGCTCGGCAATCTGATGATCAAGGCCGTCTGAAACCGCCGCGGCCATATCCTGTCCGGCATCCATACGTTGCGCGATGTCATGATAAAGGGCAACCGCCTGCTCGCCCGCCCCGCCATGCACATCACCCAGGACATTAACCGCACTGGCCATGGCATTGTTCAGACCAACGCCACACGTTGCCGCCATGCGGGCAATGGCGATGCTGGGGGCTTGCGGCCCGTGATCGATGGCCGAAACAAGCGCTGCTTCAAGCAGCTTGGCCTGCGGTGCTGATGGCAATTCGCCGCGTGTCATCAACCATATCATGGTTGGAAAGCTGATATTGCCAATCAGATCCTCAATCGCGTAACCGCCATAATGGATTTTGCCCGGCTCCATATCGATTATGCCGGTCTGCCACCAGTCGCGCACTTCGTTTTCAACGTCTTCAACGGTTTTCGAACTCACAGCACGCCCTCCTTGGCAAAGTTATCGATTTCATCATTGGAAAAGCCCAGCGACGACAGGATATCCTGATTGTCTTGTCCAAGTTCCGGCGGCGGTGCACTCACCGACGGGGCGTCGCCATCCATCTTGATCCCGGTTCGAAGAATTCGGATATCGCGATCTGCACCCGGAACATTGTCAAACGACGCCAACATCCCGCGATCAGCAATCTGTGGCAGCGAAAGCGCCTGTGGCACGGTCAGAACCGCGCCGGCCGGAACGCCAACGACGTTAAGCTTTTCAACCCAGTAATCGGTTTCTTGTGTGACCAGCACTTCTTCAAGCAGTTCGCTCAAAGCCGATCTGTTTTCGAGCCGTTCCTTGCGTGACACAAACCGCTGATCCTTGATAAGCGTTTCAAGACCAAGAACACCACACAGGGCTTCGAATTGTTCCTGCTTGTTTGCGGCGATGTTGATCTGGCCATCGGCCGTGGCAAAGGCGCCAGATGGTGAAGACGTGAAGTTGTCATTGCCATTGGCAGTCGGCTCCTTGCCGGCAATCAGATAGTTCGAGACCACCCACCCCATCGTGGCAATCACCGATTCCAGCATCGAAATATCAATGAAGCTGCCCTTGGCATCCTTGTTGCCAATGGCCCGGCCCGCCAACGCTGAACTAATGGCGAAGGCCGCAGTCATGCCGCCAATGGTATCGGCCATTGGATACCCGACGCGATAGGTCCCTTTATCCTCTTCACCGGTGATGGTCATGATGCCCGAAAGGCCCTGAACAATCTGATCATAGGCGGGAAGCTTCTTCATCGGGCCACTCTGGCCAAAGCCGGAAATCGCGCAATAAACCAGCGCCGGATTAACCTTTGAAAGCACATCATAGCCAAGCTCAAGACGATCCATCACGCCCGGGCGGAAGTTCTCGACCAGGACATCGGCATTGGCCACGAGCTTTTTGAGGATTTCCTTCCCGCGCGGATCCTTAAGGTTCAGCGTGATCGAACGTTTGCCGGCGTTTTGTGCCATGAATGAAACGCCCATCAGCTTTTCATTGAGCTCCATGTCGGCACCAAGCTGGCGGGCAAGATCACCACGCCCGGGCGCTTCGACCTTGATGACATCCGCCCCCATATGGGCCAGCTGGTGACAGCAAAACGGCCCGGCCAAAACATTGGTCAGGTCAAGAACCGTTATTCCGGAAAGAGATTTTGGTCCGCTCATGGATGTTTCCTAAATTCTGTCTGGTAGAATTATATTCTATTATATAGAATTTTGGACTTAGGGAAAATGATGTTCGCCCGGCCATGGCAACACCCCAGCGAACCGGAGCAGGTAAATCCATGTCAGAACAAAACGTTACAGCGGTTGAGCGCGCCTTGGGAATTCTTGATGCCTTCACCGATCAGGACCATGACCTGTCGCTCAAGGACCTGTCCGAGCGTACCGGAATGTATAAAAGCACCATCTCGAGACTGGCGGGAACGTTGGAGTCTTGTGGTTTTTTGATGATTTCGGGTCGTGGCCGCTATCGCCTTGGCCCGGCACTTTGGCGTCTTGGCTCCATTTACAGGCGATCATACGGCATGGACGATATCGTCCGCCCACACCTATCGATCCTTGTTTCGGAAAGCGGGGAAACCGCATCCTTTTACGTGCCCGAAGGCGCCAATCGCCTGTGCCTGTTTCGCGAAAACTCCCCAAGCAGCCTGCGTCATCATCTTGAAGAAGGCGCTATTCTTCCTTGTGAATTAGGGGCGGCTGGCCACGTGATCCGCGCATGGGGAGATGGGGTCGATGACCGTTCGTTACAGGTCCTCGAAGACAGGTTTGCCCTGAGCGAAGGTGAACGTGATCCGGACGTTTCGGCGATTGCCGTACCGGTACTGGATCGGCAGAACCACCTGCTTGGTGCACTTGCCCTTTCCGGTCCGATCAGTCGGTTCACCCCGGAAAAGCGACTCAAATGCCTGGCTTCGCTGCAATCACGTGCTGCGGATTGCGGTAAACGCATGTCTTCTTAATCACAAACGACCGCCCATCTTTGCCGTTGACGCATAAATCATGTGAACTTTTTTCACCCATTTTTTGCCAATGACAGGTTGGTGACAGGTTTGGCTGTTACCGTCCCGCCACTGCCGATCCGTGAGTCATAAATTGGCCCTGGAACAAACAAGAAGAAAATTCGGCAAGGGAGGTCAGGTCAATTTCCGGGGTCAGGTGGGCATTCATGCCTCTGAAAGCGGTGTTCGGACTCCCCTTGCTGGCGTTTTGTTCCATTGATCGTCTTGCCACTATTCGGGTGGCTGGGAAATTGCTTTAGTGTCTGGAGGAGACCCTGATGAACAAACTGTCGATGTTCTCGCGTCGCGGATTTATCGCAGCAGCCACGGCTGTTGCTGTTTCGACTGCTGCATTTGGTGCAATGGATGCCAAAGCTGCAGAAATCGACGAAATTCACTTCGTCATTCCGGGCGGCGCAGGCGGCGGCTGGGATGGCACGGCACGTGGTACCGGTGAAGCCCTGACCAAATCGGGTCTTGTTGGCACCGCGTCCTACGAAAACATGTCGGGCGGCGGCGGCGGTAAAGCTATCGCCTACATGATCGAAGCTGCTGATCGCCTTGACAACACCCTGATGGTCAACTCCACCCCGATCATCGTGCGTTCGCTGACCGGTGTCTTCCCGCAGTCGTTCCGCGACCTGACCCCGATCGCAGCCGTTGTTGCTGAATATGCAGCATTCGCTGTTCCGGCTGACAGCCCGTATCAGTCCTTCACCGACGTTGTTGACGCGGTCAAAGCTGATCCGTCCTCGGTCAAGTTCGGTGGCGGTTCGGTCCGTGGCGGTATGGACCACATCGTTGCAGCCTATGCCGTTCAGCAGGGCGGCGGCGATGCCAAACAGGTAAAATACATTCCGTATGACGCAGGCGGCAAAGCAATCGCTGGCCTTCTGTCGGGTGAAACCGAAGTTCTGTCGACCGGTCTGGGTGAGCTGCTTGAACTTGCCAAGGCAGGTCAGGTTCGCATTCTGGCTGTAACCTCGAAAGAACGCGTTGAAGCTGCTCCGGACGTTCCGTCGCTTGGTGAACTCGGCATTGATGCTGAATTCGTCAACTGGCGCGGTTACTTCGGTTCGCCGTCTCTGTCGGCTGAAAAAGCGGATGCCTATGCTGCGATCCTCAAGGACGTTCAGGCAACCCCGGAATGGGAAACCGTTCGTACCCGCAATGGCTGGGAAAAAATCTACAAGCCGCGTGCTGAGTTTTCTGCCTTCATGGAAAATCAGGAAAAGGTCGTTGGCGACCTGATGCGCGACCTTGGCTTCCTGAAATAAGCCGTTAATACACAAGTAAAAAGACCTCCGAAGGAAACCATGCCATGTCCATCAATCGCGACAAATTCGGCGCGCTGCTATTTCTTTGCCTTGCGCTGATATATGGCTTCTATGTCGATGACATCCCGCTGCTGTTTGGCGACGAGGATGCCCCGTTCAATGCCAGAACCCTCCCTAACGCCCTTGCATGGTTGCTTGGTGTGGTTTCCTTCATCCAACTGATACTGCCGACCAACAGAGAGGCCGGCAGTCTCGAACATGCATTCCGCGGTCTTAAGTGGAAACGCGTTGTTATCCTGGCAGCACTGATGGTCTTCTATGGCCTGACCATCCGCCAGCTGGGCTTCCCGATTTCAACATCGCTCTTCCTGATGGGCGGTTTTTATACGCTTGGCGAACGACGTCCGCTGGTTCTGATCCTGACGGCTGTCGGTGTCACGCTTGCTTTCTGGGGCTTGCTCTATGCCATGGGCATCTACCTGACCCCTGGCGATTTCTTCTATTATCTCGGTTGGATGTCAAACGATGCTTGAGGGAATTTTCTCCGGTCTTTCGACCGCTGTCATGCCGATCAACCTGTTGATGGTTGCGGTCGGCTGTTTCGCAGGCACCTTTATCGGGATGCTTCCCGGTCTTGGCCCAATCACTGCCATTGCCCTGATGATCCCGATCACCTACGGGTTTGATCCGTCCACCGGCCTTATTCTGATGGCGGGCGTGTATTACGGGGCAATCTTTGGTGGCTCGACCTCTTCTATTCTGATCAACGCGCCGGGTGTTGCCGGAACGGTTGCGACCGCCTTTGACGGTTACCCGATGGCCCAAAAGGGCCAGGCTGGCAAGGCACTGGCCATTGCCGCCTACTCGTCTTTCTCTGGCGGTACGATTGCTGCAATCTTCCTGCTGGTCGCCGCACCGGCACTGGCATCAGTTTCGTTGTCGTTCCAGTCGGGTGACTATTTCGCACTGATGGTGCTTGGCCTGACGGCTGTGTCTGCCTTTGCCGGCAAGGGACAGGTTCTTAAGGCGATTACCATGACCCTGTTCGGGATCATGCTTTCGACCATCGGCACCGACCCGGCGGCTGGCGTTGCCCGCTTTACCTTTGGCAGCATGGATCTTGTCGATGGCATCAGCTTCCTTTTGCTGGCCATGTCGACCTTTGCCCTTTCCGAGGCCCTGCTCTCGATCCTGCGTCCGACCAAGGACACCCGTTCCGAGGAAGAAAAGGCGCTTAAAAGCCTGGGCTCGATGAAGCTGTCTAAGGAAGAAGTCAAGATCATGATCCCGGTCATTGGCCGTTCCTCGGTTCTTGGCTTCTTTACCGGCGTTCTGCCGGGTGCCGGTGCAACGATTGCATCCTTCCTTGCATACGGCATGGAACGCAATATTGCCTCGGCCAAGGAAAAGCTCGGCTTTGGCAAAGGTTCCATCCGGGGTCTGGCGGCGCCGGAAACCGCAAACAACGCTGCGTGTTCCGGTTCCTTCGTGCCGCTTCTGACCCTTGGTATTCCGGGTTCGGGTACCACGGCTGTGATGATGGGTGCTCTGATTTCCTATGGCGTTCAGCCGGGTCCGCGTCTGTTTGTTGAACAGCCGGACGTGTTCTGGTCGGTGATCATTTCGATGTATATCGGCAATATTGTCCTGCTGGTTCTGAACCTGCCGCTGATCCCGTATATCTCGCGTCTTCTGGCCCTGCCCCAGCAGCTTCTTGTTCCGTTCGTTCTGTTCTTCTCGCTGGTTGGTGTCTATCTGGTGACCTTTAACACCATGGACATCCACATGATGGTGATTGCAGCTGCAATCGCGATCGGCCTGCGTCTTTTGAACTATCCGATGGCACCGATGCTGCTTGGCTTCATTCTGGGCAAGATGATGGAGGAAAACCTCCGTCGTGCACTGGCCATTAGTGACGGTTCCATTTCGTTCCTTTGGGAACGCCCGATCACGCTGGTGATCCTGTTGATCAGCATTCTGTTCCTTGCAGCCCCGTTGATCGGCAATCTGCGCAGCTGGTTGGCAAACCGCAAATCAGCACTTCCCAATGATGGTGAACTCTAAGATCTGCCTCTGAGCGACGTGAAGGATATTGGTAATGCGGTTTCTTGATAATCTGTCGATTGGTCCCAAAACCCTTTTGGTTCCGGTCTTCCTGATGATCGTCATTGTCGCCATGGGGATTGCCACTGTGGCAACCCTCGAAAGCGAAAAAGACACCCTTACCAGCCTTCGCGTTGAAGCCTATGAAAGGCGATCCGATGCGCTAACACTCAGCAACGCCCTGAACGAGGCGCACGGATCGCTGTTTCGTATTCTGACCTGGGACTCCAACGGCATTAATGCTGCTGTTGTGCCCGATCTTCGCGAACAGGTCGCCAAACTCGAAGAAGAACTCGCCCCCCTTGCCCAGCGCCTTGCCGCTGTGGGTGGCGATGCCTTTACCGATAACTATGAGAAATACATGGAACAGGTGAACCAGTTCCTTGTTGAAAGTGAAATGAACATCTATGGCGCGCTGGAAGTCATTGCCCAGGCTGATGAAACCTTCCAGGCCCTTCAGGCGCCACTCAACGATATCCTTGCCCAATCGCATGAAATTGCCACAACCTCGTTTGCCAATGCCTATGCGCAGGCCGAAGCCCTGCAGCGTGTCTTTGTCATCGTTGCACTGATTGTTGTGGTTGTTGCGGTTGTTGTGTCGATCTTTGTCTCCCGGCGCATTTCACGGCCAATGACCGACCTTGCCGAATTGATCGAACAAATTTCCAATGGCGATCTTGATGTGAGTGTTCGCGGCGGACAACGTGCTGACGAGATTGGCAAGGTCGCGCGCTCTGTCATGGTGCTGCGTGATCAGTCAAAGGAAGCAGAAGTCCTGCGTCAGGAACGCGAACGCGTGCGTGGCCTTGAAAGGCAGCGCCAGCAAAATCTGATCGACGCCACCAACCACTTCCAGCGCGTCGTTCAGGAAGCCCTTTCCGGCTTTGATCAGGAATTCAGCTCACTCAACGGATCTGCCAGCGACATGGAACAGATTGCAACCCTTGCCAGCGCACGTTCAGCCGACGCAAACCAGCATTCCGAGCAGGTTCTTCATCACATCGAAGCTGTTTCTCAGACGACCGCTAGCTTGTCCGAAGCCATTGCCGAAATCGGCCAGCAGGCCCAGAACTCGGCCGAGGTTGCCGGACGTGCACGTTCCGAAAGCGAACAGTCACGTGCCCTGTTTGAACAGCTGACCAACGCCACCCAACGGATTGGTGATATCGTCAGCCTGATCGAAGACATCGCCAACCAGACCAACCTGCTTGCCCTGAATGCCACCATTGAGGCCGCACGCGCCGGTGACGCCGGTAAGGGCTTTGCCGTGGTCGCGGGCGAAGTTAAAAACCTCGCATCCCAGACCGCACGCGCAACCGAAGATATCGCAAGTCAGGTCGAAGAAATTCGTGGCCTTACCGATAACGTGGTCAATGCCTTGCACGGTGTTGCGGATGTTATAGGCGAAGTGGACCAGTCGGCTGCTGCCATCGCCGCCGCCGTTGAAGAACAACAGGCCTCCACAGCCGGTATTTCTGACAGCATTCAGGATGCCAATGGCGGTATGCGGACCGTGGCCGAGGCGGTTGGTGCACTGGATAACGAAACAGCCCGCGTGCATAACGGTTCTGCAAACGTAACGCGCGCCACCAGTACATTGAATGACGAGGCCACCAAACTGCGTAACGCAATCGACGGCTTCCTTGAACAAATCGAGAAGAACAAGGCCGAAGCATAATGACGAGAACACCGGATGGTCGCTCAGGCGCCCATTGGATCAACCGACTTTCCGGTGTTTTGACACCCCAGTTTTTCAAAAAACTGTCGATTGCTTTGGCGATTGGCCTTATTGGCGGCCTGATCGCCCATTTCATCAATATGCCTCTGGCCTGGATGATGGGCCCGATGCTGGCCACGTTTGTCGCAAGCCTGCTGCGCGTGCCGATGGGTGTCCCGATGCAGTTTCGCTCTGGCATCCTTGGCGTCATCGGTATTTTCCTCGGCGCATCCTTTACCCCCGATACCCTTGATCAGGCTGCAAAGTGGCCGATCAGCATGATCGCGGTTCTGCTATATGTTCCGATCATCACATTCGTGATCACCTGTTTCTATTCCCGCATTGCCCGCCTTGACCCGGCCACAGCACTGTTTTCCGCAACTCCGGGCGGCCTGACACCGATGGTCGTTCTTGGGGCGGCTGCTGGCGGCAATGAACAGGAAATCGCCCTGACGCAGGGTTTACGTGTTTTGCTGCTGGTGATGTCGGCACCCCTGATTGTTTTGATGATCACGGGTGTTGTGGCAAACGGCCATGGCGATAGCCAATCGGTTCAAATGACACTGAACGAAGGCCTTTTGACCGCAGGTTGCGCGATCATCACAGTTCTGGTCTTTCGCAAGCTGCGCATCCCGGCGGCCTATATGACAGGTGCAATGGCGGCTAGCATGGTGTTGCATGTATCAGGCATCGTCGAGGGTAACCTGCCCGATTGGCTGCTTGCCGGAAGCCTGTTGATCCTTGGTTCTGCCATCGGCAGTCGGTTTTCGGGCGTCAAGATCGCTGTCCTTGTCCGCCTTGCGGGCTATTCGGTGCTGGCAACCTTTGTTGTCCTGGCCTTCACGGGCGGGGTTGCGTGGTTCGTATCGCAATGGCTTGATCTTGATTTCATTGCGGTATTGCTGGCCTTTGCACCGGGTGGCGTTGCTGAAATGTCATTGATTGCGCTCGCACTCAATGTCGAACCGAGCTTTGTCGCCTTTCATCATATCGTGCGCATTTTCGAGATCGTGTTGCTGGCGCCACTCCTTGCCAAGTGGTTTCAGCGCCACATGCAAAAGAAAGCCGCACGGCAAGATTAATCTGTTTCGGACGCTTCGCACGTCTGATTAGCCAAACATGTCCTTGGTAATCCCTTCATACCAGGCAACAGATTCCTCAAATGTATGCCGGCGGACATCGGCACTTTCATCGGGCTGGCTGATAAAGGATGATGTGCTGGCGATCGCGCCCTCAACATTGCCATATTGCGCCCCGACCTTGATCCCGTCATTGGTTTCGACAAGGCTCCAGCACGTATTGAGATAACGCGCTGGAAAGACCCGCGCATCCATCAGATCCGCCATCAAATGCATCACCACCACTTTCGCCTGACTGTTGGCAGCAGATCCTGACTTTGGCATGGCGCCTGCGATGGACGCATCACCGATGACAAAGATGTTCTGATCGCGTTTGGACCGCATGCTTTCGGCATCCACCGGGCAAAATCCACTGTCGTCCGACAGCCCCGCACTGATGGCAATGCTCCCGGCCTGCTGTGCTGGAATGATGTTGAGCAACGCACCGCTAAACGTATCAAAGTCGGTCTCAACCGTTCCGGCTTCGACATCGACACCCTTGATACCACCGTGGATATTGGGTCCATACCATTCCACCATGCCCGGATAGTATTTCTCCCACCCTTCTGCAAACAGACCCTGTTTGGAGAATTTCTCCTTCGGATCAAGAACAACGATCGTGCAGTCAGTGAGCCCGCGTGCCTTAAGCGTATGGGCGATCATGGAAACACGTTCATACGGGCCCGGCGGACACCGATACGGGTTGGGTGGCGCAACCATCACCACCTGATCACCATTTTTAAGGCCATCGATTTTTGATTTAAGCAATTGCGTCTGCGGCCCGGCCTGCCAGGCATGTGGGGCAATTTCCGCCAGCTCCGCCGAATATCCTGGAACACTATCGAATATCAGATCAATACCCGGCGACAGGACCAGCCGGTCATAGGGGATGGTTTCCCCGGTTGATGTGCGCACCTGATTCGCTGTGCGATCAATTTCTTCTGCCCGGGCTGTCACTTTGCGAATGTTATAATCATTGACCAGTCGATCATAGCCATGCGTGATCGAAGCAAAATCGCGATAGCCACCAAGATACAGGTTGGAGAAAAAGCAGGTCGTGTATTTCTCGGAATCCTCAATCAGGGTGATGTTGATTGCACCACCGGCCTTTTCCGCCAAATGACGGGCCACCGTCGCCCCACCGGCACCGCCGCCAACAATCACGACATTCTTGCGGCCTTGCGCGCGCAAAATGCCCGGCATTGCCATGATACCTGCACCGGCACCGAGAAACTTGTTGAACGTTCGCCTTGTGACATTGCTCATTTTCTTGTTCCTGATCCGTTGATTAACGACGTTTCACAAACTCCAACCTTTAGTCCTTCGTCGAAAAATAGGTCGCAAGCGCTGCCAATTCTTCCATACCAAGGCTTGCCATGATTGCCTGCATCACTGAGTTGTCGCGCAGGCGGTATTTGTATTCCAGCATCGCCTCGACAAAATACTCGCGCGGCAAACCATCGATCACCGGGATCGCATGATTGGCAGCGTGTCGCTGATGGCACGTCACACATTCTGTCGCGAGATAAGCGCCATAATCCGCATCACCGGGCATCGCCAATACCTGCCCGATGGCCTCACCCAATGGCATGTCCGGTGTCGGTTTCTCCGCGCCGGGCTCAGCAAACGAAAAGTTCGGGATCAAGAAGATCCCGAACGCAACACACAGCCAGATCTTATCAATGGCCAGCGCCCGAAACACGTGCGCTGTCAAAGCCCTGCCACCATCCGTTTCATGATGTTTCCGGTGACTGGTGCGCATTAATCGATCCCCGCCGCACCGTTTTCTTCATCGCCGTCCGGCGTAACATCAAGAATACGCGCGCGCATTACAATTTCGGCGGGGCCATCGCCACAGTTTTCCATGCAGGGTTCAACATTAGTCGCGAAATTTGGCTCTTCCAGACGATCGTCGGGATAGAAGTTCTCTTCGTTAGGCAACGAAATCTCGCTGAAGGTTTCATTGGACAACTCAAAGTCTTCTTCTGTGACAATATCGTTCAAATACAACAGGTAAGCTGTAATTGCGTAGGTCTGGTCAGCACTCAGCGACCGGGCATTCCCAAACGGCATTGCCCGATGGACATAGTCAAAAATCGTCGAGGCGAACGGCCAATAGGACCCGATGGTCTTGACCGGACGATCCGCCGTCAGGGTATCAAAGCCACCCGATAATACCGGCCAGCGTCCCTCACCTTCACCAAACACGCCGTGACACACCGCACAGTTTTCATCATAGAGCACGCCACCATCGGCAACCGTACCACTGCCAACAGGCAACCCGACACCGTCCGGACGCACATCAATATCCCACGCAGCAACTTCTTCGGGCAGTGCTTCGCGGCCAAGATGATAAACACCATGCTCAGGGATCACTGCATCCGCTGCATTCACAGCAGGTTCCGCTGCAGATGCGGTTTCAACAGCTGCTGCTGCCGGTGCAGACTCAGGTTCCGCTGCGGCTTGCTCTGCACTTTCCGAGAAGGTTGCCAGATAGGCGATCACATTGGCGATCTCGTCGTCCTTTTTCAGGCCGGTAAAGGCCATCTTCGTACCTTTGACATAGTCGCGCGGTTTCGCCAGATATTCGGTCAGACTGTCGTGGTCCCAGACCAAACCTTCTTCACCGGCCTTGGTCATCGCCTTGGAATATTTGAAATCCTCAAGCGATCCTGCGACACGCCCGAAGATTTCATTGAGTTCCGGTCCGACCTTGTTTTTGGCCCCTTCACCCACGGCGTGACAGGCGGCACATTTGCGGAAAACCTTCTCGCCTGCATCTGCATCTTGCGCGTTGGCATTGGTTGCCCATGCTGCGCCAAGCAGAACGATGCTTGCGGTAAACTTAAGAAACTTCGACATTTTCCGCCTCTCCGTTCGACTTCAGATACCAGGTCTGGATGCCATTATTATGATAGATCGAGTTATCGCCGCGTGCTGCACGCAGGGCGTCCTTGGTCGGCTGGACGTAACCCTGTTCGTCAATGGCACGCGATTGCAGATAAAGCGGCGATCCGTCCCAGTTGAACTCGTAATAGAAACGATGCAGCGACCGGCTAAGGCTCGGCCCGTCAATCCGGGCATGCTGCCAGTTGCGGCCACCGTCAGGCGACACATCAACGCGCTTGATCTTGCCATGGCCAGACCATGCAACGCCGGTAATGATCGTATGGCCGCGGCCATGGGTGATCGGGGCCTGCGGGCTTGGATTAGTGATGACAGATTTGACATCCATCGCCCAGGTAAAGCGCCGCGCACGGCCATCAGGCATAAGATCGGTGTATTTCGACGTCTCTTCGCGGAGCTGCCATGGCTTATCGCCGACCTCGATCCGGCGCAGCCATTTCACCCACATATTGCCTTCCCAACCCGGGACGCACAGACGCAACGGATATCCTTGTTCGGGGCGCAGGGCCTCGCCATTCATTTTGAAAGCAACAAGGCAGTCATCAAGCGCCTTTTCAATCGGGATCGAACGACCCATACCCGATGCATCGGCACCTTCGGCCAGGATCCATTTTCCGGCTGGTTTAACGCCGGCTTCTTCCAGAAGTGTACGCAGACGGACGCCGGTATACATCACGTTATGCAGCATACCGTGCGTAAACTGGCAGCCATTAAGCTGCGCGCCACGCCACTCCATGCCAGAGTTCGCCGCACATTCAAGGAAGTAGACCCGGTTTTCACGCGGGAAACGCATCAGATCCTGCATGGTAAAGACAAGCGGCTTGTCGACCAGACCATTGATCATCAGTCGATGCTCGGCCGGGTCCACTTCGGCGACCCCGCTATGATGACGCTCAAAGCAAAGACCATTTGGTGTGATGATGCCGTCAAGTTCATGCAACGGCGTAAAGTTGATCGATGATATCGGATCGGCGGTCAACCACGGCACATCACGACGCACGACATGGGCTTCAAACGGTGATGGCATCCCATAGGGTGCCGCATCCACGCCCGGACCGGAATACTGGTTCCAGTCCTTGAGTTCCGTAATCGCCGGATCCGGGGTTCCGGCCGCCAACGCTGCACCGCCACCAATTGCGGCAACCGCCGCCCCGCCGGCGGCTGTTAGCCCACCCTGAAGAAAGCTGCGCCGACTTGGCACAAAATTCTTATCTTTCTGAGGTTGTTTGGACATGGCTCTTGGTGCCCTCCCTACATATTCGATATTTTATATATATTGAGGCGAAAAATGCCCTGCCCGGTGATTGGAACCGGCCAGGTGATTTCGCCTAGTTCATTCCAATCACTTTCACGGTGTCATTGCGTGGAATATCAATGACCTTGTGACGGGTGATGTAGTTTTCCATCAGATCGTAGACCGCTGGTCCTTCAACGCCTTCGTTGACGGATGCCCAACCGGCGACAACATAACTGCGATCCGCTTCAATCGGCTCGCCAGTTTTGATCATCGTCATGTTCGAGATGCGGTTGCCGATACTTTCCTTGGGTGCGCAGCTATAGGCCATGCCACCGACACGGACCATGTCACCCCCCTGTTGGAAGAACGGATCCTTGTTAAACAGGTTGTCACAAACGTCCTCGAGGATTTCCTTGATCTGCGTACCTGTGAATTCCAGACGATAAACCGACGGGTAATTCATGCTGGTCTGGTTATAAAGATCATCGATGGTGATATCGTCACCCGGAAGCAATGTCGTACCCCAACGGAATCCCGGGCTAAATGCCAGTTCGGCATCACGTTCTTCCATGATCCCCTGACAAATCAGGTCATCCCATGTCCCGTTGAAATTACCGCGGCGATACAGCAGACCAGATGTCTTGCCGATAACGCGATTGCACTCTGCCTCATAAGGTGCGCGGACCTCGTCAATCTTGGCGGCCATTTCCGGATCGCGATCAATCACATCCGAGAACACCGGAATAAGTGCAGAATTATAATCGGTTACGCGTCCATCTTTAACTTCCAGATCAACGCGCCCCAGATATTTGCCGTGTGAACCCGATGACAAAAGCAACGTACTGCCGATCTTGATCGCCTCGGGCACGGCGTCATGGGTATGGCCGGTCAGGATGACATCAATGCCGTTCACAACGGTCGCCAGTTTCTGGTCCACGTCAAATCCGTTATGCGACAACAGGACGACCACAGCGGCCCCGGCCTCGCGCGCAGCATCGACATTGGCCTGAATAACTTCCGGGCGAATACCAAACGACCAGTTCGGGATCATCCAGCGCGGATTGGCAATCGGGGTATAGGGCATGGCCTGCCCGATCACCGCAACCTTATGTCCGCCGGTTTCATAGAACGCGGTATGTTCGAAAACCGGTTCATCCCATTCCGTGTCAAAGACGTTGCTGGCGAGGAACGGATAACCGAGATCATCAACGATCTCCTTGACCCGGTCTTCGCCAAAGGTGAATTCCCAGTGCCCAACCATCGCATCCGGCTTGAGCAGCTTCATGCAATCAACCATGTCCTGCCCATTGGTCTTGAGCGACGTATAGGACCCCTGCCAGGTATCACCGCCATCAAGGAACAGAACGTTGCTATCCCCGCGCTCGGCACGGATTGCCTTGACCAGCGTCGCGGTGCGATCAAGGCCGCCAAGGCGTCCATAAGTCCGCGCCATATCGACATAATCGACCATGGTATGCGCATAGGCGAGCGGACTGCCACGCTTAATCCCGAAGTGGGACAGGAATTCCTCACCGACCAGATGCGGCGGAATGCCTTCAAACGCCCCGACACCGTAGTTTTCTGATGGCGGGCGGAAATAGACAGGCTTTAGCTGGGCATGAACATCGGTGAAGTGCAAAAGCGTAATGTTGCCTTTGCTGTCAAACCTCAAAAGATCGTCCTGGGTCAGACGCTGTTGGGCGGCGACACGGGTCAAACTGCCCATATAGCCGGTCGCTGCGGTGGTCACAGCAGCCCATTGCAAAAATTCACGGCGCGAAAACATTTATTGGTGGCCTCCGGGCAATATTCACCTGTTCGGCAACGCGGCCGAGGCATTTAAAGGAAGAAAGGCGGGGCAACCGGGAGGATAAGCCAATCACCCCTGTAGTAACTTTTGGGCCCTATTGGCGAACTGCCGGTGTCTCGACGGACAAGCCGGTCCCACGCCAGGTCACATAGACCTCAAGCGCCATCAGTTCGTCAGAAAACGCAGCCGGGAATTCCGCACGGGTATCACGGATGCAACCGCGGAAACGGTTATGCAGTGACACCAGGCTGGCCTGCTTCAGGCGATAGGTCGGGAACCCGTTCACATTGCCCTGACTGAGATGGTCGGCGCGAATGTAGTTGCCATTGTTCTGTTCATGACAGGATGCACAGGACAGATTGAGCTGCCCGGTCCGGGTGTAATAAAGCTCGTTGCCCTTCTCCCACCAGCTTTGCATGTGCCCTTCGGCAAGATCGATGGCAACCGGCGTGCCCAACGACTGATGTTTGACATAGGCGGTCAACGCCTTCTGTTCAGGGGCGTCAAACTTATAGGCATCTGCCCCCATCTCTTCGGTGCGGCACTTGTTGATCTGAAGTTCCACATTGATCGGGCGGTTGGATGCTTCATCCCACTTCGGGAAGCTTGCCCCGACACCAGCCATGCTTTCCTCGGCATCCCCGTGACAAGATGCGCAGGATTTACCAGCACTTCCGTCAACCGTATTCCAAAGATCCGCACCGTCCTGCACTTCAAGCATTCCGGGGTTTTCAAAGGTATCAGTTTCCAAAAGACGCGTTTCTTCGGTTCGATACAGCCAACCTGACAGCACCTCGTCAAGCGGGTGACCTTCTGGCGGTGCCGCCCGGGTGATCATCTGGATTTCGCCGTCAATGACGAGTTCATCGTCAACCGGCCCACCGGCAAACGCAATCCCCGGGACAAGTGCGGTCATGGCAACCGCAGCAGCTTTGGCTATGATTTGGTTTCTCAAGACATTCCCTCCCGATGCAGTGGCGGGCCCGTGATCACCTGGATCAAGGACCCGTCCCGAATCATTTTATGGCGATCTTGTTTTCAGTCTCGTAGACAGAACCGTCATCATCCAACCAGCTGAACTTGAATGTTCCAGCCTCGTTAACCTTGGCGGAAAACTCGATATAGGGGTTGGCGGAAATTGCCGGCTCGAGTTCACAGGAAAACACGGGCTTGCCGTTGAATTCACAGGTGAACTTGTTGATGATCTGGCGCGGGATGAGATTGCCATCCTTGCCCTTGCGCAAACCTGATTCCATCGGATGGTTGATCAGGGTCTTGATGGTGATGATCTCACCAGCCGATGCGGATTTCGGCACTTTTACACGCGGCTTGATATTGTCCATTTGACTTTCTCCCGATCCGATCAGCCGCCGCAACCACCGATGGTCACTTTGACTTCTTTTTTATCCATGAAAACCTGCCCCTTGCTGGTCTTTGCGACCGCAACCACATTCTGGGTTTTCGCAAGACGCATGCGGGTTTTCGCTTCGGCTGCACCGCTCATCGGCGTGAAGTGGAATACAGCGACATCCGGATTTGGATTGCCTTCGGCATAGATGACAACCGACTCAACGTAATCGTCATCCGTCATCGGGCTTGCCACAGACACCTCGATCGGTACGGTGTTGCCGTTTTCGGCAATTTCCGGCGTCGTCAGGGTCAGGTCACCACCCATCGCGGGTTCTTTACCACCGGCAAAGTTTTTGATGCTTTCGGCTGTGGCTTCCGGCGTGGCAGAGGCGGACAGCGAGAAGCCGAACACTCCGGCTGCAGCTGCACCGACCGATGCACAAAGCATTTGGCGTCGTGTGAGATTCATCTTGGTTCCTCGGTGGTTGTTATTCTTTGAGCGTCGCCAAATAGGCCACGACATCTTCAACTTCCTGCGCGGTCAGGATTGTTTTGCCGACCAGATCTTCGCGGACATTGATGCCGACATTCAGCGAATAGAAGCCCGGCATAACCGTCTCTTCGGAGAAAACTTCTTTGGCATCAGCCACGATGGCACGAAGTTCACCCTCACTCCAGCGGTCGGCAGCACCGTCAAGCGGCGGCCCGACTTCGCCGTGGAACAGCTGGTCGCTTTGATCTTTGACCGCGTGACATGCCAGACAGTTGCCAAGGCTGCGATTGGCAAACACCTTACGCCCGTTTTCCGGGTCCCCCGGCTGGCTGGTCAATGACTGGGATACAGACATGTCATCGAATTTGACATCGGCAGGTGCAAGTGCATCAGCTGCGGCAAGGGCCGGAAGGCCAACGATCAGGCACGCAAGAAAGGTTCTTGGTTTCCAATACATGGCGTTGTGGTTCCTCCTGTGACGATGCCCCTGCCCTCTGTGTGGCATATGAACATCCCCGGTCTGACATCTGGCGGCTCTGACGTCGCCTTTAGTTCAAGTTATTCAAACTCAACTTTTAATTCAACACATAAATATGATATTTTTAATGTTTCATGTGCTGAACTATTAATTGTGCATGCATTCCAAGGGGTTGCTACTGCCCCAATCGCCCCTCTTCCTGAAGCTTCTGAATGATGCGGGCATGATATTTCTGGAAGTGCTCGTCGGTTTCATAGCCCTTCTCGTTCACCCAGCGAAACATATTCAGGAACGTCCATTTGCCAAACGCGCCCGGCATGGTCGCAACCGCGGCCTCGGCGACATTCTTGCCGTCTTCCGGTGCTTCTTCAGGCAGAAAAACGATGGTCGGGGTAAAGACATAGCCCCACTTGCGGGCGGCGGTTTTCTCGCTCAGCACGTCGCCATCGAGATCAATCACTTCTTCGTCGCCAAACATGTTGTATTGGACGACCTTGAAGTTCTCCTTGATGTAATCGGACACCTCTGGATCGCTCAGCAGTTCGGTATGCATCTTGGCGCAATAGATGCAGCCGCGCTGTTCAAAGATCATCACCAGACGCTTGTTTTCATCACGGGCAGCCGCAATATCGTCGGCAATGTCGCGAAATGTGATGGAAAACCAGTCCTGCTTGTGCAGGCCATCTTCGCCAATGGTTTCCGCGTCCGATCCTTGTGACCAACTCATTACCAGCAAACCGGCGAGCAGATATTTTGCCAAAGGCACTCCACGCAGCAGATGATGCGTATTCATGACGCAACTCCTATCCGAGGGTCGAAAGCGAGGGGAAAGTCTCAAGCAACCATTGGGCGATGGCCGACATTTGCCCGGTCATAAACAAGATACCGGTCAACACCAACAAGACCCCCATCGCACGTTCAACAGTGTGCATGTGTCGTTTGAATTTTCGGGACCAGCCAACGAACTGCCCGGCGAAAAGCCCCGCCAGCGCAAAGGGTAAACCGATTCCCAGCGAATAAACCGCAAGCAACCCTGCCCCGCGCAATGCCGTGCTTTCCGCCCCGGCAACAAACAGGATCGCGGCCAATGCTGGCCCCACGCAGGGTGTCCAGCCAAAGGCAAAGGCAAGCCCCATCACATAGGCCCCGACAAGACCCGCCGGCTTTTTCGCCACATTGACCCGTGCATCGCGATACAAAAGCGATATCCGGAAAACCCCCATGAAATGGAGGCCCATGACCGCAATCATGATCCCCGCGATGATCGATAAGATGTCAAAATAGCTCGCCAGTGACTGACCAATGACGCTCGCCGTCGCACCGAGTGCGATGAAAATCGTGCTAAAACCCGCAACAAAGGCCAATGCCGTAAAGAACACCTGACGTGACTTCGCACTTGCGACTGCACGATCATCTAGATCCGCAACACTGACCCCTGCCAGATAAGCAAGGTATGGCGGCACAATCGGCAAAACACAGGGCGTAAAGAACGACAACACCCCCGCAAGGAAGGCTGCGCCGAAACCAATATCGAGCAATTCATGTTCCTCCCGGCGCTGTGGGTATCTGATTTTGGAATTTGTTTATCAGCGCCCCTTCAAAGCATAGTATTTTTCATATATATAATTCAATCATAACTTTATGTAGAATTCAGGCATATGAAAAAACCTTACATTTCCGGGGCGTTCCGGATCATCCCAGCCATGCTTTTCGCATCACAGATGTGGATTGGCTCTGCATTGGCGACCGAATTACTGATGCTTGAACAGAAGGGATGCGCATGGTGTGTGCGCTGGCATCAGGAAATCGGCGAAGCCTACCCCAACACCGAACAGGGCAAACTGGCCCCTCTTCGCCGTGTTGATATTCATGAATGGCCCGAAGACCTTGAACACATCGCGCGTGAACGTGTTACACCGACATTCGTGTTAATCAGCAACAACCGGGAAGTCGCCCGCCTGCGAGGTTATCCCGGCGATCATTTTTTCTGGCCGATGCTTGACGATATGCTCTCGCAATTGCCGAACGATTAGGAAAACTGTATATTCGGTTTGAAGCACAGTATCCAGTCGTGTATTGACCTGGATGTCTGGTATAATCGGACATCTAATCGCTTTGGCCCTTTAACCGACGAGCACAGCAAACGATGGCCCTACCACGTTTCAAGCAAAACATGGACTCGACCGAAGCCGAAGCTCTCCTCAAGCAGGCGCGCAAGGCCAGCGAGATGCTCAAGGCGCTGTCGCACGAGACACGCTTGCTGATCCTTTGCATCCTGCAGGAAGGCGAAAAGTCGGTATCCGATCTCGAAGAAATTCTGTCCATGCCCCAGGCTGTTGTATCCCAACAACTGGCACGGCTTCGCATTGACGGTCTGGTCTCGGCCCGCCGCGAAGGCCGCATGATCTATTACCGCATTGTCGATACGGAAATGGCGACCATCATTGGCACGCTTTATGACCTGTTCTGTGCCCCGGTCCGCGACGAAGAAAAAGCCGCTGCCGAATAGGCGACAACTGCTGATCGAAAAAGCTTCCTTGAATTAGAACAGAAAAAACGTCACGATTCCGCCGACGCCTTGGCAAAAAATTACAATCAACAAGGCGGGAGGAAAACGTCATGCTGGGTTTGGATAATCCTTGGGCCCTGCCGCTTGTCGGTGTTTTGACCGGCATCGTGGTGGGATTTGTCGCACGTCGACAACATTTCTGCACGATGGCAGCCCTTGAACGCTATTGGTTTGCCGCCAATAGCATCGGCCTGCGCGCCTGGGTGCTGGCGGCCATCACCGCACTGATTTGCACCCAAACGTTTATCGCCATTGGCGTTATCGATCTTTCAAACAGTTTCTACATCACCCCGACCCTGCCTATTGCGGGCAGCATTCTGGGCGGGCTGATGTTTGGCTTTGGCATGGCTTTTGTCGGCACATGCGGATTTGGGGCCATCATTCGTCTGGGCGGGGGCAACCTGCGTGCGCTGGTCGTCCTGACCGGTATCGGACTGGCGGCCATTGCTGCCCTTCGCGGCGTAACGGGCCATTTTCGTGTCTGGTTTCTTGATCCGCTGTCGATTGAGTTCACGTCAGCCGGATCGCAATCGATTGGCGCGATCGCATCAAACGCCAGCGGATTTGATCTGCACTATCCGATTGCCCTACTGATCAGTGCCATCGGGCTTTGGTGGGTCTTTCGCAGTTCTGATTTCCGTGCCGAACGCGCCAAGGCGCTTGGCGCCATCACAATTGGTGCCTGCATATCGCTTGGTTGGATCTGGACGACGAGCTTTGCAAAATATCGCTTTGTTGAAACCCAGATCGAGGCAGGCTCCTTTGTCACCCCGGTTGGCGATACAATCATGCAGATCATCACCGTTACCGGGGCCCTGCCCGATTACGGGGTTGGATTGGTGATTGGGGTGTTTCTGGGCGCGGCACTGGCAGCTTGGAAAAGCAACGACATGCGCTGGGAAGCCTGCGATGACGCCCGCGAACTTGGTCGCCACCTGCTTGGCGCATTTTTGATGGGAACTGGCGGCGTTTTTGCCCTTGGCTGCACCATCGGCCAAGGTGTCAGCGCGTTCTCCACACTGGCAATCTCTTCGCCAATTGTGATGATCTCGATTGCCATCGGGGCACGGGTGGGTCTTGGCGTTCTTCTTGAAGGATCACCGTTCGGGTTCCTGCGCGCAATATCGCTGCGCAAGCACGGTTAAACCAAGACCCACGTAGCAATTATCCCGCCACAACAAACCGATATGCCGGACCTGCCCGCTCGATCACGCCAAGGCCTGGATGCGGCATGTGAAAGCCAATAATCCGCGATCCATCGACGGCAAGCCGATCGAGCAGCATCTTGCGCGTGGCAATGCCCTTTTCGGTATCCTGATCAGATCCACTTGGCCATTCTGGATGGACCAGGGATACGGCGACATTGGTAATGGCATCGCCAACAACAAGTGCGCTGTTTGATCCGTCATGGATCATGAAAGATGTATGCCCGGGTGTGTGACCGGCGGTATCGACCGCCTCGACACCGGGCGCCACCTCTGCGCCATAATCAAACAACTCGATACGGTCCTCAAGGAAGGCCATCCGGTTGCGCGCCCCGACCACAAAGCTTTTGCGCGCGTCGGGCGTTTTTTCAAGCGTATCCTCGGCCTGCCAGTATTCCCACTCGATCCGGTTCATGTGATAGCGCGCGTCGGCAAAGATCAATTCGTCGAAATCATCAATCAGCCCCCACAGATGGTCCGGATGCGCGTGGGTAAACACAATATCGGTCACTTCGTCCGGGCTGACACCGGCCGCATCAAGGTTATCCATCAGCTTGCCGGCTGACGGCATGAAATTCGGGCCAGCACCAACATCAAACATCACCACCCGATCACCACGGCGCAAAACGGTGATGTTGCAATCGGGCAGCAACGCATCCGTTGGCTGCCCCTCGGCCTTAAGCAACGCAACCAGTTCATCCTGTGAAACGTCGGGAAAGGCAAAAGATAACGGCAACATCAGATTACCATCCGATATGACCGTGATGTCTGACGCACCAAGTTTCAGGGAACCAAGCGCTGACACAGCCGCGGGAAACAACCCGGTTGCCCCCATACCCGCCAGTGCCAAAGAAGATTTCAGAACATCACGACGAGACCAGGAATTGCTTCCAGACATTGCATCCTCCACATATATGTTTTTTTGAATGAATGCACTCATGGTTGATTTGGTCAACCTAAAAACATACCAAGCGGAGCTTTCCACACGCCAACAACCCCGGATGTCGCACCAATCCTCGGGTACGACACCTAGACAACGCTGTGTGATTTTATATTTATTTACAATGATCTAAAGGACACATTGATCTCACTGCATTCAGTGACGATCTACCGCCCTTTCAACAATCTCATCGTGGTCCAGAACGGGTGCGACGTCGATGTCACTGGCATCCATCATCCCTGAAACACGTTGCAGGGCTGCGATGAGAAACGTCTGTTCCCATTCCTCAAGATTGTTGAACTTGTCCGAAAAACGGTCATGAAGCGCCATCGGCGCGCGATCCAGAATTGCTCTGCCCTGATCGGTAAGCCTGACGAACACCTTGCGCTTGTCGGTGTCTCCACGCTCGCGTGTCACAAGCCGCATCGCCTGCAACTTGTCGACAAGCGCCGTGGTCGATGCCTGGGCCAGATTAACCTTGGCCGCGATCTGGCCAACCGTCATCTCACCGAATTCCTCAAGCGATTGCAAAACAAGAAGCTGGGATGTTTTAAGCCCGGTCACCTTACCAAGCTTTTTGGCGTGGATATCACTCGCCCGCAAAATGCGGCGGATGGAGATCAACGCTTCATGCAATTTATCCATTGTTATTTTCCGGACGTTTTTCGTTTCTATAGCAAGCGTTGTTTTAGCCCCGGACCCGCGGCTGCGCAACGCTTTAAGACACTTTTATATCGAATTTCGATCATTTATTCCATCGATTATCGCTCTATTCAGGAAACAATATTTCATCGAAAGAATATTATCCTTATCGAAGGGCGATACATCAATGTTTAGCTTATTATCAATAACTTACAGAGTTTCACAGGAAAGTCACAGAGAAGGGGTTGATCAATTTGTATCGTTGTTCTATATATCTCTCGCGACATAAATGATCGTGTATCGAAATAACAGAGCAGGCAGACCGATGAAAATTGCCAACACAAACGGCAATACCGGCCAGAAAGCCAACCTGATTATCCGTAAACCCAAGGCCACAGACGGCGCTGCGGTGAATAACCTCATTGCCGACTGCAAGCCGCTGGATGAAAACTCGATGTATTGCAATCTGCTGCAGTGCTCGCACTTCTCAGGCACGTGCGCGATTGCCGAACTGAACGGCGAAGCCGTCGGTTTCGTTTCGGGCTACATCGTCCCCGACCAGCCTGAACAGCTTTTCATCTGGCAGGTGGCAGTTTCGCCCAAGGCCCGTGGCCTGCGTCTGGCGAAGCGTCTGATCCTTGATATTCTGGATCGTCCGTCCTGCCACAACGTCTCGCAGCTGAACACAACGATCACCTCGACGAACGCACCGTCGCAGGGTGTCTTCCGTTCCGTTGCGCGCGAACTGGGTGCTGATGTTAAGCGCAAGGTCCAGTTTGAACGCGAAACACACTTCGAAGGCGCCGCTGCCAGCGAAATTCTTTGGCAGATCGGTCCGTTCGAGCGCGAAGACGTCGAACGCGTCGCCGCCTAATCCGGCTGACCTAATTTCCCCACTTGTCATACGCGAAATGGCATCGACCATTTCTGGAACATCCGGCACGCCGGAACGTTCGGTATGACAGGTGGACTTGATTTTCCCAATCTGAAAGAGGGAACTATGACTGTATTTGATCGCCTTGAATCGGAAGTTCAGAGCTATGCACGCTCCTTCCCCGTAACCTTTGAAAGCGCTGAAGGCGCTTGGCTGACCGATGTTGATGGCAACCGCTATCTTGATTTCCTCGCCGGTGCCGGCACGCTGAACTATGGCCATAACCATCCTGTCCTGCAGGAAAAGCTGATTGATTACATCAAATCAAACGGCGTCACCCATGGTCTGGACATGCACACCAAGGCTAAGGCAGCGTTCCTTGAAGCGCTCGAAGAGAAAATCTTCAAGCCGCGCGACATGGAATACAAGGTCCAGTTTACTGGCCCGACCGGCACCAACGCCGTCGAAGCTGCTCTTAAACTGGCCCGTCGCGTCAAAGGCCGCGAAACCGTGATTTCGTTTACCAACGGCTTCCATGGTTGCACGCTTGGTTCGCTCGCCATCACGGGTAACGAACATCATCGTGGCGCTGCTGGCGTCTCGCTTGATAACGCTGTTGCCGTGCCGTTTGACGGTTACATGGGTGACGGTGCCGATACCACCGAGTATCTGGACCGTGTCCTTTCGGACAACTCCAGCGGTATCGCCCTGCCCGCAGCCGTGATCGTCGAAACCCTTCAGGGTGAAGGTGGCCTGAATGCCGCTGACTTCGGCTGGCTCAAGAACCTGGAAAAGGTTTGCCGCAAACATGACATCCTTCTGATTGTTGATGACATTCAGGCGGGCTGTGGCCGCACCGGTACATTCTTTAGCTTCGAACCTGCTGGTATCAAGCCGGACATCATCACGCTGTCGAAATCGCTTTCGGCTTATGGTCTTCCGCTTGCAGTGGTTCTGATGAAGCCGGAACTCGATGTCTGGCATCCGGGCGAACATAACGGCACCTTCCGTGGTAACAACCACGCGTTTGTGACTGCCGCTGCTGCGCTTGACCATTTCTGGTCAGATGACAAGTTTGCTGCTGATGTACGCGACAAGGCCGCGTTCCTCGAAACGCGCCTCGATGAAATCATTGATCGCTATGGCGATGGCAAACTCTATCGCAAGGGCCGCGGCCTGATGCAGGGTATTTGCTTTGAAAGTGGCGAACTGGCATCCAAGGTCACCAAGGAATGCTTCAAGCATAACCTTGTGATCGAAACCAGTGGTCCGGAAGACGAAGTGGTCAAATGCCTTGTGCCGCTGATCATCTCCAAGCAGGATCTGGCACATGGACTGGAAATCCTTGAACTGGCAACCGCCAAAGCCATGGGCAAGGACATTTCCCCGTCCAAAGCAGCCGCTGAGTAACATAGTTTGGGCGACGCTTAACTGCGTCGCCCGGCCCCACAACTTAATTATATCAAAGAGTTAAAAATGATTGTTCGTACTCTGAAAGAATGTGAAGCATCCGGTCGCCGCGTGGTTTCGGACAACTGGGAAAGCACCCGTCTTTCGCTTGCCGAAGATGGTATGGGTTTCTCGTTCCACATCACCACCATTTATGCCGGCACCGAAACCGAGATTTGCTACGCCAACCATTTCGAGACGGTTTACTGCATCTCGGGCAACGGCGAAGTCGAAACCATTGCTGACGGCAAGAAATACAAGATCGAGCCGGGCACGGTTTACATCCTCGACAAGCATGACCGCCACTATCTGCGTGGCGGCACCGAGGACATGGTTGTTGCGTGCGCATTCAACCCGCCGCTGAATGGCCGTGAAGTGCATGACGAGAACGGTGTTTATCCGCTCGATGGCGAAGCACTCGCTAGCTAACAATTTCTGGTCGGGCGGCACCTAACGACTGCCCGACCATTTAAAGCATATTCTTTAAAGGAAACGCCCCTAAAGGAGGCAACATGCTTTCAGCCCAGAAAAACAAGGACGCAGGGCATAGCGTTCACAAGATCGGCGGTACGTCGATGACTCAGGTTGATGCGGTCATGGACAACATTCTTGTCGGCAATCGCAAGGAAGACGAACTTTACAACCGTGTCTTTGTTGTTTCGGCATATGGCGGTTTTACCGACCTTTTGCTGGAAAACAAAAAGACCGGTGAACCGGGCGTCTATCAGCTTTACGCCGGCTCGGAAACCGATTGGGCCTGGGGCGATGCCTTGACCAAGGTCTCCGAAAAGATGTGCGCCATTAACGAAGAGATTTTTGGCGACGCGCCGGAACTGAAGCTTGCCAATGCCTTTGTACAGGAACGCATTGAAGGCACGCGCAGTTGCCTGATGGATCTTCATCGCCTGTGCAGCTTTGGTCACTTCAAGCTTGAAAAGCATCTTCTGACCGTACGTGAAATGCTGTCAGCCATTGGTGAAGCGCATAGCGCGCACAACACCATGCTGCTCCTGCGTGCCAAGGGTGTAAATGCGGTCTTTGCCGATCTTTCGGGCTGGCGTGAGCCAGAGGCCTCTACCCTTGATGGTCGTATTGGAAAGGTGTTTGATGACATCGACCTTTCCAAGCAGCTTGCCATTGCGACGGGCTATGCCCAGTGCAGCGAAGGCCTCATGAGCATCTATGGTCGTGGCTACAGTGAAGTGACCTTCTCGCGCATTGCCTGCCTGACCCAGGCGCGCGAAGCGATCATTCACAAGGAATTCCACTTGTCGAGTGCTGATCCGCGCATCGTCGGCGAAGACGCTGTGCGCCCGATTGGCCGCACCAGCTATGACGTGGCCGACCAGCTGTCGAACATGGGCATGGAAGCCATCCACCCGCGTGCAGCCAAAGGCCTGCGTCAGAACGACATTCCGCTGCGGATTGCCAATACCTTTGAACCGGAACACCCGGGCACGGTTATTGACGATCATTGGGAGCCGGAAAACAGCCGTGTTGAAATCGTGACTGGCGTTCCGACCGCGTTCGAGATTGAAGTATTCAATCAGGATATGGTTGGTGTTCCAGGTGGCGAGGAAGCGATCCTGAACGTTCTGAAACGTTACAAGGTTCCGACCGTCACCAAGAACCTGAACGCCAATACGATTACGCATTACGTGTCGGCACCGCTCAAGCAGATCCGGCGCTGTGTTGACGAGATCGAAGCAAATCAGCCAGAGGCAACCGTTCAGACCCGTAAGGTCGCGATTGTCTCGGTGATTGGTGCCAACATCGAACAGCCGGGTCTGTTCGCCCGCGCGGTATCAATCCTTGATGATGCCGGTGTTGAACTGGTGGCCTCCCACTATCCGAGCCGCCGCGTTGATCTGCAGTTTGTTGTTGCCGAAGGCGACTTCAACAAGGCAATTGTCGCCCTGCATCGCGGCCTCGTCGAAGGCAAAAAAGAAGAAAGTGCATCATCCAAGCGAACCAAGGATGACAGCACCGAAAAACAGGAAAAGCTCAAGGCTGCATAAGCCAAAAGGGCATCCGAACATCACAGCAAAACCCGCAAGTGCCGCATTGGCCTTGCGGGTTTTGTTTTGCCTTGATCATATGCTTGTCAGTTTTGATGCAGCGCGATAGGACTTAAAGGATAAACGGGGCACACCAGTAAAACAGACGGGACATCGACCATGACCACGCATAACAGCAAAGCCATCAACGAACTCCTCGACGTCATGGCAAAGCTGCGCAATCCCGATGGTGGCTGCCCTTGGGATCTCGAACAGGATTTCTCGACCATTGCCCCCTACACCATCGAAGAAGCCTACGAAGTGGCCGATGCGATTGCTGACAATGACATGCCCGAGCTTTGCAACGAGTTGGGTGATTTGCTATTGCAGGTGGTGTTCCATGCCCAGATGGCGAAGGAAGCCGGTCATTTCGAGTTCGAAGACGTCGCCAACAGCATCGTTTCAAAAATGATCAGCCGCCATCCGCATGTATTTGGCGACGGGGATGCCACGACGACCGATGGCGTCAATCAGACTTGGGAAAAGATCAAGGCCGCCGAACGCGCCCGAAAGGCAGAAGACAAAGGCCACGAACGCCACAGCGCCCTTGATGGGGTCGCAAGCGCCCTGCCCGCGTTAATGCGTGCGGAAAAGCTGACCAAGCGGGCTGCGCGTGTCGGGTTCGACTGGCCCAGCACCGATGAAGTCTTTGACAAGCTTCACGAAGAAATCGACGAACTCAAAGCCGAAATGACCGAAAACCCGGATCCCGCCCGTTTGCAGGATGAACTTGGCGATATGCTGTTTGTGATGGCCAATCTGGCGCGCAAGATCGGCGTTGATCCCGAAGTGGCGCTGCGGGGTGCGAACCACAAGTTCACCAAACGCTTCCATTTCATCGAAGACGAACTGGCACGCGACGGCCGCACGGCCGCGGACTCCGATCTGGCTGAAATGGATAGTCTCTGGAACCTGGCGAAAAAGACCGAACGCGGTCAGGTCTGATCAAACTCAGGTAAAGAGCGGTATCAGAATTTCATTGATTTCTGCCCACAGCTCCTCGGAACTGGCGCACAAAAGCCCGGCCGCCGTCGCATTGGCGTTATACTCATTATTCTTGTCGGCGGTGATATAGCGCGCATAGCCACCAGCCTCACGCACCAGCAACGTTCCCGGCGCATGATCCCAGGGTTTAAGTGTCCGATAGGCACAGAAATCAAACGCACCACGCGCTGTTTCCTCATACTCGGCACCACAGCAGGAATAATGCGCAACATCGGCAAAGAAATCGAGATGGCCGTAATGCTTGCGGATGCGGTCCCGGGCGTATGAAATCAGAAAACCTTTGGCATCAGAAGCCTTGGTGATGTTGGAACGCACGGAAACCGGCTGGTCCTGGTAACGCGTCCCCGACCCCAGTTCTGCAACGGTTGCCGCCCCTTCAATCGGATCGACAATCCAGGCAGCAACGGTTTCACCACCAGAATAAAGGCCGACCATGCAACGGAACGGTTGTTTGTGATGGGCAAAGTTCTTGGTGCCATCCACCGGATCAATGATCCAGAACGGATCATCGCCAGCAAAGATCCGCTCCTGTAAAGTCGGTTCTTCATGGGCGGCTTCTTCGCCAAGTGCGCGGCTGCCCGGCAAAAGATCAGTCAACCGGCGGGTCAGAACGCGTTCGGCTTCGGTATCGGCAATCGTCACCAGATCCATTGCATGGGTCTTGGTATCGATATCGGCGTCATCCAACTGGCCAAAACGCGGGGCAATCTCAGCAGCCGACACTTCCCGAATGATTTCGGTCACTTTGTCCATATCGACTTTAATCGCCACGCGCTGTCTCCCTATCAAACCAGATGAATATCGAGCCCGGCCTTGGCACACCAGTCTTCGAAACGGCCAACGCGGGTCGTATCGACGCGCACCTGAACCGAAATGCCGTCGGCACCTTCGTTGCGTTTCAAAACCTCGCCCTGCTCATAAAGCCGCGCCAATGATTTACCGTCCGAATACGGCACGCAAAGCTCAAATACCGGCATATCTTCGGTCAGCCGGTCTTCAATCAGGGCCAGCAATGCATCGCAATTCGTGCCTTTGATGGCTGAAATCGCGATCGTGTTGTCATGGCGCGCAGAATATTCTGAAACGGCTTGCAGCTCTTCGCCTTTGAGCTGATCAATCTTGTTCAGCGCCTCGACAAGTTCCTCACCGTCAATCGCCTTTTTAAGCCCAAGCTCCTTAAGAACCTCAAGCACATCAAGCTTTTGCTCTTCGGTTTCCGGTGAAGCCGCATCGCGGACATGAACAATCAGGTCGGCTTCAAGAACTTCTTCGAGCGTTGCACGGAACGCCGCGACAAGATCGTGCGGCAGATCGGACACAAAGCCCACGGTATCGGACAGAATAACCTTGCGACCACTTGGCAGGATCAAACCACGCATGGTCGGATCAAGCGTCGCAAACAGCATGTCTTCGGCAAAGACCTCGGACACGGTCAGCTGGTTAAACAGCGTCGATTTACCGGCGTTGGTGTACCCCACAAGGGCCACAATCGGATATGGCACACGACGGCGTGCTTCGCGATGAAGTTCACGCGTCCGTTTGACTTCCTCAAGCTCACGACGGAGCTTGGCAAGCTTGTCGCCGATCAAACGACGGTCGATCTCGATCTGACGTTCACCGGGACCGGCAAGAAAGCCACGCCCACCACGTTGACGTTCAAGGTGGGTCCAGGTCCGGACAAGGCGCGACCGCTGATAGCTCAGCAGTGCCAGTTGAACCTGCAAACGACCTTCACGCGTCCGCGCGCGATCAGCAAAGATTTCAAGGATCAGGCCGGTCCGGTCAATGACCTTGCATTTCCATTCGCGTTCCAGGTTACGTTGCTGGATCGGGGAAAGCTGGCCGTTGATCATCACAATGTCGGCCTCGATGGCCTTGATCTGCAGACCAAGACGTTCGGTAACGCCTTTGCCAAACAGGGTTGAAGGCCGCAATTTCGCGATGGGCACAATTTCCGCGCCCACCACTTCAAAATCAAGTGCCCCCGTAAGACTGACCGCTTCTTCGAGACGCGACGATGCGTCGCGCCAAGCACCGGTCTGGTCTGCGCGTTTTAGTTCCGGGTGGAAAACTAGGACCCGGGGAGCTTCTGGCGTATCGCCGCCCCCCGAAGTCAGAGATTCTTCAGCTATTTTCTTCTTCCGTCGCAGGCTGGCTCGGATCAAACAGTTTGATCGGCGTCGTCGGCATTACCGTCGAAATCGCATGTTTGTATACGAGCTGGGTATGAGCATCGCGCCGCAGCAAAACAGAGAAATTGTCAAACCAGGTAATGATGCCCTGCAATTTGACTCCGTTGACCAGAAACACGGTAACCGGCGTTTTGTTTTTACGGCAATAATTCAGGAAGACGTCCTGAACATTCTGTGATTTTTCCGCCATCGGTTAGACCTAGCCTTCTTTTATGAGCGTTTTTTTGGTTTCGGGCGGTCAAGGAAAATGTGGAACCGTCGACTTAAAGGTCTGTCACGATTCCGGCCCCATTTTTAATGACCTCTATGAACTATAAGACTTTCGAGAAGCCTTTTACAACCCCTACAAGCGCCCCGCAATCAGCGAAATGCCAATCAGGGCTAAGAGTCGCGGAATTCTGCGTATCGTCGTGACCGGTAATTTCATCGCCAATCAGAATTGCAGTCGCCCCGACGTTGCGCGCGCACTGAATATCGACCACGCTGTCGCCAACAAACCACAGATTCTCATATTGCGGCGCCGAAGAGTCGCCCATTGCCAGATGCACCGGATCGGGTGCCGGTTTGTCCTTGGCGGCATCGGTTGCACCTACAATCCTGCCAAAAAATGGTGTCCACCCAAGGTGATCGGCTTCCTTGCGCAAGAAATCCCCGTTCTTGTTACTGACCACCCCGATATAGGTGCCATTATCACGCAGTGCAGATAACAGGTCATGCGCCCCAGCCAGCGGCATCAGGGTTTCAAGGTGAATAGACTGGAAGTGACCATAAAAGCTGTCTTTGGCCTGCTCCCAGCGATCTTCACCAAACAAGATCGGGAAACTGTCACGCATCGAGCGCGCGACACGCTGCTTGGTTTGGTCAAGCGTCCATGTCTCAAGCCCGAAGTCGTCAAACGTCATGTTGAGCGCTGCCTGAATCGTCCCCCAGCTATCGACAAGGGTGTTATCCCAGTCAAAAATGACGGCCTTTGGCGGATGGGGCAATTGGTTTGACATTTGAACTTCCGGTGGCAGGATCGGGAATGTATTGTATGAGGATTAAAGCAACACTCTGATTTATCAGAAGTATTCAAGACGAACAGCGAACATCTTTTCGACCTTCTTGATCTGTTCCGACCCGGCAAATACGACAATCCGGTCGTTGGCCTCGATCACGGTGGCGGCGCGCGGCATCACAACTTCGCCATCGCGCAAAATGGCCCCAAAGACCACGCTTGCCGGCATCGCGATATCCTTGATCGCCTTACCAACGATTGGTGCAGTTTCAAGTGCCTCTGCCTCAAGAACCTCGCCGAAGCCCTCTGACAGGCTGTGCACGGCACGAATACGACCGCGGCGCACATGATGCAGGATGGTCGACACCGTCGTCATACGCGGGCTGATCACCACATCCACGCCAAGTTCGGAAACCAGCGAGTTGTAGGTGCTTTTGTTAATCAGTGTCAGCGCACGCGGGCAGCCATACCGCTTGGCCAAAAGTGATGCCAGAATGTTGGTTTCATCGTCATTGGTCAGCGCAACAACTGCCTCGGCATTGCCGACATTGGCTTCTTCAAGCAGTTCAGGATCAAGAACGTCACCCCGCAGAACAACGCTTTTCTTTGGCAGTTTCTGCGCGACATAGCGCGCACGTTCCGGGTCGGCTTCGACCAGTCGGGTGGTCACACCCGGGAAGTTCTTGTTGATTTCCTCGGCCAGGAACAATGCGATGTTCCCGCCACCAAAGATTACAATACGGCGTGCTTCGGGGTCTTCATGACCAAAGGCCGACATTGCGCGATCCACCTGATCGCTCGATACGGCAAGATACACAAGGTCACCCGCCAGCATCTGATCATCGCCCTTGGGATAGACCGCCTTGTCACCGCGGATCATGCCAAGGATCGAAATATTAAGATCCGGGAAAAGCTGATGGAGCTGACGCAACGGCGTGTTGATCACCGGGCAATCGTCGCTACACCGGATGCCAAGGATTTTGACCTTGTCATCTGCAAACGGGATCATGTCGAACGCACCGGGTGCCTGAAGACGGCGTGCAACCGCGCGCGCGACTTCCATCTCGGGCGAAATCACCACATCAATCGGAAGCTTTTCACGGCCAAACAGGCTGGCCCATTCCGGCTGCAAATAGGTCTGGCTGCGGATACGGGCAATTTTGGTTGGCACGTTAAACAGCGAATGCGCCACCTGACAGGCTGTCATATTGACTTCATCGGCAAAGGTTACCGCGATCAGCATGTCAGCCTCTTCGGCACCGGCCTGTTGCAACACATCCGGGTGCGAGCCAAAACCAATGATGCCCTTGACCTCTAGCGTGTCGGAAATCTTGCGCACCAGTTCTTCGGACTGGTCGATCACGGTTACATCATTGTTTTCCGCAGCCAGATATTTGGCAATGTGGAACCCCACCTGCCCGGCGCCGCAAATGATGACCTTCATTTCGAATTCTCCCGTTCACAACAGTCCATGATGAGTTTGGGCTTATTGCCCGTTCACACCAAGGCTTTTCAGCTTGCGATGCAAGGCTGAGCGTTCCATGCCGACAAAGCTTGCCGTTTTGGAGATATTCCCGCCAAAACGGTCGATCTGTGTCTGGAGATATTCTTTTTCAAACATCTCCCGCGCTTCGCGGAGCGGCAATGCCATGATTTCACTGGTCTTGTCAAAACTTAGCGACGTCGGCACGTCAGAAAACAGCTCTGATGGCAGCATTTTACCACTGATCAGATCAACCTTGTCGTCATCATCGGGCGCCATGATCATCAATCTTTCGATGACATTGCGCAACTGGCGCACATTGCCCGGCCAATCATAGGCATGCAGGGTTGCCATTGCTTCGGGCGAGAGTTTCCGTTTCGGAAGACCCGTCGCATCGGCATAGCGATCAAGGAACATTTCCGCCAACATCGGAATATCTTCCCGACGCTGCTGCAAGGATGGCACTTCAAGTGGCACAACATTGAGGCGGTAATAAAGGTCCTGGCGGAATTTCTGCTCGGCAATGCGTTGTTCAAGGTCGCGTGCAGTCGTTGCGATAACGCGCACATCAACATTGACCGGAACTGATCCGCCAACGCGTTCAAACGTCTGGTCCTGCAACACCCGGACAATCTTTCCCTGGGTCTCAAGCGGCATATCAGCCACTTCATCAAGCAATAAAGTCCCGCCATGGGCTAGCTCAAGCACACCTGTGCGCGCCTCACGGTCCGAAGTCGCAACCGCCCCAAACAGCGATTCTTCCATGGTGTCGGGCGAAATATTGGCACAGTTCAGCACGACAAACGGCGCTTCCGCACGGGCGGATTTCTGATGGATCAGGCGCGCGACAACTTCCTTGCCCGATCCGGCCGGGCCATGGATCAGAATGCGGCTACCGGTACGGGCAACCCGTTCGGCCGACTGGCGCAAGTTGTTCAAAACCGATGATTTGCCAACAAGTTCGGTATCGCCGCCGGCACGCAAGGTCAGTTCACGGTTTTCACGACGCAGACGCGCATCGTCAATGGCGCGTTCGACCACCATCAAAAGGCGGTCAGTATTGAACGGCTTCTCGATAAAATCGTACGCGCCGATGCGCGATGCTTCGAGTGCCGTTTCAATATTGCCATGACCGGAAATCATCACGACCGGGACTTCGCTGTGCTCGCGCTTGATCAGCTTAAGCGTCTCGATGCCATCGTGATCGCTTTCATCCATCCAGATATCAAGCACCACAAGGCTCGGCCGACGGGCTGCAACCTCTGACAGCGCACCCTGGCTTGATCCTGCCTGACGGGTTGTATACCCCTCGTCCTCGAGAATGCCTGATATCAGAGCCCGGATATCTTCTTCATCGTCGACAATAAGAATGTCGTGCGCCATGTCGTGACCAAATCAATCTTTTTCTTGTTTCGATTTTGACAACTAAATCAATTGCCTGAGGAATGTGCGTCCGAAGCCACACCATCAATTTCGGCTTCTACAACCTTTGGGAAAGATAGCGTAATCGTAGCTCCGCTTTCAACGCCGTCGGAGAGTATAAGCTCTCCACCATGGTCTTCCATGATTTTCTTTACGATCGCCAATCCAAGACCGGTTCCCTTCGATCGGGTGGTGACATAGGGCTCGGTCAGGCGTTCGCGATGCTCTGCCGGAAGACCTTTTCCGTTATCCGACACCGCCACAAAAACGCGCTGATTGTCGGGCGACACCGCGACTGAAATCTCGATCTTGCCAGGTGGCAGCTCACCCTCCGTGGGCTTTTCACGGCCTTCAATCGCCTCTGCCGCGTTCTTGAGCGTATTGGTCAGGCATTGATTGACCTGATGCGCATCACATGAAATTTGCAGATCTTCGATCCCACTGCGATCAAAATCATAAGTGATATTGCTGTGCGCCTGTTTTTGCAGGAAGACCGCACTTTTCACCAGTTCACCGATATTTTCCAAACGCATCGTTGGCGATGGCATGCGGGCAAAGCTGGAAAACTCGTCGACCATCCGCCCGATATCGGACACCTGTCGGATGATCGTATCGGTACAGGTCGTGAAGACTTCCTGATCATCGGTGATTTGTTTCAGATAGCGGCGCTTCAAACGTTCTGCTGAAAGCTGGATCGGTGTCAGCGGGTTTTTGATTTCATGGGCGATACGGCGCGCGACGTCAGCCCAGGCCGCCATACGCTGTGCGGTCTGAAGTTCGGTCACATCATCAAATGTCACGACATAACCAAACACCGTGCCATCATCGGCCCATTCCGCCGTTACACGCGCCATCAGTGTCAGGTTAACACCATCACGGCGGATTTCGATCTGACGTGGCTTGCTGCGATCCCCGTCGCGGGCAAAATCGTCAAACAGAGGCTGAAACTCCGGAATAACGTCGGTCAGTTCCTGTGCCAGGTAATCCTCAAGATCAACACCAAGAAGATCCGATGCACTGCGATTTGGAAGATCAATCTTGCGTGCCGGATCAAGGCCAATCACACCGGCGGTAACCCCGCCAAGGATGGCCTCGGTAAAGCGCCGCCGTTCATCATTCAGCCGGTTGGCCGCAATCAGTTCATTGCGCTGGGTTTCAAGCTGGGCTGTCATCCGGTTAAACGCCCGACTAAGCGCTTCAAGTTCATCCCCCTGCCCGTCAAGCGGCACACGGAAAGACAAATCCCCGTCGCGCACGCGCTCTGCACCGGTAATCAACTGCGACACAGGCTGCACCAAACGGGTTGCCACCATAAGGCCCAATGTCACAGCCGCCAAAAGCAGTACAACAGAGATCAGAACGAAGATCATGACAAAGGTAATCACAATCCCCGAACGTTCACCTTCAAGACTTTCATAGGCGTCAACCGCACGCCGTGCCTTGTCGATGCGATCCAGAACGTTGGGGTCCACAAACCGACCGACCAGCAAGAAGGCATCAATAAAGCTTGGGATCTTGGCAATTGCGCGAATGCGGTTATCACTTGATCCGATCATCAGAACGACGTCTTTCTGACGTGCTTCATCAAAGACTTCCGGTGGCACCGACACCTGATTGGTATCGTAGGAAAAACTGTATTCGGATTGGGCAATAATCTGACCGGAACCGTCGACCATCATCACTTCCGGCAACCCGCGCGCCAGCGCCTGATCGGTCAGAAAGTTCGAAATTCGGTCCGGACTGGTCGAAAAATTGACCCCGAAACGCTGCAAGTCACTGGTGGTTGCCAAGGCATCCGCGCGGATCAGTTCCTGGTGTTCGCGCAAATAGGCATCGGCGATGACCATACTTTCTTCAACGGCGGTTCTGATGCGGTCGCTAAACCAGCCCTGAATACCGAAATGCAGGAAAAGTGCCGAGAATATCGCAACGACAATCGCTGGCGTCACCGCCACCAGCGAAAACATCAAAACCATACGGGTATGAAGCTTCGCCCCGGCAACGCCGCGCCGGCGTTCCACCCAGATCTGGACAAGCTTGCGCGCCACGAGCGTCGCTAACAGCAACACCAACACGAGGTCGATGTTTAGCAGCAACAAAATCAGGCGCGGGTCAGGCCGGAATGGCGCCGTCCCCGTCATCGCCAGATAGGTCGCCGTTACCGAAACAAGGGCAGCCGTAACCAATCCGAACGCAAAACGCCGTGACTGTCCCAGCCGCCCCAGAAACCGTACAAAGCCCGACCGCAAGAACCGGTTGGAGATCGAACGGTCGGTATTATTCATTTCGTGCCCCTGACAACTTCCAGTCCAAGATCACGGATTTTCTTGCGCAGCGTATTGCGGTTAAGGCCAAGAACCTCTGCGGCCTTGACCTGATTGCCCCGCGTTGCTTCAAGCGTCACGTTCAGAAGCGGACGCTCCATTTCCCGCAAAATGCGATCATAAAGACCATTCGCAGGCAGATCATCATCATGGGCATCAAAATATTCGCGAACATGGCGTTCTATGGATTCTGAAAGCGACTGTGGTTCCGCAGTCGGTGCGGCTTCGCTGATATTATTCTCGGAAAACTCGGTTTCGATGACATCGACACCGATGACATCATGCGAATAAAGTGCCGTCAGGCGACGTACCATGTTTTCGAGTTCGCGGATGTTCCCCGGCCAGCGGTGCGCTTTTAGGCGCGCCATCGCCTCGGACGACAGCGTCTTACGCGGAAGACCTTCTTCGCTGGCTTGCATCAGGAAGTGATTGACCAGTTCCGGAATATCTTCCAGCCGTTCACGCAGCGACGGCAGACGGATCGGCACGACATTCAGGCGATAGAACAAATCTTCACGGAACGTGCCTTCACGGATCAGCTTGCGCAAATCACGGTGCGTGGCCGCAACAATGCGCACATTGACCCGAATGGGTGTGCGCCCACCAACACGGGTATATTCACCTTCCTGCAAAACGCGCAGCAAACGGGTCTGGGCCTCAAGCGGCATATCGCCGATTTCATCCAGAAACAGCGTACCGCCCTCGGCCTGCTCAAACCGACCGACCTTGCGTTCGTTTGCACCGGTAAAGGCGCCTTTTTCGTGGCCGAACAGCTCGCTTTCGATCAGTTCGCGTGGGATGGCGGCCATGTTGATGGCAACAAACGGACCATGACGGCGCCCGCCATATTCATGCAATGCGCGCGCAACCAGTTCCTTGCCCGTACCGCTTTCCCCGGTCACCATCACGGTCAGGTCGGTATTCATCAAACGCGCCAGCGCACGATAAATTTCCTGCATCGCCGGTGAACGGCCGATCAGAGGCAAGCGATCATCGCCCTCCTCATCCTCGGACTTACCGGTTTCATTTGCCTGTGGCGTCTCAAGTGCGCGATCAACAATCCCCATCAACTCATTAAGATCAAATGGTTTTGGAAGATATTCAAACGCACCGCGCTGGGCGGCCTTCACCGCCGTCATCAGCGTATTCTGAGCACTCATGACAATAACGCGAAGGTCCGGGCGCAGCTTGCGAATGCGCGGCACCATATCCAACCCGTTCTCGTCAGGCATCATCACATCGGTAATCACCAGATCGCCATCCCCATCGGCGATCCAGTCCCAAAGTGTGCGGCCATGGCCAGTACTGCGGACTTCGTGTCCCTGACGCGACAATGCCTGCGTCAGGACAGTGCGAATGGCCCGATCATCGTCGGCAACCAGAATTCTCGCAGGGCTCGTACTCATGCGGTTTCTTCCCTGTTATTGATTATGATCGGATCAGCGGCCCCCTCGGCCAATGCCCGATTGTAAATTGGCAGCATGATTTGAAACTCTGCACCTCCCCCGGGCACATCTTTCACTTCAATCACACCGCCATGGTCATTGATAATTTTCGCAACCAGCGCAAGGCCAAGTCCCGATCCGGTCGGTTTTGTCGTCACAAACGGGTCAAACAGGCTTTCGCGCATGTCTTGTGGAATGCCAGGCCCATTATCACGCACCGACACCACCAGCGGCAGGTGAACACGTGCGTCACCGCCAGCCACGGCAAGGCGGATACCATGCTGGTAGCGGGTCGAAATGGTAATAACACCGTCCTTTGGATCGACTGCCTCACCGGCATTCTTGATCAGGTTCAAAAACACCTGAACAAGCTGATCGCGATTGCCAAATACCGGCGGCAAGGACGGATCGTAAATTTCTTCGAATGTCAGGTTCTTGGCAAAGCCGTTTTCCGCCAGACGACGCACATGCTCAAGAACCGTATGGATATTGACAGCCCCGCGCTCCAGCGGCTTGTCAGAGAAAATCTCCATCCGGTCAACAAGTTCGACAATGCGGTCGGCTTCATCGCAAATAAGGCGCGTCAGCACACGATCATCTTCGTTGCTGGTTTGCTCAAGCAATTGCGCGGCACCACGAATACCCGAAAGCGGGTTCTTGATTTCATGCGCCAGAATGGCCGCCATGGCACTGACAGAGCGTGCTGAATTTCGGCTCAGCAACTGGTTATCGATCTTTTGCGCGATCGAGCGCGGCTCAAAGGTCAGAACCGCACAATCACTGTCATCGGGCATTGAGCCAACCGTCAAGTTGACCGTGTGCTTGCCGATTTTGGGGCTTTCGATCAGAAGATTATGATCGGCAACCAGGGTTGCCTCATCAACGGCCTGTCTGATCAGGGAAAAAACCGGGCTGTCCTGCGGGATGAAATCCGTCAGGTCACTGCGGCACAACACGGCGGCACTGGCGTTAAACAGTTGCTCGGTGGCCTGATTGACAAACTTGATTTTGCCATCCCGGTTGGCCACGACAACAGCACTCGCAATCGCGTTCAGAACGCCGGTCGGGTCGACCCCATTGCCTTTTCCAAATCCCAGTCTCATGCATATCTTCCCCGACAACAGTTTTTGACCGTCGCCATATTATTGTTATGAGGTAATCAGGCGGCTGCCTGATCCAGTTTGATTTCGTTTTCGATCAACGGTTCATAGAACGACCGGATTTGATTTTTGACTTCGGCTGGGTCATCCAACACATTGACAACGCGACGAAATTCCGTCGCGTTGCGCAGGCTGTTGCAATACCACGCCAGATGCTTACGTGCGATGCGAACACCTTGTCGCCCATGATGATCAATCATCGCATCATAGTGACGCAGGACGGTCTGAAGCTGAATTTCAAGTGTTGGCGCCGGAAGCTTTTTCCCCGTCGCAAGATAGTGCGAAACCTGTGCAAGGAACCATGGACGCCCCTGGGCTCCACGTCCGATCATGATCCCGTCAGCACCGGATCGATCCAGCAGTTCCTTGGCATCTTCTTCGCTGTTTACATCACCGTTGCCAAGTACCGGGATCGATACCGCGTCTTTGACCAGTGCAATCGCATCCCAGTCGGCATCGCCCTTATAGAACTGGCAGCGCGTGCGCCCATGAATGGTCAGCATCGCAATCCCCAGATCCTCGGCAATGCGGGCAAGCTTCGGGGCATTACGGTTATCATCATCCCAGCCAAGACGCATTTTCAACGTCACCGGAACCGACACCGCATCCACCGTCGCCTTGATAATATCGGCGGCCAGCTTTTCATCACGCATGAGTGCCGAGCCGGCATAACCCTTGGTGACCTTCTTGGCCGGGCACCCCATATTGATATCGATGATCATGGCCCCGCGGGCTTCGTTCATCTTGGCCGCTTCGGCCATTTCTTCAGGTTCGGTACCGGCAAGCTGAACCGAAAGCGGGCTTTCAGCAGCACAATCGCCATGCATTTTACGGACTTCTTTTTCATGCCGCTGGATGCGGGTCATGGCATCCGACGCAATCATTTCGGACACAACAAGATGTCCGCCAAACTGGCGGACCTGTTGCCGAAACGGAAGGTCAGTCACACCTGACATCGGTGCCAGCACAACATTCTCTGGCACATGTACAGAACCGATCTGCAATGACATGAAGGAATTCCAATTGCCTAAAACTTGGGCAGATTAATAAAACTGGCCACGACATGCAACAACTCTCAGCCTGTTGATGCAATTATCGTTGTTTCAAACCTGAAAATTCTAGGAAAATCCGACGAAAGTTCAACATTGCCGGGACTAACCATCCGATCAGGAATGCTTGTCCATGCCTGAATAATGACTAGCAATTATGCATACATCAAAAGGATGATCGTAAAAATTGAGCAAGACACAATCTGGCAGGGCTATCTGGTCGACCTGCTTTCGGGCTAGCCGATGATATAGCCGGTTACCAAACGAACGCCCGGAAACGCCAAGGTCAGAAGCAACCAGGCGCCAAGAACAAAGCGTACGGCCATGCGCCCGCGCAAGGTGGAGCGTTCATGGATAAAGATCAGCACACAAATGGTCGCGAAACCCAGCAAGGTCAGCAGCATCTTGTGGTCGATTTCCCACAGGCTCTGTCCTTCAACATATCGAAGCGCAAAGCCCGAAATGATCCCGATGATCAGGATCCAGGCCGACCATTTCAAAAACCCGACCAACATGTATTCACTGTCGCGCAGCGGCGGCAGACGTCGGCTCCAGCGGGTCGGCTTGCGTTTTTTCAGGGCGTATTCCTGAACGACATAAGCCATCGCGGCAATCGCTGCCAAAGTCACAAGCGCATAGGTGACCAGTGAACTGCCGATATGCGCCCAAAGCCAACCGGAATAAAGTGCCGGCCCATCCACGGTTTCGGCAACGTTGTTACCAAACACCCGGAAGACCGCCGCCAATACCGCGAAAAGAAGAAGATAACCGCCGATATACCCGGCCAATCGCCAAACCTGATGCGGGCCTTTGCAAATCACCAGACCACCAAAGATCAGGATTACGGTTAGTTCCGACCAATGCAGGGCCGCGGCAAAGCCACGCGACTGAACTTCCTCGCCGGTAACCCCCAGCAACACCATCGTACCGACAGCTGCCAGACAAATGGATGCATAAAGCCAGATATCACGCCGTGGTTCAGGGCGCATGATCTGTCCGGTCAGGGGCAACAGGGCAAGGATATGGATATATGCTGCAAGCATCTTGAAACCCGTTTCAGTCTCCGGGATCAATCGCGACCCCGATATTGCATTTGCCGACTTGGCAAAACCTCCGCAGAAAGATAGCCTGCGGCGCACTCACGACAAGCCATGGCTTTATGTTTATGACCCAAAAAACAGGCGTTGTCATCGTCGCTGCCGGCAGCGGTAGCAGATTTGGCGACCCGATACCAAAACAATATCACATGCTTGGCGGCAAAAGCATTCTTGCACATTGCATCGAATGCTTTGCACGACATACCGATCCCGGCCTTATTCAGGTGGTCTATAATCCAGCCCACCGGGAGTGGTATGAAAGCGCGACAGCGGCTTTGAATGAAACCGGATCACTCCCAGCACCAGTGGCAGGTGGTGACACCCGGCAGCAATCGGTTCTGAACGGATTGCGCGCCCTTGAGGCCAAGGGACCGGATATTGTTCTGATCCATGACGCCGCGCGCCCGGGGATATCCGATGATGTGATTGATCGGGTTATGACAGCGCTTCAGACCCATCCGGGGGCAATACCCACCCTGCCCGTGGCGGATACCATCAAGCAGACAGATCGGGATGGCGTCATCACCAAAACGATTGCACGCGAAACCCTGCAACGTGCGCAGACCCCTCAGGGGTTTGATTTCAAAACGATTCTCGATGCGCATCAGAAATTCGAAGGTCAGGAATTTACCGACGATGCAGCCCTGCTTGAGGCCATCGGGCTTGATGTGATTTGCGTTGCCGGCACCACCAACAATGACAAGATCACCCATCGCGATGATTTTGGCCGGGCACAAAGCTGGGCAAATACGACAGACAAGGAAACAGCGCACATGTCGCAAGAAGAATATCGGGCTGGCACCGGATTTGACGTTCACCGCTTCGCGCCCGGGGATCATTGCATCCTTTGCGGGGTAAAAGTCCCGCACAGCGCGCGCCTTGAAGGCCATTCCGACGCCGATGTCGGCCTGCATACCCTGACCGATGCGATTTTGGGCGCGATTGGGGCAGGCGACATTGGCCAACACTTCCCGCCAAGCGACATGCAATGGAAAGGGGCTGCGTCCGACATCTTTCTCAGACACGCGGCAGACCTTGTCCGCAAGCGTGGTGGACGGATTGTGAATGTCGATGTGACGCTGATCTGTGAACGTCCGAAAATCGGGCCACATACCCCGGCAATGCGCCAGAAAGTCGCGGAAATTCTCGGGATTGATGTGGACCGCGTCAACGTCAAGGCCACCACCACCGAACGACTTGGCTTTACTGGGCGCGAAGAAGGCATTGCCGCACAGGCGGCCGTCAGTGTTGCCCTTCCGATCAACTGATCAACCGCGAAGACCAACAGACAAAGGGCAGGATCAAAATCCTGCCCTTCTGCATTTTAAGGATATATGCGCGCATCAACAGCTTAGGACGCGGCCTTGTCGCCTTCTTCCTCTGGCAACTGGTGCTTCATCAGCACCGGTACCTGCGCCATGCCAAACACCATTGTGATCGGCATAATGCCCCAGACCTTGAAAGCCACCCAGGTATCGGTCGAGAAATTGCGCCAGACGATTTCATTGACCACGGCCAGAAACACAAAGAAGAACGCCCAACGCCAGGTCAGAATGCGCCAACCTTCATCGGTTGCCTTGAATGCGCTTTCCAGAACCAGCTTCAGGAACAGTTTTCTTGCTGCCAGTCCGCCAAACAGGATGCTGGCAAACAGCAAGTTCACTATGGTTGGCTTGATCTTGATGAACAATTCATCATCGAGATACAGCGTCAGGCCACCAAACACGATGACGAACACCCCACCGATCAGCGGCATCACCGGGATGGTTCGCGCCAGCGCATATGACGTCGCGAGTGCGACGACGGTGGCGGCGACGAACACTGCCGTTGCTGTCATCAGGTTGGTCGTTGCATTCACCGCAAAAAACAGGACCAACGGCCCCATTTCGAGGGCCATTTTGGTAAGCTGGTTCATTAACTCGTATCATCCCATGGAATAAATTTGCGCCATCCTAGGGGGCATGCCCACCAGATGCAATCACATCAGCCGTGATCCGGATCCCAATTGGGTTTGCAGCCATGAAACATAATCGTGATTGCCCCGCCCCAACGGGAGCTCAAGAATACAGGGGACCTCATAAGGGTGGTGATCTTCGACCCATTGCGCCAATTCAAGCGCCTTTGTTTTTGACGTTTTAAGGATAACCACCACCTCGGTTTCTTCCTCGACATCGCCATCCCATTCATAGATCGCCGTCATATGAGGCAAGACATTGGCACAGGCCGCAAGTTTTTCGCGAATAGCACCACCCGCAATCACACGTGCCATATCCATGTCAGGCACCGTAACATACAGAAATGACATCTCACTTGGTTGGAACTCTTCTGGCGTCATTGCGATTGCTCCATGGTTGATAATCCGTCACACTGATTAGGGTCAGGACCTAACATCCGATGTTTGTATCACCAATCATATCATAACGGTGCGAGGAGTACCGATGGCGGGGAAAAAACATTCGAAACCGACCGATGTGCAGCTTGAATGGCTGCGCCGTGGTCTTAGCCAGCCCGGTGGCAAATTGCCGCTTTTTGACGGCAATGGCAAACAGATCAGCGAAAAAACGGTTCGAAGCTGTATTGATCATGGCTGGGCGGCACCGTGGTTTGACAACCCTGTCAAACCCGATTGGCTGATCTGCAAGCTGACCGACGAAGGGCGTCGGGTCGCCAGTGCGGGCAATTAACGCCCTTTCCCCGAAAGCTTGGCCTGCCAAAGCCGCAAAATCCTGACCGATCTGATCCGATCCCGATGATTGCGGGTATCAGACTCATCTTGCTGATGGCAACAGATGAGTAAAGATCATGCCGATATTGCTGCGAAATATGTTCCGGGTGGTTACCGTTCTGGGTGGTTTGTTATGCCTTCCGCAGGCGGCTGCCGCATCCGACGAAGCGTGGCAAATTTGGCAGTCTGACGGTGTTCATGCCCTGATGCGCCATGCCATTGCGCCGGGCACCGGCGATCCGGCGAACTTCACCCTGGGCGATTGCACGACACAGCGTAATCTGGACGACACCGGCCGCCAACAAGCACGTCAAACAGGCGATCGCATCCGCGAGATGGGGGTTGAATTAACCTCAATCCTGACAAGCCAGTGGTGCCGATGCGTTGATACCGCGCGGTTGCTTGATCTTGGTCCGGTGACCGAGGAGCCAGCGCTAAATTCCTTTTTCCGCAATCGCATCACAGAAGCGGCACAGACCGCCGAAATCAAAGCAAAGCTTGCCAGTCTTCAAGGTGATGCAAAGCTGTTACTGGTGACCCATCAGGTGAACATCACCGCCCTGACCGACATTTTCCCGCGGTCTGGTGAAATCATCCTGTTCAGGATGGCGGATAACGGCACGGATATAGACGTACTTGCGCGTCTGATGCCGTAGCATACCGCGATGCGATTTTTCGCAATAATATAAAAGGGGAGATAATTGGTCGGAGCGAGAGGATTCGAACCTCCGACCCCCTGCACCCCATGCAGGTGCGCTACCAGGCTGCGCCACGCTCCGACCGTAGAGTTGCGCCGTTTGGCGCGGCTCGATAAATAGCGGCGCCACGCCAAAGACGCAAATGGTTTTTATGGATTTTTTTTAACGTCCTGCAGGCCTGTGCGCAGGATCGCCTGAAGTTCTTCGAGTTCGCCCAAAACAGCTTTCAGCGCTGTTTTGTCCGGACCGGAGACACTGGTCATTCCAGACACAGTGGAACTAGGCGCCATATCCGATGCGCCTGTTTCTGTGTCCTGGCCGGTTACAGCGATTTCCGATGGCAACTTGCCCTTGTTCTGATCAAGGAGCTTTTGCACCCCCTTGATCGTAAAGCCCTGGTCGTGCAGCAGCGTGCGAATATGGGCAAGGAAATCAATGTCTTCTGGACGATAATAACGTCTGCCCCCTGCCCGTTTCATCGGCTGGATCTGGGGAAACTTGGATTCCCAGAACCGCAGGACGTGCTGCTGAAGACCAAGCTCCTTTGCAGCCTCGCTAATTGTGCGAAAAGCAAAGTCAGACTTTGCTGTCCGGCGGGAAGTTCCCGCCGCAGCCCCCAAGTTCGTTTTCATGACTTCTTTTTCTTAAGCGTTAATTCGGGCTTTCAGGACCTGTGAAGGCCGGAAGACAAGCACCTTACGCGGAAGGATCGGTACTTCTTCACCCGTTTTCGGGTTTCGTCCGATACGCTGACCTTTTTGACGAACAGAGAAACTTCCGAAAGAGGAAATTTTTACAACTTCGTCCTTGATCAGTGCCGATGAAATTTCATCGAGAACAGTTTCAAGCAGCTGGGCGGATTCATTCCGCGACAGACCAACTTCCTGATAAACGGCTTCCGCGAGATCCGCACGGGTAATCGTTGTTTCCGACATGACAGGCCGCCTCCTAATTACGGGACTTAATTTACAAGGCTATATCTGGTAGCGAAATCACTCAATATCAACAGGATACAATGCTTTTTGACGGAATGTTGTGAAAATTAAGAATTTCACGTGAATTTGTGTCATTCCGTACAAATGGTCCGGCTTTACCAACGCATTAACGATGCGCCCCAGGTAAAACCGCCGCCCATGGCTTCAAGCACAACAATATCACCGCGTTTGACACGTCCGTCATGGACGGCCTCGGCCAGTGCCAATGGGATTGACGCCGCAGACGTGTTGGCGTGACGATCAACCGTCACAACCACCTTATCCTTGGAAATACCAAACTTGCGCGCCGTACTATCGAGAATGCGCTGGTTGGCCTGATGCGGCACCAGCCAGTCAATATCGCCCGGCTCAAGGCCGGTATCGGCCAGAACTTCGCGAATAACGCTGGCAAGGTTTGTCACAGCGTGACGGAAGACTTCCTGACCTTCCATGCGCAAATGCCCGACGGTCTGGGTCGCAGATGGTCCGCCATCAACATAAAGAAGCTCATACTTGCTGCCGTCAGAATGCAGACGGTTGGCAAGAATACCGACGTCTTCAATCGTGCCCTGGCCTTCAACGGCCTGCACAACGACAGCCCCCGCACCGTCGCCAAACAGCACGCAAGTCCGGCGATCTTCCCAATCAAGGATACGCGAAAAAGTCTCCGCCCCGATGACAAGCACGGTTTTGGCCTGACCGTTACGGATATACATATCCGCCGTCGTCAGCGCATAGATAAAGCCAGAACAAACAGCCTGAACATCAAAGGCGAACCCTTTGACCCCAAGGCGATTTTGCACCTTGGTAGCTGTGGCCGGGAATGTGTTGTCCGGGGTCGCGGTCGCAACAATGATCAAATCAATGTCATCAGATGTGACACCGGCATGTTCCATCGCGCTTTTGGCAGCAGCAAAAGCAAGATCACTGGTGGTTTCACCTTCGGCTGCGATGTGGCGCTGACGAATGCCCGTGCGGGCAACAATCCATTCATCTGACGTGTCAACGCGCTTGGCCAGATCATCATTGGTTACAACGTTTGCAGGCAAATATGAACCGCAACCAATAATGCGAGAACGAGTTGTCATGATTTGGGGACCGCCGGTTTTCTGTTTTTCTGGTGGGTTAATCAGTTGGCTTGACCAACAGGAACGGCAACGTCTTCTTGCTCCGCATTTTCAAGGCCGCTCATGGCCTCTTCAAATAGTGCAAGCTCGTGCTTGATGCTGTCATTGAGGTTGTTCACGATCAGATCGTGGCAAACCCCGATGGCATTGGAAAAACCAAGCGCGTCGGTGCCGCCGTGGCTTTTGACCGCAATGCCATTAAGGCCAAGCAACATGGCCCCGTTATAACGGCGCGGATCCATGCGATCACGGAAACGCTGAAGCGAACGACGGGCAAGAAGATAACCGATCTTGGCAAAGAACGAACTTTTGAACGTCTCGCGCAGGAAATGCACCAGCAGACGCGCAGTACCTTCTGCGGTTTTCAGCGCAACGTTGCCGGTAAACCCATCAGTCACGATCACATCGACCGTCCCCTTGGCCAGGTCATCCCCTTCGACAAAGCCCTCAAAACGGATCGGCAGATCAATGTCGCGCAAAATCGCCGCGGCTTTCTTGACCGACTCATTCCCCTTGAGCTCTTCGATACCAACGTTGAGCAAACCGACAGACGGTTTTTCAAGACCAAACAGGATCCGTGTGAAGACTTCCCCCATCAGGGCAAACTGCACAAGGTTGTGTTCGTCACATTCTATGTTTGCGCCAAGGTCAAGCATCACCGTCTCGCCGCGCTGTGTCGGCATATAGGTGGCGATTGCCGGGCGATCGATGCCACGGACAGTTTTCAAAACGAACTTGGCCATCGCCATCAGCGCACCGGTATTCCCGGCAGACACGACACCCTGTGCGTAGCCCTCTTTGACGGCGTTGATGGCAAGACGCATGCTGGAATCACGGCGCTGGCGAAGCGCGACGGAAGGTTTGTCTTCCATCATGACTTCCTGCGAAGCGTGGCGGATGTCGCTGACAGCTTCCAGTGTTGGATATTTGGCCAAAAGCGGTTTGAGTTTCGCTTCATCACCAAACATCAGAAACTTGAGATGGGGCAAACGCTTGAGCGCAATTTCGGCACCAGCCAAAACCATCTCAGGCGCGTGGTCTCCTCCCATCGCGTCAAGTGATATGCAAACCTGTTCAGGCAACGTATTCTCTTATGGTTGTTCTAAAATCTCTGAACCGGGTATCCGGCAGGCAAGCCAATAGGCAAAGCTTGTCATCAATGAGCCGGAACGCCCGTAATTACCGGAATTCTCCACCAGATACAAGGTAAAGCACATTCCGGTTACCCACACCATAACAGCGTGAACGCGATCATAGTGCAGTCAAAACGTGAAATGCCGGTAAATACCGGCATATTCAACAAGCCTAATCATCAGACGTTCCCGCCCGGATGACCACTATTTTTTCTTTTCAAGCTGTTCTTTAAGGCCTGCAAGCTGCGCAAACGGATTGGGTTTGTCGGCGTCGGCCTCTTCTTCGGTCTGGATCGAGTCCGGCAGTTCTGCATCATCCTTGCGCGGATACGGGTCCATCGCAACGGCAAGGAACTGTGCCACAACCTCGCCCAGATCAATCATGCCATCAACAAGCGGCTCGGGCTGTTCAAGCAGCGCCATCAATTCGGCTTCCGACAGATTTTCAAGATCGTCCGGGTTTGACGGCATGTCTTCTTCGGAAACATGCGGCGAGAAAAGAACCTCGACCGTATCTTCAACGGTTTCCGGCACGGGCTCGAGTGTGGCGACACAGCGCTGAACGATTTCGGCACTCATCGGGCCACGTACGGTAACTTCGCCGTTTGACGCGGTTTTAACTTCCAGCTCGGCGCGCAAGCTATCAATCGAAACCAGCTCGAACCGTTTGGCCAGTTCGGCACGTTCCTTTTCGTTGGCTTCAATAACAAGTTTCTCTTTGCCACTGACCATTTCATCGGTTTTGACAATACGGGAAAACTCGGGGGTAAAATTATCAGGCATCAGGTCGTTCTTTCTCGTGCGAGTCAGATACAGCAACAGCCGGGACATCGGGAAAATGAACCGCGCCGTTCTGCATTTGCAAAATGGTTTGATTTTCAAGGCTGGTCAGCGCGTCGTGGATATAGCCAACCATCGCCATAAGTTGTTCATTGCTGACATTACAATCAGCGTAAAGATTACGGTCCAGTGCGGCGGCAAGCTCGGCTGCGCCAGACTGAACACCTTCTTCATAGGCAACAATGCGCCCATGGTAGGATTCAGACATCTTGCGGATCCGTTTCAGGATACCGACATCGCCGATCCCCATTTCACGCATATTCTGATCAAGATCAGCAAACATTACATCAAAGATGCGCTGTGCAAGATCACGGTCACCATCATCGGCCTTCAGACGGCGAAACAGGATGAATGCATGAACGAGAATAAGGTCAAAGCGCCCTTCCATCTTATCGGGAACGCCAAGCTTTGCGTAGAAGTCCGGTTGGCGCGCCTGGGTTACCATTGCCGTGTAAAGCTCGAACGCAGCAGTTTGCTTGCGGTCTTTTTTCTTAAGCCATCCAAACAACAGTAACACTCCTTCGTTGACATTCCTGTCGTGGCACGCAGAATGCCGTAAATCTCTTTGGGGCATGTCTGCCCCATGCATTGCCCGGCAATATCATGCGCCTCGCGCAGAAACTCAAGGCAATTCCGGTTTCGCTTCAAGAAGAGGGTCGCTCAGGTGAGCTTCATGGATAACAAAACTACCCGCATTCCCCTGATCATGCTGGCAGGGCTGGCTATTGCCTTTGTCGCTGCCTGCAGCCCCAGAATTGCGACCCGCGGCCACGCGCCGGACCCAGAACAGCTTGAACAGATCTCTGTCGGAGAATCGACCAAGGGTGATGTCACCAATATTCTGGGATCGCCATCATCGGTTGCCGCCTTTGACGAAAATGTCTGGCTTTATATTTCCAGTGTGACCGAGACCGTCGCGTTCTTCGAACCCGAAACCGTCCAGCAGAAAGTCATTCTGATCAGCTTCGATGCGGCCAACCGCGTCGAAATCCTGAGTGAATATGACCTCGAAGACGGCAAGCCGGTTATCCCGACGGACCGCGTCACACCGACTGCCGGTCGTGAAATCACGATCCTGCAACAGCTGTTTGGCAACCTCGGCCGCTTCAGCGAGCAGAAATAAGCCGCCTGAGCCGATCTAGAGATCTGTCGTTACTTAAAATGGTCGAACCCGCCATCTGCGAGTTCGGCCATTTTTCCATCCGCACCGATCAGTGATACAACGCCAACCTCATCCGTCACCCCACCGATGACGGTGAAGGCATCACCTAGGGCAGCAACATCATCGGGTGCGCCAGCAATCAGAAGTTCGTAGTCATCACCGCCCGCAAGAATGCGCGACCACTGGTTTTCATCACCATCCAACACCGCGCGTGCCGCCTTGGATAGCGGAACAGCATCGCGGTTGATCACAAGACCGACACCCGACGCAGAACAAATCTTGCGACAATCCCCTGCAAGCCCGTCGGAAATATCCATGGCAGCCAGACGTCGTTTCGATGCGATACAGGCCGCACTTTCCATCATCCGTGGCTGCGGCAACCAATAACGGTCTTTCAGAAACGCAGCCAAATCCGGTGCAAGATCGGGAAATTCGCCGTTCAGTAGCGCCAGCCCCAAGGCCGCATCGCCCAACGTTCCGGTGACGGCCAAAACATCGCCCGGCTTTGCCAGATCACGTCGCAGGGCCCTGCCCGTTGGAACATAGCCAAATGCCGTCAGGCTGAAGAATGTCGGGCCCGGCGTTGCAACCGTATCCCCGCCCCAAAGCGAAACATCATAAGCCGCACAGTCTTCGCCAAAGCCCTTGGCAAATCGTGCCACCCAGTCATCCAACAGATCGCGATTATAACCCGAACTCAATACCACGCCCCCCGGTCGGGCGCCCATGGCCGTCAAGTCCGACAGGTTCACGCGCAGAACTTTCTTTGCGATCAGTTCGGGTTCATCAATGCTTCGGAAATGGACATCAGCCACCAGCGCATCGGTGGTTACAACAACCTCGTGCCCGGCTGGTGGTGAAAATACGGCCGCATCATCCTTCAAAGACAATGCGGCCGGATCACTTTGCGCAATGGGCGCAAAATGGCGCGCGATCAGTTCAAATTCGCCGGATCGCGCTGCCATATCAATTCTGTCCGGCTTCACCGGGACGCAAGGTTTTCCCGATACGGTCCAGCACGGCATTGACCAGCTTCGGTTCGTTCTCGTCAAAGAACGAATGCGCTGCGTCGACATATTCCGTGATGACAACCCGCATCGGCACGTCTTCACGTGCGATCAGTTCATACGTGCCCGCACGCAGGATACTGCGCAGAACCGTCTCAAGACGCTGCGTGGTCCAGCCCTTTTCAAGCGCACCATTGATCAGCGCATCAAGATCGACCATGCGCGCGGCAACGCCCTGAACCAGATCGGCGAAAAAGCCGCGATCCGGATCGATCAGGTCTTCGTTTGGCACATCAAGATCGCGACCACCCGTACCATCAAGGCGGAAGTCGGAATATTCGCGCACGATATCAGCGGCAGGCAGCTGCGAAAGTTCTGCCTGGTAAAGCGCCTGAATAGCGGCAAAACGCGCCGCGCTGCGCCGTTGTGCGGCTGATGCCTTTGATTTCTCGGTCATTACTTGTGATGTATTCCAAAGTGGTTTTGAACTTCAATCTGACGCAGAACAGCTTTGGCAGCCTCGCCACCCTTGTTCTTTTCGTCAGCCTTGGCTCGTGCAAGTGCCTGCGCCTCGTTCTCGACAGTCAGGATGCCATTGCCGATTGCCAGGTTGTAGTCAAGGCAAAGCTGCATCAGCGCACGGTTGGCTTCTTCGCAAATGTGATCGTAATGCGTGGTTTCGCCACGGATAACACACCCCAGCGCAAGATAACCGTCATAGCGCGGACCGGTGGCCAGTTCTTCCATCGACTGCACAGCATAACGGATGGTAATCGGCACTTCAAACGCACCCGCGACCGAAATACGGTCCCACGTCGCGCCACCAGCTTGCAACGTCGAAGCCGCCCCTTTGACAAGATCTTCGACGATATGCGTGTAATACGGCGCATCCACAATCAGAATGTGGGGGGCGTTGCTCATGATTTTATTCCTCCGAGACGACAAGCGGACGCTGATCAACCAGATTTAGACCGAAGCCGTCAAGTCCTACAATGTGGCGTTTGGTATTTGAAAGCAGAATCATGTCGCGAATGCCAAGATCATGCAAGATTTGTGCGCCGACACCATAGTCGCGCAAATCGCCATCACCGTTCTCATTCGCCAGTTCCTGACGCAGGGCATCACCATCACCGCCATTCATCTCGATCAGTTTGGCAATCGATGCAGACAGCGTGTTCGGGCGCGGTTCACGGATCAGGACAACCACACCACGCCCTTCCTCGCCAATCTGGCGCATGGCGGCCGAAAGTTGGCCCTGATGACCCGTTTGGGTATCGCCCAAGACATCTTCTATCACATTTAGGGCGTGCACACGGGTCAGAACCGGCGCATCATCAGAAATATCGCCTTTGACCAGCGCAATATGTTCGGCATATGTGACGTTGTTGACATAAAGATGCATGTCAAACTCGCCGCCATTCACACTTTTGATCTTGGTGGTGGCTTTACGCTGAACGACCTTTTCATGCTTGCGGCGATAGCGGATCAGATCGGCAATCTGCGCGATCTTGAGATCGTGCTTCTTGGCGAACTCGACCAGTTCTGGCAATCGCGCCATTTCACCCGAATCGCTCATGATTTCACAAATGACACCAGACGGGTTCAGGCCCGCAAGGCGTGCGATATCAACAGATGCCTCTGTGTGACCGGCCCGCACCAAAACCCCACCCGGACGCGCGCGGAGCGGGAATACATGGCCCGGTGTCACGATGTCGTGGCGACCGGCATTGGGATCAATTGCAACGGCCACAGTCCGCGCGCGGTCAGGGGCGGAAATACCGGTGGTCACGCCTGTCTTGGCCTCGATCGATACAGTAAAGGCTGTTTCGTGGCGCGTGCCGTTATGCGCGCTCATCATGGTCAGGCCAAGCTCGTCGCAGCGCTCAGATTCAAGCGTCAGGCAAATCAGGCCGCGACCATGGGTTGCCATGAAATTGATGGCATCGGGCGTTGCCATCTGGGCCGGAATAACCAGATCGCCCTCGTTTTCGCGGTCCTCGTCATCGACAAGAATAAACATCCGGCCATTGCGGGCCTCTTCGATGACGTCTTCTATTGGCGAAAGATAATTATGCGGCATTGTTGATCAATCCTTGCCCAGCATGCGCGCGACGTAGCGTGCCAGCATATCGATTTCAAAGTTGATCCGGTCGCCCGGCTGCTTTGAACCCAATGTGGTTTCGTTTTGGGTATGCGGTATCAGATTGATACCAAATGTGTTCCCGTCAACCTCGTTGACGGTCAAAGACACACCTTCAAGCGTCACCGATCCCTTGGATGCGATATATTTCGCAAAGGCTTCGGGCACTTCGAATGTAAGGCGCAAAGAGTCGCCTTCGGGTACGCGTTTGGTCAGCGTTGCGACGCCATCGACATGCCCGGATACGATGTGCCCCCCCAACTCATCGCCGACACGCGTCGCCTGTTCGAGATTGACCTTGGATCCGACAACAAGGTCACCCAGCGTCGTCCGCGACAGGCTTTCTGCCGATGCCTCGATGGCAAACCAGTCATCACCGGTTTCGATCACGGTCATGCAGGCACCATTGCAAGCGATCGATGCCCCCAAAACGATCTTTGAGGTATCAAACGATGTGGTGAACTCAAACCGGGTGTCGCCGGCTTTCTTGATTGCACGAACGGTTGCAATATCGGTGATGATGCCAGTGAACATTCATTTATTCCGTTATTTTATCGTAGGTTACCGCAATATCCGCACCCACTTCACGAACTGAAGTACGTTTGAAATGCGGTGCGTCGGCAAGCTGTTTCAGACCAAGATCCGCAATCATTGCCTTGCCGTCGTCACCAATCAACGATGGCGCGATGAAATGAATGATACGATCCACGACGCCCGCCCTGATCAAACCAGCGGCAAGATTTCCACCACTTTCAACAAGAACACGTGTCAGACCTTCATCTGCCAGCTTACACAGCACATCATGTAGGTCCAAATGATCATCTGCGCATCCGGCAGAAATCACTTTTACAGCAGTTTTTTCAAATTTTTCCGATAGTTCGGCGAAATTCTTGTCGGCTGTCACCACCCATGTCGGCACGTCGTCGGCCGTCTGGACAAGCTTGGCAGTCACTGGCACGCTACCTGCACGGTCCAGAATGACACGCACCGGTGATTGATGATCCCGCCCGGCAAGACGACAGGTCAAACTCGGATCATCGGCGATGACCGTCTTGGCACCGACCAGAATGGCGTCATGATTGGCGCGCAGCATGTGACCGGCTTCGCGTGCGCCAGCACCCGTAATCCACTGGCTTTCGCCACTGGCAGTGGCAGATCGCGCATCAAGGGTCGATGCCAGTTTAAGGGTGACAAACGGACGGGAACGTTCGGCCTTGGAAAGGAACCCTTCATTCACACGCCGGGCCTCGTCGGCATAAAGCCCGACATCAACCTGAATGCCCGCCTCACGCAGCATTTCATGCCCCCTGCCCGACACACGCGGATCCGGATCGGTCAGCGCGCTGACAACCCGCGACACCCCGGCTTCGATAAGACCGGTTGCACAGGGCGGCGTTTTGCCAACATGACTACAGGGTTCAAGGGTGACATAGGCGGTTGCACCACGGGCCAAGGGACCGGCCAGATCAAGGGCAACACGTTCGGCATGCGGACGGCCACCTGGCTGCGTGTGACCACGGCCAACGATGGTGCCATCAGAAGAAACAAGGACACAGCCAACCGACGGGTTAGGCCAGACATTTCCCAAACCGCGTTTTGACAGGCTCAATGCGACCCGCATGAAATGCCGGTCGTCTTCGCTAAACGCGGGGGCTGTCATTACTCTGCGTCCGCCTCTTCTTCCCCATCATGCATTTTTTCGACGAATTGTTCGAAATCGCGGGCTTCACGGAAATTCTTGTACACCGAAGCGTAGCGTACATAAGCCACCTGATCGAGGGCATTCAGCGCCTCCATCACCATTTCACCAATGGTATCGGTGGAAATGTCGCTTTCGCCACTGCTTTCAAGACGGCGTTGAATGCCATTAAGGGCCTTCTCAACACGTTCGTCTTCAATCGGGCGTTTGCGACACGCAAGAAAGATCGACCGCGCCAGTTTGTCGCGGTCGAACAATTCGCGTTGCCCGTCTGTTTTCACAACCATCAACTCACGCAACTGGACACGTTCAAATGTCGTGAAGCGTGAACCACAGGCAGGACAGAACCGGCGACGACGAATGGCATGATGCTCTTCGGTCGGACGGGAGTCCTTAACCTGGGTATCGGTATGTCCGCAAAACGGGCAACGCATATTTTTATCTAAGCCTCAAATCGATCAGGAATAGATCGGGAAACGCTTGCAGAGGTCTTCGACCTTCGCACGGACGGCGGCCTCGACTTCGGCATTGCCTTCCGGGTTGTCGACCATCGCATCCAGAACGTCACCGATCAGTTCACCAATCTGCTGGAACTCGGCAACACCGAAACCACGTGTCGTACCAGCCGGCGTACCAAGACGCACACCAGACGTAATGGTCGGCTTTTCGGTGTCAAACGGAATACCGTTTTTGTTACACGTGATGCCTGCACGTTCCAGTGCGACTTCCGCCGTGTTGCCTTTCAGGCCCTTCGGACGCAAGTCCACCAGCATCAGGTGCGTATCGGTACCACCGGTCACGATGTCAAAGCCACGTTTAACGAGGACTTCGGCCAGTGCCTTGGCGTTATCAACAACCTGCTGGGCATATGCCTTGAATTCCGGACGAAGTGCTTCGCCAAAGGCAACTGCCTTGGCTGCAATCACATGCATCAGCGGACCACCCTGCAGACCCGGGAAGACGGCGGAATTGATCTTTTTGCCGATCTCGAGGTTGTTTGACAGGATCATGCCGCCACGCGGACCGCGAAGGGTTTTATGCGTGGTGGTGGTTACGACGTCTGCATAGGGAAGCGGGCTCGGATGCACGCCACCGGCAACGAGGCCTGCAAAGTGCGCCATATCAACCATCAGAAGCGCGCCAACCTTGTCAGCGATTTCGCGGAAACGCTTGAAATCGATCTGACGCGGAATGGCCGAACCACCGGCAATGATCAGCGCCGGCTTGTGTTCAACCGCAAGGGCCTCAACCTGATCGTAATCAAGGGTCAGGTCATCTTCACGAACGCCATACTGAACCGCATTGAACCACTTGCCCGACAGTGCAGGACGCGCACCGTGCGTCAGATGGCCACCAGCATCAAGCGACATACCCAGAATGGTGTCGCCCGGCTTGCAAAGGGCCAGCATCACCGCACCGTTTGCCTGCGCACCGGAATGGGGCTGAACGTTGACAAACTCGCAGCCAAAGATTTCCTTGGCGCGATCAATTGCCAGCTGTTCGGCAACGTCAACATATTCACAACCACCATAATAACGGCGCGAAGGATAACCTTCGGCGTATTTGTTGGTCAGGACAGTGCCCTGCGCCTCAATAACCGCTTTGGAAACGATGTTTTCCGAAGCAATCATCTCGATCTGGTTCTGCTGACGATCAAGCTCGTCGGTGACAGATTTGTACAGTGCCGGATCAGCTTCGGCCAAGCTGGTGGTGAAAAAGCCTTTGAACGACATGCGGGGGCCTCTTTCGATGCGATGTGACGGGGAGCGACCCTTGGGGGCCGCCTGCCCGTTCCGGTTGATGCCAGATGGCGAGAAAATCAGACGGAGCAGGACATTTTTGCGACGCGACCTTCATGACGACCGCCTTCGAATTCGGTCGACAAGAAGGTATCAACGCAATCAAGTGCCGTGGCTTCACCAATCAGGCGGGCACCAAGGCACAGAACATTTGCGTTGTTATGTTGACGGCAAAGCTCCGTGGAAAGACGGTCATGAACCAGCGCTGCGCGGATTTGCGGATAGCGGTTGGCTGCCATGCTCATACCGATGCCAGATCCACAGACGAGAATACCCGCCTCGGCCTTGCCATCGATAAGGGCCTTGGCCACTGCCTGCGCATAATCGGGGTAATCAACCGAAGCCGAACCATCTGTGCCCAGATCAAGCACTTCAATCCCGCGCTTTTTCAAGGTTTCAGCAATGGTTGATTTCAGTTCCACACCACCGTGGTCGGAGGCAATCGCAAGGGTTTTGACGGTCATAGGCGTGCCTTTATTCAAAAGCAAAAGTTAAAATTTGAGCGCCTTGTAGCATATAGCGTCGGGACTGCCAACGCGCAGCTCATGCAAAACAGCAAGTTTTCCAAACAGAACTGACGCAGTAAAACCGTTATGGTTCAAACGCTCCGTATATTGAACACATATGTCAGCTTTAACGCCGTCAACAAGGTCCATGCAGGTATCAGAATGCCGCCATGGCCGTAAAGTACGATCCAACCATATAAACAGTATTATTGCGCAATCTGTTTGGTTGTATTTCCTGTACGATCTGAAATTTAAGAGGGTTTAATCATCGCCACCAAAGCATAAACTTTAATATAACATCCCTATAAACCAAAATATGGTCTATTAAACAAATAACCTTGTGTTTTTCTGTGGTTTGACTATACCGATTGAATAGTGCATTAAGTTTAATGTGATTTATCAAATGAAGGATTACTTCAATTATGGCTGAAACCGAGAACAGCGTGCTTGATCGCGACGAACTTTTACAGATGACCGTCGACATTGTATCTGCCTATGTCAGCAACAATGCGCTTGCCGCGGCACAGATTCCGGAACTGATTTCGACTGTCTTTGCTTCTCTTGATGATATACACGGTGTTGAAAAAGAACCGGAACAGGAACCGTTGAAACCGGCTGTTCCGATCAAAAAATCTATTGGCGATGATTATATTGTCTGCCTCGAAGACGGCAAAAAGCTGAAAATGCTGAAACGTCACCTGCGCACGACCTATAATCTCACCCCGGAAGAATACCGTGCGAAATGGGGCCTGCCGGCAGATTACCCGATGGTCGCACCGAATTACGCCAAGCAGCGTTCGCAGTTTGCCAAGAAAATCGGTTTGGGTCGCAAGGCGAAATAACGCCTTCCCCAGTCAAATACCGAAAGAAAAAACGCCGCCCTCATCCAGGGCGGCGTTTTTCGTATCCGACTGCAAAAGTCGGGTCAGTCCAGCTCTAGGCCGGACTGACCGTTTGCAATTGATTAAGGATTCTGGATAGCACCGTCGGTGTACTGACCGTCTTTCCAGGTGTAGATCCAGTAACCAGGAGCATCGACGTCGCCTTTGGCGTCAAACGAGATTTCGCCAAGAACGGTGTCGAATTTCTCGGAATGCAGGGCATCTACAACCGGCTCGAAGTCGGTCGAACCAGCTTTGTTGGCAGCCTGTGCCCAAGCCTGGATCGCACCATAGGTGAACAGGGTGTAACCTTCCGGCTTGTAACCGATTTCGTCGAAGTATTTGACGAGGTCGGCGTTACGCGGATCGGTTTCGATTGCAGGCGATGCGGTGAAGATGGTGCCTTCGCCGGAATCACCGGTAATTGCCCAATATTCAAGGGTGTTGATCGCGTCACCAGACATGACCATGGTGTCCATGCCCTGTGCGCGCATCTGACGAACGATCAGACCGAGTTCGGTGTGGTAACCACCATAATACAGAACTTCGATGCCTTCGGATTTCAGCTTGGTCACCAGAGCCGAGTAGTCTTTCTCAGCCGGGGTGATTGCTTCGTAAAGGGCTTCGGTTACGCCGTTCGCATTGAGGTTTTTCTTGGTTTCGTCAGCCAGACCTTTGGAATAAGCCTGTTTATCGTGAACGATGGCGATTTTCTTGTCGCCATAGTTTGCAGCTAGGTATTTACCAGCAACTTCACCCTGCTGATCGTCACGACCGCAAACACGGAACACGTTGTCCATGTCACGTTCGGTCAGCTGCGGGTTGGTCGAAGCCGGGGAAATCTGGATGATGCCCTCTTCGAAGTAAACTTCCGAAGCCGGGATCGAGGAACCAGAGCAGAAGTGACCAGCAACAAGTGCAACGTCTTTGCTAACCAACTGGTTGGCAACAGCAACAGCCTGTTTCGGATCGCAAGCGTCATCGCCGATTTCGAGAACGAGCATTTCGCCGTTCACGCCACCAGCTGCGTTGATGTCAGCAACTGCTTTCTCTGCACCCTGGGTCATCTGTTCGCCAAATGCAGCATACGGACCGGTCATCGGACCAACGGTCGCGACAACGATGTCAGCTTTTGCTACACCCATTGAAAGAACAAGCGCGGAAGCAGTGGCAAGAAGGCCGAGCTTGGTTTTCGACATAAGAGAAGTCTCCCTGTTCCAAAGGTTGATTCCATCACCATGACAGAATCATCTTTTTGGATCTGAAACCGGCCCGTGTTTATCGCCGATTACCGGTTTCAGTTCCCTCGCACCATAGCGCTCCGTATTCGGGGCGCATAAGTACAAACCAGATGGTTGCCCGTTATCGGGCAACCATGCGGGGACGCGTTACGTCCCCGCAAATATCAGCGAACATCAGCACCTTCGCGGGCGCGATACGCAAACGGACCAACCCGTTCATACAGCCACGGATATTGCGACAGCATCTTGTTCACCTGCGTCAGGCGGAACGCCGCGAAGGTGATTGCAAACAGGATTACCGTATCAAAAATGTAGCCGGAAAGTGAAAGAAGCTCACCTTCAAACAGGGCAAAAACCATGAAGCGGTCAACGCAACCAAGCAGCAGTGCATAAGGCACAAGCTGCCAGGCAGGACGCCAGGTGTTTGCGATGGCCTGACCGGTCATAAAACCGCAGAACCCCATCAGGATGATGGTCATTCCGATTGTGACACCAATGCTGGTACCCGTAATCGCTTCCATCTCAGAACTCCCTAGTGGCCACCCTCGAGGTAGGCTGCGCGGACTTCCGGGTTTGCCAGAAGTTCCGCACCCGTCCCCGAGAGCGTGATATTGCCATTGACCATCACATATCCACGATGAGCCAGTTTGAGCGCATGGAATGCGTTCTGCTCAACGAGGAAGACCGTCATCTTTTTCTCGCGGTTGATCTTCTCAACCGTTTCGAAAATCTGCTTCACGATCAGTGGCGCCAGACCAAGTGACGGCTCATCAAGCAGAAGAAGACGCGGACGGCCCATCAGGGCACGGCCAATCGCCAACATCTGCTGTTCACCACCAGACATCGTACCGGCACGCTGGTTGATGCGTTCCTTCAGACGCGGGAACAGATCAAACACCATTTCGATATCCGAATTGAAATATTTCGGATCCTGGGTGATTGCGCCCATCTGAAGGTTTTCATAAACCGACATGCGCGGGAAAATACGACGCCCTTCCGGCGACTGCTGAATACCAAGCTGGCAGATCTCATGCATTGGCATGCGACTGATATCCTGGCCTTCGAACAGAATGCGTCCCTTGCTGGCCTGCGGCGAACCGCAGCAGGTCATAAGCAACGTGGTTTTGCCGGCACCGTTGGCACCGATCAGGGTGACGATTTCACCTTCATTGACTTCCATATCAATGCCCTTGAGGGCTTCGATATTGCCATAGAAGGTATGAACACCTTCGATTTTAAGCATGGACATATCGATGGACTCCCTCACTGCGCTTTCGGATCAAGATGAAGGTCGGCAGCAACTTCCGGCGGAAGCTCGTCATCCTCTTCTTCGCCAAGATAGGCGCGGATAACAGCCGGATCATTCTTGACGGCCTCTGGATTGCCATCAGCAATCTTTTTACCGTAATCAAGAACGATCACATGGTCGGAAATCTGCATGACAACGCTCATATCATGCTCGATCAGAAGGCAGCCAACGCCCTGATCATCACGGATGCTCTGCAACAGAACGTTCAGTTCCGCCGACTCACGCGGGTTAAGGCCCGCAGCCGGTTCGTCCAGACAAAGCAGTGACGGGTCTGTGCACATGGCACGTGCGATTTCCAGGCGACGCTGGGAACCATATGGCAGGTTACCGGCATTCCAGTCAGCCTGTGCGTACAGACCAACCTTCTCCAACCAGAACTCCGCCTTTTCGACCGCTTCCTTTTCCGCCTTGGCATATTTGCCAAGGTTGAACAAACCGGCAAGAGAGAACGCAGAGGCCTCCATCAACCGGTTATGCTGGGCAACGATCAGGTTTTCCAGAACCGTCATCCCGGTAAACAGGCGGATGTTCTGGAACGTGCGGGCAACACCTTTGTTGCGTGGAATGCGGAACCCTTCGGTCCGTTCCAGCAACCGCGGGCCATCGTCGGCATGAAGGGTCAGACGACCCTCGGTCGGAACATAGAACCCGGTCAGGCAGTTAAACACAGTGGTTTTCCCTGCCCCGTTCGGGCCGATGATCGCTGTAATTTCACGCTTGTTGGCATTGAAAGAAAGATCATCAATCGCGACCAGTCCGCCGAAACGCATGGTCAGATGTTCGACTTCAAGCAGTTTGTTGTCGGTCATTTGATTTCTCCGGCAACTTTTTCTTTCTGGCTCATATTGAGCAGAATGGTCGGATCACGGAAGGACAACAGACCGCGCGGACGCCAGAGCATGATGGCAACAATACCTGCCCCGAAGATCAGCATGCGATATTCGGCCAATTCACGGAACATTTCCGGGAAACCGATCATCACAATTGCTGCCAACACAACGCCGATCTGGCTGCCCATGCCGCCCAGAACCACGATCGCAAGAATCACAGCCGATTCCAGGAAGGTGAAGCTTTCCGGGCTGATGAAGCCCTGACGGGTTGCAAAGAACGCACCGGCAAAACCACCAAACATCGCGCCGATGGCAAATGCCGACAGCTTGGTGTTGGTCGGGTTGATGCCAAGCGAACGGCAGGCAATTTCATCCTCGCGAAGCGCTTCCCAGGCACGCCCGATCGGCAGTTTGCGCAGACGCAGGGTCACGAAGTTCGTCACCAGTGCCAGCACAAGGATCAGGTAGTACAGGAAGATCAGGCGATGCATGGACGAGTATTCCATGCCGAACAGCTCGTTAAAGCCAATCGCCCCGTCCGGAACACGCCGCGAAAAATCGGCCATACCAAAGAAGCTCGGACGTTCAATCGACGAAATCCCGTCCGGACCACCGGTAAGGTCATACCAGTTGATCAGAACAACGCGGATAATCTCACCGAAACCAAGGGTCACGATCGCAAGATAGTCACCGCGCAGACGCAGAACCGGGAAGCCAAGGATAATCCCGAAGCTTGCGGCAAAGATACCGGCCAACGGCAGGCACAGCCAGAAGCTCAGATCGAAGTTCTGTGACAGCAATGCATAGGAGTACGCCCCGACCGCATAGAACGCCACATAGCCCAGATCCAGAAGACCTGCCAGACCAACCACGATATTCAGCCCCCACCCCAGCATGATGTAAATCATCACAAGGGTCGCAAGGTCGATTGCGGAACGGTCTTCGCCAAAGATGAACGGGAAAATGATAAAGAAGATAATCCCGATCAGACCGATTTTCTTGGTGTTCGAACGATACGCCAACTGGATTTTGGACGACAGTTTGGCGCTTTCATCGACATCCGCCGCGGTCTTGTCTTTCATCGTGAAATAGGCAGTGGCAAAAATGATCGCCACAAACGCGATACCAACGATGGTGCTGACCACACTGCCAAACGCCATATCAAGAGCCACCGGCGAAACCCAGCGGTCGTCAAGTTCGCGGAAACGTACGAACATTTCAAAAACGGCAACGGCAGAAAGCGTAATCAGAACGGCCTGGCCGAGACGTGAAATGTTCTCGCGGCGGAAAATCAAGCCAAGACGCCCGATCACTGTTGCACCGATTGCAATCAAGACAAGATCCCAACGCACGGCCAGTTCCAGACCGGTCGGACGGTCAACCGTCTCGACACCAAGGAGCATGACCGACATCAACAGCGCGATCACGGCAAAGAACGCAAGTTCCTTGACCACTTCCGAGCCATTGGTACGAGAAGAAGCAAATGCAGAAGACATCAGACTTTCTCCACCTCCGGCTTGCCGAGCAGACCCCACGGACGGAAGATCAGCACAAGAACCAGAATGCCAAACGTTGCGACATCCTTGTATTCAATCGTGAGATAACCCGACCAGAAAGCCTCGATCAGGCCGATCAGAAGACCGCCAAGCATTGCGCCCGGCAAAGATCCGATACCGCCAAGAACGGCTGCGGTGAAGGCCTTAACACCGGCAAGGAAGCCGATATAGAAGTCAATCACGCCGTAATACAACGTCACCATCATCCCCGCGACCGATGCCAGGGCAGCCCCCATGACAAACGTGGTCGAGATGGTGCGGTCAACGTTAACACCCAGAAGACCTGCCATCGTACGGTCCTGCTCACAGGCACGCTGTGCGCGGCCCAGGGACGTTTTGGCAATCAGCAGCGAGAAGACAACCATCAGCACGAATGTCAGAACGATAATCACGATCTGCATATAGCTGAGCTGAACGTCGAAATTCGCGCTTTCCATCAGGGTAATGCCGCCCTCAACAAGCGGCTGCATCGGTTTCACGCGCGCACCCTGCGAAATCTGAACGAAGTTCTGCAGGAAAATGGACATGCCGATGGCAGAAATCAAAGCTGCCAGACGGAATGAGCCGCGCAGCGGCCGATATGCAACCCGTTCCACGCCCCAACCATAGACAGAGGTCAGAACCATTGAAACGAACAGCATCAAAAGAAGGGTAAGAGGTAGAATTCCGCTGATACCGGCAGCCTGACAGATCAGGAAGGTAATCAGGGAATGGAACGCACCGATCATATAGATCTCACCGTGCGCAAAGTTGATCATGCCAATAATGCCATAAACCATCGTGTAACCGATGGCGATCAGACCATAAATGGCCCCCAGCGTCAGACCATTGATCAATTGTTGTAGGAAATAAGCCCAATCCATTGCACAACCTTAGATTTGGCACAGACATACAAGGACTTCGCCAGATCAGCAGAAGGTATCAATTCACACACAGATGTAATGATTGGATGAGACACTGTCTCCCCATAGCCCCCTGGCAAACCCGCAAAGCCTCCGTCTTATTGTTATCGGGTAACCCCCGGTTTTAACCCCTTATGCCGGTCATTCTTTTTGCGACCATTACATAAAGAGCGCGATTAGAGCGAGGACATTAGACACACGATTTCAAACCCTGCAAGCCGCTTTGACATTTTAGTGAAAATCACCAAAACAGGATTTGAAATTGGCATAAAACACTGACTTCGAAAGTCACCTACGCTTTATATTGTATAAATTATCCCTTTTTGAGAACGTATTCAAGTTTTTGTGCAGCAACGCGCTTCAGTTGTTCCGGATTCCGGCTGACAGGTCCGGCAACAGTCACTTCCACGCCTGTTTTGCCGTCAATGGCCGTACACCGCAGATAGGTGCCGACTTGCCGAAGCTCAAAATAAATCTCGTTCGAGGTGTTATAGCGTGAGGTCATTGATGCGCTGCTGTTATCAAAAATGGACTTGTCTATTGTGCTCCCATTTTCAGACAACGCAACATATAACAAAACGGGCCCGGAAATCCGGACCCGCTCGTTTGCTACTGCTTCTGGATACTTCTATTTCTCGCCATCCAGCATTTTAACGATGGCCGAAAAGTCCATGCCACCGTTGCCGCCATTCGAATAGAGCGCATACAGGCTTTCGGCCAACGCCCCCATCGGGGTTGTTGCACCAGATGCCGCTGATGCCTGCTGGGCAAGCTTCAAATCTTTCAGCATCATATCCACTGCAAAGCCCGGCTGATAATCACGGTTGGCCGGGGACGTAGGAACCGGCCCCGGGACCGGGCAATAACTTGTCAAAGCCCAGCACTGACCTGATGCCTTTGAAGACACCTCAAACAGTTTCTGGGCATCCAGGCCAAGGCGCTTTGCCAGCATAAAGGCCTCGGACACTGCAATCATGCTGACACCAAGCACCATGTTGTTGCAGATCTTTGCCGCCTGCCCGGCACCGCTGTCACCGGCATGAATGATATTACTGCCCATACCCGCCAAAATGGGTTGTGCACTGGCAAAGTCCGCCTCAGATCCACCAACCATGAATGTCAACGTACCCGCCGCCGCACCGGCCGTCCCGCCAGAGATCGGGGCATCAACAACACCAAGACCAGCCGCACGGGCCAGTTCGGCTGCCTTGCGGGCCGAGTCCACATCAATTGTCGAACTGTCGATCAGAACCGTGCCCGGCTTGGCATGCGCAATGACACCGTCCGGTCCATCATAAACGCCCAGCACATGCTTGCCCGCGGGCAACACCGTAACAACAAATTCGACGTCGCTGGCCGCTGCGCCAACCGATGCCGCCTTTGAGGCACCGGCCTCCACGGCCTTTGCCACCGCATCTGCCGACAGATCAAAGACCTTGACCGCATGTCCGGCCTTCACAAGGTTGGCCGCCATCGGGCCGCCCATATTGCCCAGACCGATAAAACCGATATTCGCCATTTGAAGTCTCCTCTGACACCCTATCTGGGTGTTTTGTTCTGATTTATGGTGATCTGGCAGGGTGATGTTCCCTACCCAATAGTCTAAAGATTAAGCTCTTTGTCTTTTGGCAGTTTTTCGAAATATTCCGCCACTTCGCGTGGATCGACCTGACCGATATCGCCATGCTGCCATTTCGGCGCATGATCCTTATCAACAATCACCGCCCTCACACCTTCAAACAGGTCCGGCTTGCACACCATGCGCTGCGACAGGCGATATTCCATGTTCAGGACCTCTGCCAGCGACATATCACTACCCTGACGGATTTGCTCGAAACTGACGCAAAGGGATGTCGGCGATTTGCCCAGCAACGTCTCAAGGGTCTCTGTGCCGAATGCACTGGCCGCAGTCCGCAAGGCTTCAAAGATCGCCGCGACACTGTCGCCAGCAAAGCAATGATCGATCTCGCTGCGAATTTCTGAAAGCGGCGCTGAACCGAACGGCGTTTCATGCTTATTGAGGATATCCTCGGCAACGGCAAAGCCATCACCGTCCCACGCCGCACTTGCCAGTGCATTCTTGATGGCATCCAGTTTCGCGCTTTCCGCCCCATGGGTTGCAAGTCCGGCATAAAGGCAATCTGCGGCCTTGATCCGCGCTCCGGTCAAACCAAGATACATCCCGATTTTGCCAGGACACCGCGGCAGGAAATAGCCCCCGCCGACATCCGGGAAAAATCCAATGCCCGTTTCAGGCATGGCAAACAACGTGCGTTCGGTCACGACCCGGAATCGGCCATGGATTGAAACCCCGACACCACCGCCCATAGTGATCCCGTCCATCAGTGCGATATATGGCTTTGGATAGGTCGCGATATAGTGGTTCAGGTGATATTCCCGACGATAGAACGCATCAAGCATCTCTTCGTCATCAACCTTGCGGGCATCATAAAGGCCGCGGATATCACCACCCGCGCAAAATGCCTTTTCACCCATCCCTTCAATGATGACGACCTTCACCGAAGGATCCTGTTCCCAGGATTTCAGCTGCGCCATCATCATATCGACCATCACCAGATCAAGCGCGTTTAGCGCCTTGGGACGGTTCAACAGGATACGGCCAACCGGCCCATCTTGGGAAAACAGAACCGGTGCGTCTGCGGTCTCAGTCGGCGAATTTGAAGCTGTGCTCATAACCTAGTCTTTCAGGGCTGCACGCGCGATGATCAGGCGCATGATTTCATTGGTACCTTCAAGGATCTGGTGCACGCGCAAGTCACGCAAAAGCCGCTCGATAGGGTATTCGCGAATATAACCATATCCGCCATGAAGCTGCAGCGCTTCGTTACAGACATTAAAGCCGACATCGGTGGCAAACCGTTTGGCCATCGCACAGAACTGCGTGGCATCATCGGTCTTGTGATCCAGCTTCCATGCCCCTTTATGCAGCATCAGCCGGGCGGCTTCGAGTTCAGTCACCATATCAGCAAATTTGAACTGCAACGCCTGAAACTGATCAAGGCTTTTGCCAAACTGCTTGCGGACTTTCATGTGTTCGCGGGCATGTTCCATTGCCGCACGCGCACCACCGATCGAACAGGCCGCGATATTTAACCGCCCGCCATCAAGGCCCTTCATGGCGAATTTGAAACCTTCGCCCTCTTCGCCCAGACGGTTTTCGACCGGCACCTTGCAATTACTAAAGATAACGGCGGCGGTCGGCTGACTGTTCCAGCCCATTTTTTCTTCAAGCTTGCCAAATGATAGCCCCTCGGCATCCTTTGGCACGATAAAGGTCGAAATGCCTTTCGGGCTGTCATCGCCCGTGCGCGCCATGACGACATAGATATCACTGCGCGAACCGCCGGAAATAAACGCCTTCTCGCCATTCAGGATATAATGATCGCCATCGCGCTCGGCCCGGGTGCGAAGCGACCCAGCATCCGATCCTGCCCCCGGCTCGGTCAGGCAATAACTTGCGAAATGTTCCATGGTGACGAGTTTCGGCAGATATTTCGCACGTTGCGCATCATTGCCAAACGTATCAATCATCCAGCAGGCCATATTATGGATCGAAATATAGGCCGCGGTTGACGGGCAAGCTGCCGCAAGCTCTTCAAAAATGACCGCAGCATCAAGGCGTCCAAGCCCTGTGCCACCATGTTCCTCACCGGTGTAGATCGCGGCAAACCCAAGCTCGGCTGCCTTGCGCAGGGTTTCTTCGGGAAATGTGTGATTGGCATCCCAGTCGCCTGCATATGGCGCCATTTCATTCTGCGCGAAATCCCGCGCAGCTTGGGCAAATGCCTGCTGATCTTCAGACAGGTTGAATTCCATTGGATCGCCGCCTCTTTTGATTTTCTATTTTCCCTTTACGTAAACGTGAAATCTGCTGCTTGTCAATTCATTCGGTATAATCGTACCGAATTATCACAATTCTCCTCCTGAACGCCTATGGCGTGCATGTTGCTCTGGCATTTCGCCAAATCTTCCTTGCGAATACAGGGCCGCTGCGCATACCCTCCTCGCCTCAGGAATCGCAATAAATCAGGGAAACAGTCATCATGTCTTCGACCAAGCCGGAAACAATTGTCCTTCATGCAGGCTACCGTGCCGAACCGACAACCGGTTCTGTCGCCGTCCCGCTCTATCAAACCACCAGTTATCAGTTCCGCGACACCCAGCATGCCGCAGACCTGTTTGCGCTTAAGGAACTGGGCAACATCTATACCCGCCTGATGAACCCGACCAATGATGTACTTGAACAGCGCGTCGCTGCCCTTGATGGCGGTGCTGCGGCGGTTGCACTGGCATCGGGCCAGGCAGCCTCGACCTTTGCGGTGCTGAACATCGCGCAGGCGGGTGACAACATTGTCAGCTCAACCGACCTTTATGGTGGCACCTGGAACCTGTTTGCCAACACCTTCAAACAGATGGGCATCGAAGTCCGCTTTGCCGATCCGGCCGATCCGGAAAACTTCCGTCGCCTTGCCGATGACAAGACCCGTGCGTTCTATGCCGAAACCCTGCCCAACCCGAAACTGCAGGTCTTCCCCATCCGCGAAGTTGCCGATATCGGCGATGACCTCGGCATTCCGTTGATCGTGGATAACACCGCCGCCCCGGTAATCTGCAAACCGATCGACCACGGTGCCAGCATCGTGATGTACTCGACCACCAAATTCATTGCCGGTCACGGCACGTCTGTTGGCGGCATCGTGGTTGATTCGGGCAAGTTTGATTGGGAAAAGCATGCGAAACGCTTCCCGCTTCTGAACGAACCGGATCCAAGCTATCACGGGGCCGTCTGGACCGAGGCCGTTAAGCCCATTGGACCAGTGGCATATGCGATCAAACTGCGCTGCACGTTGCTGCGAGATATTGGTGCTGCAGCTTCGCCGTTCAATTCCTTCCAGACCATTCAGGGTATGGAAACCTTGCCGCTTCGGATGGAACGCCATTGCGAAAACGCGCTCAAGGTTGCCGACTTCCTGGCATCCCACCCGAAGGTCACCAAAGTCATCCATCCCAGCAAACAGGATGGCGAAGCCCGCCGTCGTGCGGACAAGTACCTTCAGGGCGGCTTGGGCTCTTTGATGGGCTTTGAACTGGCTGGCGGCAAAGATGCCGGCGAAAAATTCATCAACTCGCTGGAGCTGCTCTACCACGTGGCCAATATCGGTGACACGCGCTCGCTTGCAATTCACCCGGCCACCACGACTCACAGCCAGCTCTCAGAGGAAGATCGCCTTTCATCGGGTGTGACCGATGGCTATGTCCGCCTGTCGATTGGCATCGAACATATTGATGACATTCTGGCGGATTTGACCCAGGCGCTTGATAAAGCCTGATAAACCACCGAATGCTGCTTTGCTGCAAAACCGGTCAGACCCTCGTCTGGCCGGTTTTTCTATTGACGCTTTTGCATGTCCGGGCTAACCAATATCGGCAATACATGCACAACATGCAAAACAGGCATATCGATGTCGAGCGTTTCAAGCCGTCAGGACGAAATCCAGAAACTTCTGCGCAGCCAGGGCACGGTTCATATCCACGATCTGGCCGCCCTGTTTCACGCATCCCTTGATACCATCCGCCGTGATCTGCGCCAGATGGAGGAAGAGGGTTATTTGCGCCGCATTCACGGTGGTGCGGTCCTGCCCAATTCGGCACAGGAAAGTTACGCGGAACGTGCGCAGGAACTGCAACCCGAACGCACCGCGATTGCCCAAAAGGCCGCACGCGAACTGATCCCCGATGATTGCGTGGCGTTTTTCGATAGTGGCACCACCGTGTGTGAAGTTGCACGCAACCTCAAACCATCCTTTCGCGGCACGGTGATTACAGTCAATCCGATGATCGCGGTCGAACTCGCCAGTCATCCGAATGCCGAAGTCATCATGTTGGGCGGTACGCTTCGCAAAACAGATATGGTGGTGTGCGGCCCGACGACCCTTGATCAACTCAGAAACTTTAATGCCGATATCGCACTCCTTGGCACCTGCGCGCTTCACCCCGAGGCAGGCCTGTCGACCAGCAGCACCGAAGAACGCGCCACCAAGGCAGCCATGATCGCCCAATCTGCCGAAGTCATTGCCATCACCACCGCCGATAAACTTGAAACCAGTTTGCCACACCGGGTCTGCGACATTGATGCGATTTCCCATCTGGTCACCGGGCGCAAACTTTCAAACGGCTATCTTGCTAATTACACCCGGCGTGGTTTGAACGTCATTCAGGCCTGATTGCCTTCCCTCGCCTTGCGGAGAAACTCGTTAAATGCAAACCCATGCCACTGCCCATAACCGGGTGCGCGCCATCTTCTTTTTGCATGGTGCCGCATTTTCAAGTTGGGTGCCGCATATCCCGCTGGTGCAGGAACGTCTTGGCCTTGGCCATGACGAACTTGGCGGCATTTTGCTGGCGGCGGCCATCGGTGTGCTTGCCGTGATGCCGGTCGCCGGAAGACTGGCAGACCGATTTGGCAGCGAACGCGTGGTGCGTTATTCGGGGCTGTTTTATTTCATCGCGGTTGGCGTGCCTGCCTTCATGCCCGATTATCTCAGCATTTCGATCGCGATGTTCGCGCTTGGCTTTTCCGGTGCCTTTCTGGATGTCGCAATGAATGCCAATGGCCTGCAGGTCGAACGCGTCAAGGGTCGCAGCATCATGTCGGGATTACATGGTTTCTGGAGTCTTGGCGGTTTTGTCGGCGCGGGGATTGCCGCCGCCTGGTTCGCCCTGCCCGTTGGCAATGAATTCCATCTGCCAATCGTGCTTTCTCTTTTCCTGATCGCGCACATCATCGCACAAGCGGGCCTTCTGTCGGATCAAGCGGCATCGGAACATCTGTCTGGCCCAAAGGATGCCAGCCAAACCACGGTTGCAAAGACCAAGGATCGCAATCTGTTCCTGATGCTGTTGCCATTCGGGATCTGCGCCTTTATTGGCCAGTTCGGTGAAGGTGTCCTGACCGACTGGGCGACGGTGTTTATGAATTCCGAACTGTCATCCGGCCCGACATTGGCCGCCGTCGGCTTTGCCATCTATTCCTTTGCCATGGCCGCCACCCGCCTTTCCGGTGATGCACTTGTCACCCGGTATGGCCGCGTGCCGGTATTGCTGACAAGTTCGGTACTGGCATCCCTTGGTACCCTTGTTTTGACCCTGTCTCCCAATATCGTCATCGCCTGGATCGGCTGCGGGATTGCCGGCATGGGGCTTGCGGTCATTCTGCCGCTGTTGCTTTCTGCGGCATCCCAGACAACGGGCAAAGGTGGCGGTGCAGTTGTATCGATCATTGCCGCAACCGGCTATTCCGCCATCATGGCCGGGCCACCGGTGATCGGTGCCATTGGTGAAGCCCTCGGACTGGTCACGGCCTTTGCCCTGACATCCGCATTCCTTGCCATGATTATCCCGGTTTACCTGTTAACCATGCGCAGGCGTTTGCAAATTGCGGCCAATGGTTGATCAACGGCGCAATCTGTCCCATAAATTGCCCAGCCTCACATTATAGAGAACAGATCATGGTCAACAAATTCGCCTATGGCACCTTCCCCAGCACCCGGCAGCGCCGCAACCGAATGACCGACTGGTCGCGCCGCATGGTCGCGGAAACGCGGTTGACCTCCCATGATCTGATCCTGCCTGTCTTTGTCATTGACGGCAAAAACGAACGCACCCCGATCCCGTCCATGCCCGGCGTTGAACGCCAGTCGGTCGATATTTTGGTCGAAACCGCCAAACATGCAGAAAAGCTTGGCATACCGGCTCTTGCCCTGTTCCCCTATATCGATGCCAGCCTGAAAACCAAGGACGCCCGCGAAGCCTATAACCCCGACAACGTCGTGTGCCGCGCGGTAAAGGCGATCAAGGATGCCTGCCCCAATCTTGGTGTCATCACCGATGTCGCACTTGATCCATTTAATGCCGACGGACAGGACGGCATTGTTGTCGATGGTCAGATCCTAAATGACGAAACGACCGAGGCCCTTGTCCGTCAGGCGCTTGTGCAGGCGCAGGCAGGCTGTGATGTGGTTGCACCGTCGGACATGATGGATGGCCGCATCGGTGCAATCCGCAAGATCCTTGAGGAAGCAAACCTCAAAAACGTTCAGATCATGGCCTATTCAGCCAAATACGCATCCGCCTTTTATGGTCCGTTCCGTGATGCGATCGGCTCGGCCAGCGCACTTGGCAAGGCTGACAAGAAAACCTATCAGCTGGATCCGGCCAACAGCGATGAGGCCATGCGCGAAGTCGCCTATGACCTTGATGAAGGTGCAGACTCGGTCATCGTCAAACCGGGCCTGCCCTATCTTGATGTGCTTTATCGCGTCAAACAGGAATTCGGCGTGCCAGTCTTTGCCTATCAAGTATCTGGCGAATACGCGATGATGCGTGCAGCCGGTCAGAATGGCTGGCTTGATTATATCGGCTGTGCGATTGAAACCCTGTCCTGCTTCAAGCGTGCCGGGGCATCCGGTGTTCTGACCTATAGCGCGATTGAAGTCGCCGAGGCACTGGAAGGCTGATTTCTGCGCCGCCACGGCAAGCAATAAAAAAGGGCCTCAATCGAGGCCCTTTTGCTTTGTGAAGCGAGTATCAAATCATGCGGACTTTGTCGCAATGCCATCCGCATCATCTTCAATGCCATGGCCAATCGCCCGCGCACAGAAATGCGGACGCAGGCCGGATCGGGCAAACACGCCTTCGATATCCTGTCCATCAAGGAACCCGCCCTGATGGACCAAAAGGGTTTTGATGCCTGACGCCAACCCACCCAGCACATCGGTATGCACCGTATCGCCAACCATCAGCACACGGCTGCGATCCACACCGGGATGGCGTTTCAGGACTTCTTCGAACACATGGTGATACGGTTTGCCAACACATTGCGGCATGACACCGGATGCATCACCCGCCAGATGCGCGAAGTACCCCGACTCAACCGAAAGGAAATCACCCATCGGTGCACAGATATCGGGATTACCCACCAGAACCGGCCGCGGATTATCCTTAAGGCTCTGCTCCAGAAGGGCTTGCTGGGTATCGGTCCAACTATCAGAATCAATCAACAGGAAGCCACCAACCGCATCGTAAAGCGCAGGATCACTGCCAAGCGGCTCGACCAGACCGGGCAGAATATCAAACGGCCAGTCGGTCGGCGCCATTGCCCCCCAATGAGTGATATCGGCATATTCGCCCATCAGCGGGGCGACGAACTGCTGGCTGCTGATCAGGCTGTTGTTGTCAAAATCAAAGCCGCGTTTGCGATGACGCGCCAGAATGGCCTCGCCCGAGCTTGAGGCATCATTGGTGACAACCGCAATCTTCTTGCCCATTTCCTGAAGGGTTGCGACCGTCTTGACCGCACCGGGAATGGCACTTTGTCCGCTATTTAGCACACCAAAGGCATCAAACACGATCAGATCAAACTGATCGGCAATCGCCAGAAGGTTGTCGACATAATCGGTTGCTTTGGGCACGGCATCGGGTGCGACCTGTGGCAGACGCGGTGCATAGCGCAAATAGGCCTCCAGGGCCTGCGCAAAATCCAGTTGCAACCGATTGGCACTCATCGTCATTTCTCCCACACGAACGGCACGTTATTAAAATTCTGGCGTATTCAAACCGATTAGCGCGTTAATTACACCCAAAATTATTCGCAACACCACAAACGCGGATAATCAACCAGAACACATCACGCAACTTCATTACCCATGCGCCACACGCATGGCAATAAAAAGCATCAAATCTGCATCAGCCATCCAGTTTAGAACAGTTAACGAGAGATTTCAGGGATTTCTGCGCTTTTCAATCCGCAGACATGCAAAAAACGCATTGGATTATATCCGCAATCACCCTTAGATTGCCTTCACGAAATGAATAGGACGTATCGACTGATGAATGCGCCACCAAGCAGTTGATCATTCGATACATCCCATGCAAACCGACACGTCAAACCAGCTAACTATTCCTGTGCGGAATATCTCGGTGAGAACATGCCGGTTAACTGAACAGACGCCGAATAATCGGCCGGTTTGAAATAGGTGATGAAATGATCGTAACCAAGATTTTTGCTTTCCTTCGCGCTCTGCGCGTTCAGTACCAGACCCAGAATGCGCTGCGTAAGCTTGATACGCGCGAACTGGCAGACATCGGTCTGAACCGCGACATGATCGACGATGTAGCACACCGTGTTGCTTTCGGTCGCTAAGCCACGACCGTAGCGTCCATGAGGAAGACCCCGACAGAGCATCTGTCGGGGTTTTTCTTTGTCCGGATTTTGGGATGGCCGCGAAAAAATCCGCTTTGCCTGCTTCGCCTTAGTTGGCAAAAAGGGCCTTGTGCTCTTCACGCAGGATATTCTTCTGCACCTTGCCCATCGCATTACGTGGCAGTTCATCGACAAAGAACACGCGCTTGGGCACCTTGAAGTTGGCAAGCTCGGATTTAATCGCGGCAATCACGCCCTCTTCGCTTAAGCTGCCTTTTTCTTCCGGCACGATCACGGCCACAACCGCCTCACCAAAGTCGGGATGTTGAACGCCAATCACGGCACTTTCAACAACGCCTTCCATCTTGTCGATCAGGGTTTCGATTTCCTTGGGATAAACGTTAAACCCGCCGGAAATGACCAGATCCTTGGCGCGCCCGACAATATGGACATAGCCCTTGGCGTCGATCTTGGCGATATCACCGGTGATAAAGAACCCGTCTTTGCGGAATTCCTCGGCAGTTTTTTCGGGCATCTGCCAATAACCGACAAATACGTTCGGTCCGCGCGCTTCAAGAACGCCGATCTCATCGACGCCCAGAACATTGCCATCCTCATTGCAAACCCGCACCTCGACATCGGGCAATGCCGGGCCAACCGTGTGAACAATGCGCTCGCCATCCAGCGGGTTGGATGTTGCCATACCCATTTCGGTCATACCGTAACGCTCAAGCAACGCCTTGCCCGTGCGCTCCTTGAATGCGGTAAAAGTCTCTGGCAGAAGCGGTGCGGACCCGGAAATGAACAGACGCATGTTTGCGGTGACATCCTTGGTGAAATCATCGCCCGACAACAGACGCACATAAAATGTCGGAACGCCCATCATCACCGAACTGCGCGGCAAAAGCGCCATCACCTGGTCACGATCAAACTTCGGTAGGAAGAACATCTTCGATCCCGACAGCATCACACAATGGCACGCAATGAAAAGCCCGTGGGTATGGAAGATTGGCAAGGCATGAAGCAGGGTATCGTCGGCCTTAAAGCCCCAAAGCTTTTCAAGCGTTGATGCGTTCGACCACAGATTCATCTGGGTCATCATCGCACCCTTGGGCTTGCCCGTTGTGCCCGACGTATAAAGAATGGCTGCCAGCTCGTCATCTTCACAGGCAACCGGGGGGAAGTCCGATGATTGCGATACCGCCCCGTCCATAAGGCTGCCCTCAGACTGCATGCCCAGTGTCAAAACATGCGCAACGCCCTGCTCGTCCGCGATGGCCTTGACCTCATCTTCGCGATGGGGTTGGCAGACGAAAATCACCGGCGACGCGTTATCCATGAAATAGGCAAGCTCGCCCGCCTGATACGCGGTATTCAGCGGCAAATAAACAAGGCCCGCACGAATGCAGCCAAGATAAAGAAACAGTGCCTCGGGGGATTTATCGACCTGAACGGCAACCCTGTCGCCCTTTTTCGCGCCCAGCGACGTCAGAAGACCGGCAATGCGTGCCGATGCTGTGTCCGCATCGCCGTAACTATAAGTCTTGCCATCAGGCGTCTCAATCAGAACTGAAGACAGATCGGCCGGAAACCGGTCACGGATGCGCATAAAAAGGCTGTTGGTCACTGTACTGCTTCCCCGAGAATTCGTTATGACCGGCAGGTTTCCCCTGCCGGTCTTTTCTGCGGGCAGCATAGTGCAACCAACCATTATAGGTAAACAAGTACCTTTTTACCGCAATGATCGATTTTGTCTGTCAATCAGACTGTGTTGGCCTTGTGATGCTAGTCCAGCGCAACCGACGGGAACTCCCCGTCAATATACGGAAACGCCTCACTGACCGTCACCTGCACCTCGGGATGGAAACCGTTGAAATGGGTGGCCAGCGCATTGCTATATGCCCCGATGTGACCAAACTCGATCCAGTCGCCTTCGCGGATATCGGCAGGCAAGGTCACGGTCGCAGGCAAGACATCCATATTGTCGCAGGTCGGCCCGTAGATGGTGAATTCCAGCGTTTCTTCCGGATCGAAATCACCCTCAATGCGCAGCGGACGCACCGGATAACGCAATTGCCCGGTCACGGTTTCCGACAGGCTGCCGTAAACACCGTCATTGATAAACAACGTGTCTTCCTTGCGCAGATGCACCTGCGTGATCAGGGAAATACCGCTCGATACCAGCGCCCTGCCCGGTTCGCACATATAGGTCGTGTCGGGCATATCAAGCCAGCGGATACAGTCCTTGATCTCGTCCATGAACTCTTCAAGGCTGGCACCACGTTGGTTCATATACTGGCCGGGGAAACCGCCACCAACGTCGATATGCTTGACCTTCACACCGGAAAAATCAACGACCTGACGGATAAGTTCGACCGCGATCCGATACCCGGTCGGTGTCGTGCATTGCGACCCGACATGGAAACACAGACCCGCATGGTAACCATATTCATCAACCTTCTTCAAAAGCTCGGCCGCCACCATCGGACGCGCACCAAACTTGGCTGACAGGTTATAGGTCGCACCGGCTGGCGGGGTTGCAAGACGCACATGGATCATCAGGTTCGTGTCGCCCTCGGTTTCCTCGCGGATTTTCTCAAGCTCTTCGGCGGTATCAATCACATAGTGTTCAATCCCGAACACCCGATAGGCATTGCGGATGGCATCCCGGCTTTTGACCGGATGCATGAAATAGGCCTTCATCCCCGGGAATTGCCGCCGCACGATCGAGATTTCCTCTGGCGACGCCGTGTCAAAATGACGCACCCCGCCTTCGTGAAGATATCGCATGACCTCCGGATGCGGATTGCATTTCACCGCATACAAGACGTCTCCCGGGAACATTTCGACAAAGCGCTGCGCTGTTTCTCGAAGAATATTGGGTCTAAGGCAATACACCGGATAGGAAGGCTTGAGTTCCTTAACAACATCGAACGTCGTATCGAAATGACGTGGCACAATATACTCCATCGTTTACCAATATCAGGCGCCCAGACACGTACCGCCGCCGGGCTGGCCTTTGAGTTAGGGTAACAGCCCTCTTGCCGCCTGTCATGCGACTTGCATGTGCACCACACCGATTAGGGTACTAATTGCGCTTGATATTGCATCGCCCTGTCGATAATTTGGTAAACCAATACCAAATAACCAATATCGTGCGCCCCGCGCGGTTTACCGCAGATGCACGCCAACCCACAGGGAGCCTGAAATGCCCATCGATCCGATCCTTGATCCATCCGTTCTGGCCAAGGAGCTGTCCGGTTATCATCTGATCAACGGTAAACTTGTCGCCCCGAAAAACGGCAAGACCTTTGATGTTCTTAATCCTGCCACGGGCAAGGTCATCGGTCAGGCTGCCGACGGTGACGCCGACGATGTCGCGATTGCGGTTGCAGCCGCCAAGGCCGCCCAGAAAGATTGGGCCGAACGCCCGGCGCGTGAACGCGGCAAACTGTTGGCCGAATGCGGCCGCATCCTGATGTCCCATGCCGAGGAATTGGGACGTCTGGTCGCCCTTGAATCGGGCAAGGCCCTTCGCACCGAAAGCCGGGTCGAGGCATCGGTTCTGGCCGACATGTTCGTCTTTTTCGGCGGACTTGCGTCAGAGCTTAAAGGTGAAACGGTTCCGTTCAACCCGAACATGATGACCCTGACCACGCGTGAGGCCGTTGGCGTCGTCGGTGCGATCATTCCGTGGAACGTTCCGATGATGCTGATGGCGATCAAGGTCGCCCCGGCGCTGGTTGCGGGTAACGCAGTCGTCGTCAAATCCGCCGAAGACACCCCGCTTGCGGTTCTGCGCGTGTGTCAGATCATGCAGGAAGTTCTCCCGGCTGGCGTCTTTAACATCCTGTCGGGCTTTGGTCCGTCTTGCGGTGGCCCGCTGGTCGAACACAAGGATGTCAAAAAGGTTTCCTTCACCGGATCGGTTGAAACCGGCCGCACGGTGTATCGCGCCGCTGCCGAAAAACTCATTCCGGTCACCCTTGAACTGGGTGGCAAATCCCCGATGATCGTCATGGGTGATGCCGACCTTGATAAGGCGATTGCCGGTGCGATTGGCGGCATGCGTTTTACCCGTCAGGGTCAAAGCTGCACGGCGGCGTCACGCATGCTGGTGCATGAAAGCCTGCATGATGAATTCGTCAAACGCCTGATTGATAAGGTCAACACCCTTAAAATGGGTGATCCGCTGGATGAAGAAACCGACATCGGCACGATCATCAACCGCAAACAGTTCGACAAGGTTTGTGGCTATATCGAAGTCGGCGAAAAGGAAGGCGCAACCAAGAACGAACTAAGCGCCCTTCCCACCGAAAGCGCCCTTTCCGATGGCCTGTTTGTCCGTCCTGTGATCTTCACCAATGTCGATCCGAATGCGCGGATTGCCCGTGAAGAAATCTTTGGTCCTGTCGCCTGTGTGTTCAAGTTCAAAACCTTTGAAGAGGCCCTTGAACTTGCCAATGACAGCGACTTCGGTCTGGCTGCGACCGTCTGGACGACGGACCTTAAAACCGCACTTGTTGCTACCAAGCGCCTCGAAGCGGGCTTTGTTCAGGTCAACCAGAACCTTGTTGTCCAGCCGAACCTGTCTTATGGCGGCATCAAGCTTTCCGGTCTGGGCAAGGAAGCATCGCTTGAAAGCATGCTCGAACACTTCACTTACAAGAAGACGATTATCCTGAACATGGAATAACCTGTCTGTCGCTTGAAACGATTGACCACAAGAAACCGGGTTGCACGTGACGCAACCCGGTTTTTCTTTTCCGATGCTTGACCTTGCGCGCGCAATCCGCAAAGGTGCGTTTCTCAAACACATCGAAACCCGGAAAGTACATGGCTATGTCTGCAGCTACTGACATCCTCGCATCACACTCTTGCCCGCCTCTTCGTGCCGGTGTGATCGCCATGATTATGGGTATTTCCGACCTGCGAATGTGATCCCTGTCATCTGCGGATGACAGGACCGGTTTAATACCGCTATTCACGCCATAAAATATTACTATAGCCATCGCATCAGAGTGCGGATGGCCGCAGGAGTACGGAAATCATGACTGTTTCCTATCACGATATTGTTCGCGCCTCGGGCTTGCTCGAAGGCATTGTTGCGAAAACACCACTGGTGAAATCCCTAACGCTATCAAACATTTGCCAGGCAGATGTTTATCTGAAACTTGAAAATCAGCAATATACCGCGTCGTTCAAGGAACGTGGCGCCTATGTCAAACTGGCAAGCCTGACTCCGGAAGAACGCGAAAAAGGTGTTATCGCCGTATCGGCTGGCAACCACGCGCAGGGCGTTGCCTATAACGCCAAACGACTTGGCATTCCGGCCACCATCGTGATGCCCAAAAACACCCCCTACACCAAGGTTCATCATACGCGTTCGCACGGTGCCGAAGTCGTTCTGACCGGCAACGTGTTTGCCGAAAGCCTTGAGGCCGCGGGCCGCATCCAGCAAGAACGCGGTCTGACCTTCGTCCATCCGTTTGATGATCCGCATATCATCGCAGGCCAAGGCACCGTCGGGCTCGAGATCCTTGATGAAAACAAAGACATCGATACGGTTGTCGTACCGATTGGCGGCGGTGGCTTGGCATCCGGCGTTGTCACCGCGATCAAGTCGCGCCGCCCCGACATTGAAGTGATCGGGGTTGAGACCAAGCTTTACCCGTCCATGTATGAAGGCATACACGGCAAGGAATTCACCGGCGGTGGCGTCACCATTGCCGAAGGCATCGCTGTCAAACAGCCCGGCGGCCTGACGCTTGAAATCTGTAAGGAAAAGCTCGATGACGTCGTTCTGGTTGAAGAAAGCTCGATCGAACGCTCCATCCAGATGATGATCGAGATCGAGAAAAGCGTTGTCGAAGGTGCCGGTGCGGCCCCACTCGCCGCCCTGCTCGATCACCCGGATCGCTTCAAGGGTAAGAAAGTCTGCCTGATTATCAGCGGCGGCAACATTGATACCCGCCTGCTGGCCCAAGTTCTGATGCGCGGCATGGCCCGTGAAGGCCGCCTTGTTCGTGTCCGGATCGAAATCCCGGATGTGCCGGGCGCACTTTCAACGATCAGTGCCTTGATCGGCGAAGAAGATGCCAACATCATTGAAGTCTATCACCAGCGCCACTTCTATGACGTCCCGGCAAAACAGACCGATGTCGACATGGTGCTTGAAGTGCGCGACACCCAGCACGGGCAACAGGTGATCGACCGCTTGATCAAGGAAGGATTCGGTGGCCGACTGCTTGGCAACACGTCCCTCGACTAGGGCTGCCCCCTGCATCTAAAAACAACAAAGGGCCGTTGGTGTTTCACCACGGCCCTTTTCTTATGTGAAATACATCACATCGCAAACAACAAAATCAGTCACCAAGCGTGCGATACCGCCCACCATAATACAGCAACGGCGCACCGGTTTCGCCCATCACCAGTTCCTGAACGTGACCAACAATGATGCTGTGATCACCGCCTTCATGCAGGGCGTGACGTTCGCAGGTAAGGGCTGCAACACTGCCTTTAAGGCGCGGCATGCCAAGGCTGTCATCTTCATATGCGACCTTGTCCCAACCATCCTGCCCGGGGGCCGAAAACAGCTCGGACACCTGCTTTTGGCTCTGGCTCAGGATATTGATGCAAAACCGTTTGGCATCCCCCGTGAACAGCGCATGAGTCGCCGCACGGTGATCAACCGAAAACAATACCAGCGCTGGATCAAGCGACACCGAGGCAAAGCTGTTGATGGTAATGCCCGCTTTTGCACCATCTTGGGCGCGGGTGGTTACAACGGCAACACCGGTTGTGAATTGACCAAGGCAATCGCGAAAATCGCGCGCAGAGAAAGACATATTGAAGGAAGCTCTCGTATACCAATATGGATGGGTGACGCGTCCCGAATGGAGCTTGGGGAAAATGGCGTCTATTCACCGCGCTGTCAAACCTAACTCGCAGCTAATTTAAACGCGATGTTAATAAGATTAAAACTTAATAAGAGCATATAGATATCAGAAACACGTTCTGCACTGCCGCAGAAGGCAGATGTTTCGATGAACTCGGGGTTGATCGTTCAGGTATCTGGCTTGGGGTAGCGGAGAAGAAAAAAGAATGTTCTTGATCATTGGTTATATCGTCGTAGTCGGCTCTGTCTTGGGTGGCTATCTGCCGCATGGCGACTTTGGCATTCTTGTACAACCGCTTGAAGTTCTGATCATTTTCGGGGCTGCGTTTGGTGCCTATTTGACTGCCAACCCGCTTGGCATCGTGAAGAAATCCTTCACCTACACCATTCGCGCCATGAAAGGCCCAAAGAAAAAGGCCGCCTATCTGGAACTTCTGATCTGCCTTTATGCGATTTTCCGCCTTGCGAAATCCAAAGGCGATCTTGCGCTTGAAAGCCACGTTGAAAACCCGGAAAGCTCCAGTCTGTTTTCCAATTTCCCGATGCTGATGAAAGATCATCATGCGATGGAATTCATGTGCGACTATCTGCGCTTGCTTACCCTTGGCACGACAAACGCCTATGAACTCGAAGCCGTGATGGATCAGGAACTTGAAACCCATCACGAAGAAGAACACGCAGTTGCGTCCGCCGTGCAAACGGCTGGTGACGGCCTTCCGGCGCTTGGCATTGTTGCGGCTGTTCTTGGCGTTATCGTTACCATGAGCTCGGTGACAGAACCGCCTGAAATTCTTGGTGGCCTGATTGCGGCGGCCCTTGTCGGTACCTTCCTTGGTATTCTCGGTGCGTATGGCTTTGTAGGCCCGACCGCATCGATCATCAAAAACACCGTGGACGCAGACGGCAAATATTACAGCTGCATCAAAGCAGCCTTGGTTGGTCACATGCAGGGATATGCCCCGCAGGTCTCGGTGGAGTTCGCCCGTAAAACCCTCCCGCATAATCTTCGACCCAGCTTCAAAGAGCTTGACGAAGCGCTGCAAGACGCGCCCACGGCTTGATTTTGCGATAAAAGATCTGGTTTAGAGGACAACGCAGCAAATGCCCGATATCGTCATAAAAAAGATCAAAAAAGGTGGGCACGGGCATCATGGTGGTGCCTGGAAAGTTGCCTATGCCGACTTTGTGACGGCGATGATGGCATTCTTCCTGTTGCTGTGGCTGCTTTCAAGCGCGACCGAGGAACAGCTGCAAGGCGTGTCGATGTATTTCACGCCCGAAACCATCTCGCAAAATGAATCGGGTTCTGGTGGATTACTGGGCGGCACCAGCCTGGCCGAAGAAGGTGCGCTGCGTTCCGAATTCGGATCGCCATCCATCAGCATGGAAATCCCGCCGGTCGAAACACCGGAAGAACGCGAAGCCATCCGTGTGGCCCAGATGGAAGAACAGGAATTCAACGAGGCACAGGAAGAACTCCTTAAGGCAATCGAAGCCAACGAGGAACTTCAGGGCCTTGAAAAGAACATCCGCATCGAAAACACCGATGAAGGGCTTCGCATCCAGATCCTTGACGAAGACGGCACCGCCATGTTCCCGAGTGGCAGTGCCGCCATGGCCGATCATACCCGCCTTCTGCTGCAACAGGTCGCAGGCGTGATTGAAAACATGCCACAGGATGTCTCGATCGAAGGCCATACCGATGCCGTGCCGTTCAACCGCACGGACGGATATTCCAACTGGGAACTGTCAGCTGATCGTGCGCTGGCCACACGTCGTGCGCTTGAAGACATGGGGCTTGAAACCGGACGCTTTGCCAAGGTTGCCGGTCTGTCGGATACCGACCCGCTCCTGCCCGAGGCACCGGAAAATGAAAGCAACCGCCGCATCAGCATCACCTTGCTGCGTGGTACTGGCGAACGTTCCGCGCTTGAAGGCACCGGCGAAGCTGGCCAAAACGGACAAACTGCACCGACAGGTGCAGCACCCGCTGGCCCGGCACCATCGCCTGCCCAACAACCGGCACAGGGTGAAAACCAGCGCCGCCCGACCTTCTCGGTTCCGTCACAACGGTGATTTGAAATCTGGCAACAGAAATCGGTGCCCTTTTGACCGTCAGGCCTTTAAACTGTCATAAACAACACCTAATCTCATAGAATAGTTCTCTTTGATGTGACCGGGACTGATCGGATCAAATGACAGTTAATCAGCGGCGCTTGACCCAGCACTATTTTATGACTGCACCGATGCCGTGCCCATACCTGCCCGGCCGGTTCGAACGTAAACTGGTCACGGAATTGCGCGGGCCCGAAGCCAACAACGTCCATGATCTTTTGTCGCGTGCAGGCTTTCGCCGCAGCCACTCCATCGCCTATCTGCCGGCCTGCAGTGATTGCAATGCCTGTGTTCCGGTTCGCGTCCGCTGCGACGGGTTCGAACCCAGCCGGTCCTTCCGCCGCATCAAGAACAGAAACAACGATCTTGTCCGCAAGGTAATGCCACCGTCCGCGACCCAAGAACAATATCAGCTGTTTAGCACCTATCAGGATGCCCGGCATGGCAATGGTGACATGGCGCGCATGGATGCCCGTGATTACCGCGCAATGATCGAAGACAGCACTGTGGAAACCTCGATCTTCGAGTATCGCCGGGATGATGACAGCCTGATTGCTGTGGCGCTGGTTGATATTCTGGCTGATGGACTGTCTGCTGTTTACAGCTTCTTTGACCCCGAAGAAGACCGCCGCGGACTGGGAACTTACATCGTGCTTGATCTGATCGACGAAGCCAGAATGCTCTCCCTTCCGCATGTCTATCTCGGCTACTGGATCGGCGATTGCCGCAAGATGTCCTATAAGATGCGCTTCCAGCCCCTTGAAGGCTTCCGCGACGGTCAGTGGATCTCGATGGAAGACGCCGATAGCGACGCGGACTAAGCTGTAAAAGTTCGCGTTCTGCACCAATTGCGCGAACCACTTTCCCCAATTAGACTAAAGTACCATACAACAACTCGATCCTCGGTTGCCTGCCCGTAAAGACGCATATAAGCTTCGTCTCAAAGCTGATCATCCAGCTTTTACAGATAAATCATGAGCTTGCATCTTTGGGAGGTTGTAACCAATGAAACGTCGCCAATTTCTTTCCGGCGCTGCCGTAGCAGGTGCGACTGCTGCTGCCGCGTCAACTTTCGCCAAACCGGCAATTGCCCAGGACGTCCGCGAATGGCGGATGGTCACCACCTGGCCGAAAAACTTTCCGGGCCTTGGCACCGGCGCAAACCTTCTTGCTGAATACATCACCAAGGCATCCGAAGGTCGCCTGAAAGTTACCGTTTTTGGCGCAGGTGAAATTGTTCCGGCATTCGAAGCCATCGACGCTGTTGGCAACGGCACCGTCGAAATGGGCCACGGCGCGCCTTACTACTGGAAAGGCAAAGTCGACGCGACCCAGTATATCGCAGCAATGCCGTTCGGTCTGAACGCACAGGAACAGAATGCGTGGTTCCAGTGGGGTGGCGGTCAAGAGCTGGCCGATAAGGTCTATGCGGAACTGAACTGTAAGTTCTTCCCGTCGGGCAACACCGGCACCCAGATGGGCGGTTGGTTCAACAAGGAAATGAATACCATTGACGACTATAAAGGTCTGAAAATGCGTATTCCGGGCCTTGGTGGCGAAGTTGTCAAAGCAGCTGGTGCCAACGTTGTGAACCTTCCGGGTGGCGAAATTCCGCCGGCACTTCAGTCGGGCGCGATTGACGCAACCGAATGGGTTGGTCCGTACAACGACTTGGCATTTGGTCTCTATAAATCGGCCAAATACTACTACTATCCGGGCTGGCACGAGCCGGCGACCGTTCTCGACAACTTCATCAACCTGGATGCATGGAATGCACTCCCGGATGATCTGAAAGCCATTGTCGAGCAGGCAAACCGTGCTGTGAACCAGATGGTTCTGTCGGAATTCACCGCGCGTAACGTTCAGGCACTCGACACCCTGCGTAACAAGCACGGCGTTGATGTTCGTCCGTTCTCTGACGACATTCTGACCGGCCTTGGCAAACTGTCGGGCGAAGTTCTACGTGATCTGGTTTCGTCGAACCCGCTGTCGCAGGAAGTCTTCGAAAGCCTTATCGCCTTCCGTACCCAGTCGATCGCATGGTCGAAATTCTCGGAAGCGGCATTCGCACAGGCACGTGTTCTGCCGTTCAAATACTAAGTTCTCCGAATTCGGAAAACGACAAAGGGCTGGCATTTGCCAGCCCTTTTTATTTGGCATGCTCCAAACTTATCAGAGCCGGCCACTGATACAAAAAAGGCACCCATACGGGTGCCTTTTTCTTTGATGATATGTCGCCGTCGTTCTTAGAACAGAACGCTCGGAAGCCAGGTTGCCAACCACGGGAAGGCAGCCACAAGGCACAGGCCAAGCATCTGAATAACCACGAACGGTACAATCCCGCGATAGATATCCCACGTCTTGATCGCCGCCGGGGCCACACCGCGCAGATAGAACAGCGCAAAGCCGAATGGCGGTGTCAGGAAGCTGGTCTGAAGGTTGATCGCAATCATCACACCCAGCCAGACCGGATCGACATCAAGCTTAAGCAGGATCGGGCCGACAATCGGGATCACAACGAACACGATCTCGATGAAGTCGAGGAAGAAGCCCATGACGAACATAAGCAACATCACGACCAGCATCGCACTGAACACACCACCCGGAAGGTTGTGCAGCAGTTCTTCAACCAGATGATCGCCACCCAGACCACGGAACACCAGCGAGAACACCGACGCACCCAGAAGGATGACAAACACCATCGCGCTGACCTGAACCGTCTGGCGCACCACATGGCGCAGCACAGGCATATCAAGACGGCGATAGAACGCAGCCAGAATGGTCGCACCGACCGAGCCGAATGCCGCGGATTCCGTCGGCGTTGCAATCCCGGTCAGGATGGAGCCCAGAACCGCCACGATCAGCAATGCCGGCGGCAGCAATGCACGCAGTACTTCACCCCAAAGGCCTGCCGGGCGTTTGCCCTCGACCAGTGCGGGTGCTGATTCCGGATCAATCAGGGATTTGATGATGATCCAGCCGATATAAAGCCCAACCAGCATAATTCCCGGAATGAAGGCACCGGCAAACAGATCCATCACCGAAATCGGTTCCGGTGCCCAGTTGCCCAGCGCACGCTGCGCTTCGGCATAGGCGCCCTGCAGGATATCACCCAGCAGAACCAGAACGATCGACGGCGGAATGATCTGACCCAGCGTACCCGATGCACAGATCACACCGGTCGACAGTTTCGGATCATAACCGGCTTTTTGCATCGCCGGCAGGCTGAGCAAGCCCATGGTCACAACCGTCGCACCGACAATACCGGTGGATGCCGCCAGCAACATGCCGACGATCACGACCGAAATACCAAGGCCGCCACGCATGGTGCCAAACAGCATGCCCATGGTGGTCAGAAGCTTCTCGGCGATCCGTGCGCGTTCAAGCATCACGCCCATGAACACGAACAACGGGATCGCAACATAAAGCTCGTTGGTCATCACGCCGAAATAGCGTGACGGCAAAGAGCCCAGAAGCGGCATATCGAATGTGCCCATGGCGTTGCCAATAAGCGCAAAAGCAAGACCGGTGCCCGCAAGTGAGAAAGCAACCGGAAAACCAAGAAGAAGCACGCCGCAAGCTACGGCGAACATCACCAGGCTAAGAATTTCCCCCGTCATCAGACGCCCTCGTGCTCTTCTTCTTTGATTTCAAACTCTTTGTGACCGGTCAGGACCAGAACACTGCGCGCTGCCAAAGACAGCCCCTGCAGCAGCATCAGGACACCAAAGACCAAAATCACAGACTTATAAAGGAACAGTCCCGGAAGCCCGCCGGTTTCATGCGATCCTTCCAGACGGTGCCAGCTCGTGACAACGTAAGGATAGCTGTACATCAGGATCATGATAACCACTGGCGCAAGCAGGAACAGGGAACCAAAAAGGTCTACCCATGCCTTGTAGCGCGCAGATGCCGGACGATAGAAAACGTCAACACGCACATGCCCCCCATGCAGCAGCGTGTAACCCGCGCCGACCATGAACATGATGCCGTAAAGCCACATATAGCTTTCCTGCATCGACACCCAGCCGACCGCAAAGCCATAACGCAACGTTGCCACCAAAAATGTGATCACCACCATGGGGATCACCAGCCAGGCTACTCCGCGTCCGATCCAGTCATTAAGACTGTCGACGGCGCGGACGAAATTTCCCAGAAACTTCACTTTTCACTCCCAAGCCCTTTTTTGAATCTCACAGGAAAATTGCGGGCTTCCTGTTAAACAGGTTGGGAAGTTACAGATTAACCACCGAAAACGCTATATCTTTTGCACCGAATTTCGGCCATTTCTGCCGGGAAATGCAACAAATCACAGGCAGTGCATCAATTTTCGTCATTCAGGCAAAGAAAAAGCCGGATGGCTTGGCACCACCCGGCTTTTATCAAGGCGTTTTAACACCCGTTATTCAAACTTGTTGGACCGCGGGAAGCCATTTGGCGGCAGGCGCCCTGCCCCGGCACGTTTGCCAATCCATTCGGCCAGCTCGGTCACAGTCCGGGTACGACCTTCGCTGCCGCCCATGGTCCAGCTGAGACCTTCTTCAAGGTTAAACAGGATAAGGTCCGAAAGCCCGCCCTGACGGTATTTCTGCAGGATCACACCGCGGCCACGCGTCATCTCTGGAATTTCCGAAACCGGATAAATCAGCAATTTGCGGTTATCCCCCAGAACGGCAACATGGTCTTGCTCAACCGGCAGGAAGATCTTGGCAACTTCACCAGTTCCAAGGTTAAGCACCTGTTTGCCGTTTTTGGTCTGCGCAACCACTTCTTTCTCGGCCACCAGGAAGCCGCGTCCACCGGAACTTGCCACGAGAAGGTTACGGCCCTCCTTGTGCACCACCATCGAAACAATGTCATGTTCCTGCGGCAGATCGATGGACAGACGGATCGGTTCCCCATGACCACGCCCGCCCGGCAGTTTGTCACACGACATGGTGTAACAACGCCCGGCCGTCGACAGGATCAGAAGCTTGTCGGTGGTAAATGCCTTCAGCGCAAAGCGATGCTCGTCACCATCCTTGAACTTCAGGTCGCTGATATCGGCAACGTGGCCCTTAAGCGCACGCACCCAGCCCATTTTCGAACAGATCACCGTAATCGGTTCACGTTCGATCAATGCTTCCAGCGGAACTTCGATTTCTTCCGGTGCATCGCCAATCTCGGTGCGGCGCTTGCCAATGGCAGTCTTCTTGCCAAAGTTTTCACGCATCACCTCGATCTCGTCGCGGATTTTCTCCCAACGCAGGCTCTCGCTGGCCAGCAGAGCCTCAAGACCCTGCTTTTCCTCGGTCAGTTTGGCATGCTCGTTCTTGATTTCCATCTCTTCGAGCTTGCGCAACGACCGCAGACGCATGTTAAGGATCGCATCGGCCTGCACTTCGGTCAGGTCAAACGCCTTCATCAGGGCGTTTTTCGGCTCATCCTCATAACGGATGATCCGGATCACTTCATCAAGGTTCAGATAGGCAACAAGATAGCCTTCTAACACCTCAAGACGGTGATTGATCTTGGCCAAACGATGGTTGGAACGGCGGATCAGAACATCCTGACGATGTGCTAGGAATGCGCGCAGAACTTCGCGCAAGTTCATCACACGTGGCGTGTTGTCGCCGTCCAGAACGTTCATATTCAAGCCGAACCTGATTTCCAGTTCGGTATTCTTGAACAGCATTTCCATCAGGTGTTCCGGTTCAACCGCGCGGGTGCGCGGCTCCAGAACCAGACGAATGATATCGGTCGACTCATCACGCACATCGTTCAGAAGCGGCAATTTCTTTGCCACCATCAGATCGGCGATCCGTTCAACCAACTTGGCTTTCTGAACCTGATAGGGAATTTCGGTAATCACGACCTGATAAAGACCGTGGCTAAGCTTCTCGACTTCCCATTTCGCACGCAGGCGGAATGATCCACGCCCGGTCGCATAGGCTTCGAGAATGTTCTCACGCGGCTCGACCAGAACACCACCGGTCGGGAAATCCGGACCCGGCACACAACGCACAAGCTGCGCAATCGAGGTTTCCGGATCATCAATCAGTTTGATCAGGGCCGTGCAAAGCTCGCCGGCATTATGCGGCGGAATGTTGGTCGCCATACCCACGGCAATGCCCGACGCCCCATTGGCCAAAAGGTTCGGGAAAGCAGCCGGCATCACAACCGGTTCTTTTTCCTCGCCGTCATAGGTCGGGCGAAAATCAACGGCATCTTCGTCAAGGCCATCCATCAACGCAGCGGCAACCGCTGTCATGCGGGCCTCGGTGTAACGCATTGCCGCCGCGTTATCGCCGTCAATGTTGCCGAAGTTGCCCTGACCATCAACAAGCGGATAACGAACCGCAAAATCCTGTGCCAGACGTACCAGCGCGTCATAGACCGACTGATCACCATGCGGGTGATATTTACCGATCACGTCACCGACAACACGCGCACATTTCTTGAACCCCTGTTCCGGGTTCAGTTTAAGCTGACGCATGGCGTAAAGAAGACGACGATGCACTGGCTTGAGGCCATCACGCACATCAGGCAGAGAACGCGACATGATTGTCGACATCGCATAGGCGAGATATCGTTCGCTCAGCGCGTCTGCAAGCCGGGTTTCCCGGATTTGTCCGGCACTTGCCGGATCGGAAGTCTTGGTGCTCATGAACGATTTTTCTTGTTGCTTGTCAAAATGGACATGTGCAAGTGCGTTCGGACCCGAACACCTTACGTTATTGGCAACATACTACGCCGGGCATGGTCTTGGTCAACATATGGCGCGCAAATTGCCGAATTTATTTTTCTGCTCAGATATCCGTGCGCCAGACATGGCTGACAAGACGGTCCCGCGCAGCAACAGGTTTGATACCTTTTGCCACGAAAATATCGCGGTGAATGAAAAAACCGGTCAGTTTCAGACCATCGCGCAATTGTTCTGATAAAGACATTTCCTTGCACGATTGAGACGCCCGACCAGAAGCAAGAAAGGCCGGCAACGGCAACATCCGGTCACGATACGCCTGCCCTGATGCCTCGCCAACAGCACGGCCGCTTTTGGGCGACACAAAGGCAAGGTTTTCGGTCTCGTTGGTTGCGGCACATCGATCCAACGCCAAGCCGTAACCGAGCTCTTCCAGTAACCCGACTTCCCAACGGATATAGGCAGGCAACCATTGCTCGGACTTAAGGGCCGACATCAGCGCGACGGTCCCACGATACAGATCCGGATGGGCTTCGCGTTCCGGAAGCGTCGCATCAAGCATCGCACAGGCCGAACTCATCGCCATCAAGGGGCCAGCATGCAACAAAAGGTCTGCGGCATGCGCGCCGGTCAATTCACAGCGAAATTGCCCAAGATGTTCGGCCAACCGGGCAGACCACCCCACCCGGATTTCATTGCCGGGCTCAAGGGTGCCACGCATGGATTTGCTGGTAGCACCCCGCACCAGCCCCGCATGGCGGCCATAATCACGGGTCAGGACAGAAAGACGGACTGAATTTTCACCCAGCTTGCGTGTCGAAAGAACGATACCGTCATCCCGCCAATCCATCCGCGTACCTTAGAAAAATCCGCTGGGTACAATGAGGCGGGTGACAAGGAAAAAGAACCCGAGCAGGCAGGACGCCAAACTGAACAACGCCAAACCGAACACAACCTTGCGCAGGATCGGGCGGTTCGGGATTTCTTCGATGGCATCAGAAAGCGGATCAGATGAGTCATTACGCATTAGGTCGGGCCTCCACCCGTCATGCGCCAGAACAGGCCCAGCACAAAGACGGCGATCGCAATCAGAAGTGCAATCAGGTTAAGCGGTTTGTGCAGGAACGATTTTTCACGTTGCACAGACGCACTGGAATTGCGGTTGCGGAACGGACGTCTGGCGACACGCGCAACAATCATTGCGGCAGCAGCGCCAACAATGATCATGACAATTCCCCAGACGGATCCGATTTCCATTACTTACCCGGCAATTTGTGGTCACGCAGCATGGGACAAAACAACGCGATCAGGCGTTGTGATCAAGACCCCACATGGCAAAGCGGTTGGGATCATCGCCCCAGTTTTCACGCACCTTCACAAACAGGAACAAATGTACCCGGCGTTCGAAAATGGCTTCAAGTTCCTTGCGGGCGTCACTGCCAAGCGCCTTGATACGTTTACCACCCTTGCCAAGGATGATCGCCTTCTGGCCTTCACGCTCGACAAAAATGGTCTGCTCAAGCTTGACCGATCCATCCTTGCGCTCTTCCCAAAGCTCGGTCTCGACCGTTGCCGAATAAGGAAGCTCCTGCTGAAGCTGGTAATAAAGCTTTTCACGGGTAATTTCGGCCGCAAGCAGTCGCAGCGGCATATCCGAAACATCGTCTTCCGGGAACATCCACGGGCCATCGGGCATCTTGGCGGCAAGGAAATTCACCAGATCCTGCGTACCCGCACCCTTTTTGGCCGAAATCATGAAGACATCGGTAAAGACTTCATGGGCAAACAGGTCTTGCGACAGACGCAGAAGCTTTTCCTTGTCCGATACCTTGTCGACCTTGTTCAACGCCAGGATTGCCTTGCGGTTCTGTTCCTTAAGCGTCTTGATGATGGCCAGGTCTTCGTCCGTGATGCCGCTTCCGGCATCAATCACCAGAACAACAAGGTCTGCGTCATCTGCCCCATTCCAGGCTGCCTTGACCATCGCGCGGTCAAGACGGCGTTTGGGTGCAAAGATGCCCGGCGTATCAATGAAAACAATCTGCGCGTCTTCGGTCATGACGATACCGCGCACGCGCGTTCGTGTCGTCTGGACCTTCGGCGAGACGATGGACACTTTCGTACCAACCAACTGGTTCAAAAGTGTCGATTTGCCGGCATTCGGCGCACCAACGAGGGCCACAAAGCCACAACGTTGCTGATAAGGTAATCTGTCTTCGGCCACCGGTGTGGGAACCTCATTCATCACTAAGTTTATCCAACATCAATTTTGCGGCGAGTTGTTCCGCCTCGCGTTTCGATTTGCCTTCGGCACTGACACTATCACCGTCGCCGGTCGTCAGTTCGATGGTAAATAACGGCGCGTGGGCCGGGCCTTCACGGCCGACCATCTCGTATTTCGGTAACGGCTTGCCCCGCCCTTGCAGCCATTCCTGCAATTGCGTCTTGGCATCCTGCGGCGGCTTGTTGGCTTCATCCAAAAGCGGCGTCCACAGCTTTTCAATAAAACGCCGTGCCGGTTCAAGACCACCATCAAGATAGAGTGCGGCAATCACCGCCTCCATGCAATCAGATAAAATCGCCGGATTGGTATCCGCCCCTGCTGCGCGTTCACCCTTGGCCATCTGGATATGTTCACCCAGTTTGATCTGTTCTGCCACGCGCGCCAAAGTCTCGCGGCGCACCAGTGCGACAAACCGTTTGGCCATGGCCCCTTCGCGCTCACGACCGAACCGGGTATAGAGCATCTCCGCCACGACAAGACCCAGCACACGGTCGCCAAGAAACTCAAGGCGCTCGTTGCCGCCGCTTAGCATATCCTTGCCCTTGGCGGCACTGCGATGGGTCAGCGCCACACGCAAAAGGTCGGGATCGGAAAAACCGTGATCAATCTCGGCGATCACCGGCAGGCCGTCGCTCATCAGTTAACCCCCTGGAACAGGCGATCAAAGCGGATGCTGCCAAGGTCATAAACCGGTTGGGAGCTGTCCTTGGAATAGAACAGGAATTCTGCGCGACCGACCAGGTTTTCAATCGGAACAAACCGGAAGCGCGACGGGAACGCACGGCTGTCTGCCGAATTGTCGCGGTTATCACCCATCATGAAGAAATGACCTTCGGGAACGGTGAAGGCTTCGGTGTTGTCGCTGGGTCCCTGATCGCCAAACATCTCAAGAATGCGATGCACACGACCATTTGGCAGGGTTTCGATATATTGCGGCACTGCGGCTGATCGCCCGCCACCATCGGTCAGGATGTAATCCTCGATGCGCTCGCGCTCGATCATCTTGTTGTTGATGTAAAGGCGGCCTTCCTTGACCTGAACCGTATCGCCCGGCAGGCCGATCACACGCTTGATGTAATCCTGCGAGGTATCAGACGGCAGTTTGAAGACAACCACATCGCCACGTTCCGGTTCGCTTTCAAATACACGGCCCGGAATGATCGGCAGGCTGAACGGCATGCTGTGCTTCGAATACCCATAAGAGAATTTCGACACAAACAGGTAATCCCCCACCAGCAAGGTCGGGATCATCGAGCCAGACGGAATATTGAACGGTTCGAAAGCAAAGGTCCGAACCATAAGTGCAATGACAATGGCCCAGAAAACGGTCTTCAAGGTGTCGAGCAAACCACCCGTTTTCTTCTTATGCACAAGCTTTTCCATTCCGTGTTCAACCAATCAATTTTTGTCAATCTGCCGAAATCACAACGACCGCATTGGCCATCGGATATTCGTCCGTCAGGGTCACATACACAGAGGCAGTTTTCCCATCCGGGGTCAATTCTTCAAGTCGTGCTTGCGCACCTTCAATCAAAACCATATCGGGCTTGCCGCTGGGCTGATGTACCACACCCATGGTGTTATGATAAACACCGCGACGAAAACCGGTCCCAAGCGCCTTTGAACAGGCTTCCTTGGCGGCAAACGCCATGGCAAGCGACGAGGCCGTCCGGTGCGGCTTGCGTTTGGCACGCGCAATCTCGATATCGGTAAAGACACGCTTCATGAAACGCTCACCATGGCGTTCAAGAGTAGCCTCTATCCGACGGATATCGCATAAATCTGTGCCAATCCCAATGATCATTTACGCATAACCTGCCTGCGTGCGTGCTTCATCCATCAAACGGCGCATTTCGGCAATCGCCGCTTCAAGCCCGACAAACACCGCTTCACCAATCAGGAAATGCCCGATATTAAGCTCGGCAATTTCCGGCATGGCGGCAATCGGCTTGACGGTTTCGAAATTCAAACCGTGACCGGCATGAATTTCAAGTCCGATCCCTGCCCCATATTGCACAGCATGGCGGATACGGTCCAGTTCGCGGGCACGTTCTTCGTCGGTCTTCGCATCGCAATAGGCCCCGGTATGGATTTCCACCACCGGCGCGCCAAGGCTTTTGGCCGCGTCAAGCTGTGCTTCGGATGCCTCGATGAACAGTGATACGCGAATGCCGGCATCACCAAGATCCGAGACAAAACGTTTCAGATGATTATGCCCACCGGCAACATCCAGCCCGCCTTCGGTCGTGCGTTCTTCGCGTTTTTCCGGCACCAGGCAAACCGCATGCGGCTTGGTCTGAATTGCGATGGCCATCATTTCATCGGTTGCCGCCATCTCGAAATTAAGCGGCAAATCAACTTCTTCGCGCAGGCGCTGCATATCCGCATCACGGATATGGCGACGGTCTTCGCGCAAGTGTGCGGTGATTCCATCCGCACCAGCCGCCTTGGCAAGTTCTGCTGCCCGCACCGGGTCGGGCAGATCGCCGCCGCGGGCGTTTCGAATGGTCGCAACATGGTCAATATTGACCCCGAGGCGCAGCTTCGCATTCATGATGTTTCATCCTGCTTTTTGGTGGCGTGCTTTGCGGCGGTTCCGATCTTTTCCTTGGCACTTTCAAGCATCGGGCCAAGGCCATGACGCTCGGTCTTTTTCATCCGGCGCAAGATGCGGTTATGGCGATAAATCACAACCGCACGGCGGATCGGGAAGTAAAACAGTATCCAGATAACAATCGTTGTCGGAATACAGCCAACCACCATCGGCCAGATGATATCAACAATGCTGGCCCAAAGTTGCCCCAGTGCCTGCTGATCGCTGACATCCCAATTGCCGAAAATAAGCCCGCCGCCGACATAGTTCAGGCCCAGGACAACAAATTCCCACAGCACCGCCATATCGAAATGCACTGTCGAACTTGCCGAATGCGCGCCAAGGATCCAGTTGCCGCAGGTATAAAGCCACAACCAGATAAATGGAAATGTCCAGGGATTGCCAACCACGGTGCCCAACAGGGATGCCACCACGTTACTGCGCGTCAAAAGGCTCAGCAGTGTCGAGATGACAAAGTGGAACCCGATAAACGGTGTGAAAGACACCGCTGCCCCAATCGCGAAACCCGATGCGATGCTATAGGGCGATCCCGGCAAACGGGCGACGCGATGGGCAAAATACTGTGACGAACGACGCCATCCGCCGCGCGGCCATACCACGTTGCGTACACGCTGAAAGGATGAAGGTTTGCTGCGGCGCCGAAACATGCGGGGTCAGTTCTGGATCTAATCACGTAATGCTGTAAAATCTTGAAGCATATGCGTAAGTGCTGACTGCGCGATTGGCAAGGCTTTTGCGCCAAATTCGCCTAAAAGGTGAAGGCGTTTACAGTTCGCCGTCACCCGCGCGCGCGTTCAACGGCATTGACCACAGGTGTGGCACGCAATGCGGCAATGATATTGGTCAGGTGTTTGACATCGACCACATCGATATCAATCAGCATTTCAAAGAAGTCTGTCGTGCGATTGGTAAAGCGCAGATTGGTGATGTTGCCATGGTTTTTGGCAATCACGCTGGTGATTGAACTAAGCGCCCCCTGCTCATGCCCGACGGTCAATCCAAGGCGGCCGATGAAGTGTTCCGGTTCGCCCTCGTTATCCCAACCGACATCAAGCCAGCGTTCGGGCTGCTCGGTAAAGGTTTCCAGCGTATCGCAGTCAATCGTATGGATCGTCACACCCTTGCCGGTTGTGACAATCCCGACAATTCGATCCCCCGGCAACGGGTGGCAGCACCCTGCATAATGCACGGCCATACCGGGAATAAGGCCCTTGATCGGGATGGCGTGGTCATGTTTGCGTGCGCGCACTTTATCAAGTGGCACAACCTTGCGCGCCGTTTCCTTGTCCTTGGTACCCGGGAACACGGCATGAACAACTTCACGCCCGGTGTGATGCCCCGCCCCGACAAGGGTCAAAAGCGCATCAACCGATGGCTGTTTGAAGATTTTAAGAACCCCTTCAAGCGCCTTGTCGGAATAGTCATAGCCTTCCTGACGGAATGCCTTTTGCAAGATCGCCTTGCCAAGATCCTTGTACTGGTCTTCCTGCTGCTGACGGATAAAGCGGCGAATTCTCGCCCGCGCCTTGCCGGTAACAACAAAGCGCTCCCAGGTCGGATTCGGCGTTTGCGCCTTGGAGGTAACAATCTCGACCTGGTCACCGTTATTGAGCACCGTGCGCAACGGCACCATCGCCCCATTAACCTTGGCCCCGACACAGGTATCGCCGATGTGGGTGTGGATCATATAGGCGAAATCAACCGGGGTCGCGCGGGCCGGAAGGGCGATCACATCGCCCTTCGGGCTAAAGCAGAACACCTGATCCTGGAACATCGCAAGCTTGGTATGTTCAAGGAATTCTTCCGGCTCTGACGCATGTTCCAGAATATCAAGAAGGTCACGCAGCCAGCGATACTGCACCCCTTCCTTCTGCTGTCCGGTCGGTGCTTCCTGCTTATAGGCCCAGTGCGCGGCCACACCGTTTTCGTTGACCTCGTGCATCTGGCGGGTACGGATCTGCACCTCGATGCGGTGATTTTCCGGGCCCAGCACCGTGGTATGGATCGAACGATATCCGTTGGGTTTCGGGGTCGAGATATAATCTTTGAACCTGCCCGGAACCACTTTGTAATTGGCGTGCAGATAGCCCAGCACTTCGTAGCAATTGGGCATGTCATCGACCAGCACGCGAAACGCCATGATGTCAGATAGCTCACCAAAGGTGATGTTCTTGCGCTGCATCTTCTGCCAAATCGAATAAGGCCGCTTTTCACGCCCGTAAATATCGACCTTTAGCCCCTGTCGCGACACGACATCGGTCAGTTCCGAAACAATCCGGCTGACAACGTTATCGTCTTTCTGGCGCAGGAACTCCAAGCGCGCCAGGATCGAATCCCGTGCTTCGGGATTGATATGCTGGAAGGCCAGATCTTCAAGCTCTTCCTTGATGTCATGCATACCGATGCGTTCGGCAAGCGGGGCATAAATCTCAAGCGTTTCAGCTGCGATCCGCACGCGCTTCTCCGGCTTGGAGATATAATGCAACGTCCGCATGTTGTGCAGTCGGTCGGCCAGCTTGACCAGCAACACGCGAATGTCTTCGGACATCGCCAAAAGCAGCTTGCGGAAGTTTTCCGCCTGCTTGGAATCTGCAGACTTCAGTTCGATCTGGGTCAGCTTGGTCACACCATCGACCAGCTTCATGATGTTGGTCCCGAAAAGCTTGGTGATCTCTTCAGGCGTCGCATCGGTATCTTCGATGGTGTCGTGCAGAAGGGCCGTGATGATCGTGTCGCAATCAAGCTTGTAATTGGTCAGAATGCCTGCGACTTCAATCGGATGGGAAAAATACGGGTCACCGGATGCGCGCTTTTGCGAACCGTGCTTCTGGGTCGCATAGACATAGGCCCGGTTCAGCGTGGTTTCGCACGCATCGGGGTCGTATGCCTTAACCCGTTCAACAAGTTCGTATTGCCGCATCATTCAGGGGCGTCTCCGCAAGTATTTCCGGGAACAGTCCGCGCTCCCTATTCATAAGATAGTACGATCTGGACAAAAAAAAGCCACGGAAGATAAACACCGTGGCTCTTCTTTTGGAAAGGTTCAGATCAAAACCAGTCTGACCTTATTCTTCTTCCGACGGAGCAACAACGCCAGCGGAAGCTTCTTCAACAGCTTCAGCAACCAGTTTCGGACCAAAATCGTCTTCGGTTTCTTCCGGCTCATCGGCTTCAACATGCCGCTGCAGACCCTGCACCATGCCATTGCGCAGATCGTCAAAATCAACCGTTACTTCGGCGATTTCACGCAGCGCAACAACCGGGTTCTTGTCGTTGTCACGATCAATGGTCAGTTCTGCACCGGCCGAGATGTTGCGTGCACGCTGAGCTGCAAGCATTACAAGCTCAAAGCGGTTCGGAATCTTGTCAACGCAATCTTCGACGGTAACGCGCGCCATAAATGTCTCCAGAAATACTTTTGGGGTGTCCAGACCGAGCTTTATAGCGTCGGATCACGTGTGTTGCAACAGCGAAACCACTCTTTCGATCAGGTTTTCGCATGCTTTATCAGCCATTCGTTTGTTTGCGAATCTGCTGATCGGCCGGCAGATCGGAAATCAGATCGTCTACTGTACGGTTCAAAACCGGGTGAACCCAGTCGGCAACCACGTCCCGCAAAGGCAGCAAGACAAACGCCCGCTCCGCCATGCGCGGATGCGGCACCTGAATACCACCCTCCTCGCGCACCAGTTCCCGGCCATAGGCAATCAGATCAAGGTCAATGACACGCGCGGCATTGCGTTCCCGCCGAACACGCCCGAATTCGGCCTCAACGTCATGTAACCGCAAAAGCAGATCATGTGCCGAAAGCTCGGTGGAAATGCGTGCAACACCGTTCACGTACCAGGGCTGATCGGAAATCGGCACCGGTGCGGTTTCATAAAACGATGACACCTGATCGATCGAAATGTCGCCATTTTCGGCCAATCGACGCAGTGCGGCTTTCAATGTTTGTGCAGGCGCACCATATTCTTCGGTAGGCAAATTTGCACCGAAAGCAATCAGGATAGCGTCATCCGCGATCATGCTGGTGTCTGACGGTGAAGAATTGCGCACAAAGAAGACCTTCGGTTCGGTGATTGGGCGTATGACAAGGTTCGGCAAGACGGCATATCTAAGGGAGCCACCCTGCTCTGTCCACGATATTTTCGCCTTTCTTTGTCCCTGCACCCACGGTAAACATGAAAGGTCTGTATTTGAAAGTTCCGTATTTTAGGAACTGCATAATTAAATTTGATGTTTGAGGAATTTAACGATGATTTTTTACCCGCAAGAACGCATCGGGTTATTTATCGACGGCTCCAATCTTTATGCCGCTGCCCGTGCCCTTGGTTTTGACATTGATTACAAACGTCTTTTGGATCTTTTCGCCCAGAAAGGTCAGCTGATCCGGGCCTTCTACTACACCGCCCTGATTGAAGATCAGGAATATTCCCCGATCCGCCCGCTTGTCGATTGGCTGGACTATAACGGCTACACCATGGTCACCAAACCGACCAAGGAATTCACCGATGCCGCCGGTCGCCGCAAGATCAAGGGCAACATGGATATCGAGTTGGCAATTGACGTCATGGAAATGGCGCAACACCTTGATCATGTTGTTATTTTCTCGGGCGATGGCGATTTCCGCCGTCTGGTCGATGCCGTGCAGCGTAAAGGTGTGCGCGTCACTGTTGTTTCGACCGTCAAATCAAATCCGCCGATGGTTGCCGACGAATTGCGCCGTCAGGCCGATAACTTTATCGAACTGACCGCCCTTGAAGGCACGATTGCACGTAAGGTTCAGCAACGCCGTGACGACGATCACCCCGATATCGACGATCATCCTGAACATCCCGATCTCGAAGAATTCGATTACGATTGATCGCGACATTGCGTCGCCCGTCACCCTGCCCTGATCACCACCGGTTACAGTCCGCACTGTAACCGGCAAAACGTCAGACTTGCCATGACCGCCTATCAGCAACCCGATATCGATTGTCAACTTTGCCCGCGCCTTGTTGAATTCCGCCGCAAGAATCAGGAAAAATTTCCCGAATTCTACAACGGGCCGGTGCGTCCGTTCGGACCGCTTGATGCGCGCCTTCTGATTGTCGGCCTTGCCCCCGGGCTTAAGGGGGCCAATGCCACCGGCCGTCCCTTCACCGGCGATTACGCGGGCGATCTTTTGTATGACACGCTTAAAAAGTTCGGCTTCGCCAGGGGCACCTATGACAAACGCCCGGATGACGGCCTTGAACTGCTTGATTGCCGCATCACCAACGCGGTGAAATGCGTGCCCCCGGAAAACAAGCCCACCGGGCCAGAGGCCAATACATGCCGCCCGTTCCTGATCAGCGAATTTGACGCCATGAAGAACCTGTCGGCTATTCTTTGCCTTGGACAGGTGGCGCATCAGGCGATGCTGCGCACCTTCGGGCTCAAGCTTTCATCGCTGAAATTTGGCCATGGCGCATCGCATAAAATGGAAAATGGCATCACATTGTTTGATAGCTATCACTGTTCGCGCTACAACACCCAGACCTATCGCCTGACGCCAGAGATGTTTGAAAACGTCTTTGCCGGAATTCGCGCACATCTGGACGGTTAATTTGCCCGATACATTGCCCATGCCCGACCTTCTCGACCGACCTGTACAACGTCAGCCGATTGACGTTCTGCAAGAAGTGTTCGGCTATGACAGCTTTCGCGGCCAACAGGCTGAAATCATTGATCATGTTATCGCTGGAAATGATGCACTAGTCCTGATGCCAACCGGTGGCGGCAAGTCGCTTTGCTATCAGGTTCCGGCACTGTGTCGTCCGGGAACGGCTGTTGTCGTGTCCCCGCTGATCGCGTTGATGAAGGATCAGGTCGATGCGCTTAATCAGCTGGGCGTCAAAGCCGCCTTTATCAATTCGACCCTTGCCCCCGATGCAGCGCGCGAAATTGAAACGCGTGCCGTCGATGGTGATATCGATCTTCTTTATGTGGCGCCGGAACGTTTTGCCTCTGACCGGTTTTTAAACCTGCTCGACCGGATCAGCATTTCACTGTTTGCGATTGATGAAGCCCACTGCGTGTCGCAATGGGGCCATGATTTCCGCCCGGAATATCGCCGGCTTGATTTGCTACCAACCCGCTTTGCCCATGTGCCGCGCATTGCACTTACCGCAACGGCCGATACCCCCACCCGCAAAGACATTGCCGAAAACCTGCATCTGACCGATGCACAGTGCTTTATCACCGGCTTTGACCGCCCGAACATCACCTATCGCATTGAAACCAAGGGCAATGCCAAGCAACGCTTGTTATCGTTCCTTAATCGCGAACATGCCGAGGATGCCGGGATCGTCTATTGCCTGTCACGACGCAAAACCGAAGACGTCGCGCAATGGCTTTCGGAAAATGGTCGACCGGCCCTGCCGTATCACGCAGGTCTGGCACAGGAAACACGCCAACTTCATCAGGACCGCTTCCTGCGTGAAGACGGGCTGATCATCTGTGCCACTGTGGCCTTTGGTATGGGGATCGACAAACCCAATGTACGCTTTGTCGCCCACCTCAACCTGCCCAAAAGCATGGAAGCCTATTATCAGGAAACCGGGCGTGCCGGGCGTGATGGGCTGCCGGCCAATGCGTGGATGAATTACGATCTGTCCGATATCGTCTCAATCCGAAGCATGGTGGCCGGTTCCGACGCACCCGAAGCCCAGAAACGCATTGAATCGCGTAAACTCGATGCGCTGGTTGGTCTTGCGGAAACCACCCGTTGCCGCCGTCAGGTGATCCTGTCCTATTTTGGTGAAGATCGCCACGAACCGTGCGGTAACTGCGACACCTGCCTTGAACCTGTTGATACCTGGGATGCCACCCAGGCCTCGCGCAAGGCGCTGTCGGCGGTATATCGCACCGGCCAACGCTTTGGCCCGGCGCATGTGATCGAAGTCCTGATGGGCCGCAAGACCGAAAAAATCCGCCAAAACGGCCATGACAAGCTTTCAGTCTATGCCATTGGCAAGGATATCGCCCAGCCACAATGGCGCTCGGTCTTCCGACAGCTCCTTGCCATGGGATATCTCGAAGTCGATGTCGAAGGACATGGCGGCGTCTATCTGACCGAGGAGTCCCGACCAGTTCTGCGCGGCGAAAAAGTCGTCGAAATGCGCAAAGACCCCGGCGAAAGCAAACGCGCCATGACCAAGCGCCTGCGCGATTTCGATACCGAATTCGAAAACGAGGAAGACCGCGACCTTTGGGAACGTTTGCGCACGCTCCGCCGCGAACTGGCTACCAGCCAAAACGTGCCGCCCTATGTGATTTTCAGTGACCGGACACTATGGGAAATGGTGCGCTTCAAACCCCGCACCCTTGAAGATATGGCATCTATCAACGGTGTCGGCGTCAAAAAGCTTGATCAGTACGGATTGGCATTTCTTGATGTCATGGACGGACGGCGGTAACCCGCCGTCCCGTCATCAAATCATCTTTTGGCAGTTTTGCCCTAAAGGCTTGCGCGAATGGCGCTGACAATTTCCTCGTCTTCCGGCTTGGTCCGGCTGTCAAAGCTTTGAATAAGCTTGCCATCGCGGCCAATCAGATATTTGTGGAAATTCCATTGCGGGGCGTTTTCAGCGCCCAATTCCTGCTCTGCCCACTTATAGAACGGATGCGCATCCGGGCCCTTGACCGTGGTTTTTGATGTCAGCGGGAAGTCGACATCAAAATTGACCTCACAGAAATCAAGGATATCGGCATCCTCGCTATATTCCTGTCCGCCGAAATCGGCCGACGGGACGCCAAGGACAACAAGCCCCTCGTCACGGTAGTCTTCCCACAGTTTCTGCAGGCCGGTATATTGTGGCGTAAACCCGCACATCGAGGCGGTATTTACCAGCAAAACGACTTTGTCGTTATACTCTGAAAGATGGATTTCACCGGCATCAATCGCCGGGAAAGAAAAGTCGTATGCAGATGGCGCATCATCCGATGCCATTGTCTCCCTCCAGGACAAACTCACGACAACAATAGTAAAGACAAAGAATACAACGAATTGCCGCCTATTCATAGCGCTCCTCCGTCCATGGGTCGGCATTGTTGTGATATCCGCGTTCTTCCCAGAAGCCCGGCTTGTCATCGCGGGCAAAGGTGATCTTTTTCACCCATTTGGCACTTTTCCAGAAATAAAGCTTCGGGATCACAACACGAAGCGGCCCGCCATGCTCTTCACTCAGCGGCTCACCCTCCCAATGATGGGCCAACAGCACGTCATCATCCAGAAACTGTTCGATCCGAACATTGGTCGTATAGCCATCATGGGCGGTAAACAGGACGTGACGCGCAGCGGGTAATGGATCAACAAGCTCTGCCAGCGTTGTGGCCAACACGCCCTGCCAGTGATTTTCGTATCGCGACCAACTGGTCACACAGTGAATGTCGTTTTTGGCCGTGACATGCGGCAAATCAAGCAGATCGGAAAAGCTCAATGTCACCGGCTTTCTGACCTGCCCGTTGATTTCAAGTTGATAGTCATCCGCTGACACATGCGGCGTGATGCCAAGGTCCAGAACCGGCCAATCCGTGACAAGACGCTGGCCCGGCGGCAAACGGTTCGCACGCTCAGTATCCGGCGCGCCGGTCATCAAGCGTCCGTCTTCGGCCCACTTGCGCTTGGCCGCGATCAGTTTGTCTTTGATCTTGCCTGAAAAGCTCTCGGTCACTGGATATTCCTTGGTTGATGATCGACATACGAAAAATGGCGCCAACACGTTCACCATGTCAGCGCCATTTAATCTCTTTTCATAAGGCTACGGCAAGTCACATGCCCGCGACCGATCTTTCAATCAGCCAAAGTCGCGCATCAAACGCGCCTTGTCGCGCTGCCAGTCACGCTCTTTGACCGCTTCACGCTTGTCGGCCTTTTTCTTGCCCTCGGCGATGGCGAGTTCAAGTTTCGCAATACCGCGCTCATTGAAATACAGTTTGACCGGAACAAGGGTGAAACCCTTCTTGTTCAGGGCATCATGCATCTTGGTGATTTCACGCTTATGCAAAAGCAGCTTGCGCGGTCGGCGCTCTTCGTGGCCGAACGGCATTTTGCTTTGATATTCAGGGATATAAGCGTTGATCAGCCACACTTCGCCGTTCTTCGCTTCGGCATAGGATTCCTGAATATTCCCCTTGCCATCGCGCAGCGATTTAACTTCGGTACCGCGCAGGGCGATGCCGGCTTCAAACGTTTCCGTCAGGAAAAAGTCAAAGCGGGCCCGCCGGTTCTGCGCGACAATCTTGTTGTTACTTGTTTCTTTCTTGGATGCCATAAGACGCTTGTTATCGCTTACTGGCCGAGAATACCAGCATTCTTAAGTGCGGCTTCGACCTTGCGTTTGGATTCTTCGGCAATCTCGACCATCGGCAAACGCATATGGCTGCCACACAGGCCAAGAAGCTCTGCTGCGTATTTCACCGGTCCGGGGCTGGATTCACAGAACATCGCCTTGTGAACCGGCATCAGTCGATAGTTCAACTCCTGAACCTTCGAAATGTTCCCCGCAGCCCAGGCGGCATGCAGATCAGCACACAATTTCGGCGCGATGTTCGATGTGACGGAAATACAGCCATGACCACCCTGTGCCAGGAACGGTACAATCGTACCGTCTTCACCCGACAGCTGGCAGAAATCGGCACCCGCCGCCAGGCGAGTCAGTGCCGGACGTTCCAGATCGCTTGTCGCATCCTTAACACCGACAATGCGCGGCAATTTGGCCAACTGCGCCATGGTGTCGACATTCATATCAACGATCGAACGGCCCGGAATGTTGTAAATCACAATCGGGATATCGGTCGCGTCATGAATTGCCTTGTAATGCGCATACAGGCCTTTCTGTGTCGGCTTGTTGTAATACGGCGTTACCACAAGTGCGGCATCCGCACCGGCATTCTGCGCATGACGGGTCAGCGACACCGCTTCTGCGGTCGAATTCGAACCCGTGCCGGCAATCACAGGACCGCGGCCTTTGGCAACTTCAAGTGCCAGTTCGACAACGCGATGATGCTCGGCATGGCTAAGGGTCGGAGATTCACCGGTGGTTCCGACAGGCACAACACCTGTCGTGCCCTGTTTAAGCTGCCAATCCACAAAAGACTGGAACGCCTTTTCATCAATCGCACCATCTTGCGTGAATGGTGTGATCAAAGCTGTGATTGAACCCTTAAACATAGAGATCTCCAAATTCGGGATATATTGAAAGCGGTCGCGAAAATAGCCGCTGTTGGGGTTTCCCGCAAGCACTGTATCCAATAATCCGGGCGATCCGGGATCGGGTCTGAAAATTCCCGTCAGGACTGTTTGGCTTTTATCAAATTCGCTGCCATAATGCCCGGCTCGAGAGAGCATTCGTTGCCGCAAGGCACAAGGGGAACATCACATGGCGCAAGCGTCTTTCCGCAAGATTTCGATCTGCGCATTGGCACTGGGCTTTTCGATCTTGATACCAGGCAGTTATCAGGTGCAGGCCGCAACGAATGAAGACAACGTTCTTCAGACGCAGCCGCCCTCGCCGCTGTATTCTGCTGTCAGCCGGGCGCGCCTGAACGCCTTTCTGGACGCGGTTGAAGATGGCAAGACCGACATTTTCGAACAACTCCTGACCAATTTTGATGATCCCCTGCTGCAAAAGGCAGCGGAATGGATGCTGCTGACCGCCCCCAATTCCGGGCACAGCTTCGAAGAAATCACCGCCTTCATCGATGCCCATCCGAAATGGCCCAATCAGGCGCTGCTGCGACAGCGCGCCGAAGAAGCCATGACCGATGCCGTGCCCGATGACGAAATCCTGGCCTGGTTCAAACGATCCGCCCCGGTGACTGCTGATGGCGCAACGCGCCAGATCAAGGCGTTACTGGGTGCCGGACAGGAATCGGCGGCCATCGCACTGGTCCGCCACAGCTGGATTAACGAGAATTTCGGCAGCGGTCAGGAACGCCGCTTCCTTGATCGCTACGGCGAATATATTGATCAGGAAACCCATCAACAGCGCCTTGATCGCCTGTTATGGGAAGGTCGCCTGACGACTGCCGCGCGCATGATGAAATATGTCAGCGACGATTACCGCCGCCTGGCCGAGGCCCGCGCCGCCCTTCGCGCCATGAGTGGCGGTGTTGATGGTGCGATCAATCGTGTTCCGGAAAAATACCGCGATGATCCCGGCCTGATTTACGAACGTGTGCGCTGGCGCCGCAAGAAGGACCGCGATCAGGATGCGCGTGATCTTCTGCTCTCGCAGGCCAATGATCTCGCCTATATCTCGATCCGACCGCAATACTGGTGGCTGGAAAAGGCCATTCTGGCCCGCCGCGCCCTGCAAAAGGGGCACATCACCGATGCCTATCGCCTTGTCGCCAACCATGGGCAGGTTGATCCAGGTGATATCGCCGAGGCCGAATGGTATGCCGGCTGGATCGCGCTTGAATTTTTGGGCGATGCCGACATCGCGCTGACCCATTTCCAGAACCTTTATGATGTCGTTCAATACCCGATCAGCTTGTCGCGTGGTTCTTACTGGGCCGGACGCGCCAACGAGGCGCTTGGCGATCAGAAACGCGCCAAGGAATGGTACGCAATCGCGGCCGAACATGCCCATACCTTCTATGGACAGCTCGCCATCGACAAACTGGGCAGCAAGCCATCCTATTCGGTTGAACAACCCGTCCCGACCGCCGAACAACGCGCCGAATTCGAAGCACAGGAACTGACCCAGGTTGTCCGCAAACTCGGCGCGATGGGCCTTGGCAATATTATCCGTCCGTTCATCATGGCGCTGGTTTACGAACATGATGAACCGGAATACCTCGCCATGGCGACCGATCTGGCGCGCGAATATGGCCGCACCGATCTGGGCATTCTTGCCGCCAAACGCAGCATCCGGACTGGCAGTGGCTATCTTGATGCCGCCTACCCGATCCATGAACAGGTTCCGCTGGGCCGCGCCCCGGATCCGGCGCTGGTCCATGCCATCATGCGTCAGGAAAGCCTGTTTAACCCGCAGGCGGTCTCGTCTGCTGGTGCACGTGGTCTGATGCAGTTGATGCCGGCCACGGCAAAGCGCATGGCACAGTCGCTCAAGCTTGATTACGACACTGATCGCCTGATCGAGGATCCGTCCTTCAACATCGCAGTTGGCCGTGCATATCTCAGCCGCCTTCTTGATCGTTGGGATGGTCAGGAAGTCCTGACGATCGCCAGTTACAATGCCGGGCCGACCCGTGTGCGCCAATGGATCAACGAATATGGCGATCCGCGTGACCCGGATGTCGATCTGGTCGACTGGATCGAAATGATCCCCTATAGCGAAACCCGAAACTACGTTCAGCGTGTGATGGAAGGAACTTATGTCTATCGCCGGCGTTTTGCCCGGGACGAGATAGCAATGGGCCAAAGCGACGCGGTGAGCAACGCAGAATAAGGGTTTGCGGGCGACTTGCCCACGGTCCTGATTTGCGCTTGCCCACTTGCACCCCATATTTGATCAATACTGCTTGTCAGAAGAGGTCAGCAATATGTCCGATAACGCACTGTCTTCCTGCCGTGCTTTTGTTTTCGATGCCTATGGTACCCTGTTTGATGTCGGCTCTGCCGTCGCCAAATTGCGCGACAGCGTCGGCGACGAGGCAGACCGCCTTTCATCCCTCTGGCGACAAAAGCAACTTGAATATACCTGGCTGCGCAGTCTGATGGGGGACTTTGCCGATTTCTGGACTGTAACCGGTGATGCGCTCGATTATGCGCTTGATCAGATTGGCAAAAAGGATCCGGTTCTGCGCGCCAAGCTGATGGAAACCTATCTGTCGCTTGATACCTTCCCCGAAGTCGTCGAAACGCTGAAAACCCTGAAAAGTCAGGGCCACAAGCTTGCGATCCTGTCCAATGGTGCCAAGCATATGCTGATTTCGGCGGCCAAATCGTCGGGCATTCTGTCGCTGTTTGATCAGATCATCTGTGTCGATGATCTTAAAACCTACAAACCGCATCCGGATGTCTATCAGCTTGCCGTCGACAAGCTTGAAGTCGAAGCGGCCGAGATTTCGTTCCAGTCTTCAAACGGCTGGGATATTGCCGGGGCCGGGCATTTCGGGTTCCGCACCGCCTGGATCAATCGCGCGCACAGCCCGGCCGAACGCCTGTCGCATACCGCCGATGTGGTGCTGAACGGCCTTGATGAGTTGCTGCCACTGGTTGGCGAACCGCAAAAGGCATAATGCCCGGCAGGATCAATCATATCCAAACATGAAAAAGGCAGGCCCGAAACCGGTGCCTGCCTTTTTGGTTTCTCTGTCGGTTTTGCGCATGGCCGGACCCGCCACCTGTAAACCGCAACAGAAATCACTTAAGTGACTATTTGTTTTCTTTCTTCACGTTGGCAGCAACCACCTGCCCCGCTTGGATCACCGTCAGGCCGCCTTCGTCGGCAGCACTTTCGATGCGACGGCAGTGGCCTTCAATATGGGCACCCGGCTCGATGGAAAGGCTTTCGTGAAGAATGTCACCGATCATGCGGGCGGTATCGGAAAGGGAAACGTCCTTTGCCCGGACCTGACCGATAACAGTGCCGCAAATGCGGATTTTGTCGGCAACGATTTCGCCGCGGACTTCGCCGCTTTGACCGATTGTCAGGGTCCGTGTGCGAATATCGCCGTTGACCGACCCATCAACCTGAACATCGGATTCCGAAATCAGATCACCCGTCACACGAAGATCGGCATTGATGACCGACAGGCCACCCTTTTTCTCGGCCCCGTGTGAACCACTTTTATTCGTTGTTTGTGTCGTCTTGCTCGCTTTTGAAAACATAACGTCCCGCCTCAATAAATTTTACAGGATTGACCGGCTTATTATTGACCAGAACTTCATAATGCACATGGCTACCGGTACTGCGGCCCGTGCTTCCCATCAAGGCGATATGGTCCTGGTACTGCACTTCGTCGCCCTTCTTTACGAGGACCTTGTATAGGTGGCCATAACGGGTTCGAATACCGTTTCCGTGATCAACTTCGACCATCTTCCCGTATTTGCCACTCCATCCCGCATGCACCACTTTGCCCGGTGCGGTTGCAAGAATTGGTGTCTTGATCGGTCCGGCAAGATCAACACCGGAATGAAAAGCCCAGCGACCATTGATCGGGTCTTTTCGTTTACCGAACGAGCTCGATAGATAGTATTTCGCCGCCGGTTCCCCGATTGGCGTCTTCTTGATCCTGTCATGCAGGTTGGCAAGGTGATCCATGCGATCATTCAGCGCCAACGCCGTATTGACAAATTCCTCGTCCTGCGGATGTTCGGGCTCAAACGCCACGAACGGACCACCAACACCGGGCTGCTGCGGCTTCATCGGCGGCAGAACAAATGTTTCCGGCTGCAGGCCGGTCATTTCAAGCACATTCTCAAGCTCGAGAATGGTGGTATCTGCCGTCTGGGCCACCCGCTGCATGGCTTGCTGCTGGATCGAGTGCAAATCAGCAATACGCTGACGCGCTTCGCTCAGTTCACCCTGAAGCTTTTTCGACCGCTGCAAAGCCTGATCACGCTCACGCATCACACGCGACATGACGGTCTCAACCGTTTCCAATTCGTCGCGGAGCGCAAGGTTACGGTTGGTGATCCCGTCAATCTGGCCCTGCAACGCGTTCATCTGGTTATCCATCGACGTGCGAAGCGACGAAATCCGGACTTTCTCCTTCTCGCTATCAGCAAGTTTGGAGGTATAATCCTGTACCCGCGCCTGAAGCTGCAGGTTCTTTTCAGCCATCGACAACAGATTACGATGGGTATCTTCCATCTGGGATGTAATCTCGCCAAAACGGCGCTGACTTTCAGTAACCCGGGCGATCAGACGGTTGTACGACAGCTCGCTTCTGAAAAGCTGCTCTTCACGCATTGTAAGGCGCTGATCTAGGTACCAGCTATAACCTGTAACGCCGACCGTCCAGGTGATGGCTGCTGCCCCGAATGAGGCCAGTGCGACCTGCGCGTATTTTCCAAGCCGAAGCTGGTAAACGGAATCATTGGAGCGGATAAGCAACTGCCGATCCGGAAACCATTTATCCACCAACCGACGAATGCGTTCAAACGCCGACATATTCAGTGTCTAACCCCTAGTTGCCCGTATGCATGTCCGGTTACCCCGGTTATGCAGAGTTTCTTTGACCCCGCCTGAGACATTTTCGCCTTTTCTTTACGCTACCTGTAACTCGGCCTGCAAGCAAGCCCGTTAACACATCCTTAATCGCAAAATTTTCACCTTCTGCTCATATGCTGTGTTACCTATGGCCATCTTCCACATCATATGCGTTTGCTGAGAATGGCGTTTTCCCGATTTATGATTACCTTTGCCGCAACCTGGTTTTATAGCGGCAAAAGCCCGAAGGCACCCGGCACGGCCGGATCGTTTGCAGCCCTGCCCTTTGGCTGGTTGATCTGGGCCTATGGCGGGAACACGGCATTGATCATCGCCAGCATCGCCATTTTTGCCATCGGCATCTGGGTCGCCCATCTTTACAGCAACATGCTGGGCATCCATGACGCCGGCGAGATCGTCATTGACGAAGTGGTCGGTCAATGGATGTGTCTGCTTGTCGTGCCGCTTGGTGCGGTCTGGATGGATGCTGTTTGGCTGTTGATTGCCTTCTTGGCATTCCGCATATTTGACGTCATCAAGCCTTGGCCGATACGCTGGGTTGACCGGCGCGTGGGCGGCGGGTTTGGCATCATGTTTGATGATGTCCTGGCCGGCGTTTTTGCCATGATTGCGCTTGTCGGCGTTGTTCACCTGACAGGCTACCTGACCGGCTCCTGACGAGCACACCTGATGGACGGATGATCGTGATGATGAATGACCCTGATCTTCTAAATGCGGCAAGTGCCCTGATCGCGCGCTGCAAGGCCAAGGGCGAAATGATCGCCACGGCCGAATCCTGCACCGGCGGTCTGATCACCGGAACCCTGACCGGCGTTGATGGCAGCTCATCAGTGGTCGATTGCGGCTTTGTCACCTATTCGAACGAGGCCAAACACAGCCTGATTGGCGTTGGCAATGACTTGCTCGCCGAACATGGGGCTGTATCGGAACAGGTTGCGCGTGCCATGTGCGAAGGGGCGCTTGATCGTGCGCCCAATGCCACCATCGCCGTTTCTGTCACCGGCATTGCCGGTCCGGGCGGCGGTACGGAAACCAAACCGGTTGGGCTCGTTCATTTTGGCTGTGCGGCCAAGGGGCGTGAAACCATCACGACCCACACGGTCTTTCCGGGCGATCGCCATACCGTGCGCAAGGCAACAGTCCTTAAGGCCTTTGCCCTGATCGAAGAAATGCTGGATCGCAAGGACTAGGAATCAGGCCTGATTTTCCGATGTCGGCAAGTTCGGCTCGCCATACACTTCGCGCGCACGGGTTTCAAACGCCCCCACCATCATCTTGACGGCCTCGTTAAACACAACACCGATCATTTTCTGCAGAAGTGCTGATCGAAACTCGAAATCGACAAAGAAATCAAGCGACGTACCGCCGTCCTCGTCCTCTTCAAACACCCAGTGATTGTTGAGGTACTTGAACGGCCCCTGCAGATATTCAACATCGACCCGATCCGGGCGCTGCAGGGTGACTTTCGATGTGTATTTTTCGCGAAACATCTTAAAGCCGATCACAAGATCCGCCTTAAGCACATTGCCTTCACGCTTGCGCACCCGCGATGCGACACACCACGGAAGGAACTCCGAATAGGAATCGATATCCGCGACAAGATCAAAGAGTTGTTCCGGCGTATAGGGCAGTTTCCTGCGCTCTGCATGCGTCGGCACGCGATATCTCCCTTGATCGTCGTGGTCTGTGGCTAAACGGGTGAAAGGATTACTGCGCCGCCGTTACGGTCTGTTCCGCCTTGGCTTTGGTCGCATCCGCAGCCGCCAGCTTCTTCTCGCGCGCTTCACGAAGCTGCTCGAAATCGCGATCCGCGTGATAGCTCGACCGTGTTAGCGGCGTTGCCGACACCATCAAGAAGCCCTTGCCACGTGCCATCGATGCATATTCGTTGAATTCATCGGGTGTGACAAACTTGTGGACCGGCTCGTGCTTAAGTGTTGGCTGCAGATACTGGCCAATCGTCAGGAAGTCGACATCGGCCACACGCAGGTCATCCATCACCTGTGCCAGTTCCTTGCGCTCTTCCCCCAGACCAACCATCAGGCCGGATTTGGTAAAGATCGTCGGGTCAATCTGTTTGACGCGATCAAGAATACGCAGCGACTGGTAATAACGCGCCCCCGGACGGATATTGGTATAAAGCCGCGGCACGGTTTCAAGATTGTGGTTGAACACGTCCGGACGGGCCTTGGCAACGATTTCAACCGCACCCGGCTTGTCACGGAAGTCCGGGGTCAGGATTTCAATCGTGGTTTCCGGCGACTTGTGACGGATCGCCTCAATAACGCGGGCAAAGTGCGCTGCCCCGCCATCGGCCAGATCATCACGGTCAACAGACGTGATCACAACATGCTTAAGCTGCATGTCGGCAACCGCCATCGCCAGGTTTTCCGGCTCGAACGGATCAAGCGCGTTCGGCATACCGGTTTTGACGTTACAGAACGAACAGGCACGCGTGCAGGTATCGCCCATGATCATGAAGGATGCGTGTTTCTTCTGCCAGCACTCGCCGATATTCGGGCATGCGGCTTCTTCACACACGGTATGAAGGTTCAAACCACGCGCAAGGTCACGGGTTTCCTGATACCCCTTGGAGGTCGGAGCCTTGACCCTGATCCAGGACGGTTTGCGCCCCGATGGGCGATCTGGCCGTTTCTGTTTTTCCGGGTGACGAACGGGTTTCTGTTCGCTGGGCGCCGTCGACATAGAGTTACCTCCGAAGGATTGGACGGGCGGCAATTTGCCGCCACGCCGCGCATTTGTCAAACCGACATTCGTAAAAGGTGATCATACCGGGCATGTCCGCCCGGCACGACACAATATCTCAAGCTCTAGAAGTGGATCGCACGGCCATAGGCGTCAAGGACCGACTCATGCATCATTTCCGAAAGCGTCGGATGCGGGAAGACCGTATGCATCAGATCTTCCTCGGTCGTTTCAAGACCCATCGCAACCACAAAGCCCTGGATCAGCTCGGTCACTTCGGCACCAACCATGTGCGCGCCAAGCAATTCACCGGTCTTGGCATCAAACACGGTCTTGACCAGACCTTCGGCCTCGCCAAGGGCGACCGCCTTGCCATTGCCAATGAACGGGAACTTGCCGACCTTGACTTCATAACCGGCGTCTTTGGCCTTGGCTTCGGTCAGGCCAACACTTGCAACCTGCGGATGGCAATAGGTGCACCCCGGGATCTTGCGCGGATCAAGCGGATGAACGCCTTTGACACCGGCAATTTTTTCAATGCAGATGACACCTTCATGCTCGGCCTTGTGTGCCAGCATCGGCGGACCAGCAACGTCACCAATGGCATAGATGCCCGGTTCTGCAGTTGCCGAATACTCGTCGGTATCAATCACGTTGCGATCAACCTTGACCTTGGTGGTTTCAAGACCAAGGCCTTCGGTATTGCCGATCACACCAACGGCCGAAATCACGCGATCAACGGTCAATTCCTGTTTCTTGCCGTCCTTGGTTTCCACCGTGACAACAACGTTATCGGAATTGCGTTTCAGGTTCGCGACCTTGGCTTCGGTCAGGATCTTCATCCCGTCCTTGGTCATCATTTTCTGTGCCAGGCCTGCGACTTCCTTGTCTTCAACCGGCATGATCTGCGGCATGATTTCCACCACGGTCACATCCGCACCCATGGTGTGATAGAAGCTGGCAAACTCGATCCCGATGGCACCTGAACCCACCACAACAAGGCTTTTGGGCATCTTGTCAGGCGTCATCGCCTTTTTGTAATCCCAGACAACCTTGCCGTCGGCCTCAAGCCCCGGCAGTGAACGGGCGCGCGCACCGGTCGCGATGATATAATTCTTCGCGGTATAGGTGCCTTTGTCCTTGCCCTCGACCACGATCTTTTTCGGGCCGTCGAACTTGGCTTCACCGTTGATCACGGTCACCTTGTTCTTTTTCAGCAAATGACCAACACCACCGGCAAGCTGCTTGGATACACCGCGCGAACGCTGGATCACCGCATCCAGATCAAAGGACGGCTTTTCGCATGAAAGACCGTAATCCTTCGCGTGGTGCATGTTGCGATAAACTTCGGCCGAACGCAGCAGCGCCTTGGTCGGGATGCAGCCCCAGTTCAGGCAAATACCGCCAACATGTTCACGTTCGACAACAGCCGTTTTCAGGCCAAGCTGGGCCGCACGGATTGCGGTTACATAACCACCCGGGCCTGCGCCAATCACGATTACGTCGAAATTGTTATCCGCCATCGTAGGATCTCCTTCGCCTGCCCATTAATGGTTACAGGTCTTTTAAATTCAAATGCTTGCGGGGACTTGTTAAAGCCCCCGCGCAACTTTGGACCCTAGAGCAACATGCTCAGCGGATCTTCAATAAGCTTTTTGAATTCGGCCATGAATTCCGCACCGACTGCGCCATCGACCGCGCGATGGTCAACAGAAAGGGTGCAGGTCATGACAGTGGCGATTGCCAGTGCACCGTCCTTGACGACCGGGCGCTGTTCACCCGCACCAACTGCAAGGATGCAGCCCTGCGGCGGATTGATAATCGCCGAGAAGTCCTTGATGCCGAACATGCCCAGGTTGGAGACAGAGAAGGTCCCGCCCTGATAATCTTCCGGCTTCAGTTTGCCGTCACGTGCCTTGCCAGCCAGTGCCTTCATCTCGCTTGAGATTTCAGCAAGGCCTTTCGAACCGGCATCACGAACAACCGGCGTGATCAGGCCACCTTCGATGGCAACCGCCACCGAGATATCCTGTTTCTTGCACTGCAGGGTCGCCTTGTCGGTCCAGATGGAGTTCGCAGCCGGAACCTTTTTCAGCGCCAGCGAAACCGCACGGATGACGAAGTCATTGACCGAAATCTTGACACCCTCGCCCGCCTTTTCATTCAGCTGCTTGCGGGTTGCCAACAGATTGTCGAGTTCGCAATCCACCGTCAGGTAGAAGTGCGGAACCAGCTGCTTGGATTCGGTCAGACGACGCGCGATGGTTTTGCGCATGCCGCTGTTCGGAATTTCTTCGTATTCCGGCAGACCGGTAAGATCCGGGTTCCAGCCAGATGCGGCAGGTGCACTTGCTGCTGCCGGTGCATCTGCCGACTTCTTGTCTTCGGATGCGGCAGATTTTTCGGCCGGTTTCGACGACAGAGCCGCTTCGATGTCGCGTTTCACGATACGACCACGCGGGCCCGAACCGGAAACATCGGAAAGCTCGACACCTTCGTTGGCAGCAATTCGCCGCGCAAGCGGGCTTGCCTTGATGCGCTTGCCACCGGAAACCGGGGCAGCCGGTGCCGGCTTGTCATCACCAGAAGCCGATTTTTCGGCTGCTGCTGGTGCTTTTTCCTCTTTGGCGTCGTCCTTGGCCGGCGCACTTTCGCCGCCGCCTGACGTGCTGGCAGCAGACGTGTCCGCACCTTCAAGCGCGCTTTCGTCTTCGTCTTCTTCAAGCAGCAGCGCGATAACTTCGTTTACCGCAACGTTTTCGCTGCCTTCAGAAACAAGGATTTTACCGATCTTGCCTTCGTCTACGGCTTCGACTTCCATTGTGGCTTTGTCGGTTTCGATTTCGGCGATGACGTCACCCGATTCAACGGTGTCGCCTTCCTTGACGTGCCATTTCGCCAAGGTGCCTTCGGTCATGGTCGGCGACAAGGCCGGCATCAATACTTTTACAGGCATGAACGCATTCTCCCGGTAACGGGGCGGCGCGGTATAACCCGCGACCAGCCCCTGTCCGTCTTACTTAGCGATAGCAAACGGCCTTGGCCGCGGCGACGATGTGGCTGTCCTGCGGAAGCGCAAGCGCCTCCAGGTTGGCAGCATACGGCATCGGAACGTCTTCGCCGGTTACACGGGCAACCGGTGCATCGAGGTAATCAAATGCATGTTCCATCGCAACAGACGCGATTTCCGCACCAATACCCGAGAAGTGCCAGCCTTCCTCAACAGTCACCAGACGGTTGGTCTTCATGACCGAACGCACGATGGTGTTAACATCCAGCGGACGGATGGTGCGCAGGTTGATGACCTCTGCCGAGATGCCCTGCTCAGCCAGTTGCTCGGCCGCCTTAAGCGCCTTGCCCACCATGATCGAGAAAGCAACGATGGTGACATCGGTCCCTTCGCGTTCGATCTTGGCCTGACCAATCGGCAGGACGAAATCATCATCATCAGGCACTTCAAAGCTCTGACCGTACATGATTTCGTTTTCAAGGAAGACAATCGGGTTCGGGTCGCGAATAGCCGCCTTCAGAAGGCCTTTGGCGTCTGCGGCCGACCACGGTGCAACAACCTTGAGACCCGGGCAATGTGCATACCAGGATGCATAGCACTGCGAGTGCTGGGCACCGACGCGCGATGCGGCACCGTTCGGGCCACGGAACACGATCGGGCAACCAAGCTGGCCACCAGACATGTACAGCGTCTTCGCAGCAGAGTTGATGATCTGGTCAATCGCCTGCATTGCGAAGTTAAAGGTCATGAATTCCAGAACCGGCTTAAGGCCCATAAAGGCCGAGCCGGTTGCAAGGCCGGTGAAACCGTGCTCGGTGATCGGAGTATCGATCACGCGCTTGTCACCGAATTCATCCAAAAGACCCTGGGTAACCTTGTAGGCACCCTGATACTGCGCAACTTCTTCACCCATGACGAAGACGTTTTCGTCAGAACGCATTTCTTCGGCCATTGCATCGCGCAGGGCTTCACGAACGGTCTGGGTTTTAAAGCTGGTATAGGTCTTTTCGTCCTGGGTCGCGTTCATCACGCTCATTGCGCGCGGCTCGGCGTCAGAACGTTCAATCGCACCACTGGCAGAAACCGGTGCGGCATTCGAAGATGCCGATGCCGGTGCTTTGTCAGATGATTCTTCCTTGGAAGATTCTTCTTCTTTTGCCGGTGCGGCGTCTTTCTTGGGTTCAGAGGACGCAGAAACGTTATCAAGTGCTGACGCGTCTTCGTCTTCTTCAAGGATATAGGCAATCACCTGATTGACCGCGACATTCTCGGTACCGGCTTCGATAACGAGCTTACCAATGGTGCCCTCGTCTACGGCCTCGACTTCCATCGTGGCTTTGTCGGTTTCGATTTCTGCGATCACGTCACCGGATGCGACAGTGTCGCCTTCCTTGACGTTCCATTTGGCAAGTGTGCCTTCGGTCATGGTCGGCGACAGGGCCGGCATCAAAACTTCAATCGGCATTGTTCCCTCTCTCCCGGGAAATATCGTTCAAAAGCGGTTCGCAGAGCTTGCGATCACGCGTCGATCAGAATGTCGGTAAACAGTTCGGAAACATCCGGTTCCGGGCTGTTCTGCGCGAACTCGGCCGCTTTTGCGACTTCGGCTTTAACTTCCTTGTCGATGTCTTTCAGACCGGCTTCATCAATGATGTCGCCGTCGATCAGGAGTTTTTTGACCATATCAATCGGATCGTGCTCTTTACGCATTTTGTCGAGCTCGTCCTTGGTACGGTATTTCGCCGGGTCGGACATGGAATGCCCGCGATAACGATAGGTTTTCAGCTCGAGGATATAAGGCCCCTTACCTGAACGGCAATGTTCCACAGCACGCTCACCAGCAGCCTTGACCGCCAGAACGTCCATGCCATCAACCTGCTCACCGGGAATGCCATAGGCCTTGCCGCGTTCATACAGATCCGGGCTCGACGAGTGACGCTGGGTCGAGGTGCCCATCGCATACTGGTTGTTCTCGATGCAGTAAATCACCGGAAGCTGCCAAAGGGCTGCCATGTTGAATGCTTCATAGACCTGGCCCTGGTTGACGGCACCGTCACCCAGATAGGTCATGCAAACCTTGTTTTCGCCACGGTATTTGTAGCTAAAGGCAATACCCGTTCCGAGCGGAACCTGCGCACCCACGATACCATGACCACCATAGAAATTCTTTTCCTTGGAGAACATGTGCATCGAGCCGCCTTTACCGCGGGAATACCCGCCTTCACGGCCCGTCAGTTCGGCCATCACACCGGCGGCATCCATGCCGGTTGCAAGCATATGACCGTGATCGCGATAACTGGTGATAACACCATCTTCGTTCGATGCGGCGGCCTGCATGCCGACAACAACGGCTTCTTGCCCGATATAAAGGTGGCAGAAACCGCCAATGAGACCCATGCCATACAGCTGACCGGCTTTTTCTTCAAAGCGACGGATCAGAAGCATTTCACGGTAATATTTGAGGAGATCGTCACTGCTCGCCTGATTGTCGGCGCGCGTCGTGCCGCGTTTGCGTTTTGGTGTGGTCGCCATGTTTCCTCCCGGTGGATGGCTATCGCTTAAGCATCATGTATGAGTGCTTAATTCGGTACTGGACCACCGAAATGACTACCGAAAACAGACCACAAGGGCAAGCAATCTAACCTCGATTAAACTGTTGTTTTGCAACGCACAATCACAAATAAACCCGATTTCAGTTAATCTTTGAGTTTACGCGTTTTTACAGAGTTGCAGGATTTTCAGCACCTTGGACGCCTGCTTTAAAACTCGTTCATTCCCCTGCGTCACAAATGCTATGCTTTCGCGGGGATAATACCGCATAGCAGCGCAAAACGGAAAACAACCGAAAGAATGCATTGTATATCAATGACCTCTACTTGGTTTGGCAAAATAGCGCCCTAAACCAGAAGTCAGTTTAAACAACGACTTACCCGTTTGCGATTATTGCTGAACACAATTCACAACCCAAAATTTCTGTCAAACTGTGATCTGGTCAACAGTACAGAGCCATTTTACGCAGAGAAATGCGATTGTGCTGTCAGCGGATTCTCTCGCACCACATCCCCTGCCCACTCAAAGCAGGCATCAGGCATCAGGCTCAGTTGGCGTCGGCAGCCGCAGCCGTGATGACATCGCTATAGCCATCATGGTGGAAGATGATCACATCGTCGGGATGGGCGGCATTCAGCATCGCACGCGCCCGCTCATCAAGCAGATCCGGATCAAGGTGGCTGGCACGCAGCGAAAGCACATGCTGTTCAAGCAATTTGCGGCGCTCGGTCGTTTCTTCAAGAACCTGGGTGATCTGGCTGACGCGGTCTTGCATCGACCAGTAATTCAAAAGCCCGCGTTCGCCTTCGACACTGTGAAAGATGAAATACGCCATCACGGTAAATGCGATTACCGGTGCGACAGCCTGTTTCAGGCGAAGAATGACCGGTGAACTGGACGACATTTACCTTATGCCCCTTGCACATCTGTGCGACGTGATGACCAAATATATTGTTCCGGCCGCATAACGTAAAAACCACATACGTTATTTCGCTTGTCTGACAATGATTTACCATCGGACAAGTCGGGAAAACCGGCAAGATTACCCGTAACCATGCGCATATTCGGGTAAAAATAGAGTTAAGCAATCAGCGCAAAGCTGCGCGATTACGCTCAATTCACTAATCCTGATATTCGAATTTATCACCTGGCGCCCATACAAAACAGGCCGCCTCCGGATCGGGAAGCGGCCTGTTACGCAGTCGAAATATCAGCAGCCCTTACTTCAGGATCGAACGACCCGGGAAGTGTGCGCCGGCATCAAGGAGTTCCTCGATGCGGATCAGCTGATTGTATTTTGCCATACGGTCAGAACGCGACAGTGAACCGGTTTTGATCTGACCACAGTTGGTGGCAACCGCCAGATCGGCAATGGTCGCATCTTCAGTTTCGCCCGAACGATGCGACATCACAGCGGTGTAACCCGCACGGTGTGCCATCTCGACGGCTTCCAGCGTCTCCGAAAGCGTGCCGATCTGGTTGACCTTGACCAGGATCGAGTTGGCCACGCCCTTTTTGATGCCATCTGCCAGACGTTTCGGGTTGGTGACAAACAGGTCATCACCGACAAGCTGGGTCTTGGCACCGATGGCAGCCGTCAGTTCTGCCCAACCATCCCAATCGTCTTCGGCCATGCCGTCTTCGATGGAGAAGATCGGGTATTTGCCCACAAGGTCGGCCCAGTATTTGACCATCTGGCTCGGATCAAGCGACTTGCCCTCGCCGGCCAGAACGTATTTGCCGTCCTTGAAGAACTCGGTCGATGCCGCGTCAAGGGCCAGCACAACGTCTTCTTCCGGGCGATAGCCAGCAGCCTCGATCGACTTCATAACATAGCTGATCGCAGCCTCGGTCGATGCGATGTTCGGCGCAAAGCCGCCCTCGTCACCAACGTTGGTGTTCAGACCATCTGCCGACAGAGCCTTTTTCAGGTTGTGGAAGATTTCCGCACCCATGCGGATCGCGTCCGAGCAGGTCTCGGCCGAAACCGGCATGATCATGAATTCCTGAACGTCGATCGGGTTATCGGCATGCTCGCCGCCATTGATGATGTTCATCATCGGCACCGGCAAAGTGCGGGCAAACGACCCACCGACATAACGATAAAGCGGAAGCCCCGCATCTTCGGCGGCTGCCTTGGCAGTCGCCAGCGAAACGCCCAGAATGGCGTTTGCGCCCAGACGGCCTTTGTTTTCGGTGCCATCAAGGTCGATCATGACATTGTCAACGGCAAGCTGGTCTTCGGCATCCATGCCTGCCAGCGCTTCAAAGATTTCACCATTTACGGATGCAACCGCCTTGGTCACACCTTTGCCAAGGTAACGGTCTTCCTTGTCGCGCAGTTCGACGGCTTCGTGTGCACCGGTGGATGCGCCCGAAGGAACGGCAGCACGACCAAAGGCGCCATTTTCCAGGGTGACATCAACTTCGACCGTCGGGTTACCACGGCTGTCAAGGATTTCGCGGCCGCGAATATCGATAATAGCGGTCATGACAGAAACGTTCTCCTCACTGGTAGGAACATACCTGACCATCAGGCATGCAGGTTACAGCAAAAAAGAATGCCGCCAATCACGTGCTGGCGGCATTTGTTATTTACGCGTCAAACATATCCAGACGAACCGGATTGGCTTTTGCCACCTTGTCCAGTTCCATCAGAACCGAAAGAACTTCGGGAAGCTTGTTCAACGGGATCTGGTTCGGGCCATCGGAAATGGCCGTCGCCGGGTTATCGTGGGTTTCGATAAACAGTGCTGCGATACCAACCGCAACCGCCGCACGGGCGAGAACTGGCGCGAATTCGCGCTGGCCACCTGACGAGGTGCCCTGTCCGCCCGGCTGCTGAACCGAATGGGTGGCATCGAAGACAACCGGATAGCCCTGACGGGCCATGGTGGGAAGTCCACGGAAGTCCGTGACAAGCGTGTTATAGCCAAAGCTGGTCCCACGGTCACAGAGCATGATGTTTTCATTGCCGGTCGCAGCCAGGTTATTGGCCACATTGACCATGTCCCAAGGGGCCAGGAACTGACCCTTTTTGACATTAACCGCGCGGCCCGTTTTGCCAGCCGCCTGCAACAGATCGGCCTGACGACACAGGAATGCCGGGATCTGCAGGATATCGGCAACCTCGGCCACCGCCGCACACTGATCAGGCAAATGCACGTCGGTCACAATCGGAAGCCCGGTGACTTCCTTGACCTCGGCCAGGATATCGAGACCTTCCTTAAGGCCGACACCGCGTTTGGACGTGGTGCTGGTCCGGTTGGCTTTGTCGAACGAGCTTTTATAAACAAGCCCGATGCCAAGCCCTTCGGACAATTCCTTAAGGGCTGTGGCCATCTCGAGCGCGTGCTGACGGCTTTCGATCGCGCACGGGCCTGCCAGAACGGCAAACGGCTTGTCGTTGGCGATTTCGATATTGCCGACTTTGACGGTTTTAATTTCGGTCATTGCACTGACTTTCTGTCGATCACTTGTGGCTGTTTGTTCTGGCAATCAGAGCCAGGCTTATACCAGACGGCTGCGCTCTTTGGCGGCTTTGATATAGGAAACAAACAGCGGATGCGGATCCAGCGGACGCGAACGCAGTTCCGGGTGGAACTGAACACCGATGAACCACGGATGATCCGGATATTCGACGATTTCCGGCAAACGACCATCCGGCGACAGGCCTGAGAACTTAAGACCCTTCTCTTCAAGCTGGCCCATGAAGTTGACGTTCACCTCATAACGATGGCGGTGACGTTCAAGAACGGTTTCGCTGCCATAAATCTCGCGTGCACGGGTACCGTCGACAAGCTTGCACTCGTAATTGCCCAGACGCATGGTGCCGCCAAGATCATCATCATCAGAACGACGCTCGACCGAGCCACCATCTTTTGCCCATTCGGTCATCAGACCGACAAGCGGCGTCTTGGTCGGACCAAACTCGGACGAGGACGCATCCTTAAGCCCGGCAAGGTTACGCGCGGCCTCAAGAACCGCCATCTGCATGCCAAAGCAGATCCCGAAATACGGCACCTTGTTTTCACGTGCATAGCGGGCCGCGGCAATCTTGCCTTCGGTGCCACGCTCGCCAAAGCCACCCGGGACCATGATCGCATCCAGCTTGGACAGGATTTCGTTGACGTTGCCTTCTTTTTCCAGCTCGTCAGACGCAATCCATTCCAGTTTGACGCGCACCTTGTTGGCGATCCCGCCATGGGTCAGTGCTTCGGTCAGCGACTTATAGGCATCGGGAAGCTGGATGTATTTGCCAACGATGCCGATGGTGACCTCACCTTCCGGATTGCGGATGGTGTTGCAGATATCTTCCCACGGCTGAAGATCCGGTTCCTGCGCCTGCAGGCCGAAGTGATACAGCACTTCGTTATCCAGACCATACTGGTGATAGCTGATCGGCACCTGATAGATGTTATCAACGTCATAGGCCGGAATAACCGCCGCTTCACGGACGTTACAGAAACGCGCAATCTTGCGGCGTTCATTGATCGGAATTTCGCGATCACAACGGCACAGAAGAATATCAGGCTGAATACCGACACTCTGCAGTTCCTTGACCGAGTGCTGGGTCGGCTTGGTTTTAAGCTCCCCGGCAGACGAAATATAAGGAACAAGCGTCAGGTGCATGAACAAGGCCCGGCCATCGCCAAGGTCGTTGCCCATCTGACGGATGGCTTCAAGGAACGGAAGACTTTCGATATCGCCAACCGTGCCGCCGATTTCGACCAGGACAAAGTCCTCGGTCGCATCCGACATGACGAATTCCTTGATCGCATCGGTGATGTGCGGAATGACCTGCACAGTCCCGCCAAGGTAATCGCCGCGGCGTTCACGCGCGATCACGTTGGAATAGATACGACCAGTGGTGACGTTGTCGGACCGGCGCGATGATACGCCGGTGAAACGTTCATAGTGGCCAAGATCAAGGTCGGTCTCCGCACCGTCTTCGGTCACATAGCATTCGCCATGCTGGTACGGGCTCATGGTGCCCGGATCGACGTTGATATACGGATCAAGTTTACGCAGACGAACTGTAAAGCCGCGTGCCTGCAGGGACGCCCCCAAAGCAGCGGAAGCCAGACCTTTGCCCAGCGAGGAAACCACGCCACCGGTAATAAAGATAAAACGAGTCATTATCTTGGCCTCATCTCAAAGCACAAAGCCTCGGTTCGATGCCATTCAGTGCATCACGAACCGGGGAATTCAACAATCAAAAATTGAGGCGGCAAGTTTGCCGCCTCAGGTCGTCGGTTAATTTGTTTATCGGGTCGGAGCCGCGGGACCGGTGTCCTCGGCGGGCTCAGTGACCGCGGGGGCCGGTTCCGGCGCCTGATCAAGGATCGAAGCCGGCTGGGTGTGGGTATTCGACTGAAGGGCAAGAATGATGCTGGTGATCATGAATGCGCCTGCCAGAATAGCAGTAGTACGGGTCAGCAGGTTCGCAGCGCCGCGTGAGCTCATCACGCCGAAACCACCGCCGCCGCCTCCGCCGCCGCTGTTACCGCCGATACCAAGCCCACCGCCCTCGCTGCGCTGCACGAGAATCACAGCGATCAAGCCGAGCGCAAGAAGAAGGTGGATTACCAGAATGACTGTTTGCATGGTGTCGAAACTCTTGTCCTAATCAACCGATCCAAACGCAATTCGGCCCGGATCGGGCATAAATTTGATGCGTATTTAACGCGTTTTATGGCTGTTGGCTAGACCATATTAAACAAAATCTGCACCGCAGTCGGTCAGGCACAAGATTCAATAATCTGCCAGAAATCTTCAACCTTAAGGCTGGCCCCGCCGACAAGTGCACCATCGACATCTTCGACAGCCATCAATTCCTTGGCATTCGACGGCTTGACCGAGCCACCATAAAGAATTCGGAACTGATCACCATCCTCAAACCGTGCCATCAGACCTGCACGGATCGCAGCATGCACTTCGGCAACTTCTTCGACACTGGCAGTCCGGCCCGTGCCAATCGCCCAGACCGGCTCATAGGCAACAACCGTGTTTTTGGCCGTCGCCCCATCGGGAAGCGATACCGCCACCTGCCCGTTCACCACCGGCAACGTCGCGCCAAGATCGCGTTCTTCCTCGGTCTCGCCAACGCACACCACCGCGATCAAACCGGCATCATGGGCCGCAATCGCCTTTTTGCGAATATCGGTTGAACTTTCACCATGATCGGCACGACGTTCGGAATGACCGACCAGAACATATTGTGCGCCAATATCGGCCAGCATCGGGGCGGCCAGATCACCGGTATGCGCGCCTGAAATCGCCGCATGGCAATCCTGCCCACCGACGGCAACCGCACTTCCCTTGGTCACACCAACTGCCTCGGACAAAAGCGTTGCCGGCGGACAGACAAGAATATCGCAACCAAGCGCCCCTTTTTCAGACGCCTTTGCCGCCAGGCTTGATGCCAGCGCAAGACCGTCTGCACGCAAACAGTTCATTTTCCAGTTTCCGGCAATCAGGGGACGGCGTTGGGTCATGGGAGCTACCTCGTACTGATCTGGTTCACATTTTGTCTGTGTAGTGTCCTTGTTTCAAGACCATAACAACCGGTTTGCGGTTGATACGATTTGTTACAGGACCTGTTTCGACGCGGGTTTTAGCATGCCATGCCAGCGGGGCCAAGTACCCGAAAACGCCCGATCACGTATTTAGGATGTGATTGCAGTCATCTTCTATACAATCGCCTGTTGCCGCTGATAACACTCGCCATTAAGATGCGCGGCAAATTTGCTCGGGCCTTTTCGTCTATCGCGTCGTCCGGGCGACCATAATGAAACGACGTCAAAGCCTGATTTTGGCGTCAAACCACGGATTGTTAGGCTTATCATATGCTTGCTGGCATTCGCACATTTTCGAAATCAATCTTCGCCAAGATTATCTTTGGCGTGATTGCACTGAGCTTCGTGATCTGGGGCCTGAACGCATCGATGCTCAATCTGGGCACCTCGCGTGAAGTTGCCGAAATCGGCAGCCAACGGATCACCCCGGTCGAACTGGATCGCGCCTTCCAGCGTAGCGTGCAGAATATGCAAAACATGTTCGGACCGAACTTCAACCAGCAGCAGGCCATTCAGATGGGCCTTCTGAACAATACGGTGCAGTCGCTCGTATCCCAGAAGATCCTGCGTGAAGATGCCAAAAACATCGGTATCGGCATCAGCGACGAAGCCGTCCGTGATCAGATCTTCTCGTCTGACAGCTTCAAGGACCCGACCACCGGCCAGTTCAGCCGTGACCGCTTCCTGCAGGCCCTGTATCAGGCTGGCTACACCGAAAATGAATTCATTAACGGTGTCCGTGGCGACATGATGAGCCAGCAGGTTGTCAGCAGCCTGACCAACCCGGCAACGGTGCCAGACATCATGGCGCGTCAGATCGTCGCATACCGCAATGAACAGCGCAGCGGTTCGTTCTTTACACTGAACAAGGACGCCTTTGCTGACATCGAACCGGCTGATGACGCGACCCTTCGTGCCTATCACGAAGAAAACGCGGCCCAGTTCACCGCACCGGAAAGCCGCAATGTCACCCTTGCAACGCTGAGTGCCGCTGACCTGATTTCGACGGTCACCGTAACCGACGAAGAAATTTCCGAAGCCTATACACAGCGTGAACCGGAATTCCAGACCCCGGAAAAACGCACCGTCGAACAAATCCTGTTCTCGCCGAACGAAGAACAGACCGCCCGTGAAGCCTATAAGCGCCTGACAGAAGGTGCCGACTTCATGACGGTCGCCAAAGAAGACGCGAACATGGACGAAGCCATGGTCAAACTTGGCCAGTTCACCGCAAATGACATCCTGCCCGATCTCCGCGATGCGACCTTCTCGCTCGACGAAGGTGGCGTCTCCGAGCCGGTTGAAACCGCCCTTGGCTGGCACATCATCCGTGTTCCGTCGATCACCCCGGGCAGCACGCAAAGCCTCGATGAAGTCCGCGACATCATTGTTGACGGCCTCAAACAGTTCAAAGCCGAAGACGCCATTTATGATCTGGCGGCCACCTTTGACGAAGAACTCGGTGCCGGCACCCCGATCGAAGACGCCGCACGTGATGTTGGCGCAAAGACCTACAAGCTTGACGGCGTTGTCCGTGGTGAAGGCCTTGCAGGTCAGAACGTTGACGGCGCAGACGAAATCAACGCCAAAATCTTCGAGCTCGAAAACGGCGAGGAAAGCTTCCTTGAAGAAACCGCTTCGGGCACGCGTTATGTCGTTCGTGTTGAAAACGTAACCCCGTCGGCCCTCCGTCCGTTTGACGAAGTCCGCGACGAAGTTGTTGCCGCATGGACCGCCGAAGAACGCCAACGCCTGATGATGGAAAAGGCCGAAGAACTGGCTGGCAACATCAATACGTCCGGCGCTGATCTCGCGACCCTCGCCTCCGAAGACGGCGCAGACGTTCGCGAAACCGGCCTGACGCGCCGTACCGGCCGTGGTCTTGCAGATGACGTCAACCCGGCGGTTGCCGCTGCCCTCTTCACCCTTGAAGACGGCAAGGCCAAAGCTGTCCAGACCGGCGAAGACGTCATGATCGTCAAGCTTGATGAAATTCAAGCCGCCGACATCAACACCGCCGATGCCGCACCGGTAAATGACGAGCTCAAGGAAGCCCTTAACGAAGACATCCTTGCGCAGTATCTCAACTACCTGAACGAGGAAATCTCGGTCAGCGTCAATAACAGCGTGATCAACGAGCTTTATCAGCCGACCGCTGCAAACTGATCCGCATCCAGGGGCGACCGGAAAATCCGGTCGCCCTTTTTCTATCCCAAAGACGCCATCGCCAAACCGACCAAGCCCAACCATCGGACAGATCATGGAAATCAAACCGGATTTCACCAGTTTCAAGCAAAACTACAACAATGGCATTTCACAGGTTCTCTGGACCTCGTTGACCGCCGATCTTGATACGCCGGTCTCGGCCTTTCTCAAGATCGCCGAAGGCATGCCAAACACCTATTTGCTTGAATCTGTTGAAGGCGGATCGGTCCGCGGGCGTTATTCCTTCCTCGGGCTCAAACCCGACCTGATCTGGCGCTGCTTCGGCAACAAGGCCGAACTCAATCGCCGTGTGATGGCCGATGCCGACGCATTTGTGGCCGAGCCTGACGCCCCGCTTGACAGCCTCAAGAAACTGATCGCCGAAAGCCACATCGAACTGCCTGACAACCTGCCGCCGATGAGTGCCGGTCTGGTCGGCTATATGGGCTATGACACTGTGCGTCTGATGGAAAAGCTGCCTGACAGCAACAAGGACGAGCTTGATGTGCCCGACGGCATCTTCATCCGCCCGACCGTCACGGCAAGTTTTGACACCATCGAAGACACGGTAACCGTGGTGACGCCCGTGCGCCCGGAAAAAGGCATTTCGGCTGATGCGGCCTATGATCTGGCCTGCGCGCGGCTTAATGACGTGGTCCAACAGTTCCAGCGCAACCTGTTTATCGACCGTCGATCCAAATCCGTCCCCGATACCCTGCCCGAACCAAAAGTCAGCGTCACCGAGGCCGGTTTCCACGACATGGTTGAAAAGGCCAAGGACTATATCCGCGCCGGTGACATCTTTCAGGTCGTGCTGTCGCAACGCTACACGCTGCCCTATCAGCTCCCGCCCTTTGCCTTTTACCGGGCATTGCGTCGGATCAACCCGTCGCCCTTCATGTTCTATCTCGATATCGGCGGATTTCAGGTCGTCGGTGCCAGCCCGGAAATCCTGGTGCGGCTCCGCGATGGCGAAGTCACCATTCGCCCGATTGCCGGGACCCGTCGCCGCGGCAAAACGCCCGATGACGACAAAGTCATGGCCCAGGACCTGCTCGATGATCCCAAAGAACGCTCCGAACATCTGATGCTGCTCGATCTTGGCCGCAATGATGTCGGGCGTGTCTCCAAACCGGGCACCGTCCGCGTCACCGACCGCGAACAGATCGAATACTATTCCCACGTCATGCATATCGTCTCAAACGTCGTCGGTCAGATTGACGAAACAAAATACGATGCCATGGACGCGCTCAAGGCCGGCTTCCCGGCCGGAACCGTATCAGGTGCCCCAAAAGTCCGCGCCATGGAAATCATTGATGAACTGGAATCGGTCCGGCGTGGCATCTATGCCGGCTGTATCGGCTATATCTCGGCCGATGGCTCGATGGATACCTGCATTGCGCTGCGCACCGCCGTCATCAAGGACGAGAAAATCCACATCCAAGCCGGTGCCGGTGTCGTTGTCGACAGCAAACCGGAACTTGAACACAAGGAATGCCAGAACAAGGCCGGTGCGCTCATGGCCGCCGCCCGCGAAGCCCATCGCTTCGCCTGATCCGGTATCGCGCCAACAAAAAAAGGGCTGCAGTCATCCTGCAGCCCTTTTTTCATGTCCGTCAGCGAACCCTAGCCGGTCACACTTTGCATCGACCGGCGCAAAACATCCGTAATCGGCACCAGCACAAAGCCCTTGGCCTGAATTTCGGGGATCCATGTTTTAAGCGCCCCGATCGTCAGATCGCGCGGATGCCCAATCGCAATCGCAAAGCCCTGTTTGCGGGCGACATTTTCAGTACGCGCCAGCATATCGGCGATCTTGGCCGCATCATCGGCATCATCAATAAAGATATCACGCGTGATTGCCGGGACGCCAAAGCTGCTTGCCGTGGAATAGCCGACCGAGTCTGCGCTGGTCCGGCTATCAAGAAACATCAGGCCGCGTGACTTCATGACTTCCATGACAACACGCATGCGTTCGGGATCGGCGGTAAATTTGCTGCCCATGTGGTTGTTCACACCGACATAGCCATCAAAGCGATCCAGCATCCAGGACATCTCGTTCAGGATCTTCTGGCGGTCATAGCTTGCCAGCAACGCATGCGGCCCCGGATCAACCGATGCAGATGACGGCTCCATCGGCATATGCAGCATCACTTCATGGCCAGCCTTGCGCGCGGCATTGACCTGCGCCTGCAAATCACGGGCATAGGGCAGATATGAAATCGTGATCGGCCCCGGCAAATCGACCGTCTTGGCGGTGCGCGGCTGATCAAGGCCGGCATCATCAATCACAATCGCAATCACTGGTTTGTCGCCAGTATCCTGTGTCAGCGCGGCATATTTCTGCCACGGCTGATTTGTCGGGCCAACGGTTGCAACCGGAACATCATTGCCACTGTCGCCAGGAAGGATATCCCCGCCCTGCTCCGGTTTGCGTGCGGCTGGTGCCGGAACGAAGTCCGTCAGTCCCTGCCCGCCTTGCCCGGTGGATCGGGTGGTTTCACTGTTTTCACCGACCAGATATCCGGTGCGTCCACGCTCGGATACGTTGGCATTTTCCGAAAGCTTGTAATCCTTGCGAAGCTTCGGGGTCGGCTCCGGCTCAGCCAGGGCATAATTCGGTGCGCTTTGATCCGCTGCGCGGCCAAATTCATCCGACGCGCGATCAAGTTCAAGCATGCTGCCAACGGCAATAATGGCCGACAGCGTACCCGCAACAAAGGCCCCGCCCAGCATCAGGCGACCAATGCCACCCGATTTCTTTTTCGGGGCGGTCTTTTTACGAGTGGATTTCTTGGGTGCCGCCTTCTTACGTTTGGCGGTCGGTGCCCGGGTTGCCCGGCGTGCCACGCTGTGGTCTCCAGTATTCGTTTGCTGGGATGCTCGTAGCGGCCAAACACACGGTTCGGCCCCTTCCCATATGGTGATTATATACCGATCAAGTCGGTTTGTGTTTTCACGTTTTTAAAACGCCTCTGGTTAGCACCCGGTTAAAGAACATTAACGACCGAGCACCAACGTGCATTTAGATCGCGAAAAACCCTTGCTCTGCTTCTGCTTGACGTAGCGACAAGGGCGTTTATTCTCTGGCAACTTTAATATGCACAGGCCTTTCCTCCGATGTATCTCCTCATCGACAATTACGACAGTTTCACATTCAATCTGTGGCACTATCTGCGCGAACTCGGCCCGGAGGTCGAAGTGCGCCGCAATGATGAGATTACCGTAGATGCGGCCATGGCGCTCAATCCCGAAGGCATTGTGATTTCGCCCGGTCCTTGCGACCCGGAACGGGCCGGTATCTGCCTTGATCTGATCAAGGCCGCCGCAGGCAAAGTCAAATTGCTTGGCGTCTGTCTTGGTCATCAATCGATCGGTCAGGCCTTTGGCGGCAAGGTGATCCGTGCGCCCGAATGCATGCATGGCAAGACCGATGCGATGAAGCATTCCGGCACCAGCGTTTTCAAAGGCCTTCCCAGCCCGTTTGACGCCACCCGCTATCACTCGCTGGTGATTGAACGCGAAACTTTGCCCGACAGCCTTGAAATAACGGCCGAAAGCGGAGATGGTCTTATTATGGGCGTGCGTCACAAAACCCATCAAATTCATGGTGTCCAGTTCCATCCCGAAAGCATCGCTTCGGAACATGGCCACGCCTTGCTTAAGAATTTTATCGACTATACCGGTGCTTAGGCCCATGCCGAACCCGCACCGGACCGCAAACCAAGGAAGACCCGATGTCGACTGATCATGATCTGAAGCCAATTCTGGCCAAAGTCGCAGATGGCGAAAAACTGACCGAAAGCGCTGCCGAGGCGGCCTTTAACGTGCTGATGTCCGGTCAGGCGACACCATCTCAGATGGGGGCTTTCCTGATGGGCTTGCGCATTCGTGGCGAAACCGTTGATGAAATCACCGGTGCCGCCCGTGTCATGCGCGAAAAGGCAACCGGCATCATTGCCCCGGAAAATGCGGTCGATACCTGCGGCACCGGCGGTGATGGCAGCGGTACCTATAACATCTCGACCGGGGCTGCGATTGTGGCGGCCGCCGCGGGTGCCACCGTTGCCAAGCACGGCAACCGCGCCGCATCATCCAAATCCGGGTCTGCCGATGTTTTGATGGCGCTTGGTGTCAATCTTGATGCCGATATGAAGCTTCTGGAAAAGGCGCTTCGCGACATCAATCTCTGCTTCATGATGGCAACCCGCCACCATTCGGCGATGCGCCATGTCATGCCGACCCGCGTTGAAATGGGCACGCGCACCATCTTTAACCTGCTGGGACCGCTGGCCAACCCGGCCAAGACCAAACGTCAGGTTCTTGGTGTCTTTGCCAAACAGTGGGTCGAACCGATTGCCAATGTATTGAACCGTCTGGGATCGGTGCATGCATGGGTTGTTCATGGCCACAGCGGTCTTGATGAAATCTCGACCACCGGCCCGACCTATGTTGCCGAGGTCAAGAACGGCAAGGTCACAACATTTGAAATCAGCCCAAGTGATTTCGGGCTTGAAACCGTAACGCTTGACGACCTCAAGGGTGGTGATGCCGATGTCAATGCCAGGGCGATTACCGACCTTTTGGCCGCCAAGAAAAGCCCGTACCGCGACATCGTTCTGATGAATGCCGGGGCGGCACTTGTGGTCACCGGCATTGCCAGCGATCTGGCCGACGGCATCAAAAAGGCCGCAGACGCCATTGATAGCGGCAAGGCTGCCGAGACCCTGCAAGGGCTTGTCAAGATTACCAATGAAGGAACCCCGGCGTGAGCGACGTACTAGCCAAAATCTGCAATGACAAACGCGATCACGTTGCGGCCTGCAAGGCGCGCAAGACGCTTGCCACCCTCGAGGCCGAGGCAAAGGCACAATCAGCCCCGCGTGGTTTTATCAAGGCCCTTGAAACCAGTGTTGCCGATGGCCGTTATGGCCTGATTGCCGAAATCAAGAAGGCATCGCCGTCCAAGGGGCTGATCCGCCCGGACTTCAATCCGCCGGAACTCGCCAAGGCTTACAAGGCTGGCGGGGCAAGCTGCCTGTCGGTTCTGACTGACATCCCCTATTTCCAGGGCGATGACAGCTATCTGGTGGCCGCCCGTGCGGCGGTCGATCTTCCGGCCCTTCGCAAGGACTTCATGGTCGATCCCTATCAGATTACCGAGGCACGTGCCCTTGGTGCGGATTGCATCCTCCTGATCATGGCAGCCCTTGAAGATAGCCTGGCTTCTGAGCTTGAAGATGCCGCACACAGCCTTGGCATGGATGTTTTGATCGAGGTACACAACGCCCCGGAACTCGAACGTGCGCTCAAGCTCAAGTCACGTTTGGTGGGCATCAACAACCGCAACCTCAAGACCATGGAAATCTCGCTCACCACGACCGAGGAACTGGCAAGCATGGTCAGCGATGATCGGTTGCTGGTGGCCGAAAGCGGCCTGTTTACCCCTGATGACCTTGCCCGCATGGCAAAGGTCGGCGCTGAGTGTTTCCTGATCGGCGAAAGCCTGATGCGCCAGGACGACGTCGCAACCGCCACCCGCAACCTGCTTGGCCTTGCGGCCTGATCAATACTGGACAGAACCAATGGCAGACAAGCTTTCCCATATTGATGCCGGTGGCAACGCGGTGATGGTCGATATTTCGGCCAAGGCAGAAACTGCGCGCACCGCCATTGCCAAGGCACGGGTTCTGATGTCTTCCGAAACCGCCAAGCTGATTGCCAAGCGCGGCCATAAAAAGGGTGATGTTCTTGGCATCGCCCAGCTTGCCGGGATCATGGGCGCGAAAAAGACCCCCGATCTGATCCCGCTCTGTCATCCGCTGCCCCTGACCTCCGTCACCGTCGATCTCGAACTGGCCGAGGGTGTCGATGCGGTCGATATCACCGCCACCTGCAAAACAACTGGCAAGACCGGTGTCGAGATGGAGGCCCTCACCGCGGCCTCGGTTTCCGCACTCACCGTTTTTGACATGTGCAAGGCGGTTGATAAAAGTATGAGGATTACCGATTTGCGGGTCACCCGGAAAGAAGGTGGCAAGTCGGGCACCTTCGTCGCGGACTAACATCCTGTCCGAAATAACGGCCTAATATTCACATTTTTTGAAAAGTTGCCGCGATTATTCGGTTTTTGCGTTTAATCGCACAGACGCGCTTGACCCGCGAAAAGAACTAAAGTAGAACATTTATGTATCCTTTTTGTTCTTTTTACAGGTTCGGGAAATATCATGCTGACGCGCAAGCAATATGAGTTGCTGGTCTATATAGACAATTACCTTCGCGATCACGGGATTTCGCCCTCTTTCGACGAAATGAAAGAGGCCCTGAACCTTAAATCCAAATCCGGCATTCATCGCCTGATCACAGGCCTTGAGGAACGCGGCTTTATCCGCCGCCTTGCCCATCGTGCACGCGCGCTTGAGGTCGTCAGACTTCCGGAAAACAGCGATGATGACGCCCCGGAAACGCCAAACAATGTGACATCGCTTGCCAGTGTCCGAAAGGCCGCGCATCGGCCAACCACGGTGCCAACCGCCTTCTCGGAAGCCGGGGAATCCGTTGGTTTGCCGCTCTATGGCCGGATTGCTGCCGGTACACCGATTGAGGCCCTTCGCGATCAAACGACCATGGTACAGGTCCCGGCCGCCCTGCTTGGTGCCGGTGATCACTATGCCCTTGAAGTATCGGGGGATTCGATGATTGATGCCGGTATTCTGGATGGCGACACCGTTCTGATCCAGCGCTGCGAACAGGCCCATGACGGTACCATCGTGGTGGCACTCGTTGACGATAGCGAAGCCACGCTTAAGCGCCTGAAACGCGGGCGTGGTGAAGTTCTGTTGGAACCGGCCAACGCACGCTATGAAACCCGCGCCCTGTCGCCAGATCGCGTGCGCATTCAGGGCCGTCTGGTCGGGCTGCTGCGTCAGTACTGATTGCTTGCGCAAAGCTATCAACAAGAAACGCCCGGTGCACACGCCCGGGCGTTTTTGTTTTGTGTGAGAACAGGTTGTTAGCGCCCTGCTCTGCCGCCGATGATGATCCATGGCCAATTGCCGGTTTCCGCACGGACGGTGTTGATTACTGGATTTTCTTCAGCCTCAGACGGCAGTTTGATCGCAACACCGCCCTGCCACCACAGAACATCATCATCGATGACCATGCGCGCGCCAGAGGCCTGACAGATGGTTGGTAGATCTGTTTTCAGACTAACAATGATATCTGCATTACGGCAGGCATAAAACGGATTGGCAATCCGGCTTGCGACAATGATCCGTGACTGAACGATGTTAGCGCTAACACCAAGGGAGCACGGGTCGTTCTGGCAGACCTGTACGCGGCTTTGTTCCTGTTCGGGCCGAATGCCAAAGCGGCTCATCCAGATGCCTTTTTGAAAGTCATTCAGCCGTGATGAGGTATGCAGGATACCGGCATCGGGATCATAAACAGCCCAGCTTTCGCGGTCGCCTGATATCAGGATTTCGGGTTCTTTGTGCAGTGCCTGAAAGATGATGGCGGCAAAAATCACCGGAAGAACCGGCACGATCATCACCTTGTCGCGCCAGATAACGATCCATGCCAAGGCAAACAGCCCCAAGGCAACCGCCAGCATATCAAGGCCCGAGACATACCAAAGCCCCCAGTCCTGTGCGGCGACCAGTTCGGCTGTTTCCAAAAGCACCGTCAATCCGGGCTTCATCGCGGCCAAAGAAAGCCCCGATAACCCAATCGGGATCAGCGCCAACGTCACAACGATCCAGGGCATCACCCAGAATGCCATGACCGGAATGGCGACCAGATTGGCGAGTACGCCCAGCATTGAAATTCGACCGAAATGATAGCCGATGATGGGGGCAGTCACGGCCGTCACGATCAAACTGGTCAGCAGCAAGCCGGCAAGATAAAGACCAGCACGCTCGTACCAGGACAGCACCCCCTGCCGATCCAGCCAGCGCCGCCCCGGCCCGTCATAAAACGCAACAAGTGCACCAACAGCGGCAAAGGAGAGTTGGAAACTGGCGCCAAGCGCCGCATCAGGCCGAAGGATCAAAACAATGATCGCGGCAACACCCACAAGGCGCAGCGATATGGCACGGCGATCCAGCAGGAGTGCCAGCCAAACCACAAGCAACATGACAAAGGCGCGCTGGGTCGGAATGGTCGCCCCGGACAATCCGAGATAGACAAGCCCCGCCAGCATGGCCGCCATCGCCGCCCATTTCTTGATCGGATAGCGCAAGGCAATTGATGGAATGGCGGCCAACCCGAACCGGATCAGGAAAAACACCGTCCCGCAAAGCAAACCCATATGCAGGCCGGAAATCGCCAACAGATGCGCAAGCCCGGATTTGCGAAGGTTATCGGCAATATCCGGGGCCACTTCGCCGCGTTCGCCAATGATCAGTGCCTTGGCAATGCCGGTTTCGGGGCCTGTCATTTCATCGCTGATGACGGCTGAGATATATTGACGCGCCCTTTCAATACCGACCAGCAAAATATTGTTATTTATATCTTTTTGATTTTCCAGAACTTCGAACTGTCGTCCAAAGACAAAGCCGGAAGCGGCAATATTGCTGAAATAGAGATTACGTGAAAAATCCGGGTCGCCGGGAACGGCAGGTGCGCGCAAGGGAAAGAGACGTGCGTTCGCGCGGATCTGGTCGCCAATTGAAAGCGCACTATCGCCCAGAAAGCTGAGCCTTAAATTCCAGTCCAGTTGGTCTTGGGCAATACCGACAATCTCGGACGGTTGGACAGTGGCGCGGATGCGTCCATTCCGCGGTTCCAGCGCAATGATGGTGCCGGTGACCTCGGTCGTATAGAGCGTTTTTGTCGGGATATTATCCGGGCCAAGTTCGGTATGGATGGCACTTGTCAAAGCCCCGAACGCCAAACTGGCAAGCAGTTGAAACGCGAAGGCCAGAGTGGCAAGTCGCCGCGACATCCAGAAACCGCAGCACAGCAGAATCACCGCCAGAGCAATTTGACCAAGCCCGATACGCGCAGGGAGCAAGAAATACCCGGCACAGCCCAACCCAAAGAAGATAACCGAGGACAGAAACCATTTATTTCTTTGGCTTGTTACAACAAAATTAATTTGTGAGAAAATGCCCACAAACAATTGTTTTAATTTAACTTTACCTGTCGCCGTACGACGAATGTCCAATAGCCCGCCTGCCGCATAGTTTCTATCTAACATCCGCTGTGGTGCAACAGCGTGTCATTTGTGCTATAGCCTGCACGCCAAAAGTCCTCAGGACAAGCGACAACATCCAAATAACGGATAGATTGAATGACGGTTGTTACCCGTTTTGCCCCGTCTCCGACCGGGTTTCTGCATATCGGCGGCGCACGCACCGCACTTTATAACTGGCTTTATGCCAAACATACCGGTGGCAAGTTCTTGCTCCGGATTGAGGATACCGACCGTGAACGTTCAACGCCCGAGGCCGTAGACGCCATTTTTGACGGCTTGAACTGGCTTGGCCTGACCGCAGACGAAGAGCCGACTTTCCAGTTTGCCCGTCGCGACCGCCATGCAGAAGTCGCCCAACAGCTTCTTGATGCCGGGAAAGCGTATTATTGCTATTGCTCCCCCGAGGAACTGACCGCCATGCGCGAGAAGGCCCGCGCAGAAGGCCGTCCGATGAAATATGACGGTACCTGGCGCGATCGCGACCCGTCCGAGGCGCCGGAAGGTGTCAAACCGGTGGTCCGCGTCAAGGCCCCGCAAGAAGGCGACGCCGTGATCAATGATCAGGTGCAGGGCGAAGTTCGCGTCGGTAACGAGCAGCTTGACGATTATGTCATCCTGCGCGGCGACGGAACACCGACTTACATGCTTTCAGTCGTGGTTGATGACCATGACATGGGTGTAACCAACGTTATTCGTGGTGACGACCACCTGACCAACGCATTCCGTCAGAAAGTCATTTATGATGCCATGGGCTGGGATGTCCCGACCTTTGCGCATATCCCGCTGATCCATGGTCCGGATGGCGCCAAGCTGTCTAAACGCCATGGTGCACTGGGTGTTGATGCCTATCGCGATGAAATGGGCTTCCTGCCCGAAGCATTGAATAACTATCTTCTGCGTCTTGGCTGGGGCCATGGCGATGATGAGGTCATTTCGACCGAGCAGGCGATTGAATGGTTTGACATCACCGATGTCGGCAAAGGGGCTGCACGCTTTGATTTTGCAAAGCTGACCAACCTTAATGGCATCTACCTGCGTCAGGCCGATGACAAACGCCTTGCAGACGAGATTTCACCGCTGATTGCCAAGCAAATTGGTGTCGATGCGCTTGATGCGTCGCAAAAAGAAATCTTGATCAACGGCATGGCAGGCCTTAAAGAAAGGGCCAAGACTCTTATCGAGCTCGCCGACTCTTCGGCTTTCTACGTTACCGATGGCATTATGTCCGTTAACGAGAAAGCCCAGTCCCTGATTGATGGTGCACCTGAAGGTCTGTTCAAGGAACTGGCCAACAGTCTTGAAGCGCTTGATAGCTGGACCGAAGAGGACGTTGACGCAAGTGTTCGTGCCATTGCCGATAAGTTTGAGTTAAAGCTTGGCAAAGTTGCGCAGCCCTTGCGGGCGGTGCTTACAGGTTCCAACTCTTCACCAGGCATTTTCGAAGTAATGATTGTGCTTGGCAAAACCCAAACGCTGAAACGCATTCGCCATTTTGATGCATAACAACAGCGAATTAAGAAAAACTAATAACCCGTTTGCGCTTTGTGCGCCGCAGCATTATGCTGCACACAACTTGAAACCGTGTTCGTTCAAACAGGGAAGGAAAAATAGTCATGGCATCTAATCCCAAGACTTCCCACACCGTGACAATGACCGACAATGCCACTGGCAAGTCGTTCGATATGCCGGTGATTGAGGGCAGTGTAGGCCCGTCTGTGATTGACATCCGCAAGCTGTATGCTGAAACCGGATATTTCACCTATGATCCGGGCTTCACTTCGACCGGCTCTTGCCAGTCGGAACTGACCTATATTGATGGCGACGTTGGTATTCTGCGTCACCGCGGTTATGCAATTGATGAACTTGCAGAAAACGCCGACTTCCTCGAAGTCTGCCATCTGCTGCTTTATGGTGAGTTGCCGAATGCCACCGACAAAGCCAAGTTCGAGAATGATATTACCATGCACACCATGGTCCACGAACAGATGCGCAATTTCTATAACGGTTTCCGCCGTGATGCGCATCCGATGGCGATCATGTGCGGCGTTGTTGGCGCATTGTCTGCGTTCTATCATGACAGCACCGACATCAACGATCCGAAGCAGCGGATGATTTCGGCCTATCGCCTGATTGCGAAAATGCCGACCATTGCGGCGATGGCGTACAAATATTCCATCGGTCAGCCGTTCCGTTATCCGAACAACAAGCTCGGTTATGCAGAAAACTTCCTGCAGATGATGTTTGGCAACCCGTGTGAAGACTATGAAGTCAATCCGGTTCTGGCCAAGGCAATGGATCGCATCCTGATCTTGCATGCCGACCACGAACAGAATGCGTCGACCTCGACCGTTCGTCTGGCCGGTTCTTCGGGTGCCAACCCGTTTGCATGTATTGCGGCTGGTATCGCATCCCTTTGGGGTCCGGCACATGGTGGCGCAAACGAAGCCGTTCTGGTCATGCTCAACGAAATCGGCGATGTGAAAAACATCCCGGAATACGTTGCAAAAGCAAAAGACAAGAACGATCCGTTCCGTCTGATGGGCTTTGGTCACCGCGTTTACAAGAACTACGATCCGCGCGCCAAAGTCATGCAGGAAACCTGCCACGAAGTTCTTAAAGAACTCAACATCAGCGACCCGCTGCTTGACGTTGCCCAGGAACTGGAACGCATCGCACGTGAAGACGAGTACTTCATCGAGAAGAAACTCTATCCGAACGTCGACTTCTATTCGGGCATCATCTTCAAGGCGATGGGCATCCCGGTCAGCATGTTCACCGTGCTGTTCGCTGTTGCACGTACCGTTGGCTGGATTTCCCAGTGGAAAGAGATGATCGAAGATCCGTCTCAGAAAATCGGTCGTCCGCGTCAGCTGTTTACCGGTGTTGCAGAACGCCCGTTCGTTCCGGTCGACAAGCGCTAAGCCGCGTCGACATCGACAGATCAAAGAAAAGGCCCGGAATTTTCCGGGCCTTTTTGTATTTGTGAGACAGGATTTCCCTGCCCCACCATATTTCGTATTTCCGGGCTTACCAGCTTCCGGTGTTTTCCATGCTGGCCCACGGTTCAGCCGGGGCGAGGCTTTCGCCTTTTTGCAGGAACTCGATGGAAATGCCGTCCGGGGAACGAACAAACGCCATGCGGCCATCACGCGGCGGACGGTTGATGGTGACACCCGCATCCATCAGTTTCTGGCAAAGCGCATAGATGTCGTCGACTTCATAGGCCAAGTGGCCGAAGTTGCGACCACCAGAATAGCTTTCCGGGTCCCAGTTGTAGGTCAGTTCAAGTTCCGGGGCCTTGACGGATTTGGCACTTTCGACGTCCGCTGGCGGCGCAAGATAGATCAGGGTGAAACGGCCCTGCTCGCTCTCGATCCGGCGGGTCTCTTTCATGCCAAGAAGGTCGCAATAGAATTTCATCGATTCATCGACATTCTCGACACGTACCATCGTGTGCAGGTAGCGCATAACACTCTCCGTTATGAATTGATCAATGCGAAGAAACTAATTGCAATGCGGATTTGATGCCACCCGTAACAGACTATTTTTTGGCGATGATTTTCAAAATCTGCTCGGCAGCCTTTTCGCTGGGCGGTCTGTCACCAAATCCCAGCAAGGTGCAGGCTTTATCAAAACCGTCGATCTGTGCTGCCCGTTCAGGGCTATCAGCCATCAGGGTTTCAAGAACCGGAGTGATCTTTTTGGCTTTGCATTTATCCTGCAGGAACTCGGGGATCAGTTTTTTGCCAAGGACCAGATTAACAATGGTGACGGTATCGATCTTTATCAGGCGTTTGGCAATCCAGCCCGTCACTGCATTGACCTGATAGGCAATGACATGCGGCACACCGGCAATTGCGAGCTCCAGCGAGACGGTGCCTGATGCCGCCAGCGCACAGTCGGCCGCCGAAAACGCATCGTGGCGTTCCTGATCGGTTGCGACAATAATCGGATCGAGTGGCCAGGATTTCATTTCTTCGCTGACGGTGTCGACGACCTTGCTGACCGTTGGCACGACGATGCGTGCATCGGGGTATTTCGCGGCAACATCATCAATGACCTTGCGAAATACCGGAAGGAGGCGTTTGACTTCGGAATTACGGCTTCCGGGCAGAACGGCCAGAAGCTTTTGGTTCGGCGTCAGGCCATGTTGAGCGCGGAACCGCTCACCATCCCCGTCATGGCGTTCTTCGACCGCTGAGTGGCCGATAAAGGTGGTTGGCAGGCCTTCTTTTTCAAAATAAGGCGGTTCAAACGGCAAAAGTGCCAGAAGATGATCGAGAAAACCGGCAATCTTCTTTGCCCGGCCTTCGCGCCAGGCCCAGACCGAGGGGGCGACATAATGCACCAGCGGGATGCCCCTGCCTTTCAGCTTCTTGCCGACCCGAAAGCTGAAATCCGGGGCATCGATGGTAATCACGACATCGGGTTTCTCGGATTTGGCGAAGTCCGCGGTTTGGGAAATGCGTTTGAGCAGATGTGGAATGTGCGGCACGACCTCTGTCAGGCCCATGACCGACATTTCATTCATCGGAAAAAGGCTTTTGAGGCCTTCACGCTCCATGCGCGGACCGCCGACACCGATAAAGCGGATATGATCCTGTTTGGCCTTAAGGGCGGCCATCAGGCGCCCACCCAGTTGATCCCCGGATGCTTCGCCGGCCACAAGCATGATTTTCGGGCCGAGCGGCGCGGTTTCATTCGCCATTTTGGCGTTCCTCGTCTGGCAGGGACAGACCAACGACAAACATGCCCAATGCATCGGCGCGCGCAATCACAGCAGCACGATCAATGATCATCGTACCACCGGCAAGCAATGCGATACCACGCAGGCCAGCCTTATGGGCCTCTTCGACGGTTTTCATGCCGATGGCCGGCAGATCAAGGCGTTTGTCCTGTTGCGGCTTGGCGGACTTTACCAGCACCCCGCCCACACCATCACGGCGGTATTTGGCGGAACGGCGCACCATTTCATCGGTGCCTTCGATCGCCTCAAGGGCCAGAACCAGCCCCTGTTGCACGACACATCCCTGCCCGACGTCGGCCTTCCCAAGTGTGCGGGCGACTGACAGGCCATGGCGGGCATCGGTCATTGCCTGTTCATCGGGATTGACCCCCCCAAGAACGCCTTCCTCAACCGCGAGATCGCCAAGAATTTCATGGGCGCCCAAAAGTCGGAAGCCTTCGCGTTCGAGCTCTTTACCGACAAGGCGAAGCAATCCGTCATCGCCAAGGGCCTTGGTGCCGACTTTCATCAGGAGCTTGGCTGCCCGCCAATCCGGGCGGATCGAAGAAAAGCTGGGGCGTGCGACCTTGCCTGCCAGAACCACGTCCTGGCAGTTTTCCTTGCGCATGGCATCAAGGATTTTCGATGCTGCGCCAAGTCGGGCCGTTACATTCGGGTATTGATCAAGGTCGGTATCATCGGCATAGCCATCAAGTTTGACGATGCAGACATCGCGGCCCATTGAAATGGCAGCGGACGCCAGACGGGCGGGAAGCGCCCCGCCCCCGGCGATAATCCCCAATTTCGGCTGCGGATTATCCTGCGGAGCTGTCATATTTTGGCGTGCATACGGAACGCATGCTTTCCGCTTTGAGGAAATTGATGATTTCCATCACCGGCCCGACGCCCTCAAAATCCTTGGCGACTTCTTCGACACGCTCGGCCAGGGTGCCTTCCTGTGCGAACAGAAGACGATAGGCTTTGCGCAGCGAATGGATGGTTTCACGGTCAAAACCGCGGCGTTTCAGGCCGATGATATTCAGGCCTGAAAGATACGCACGGTTGCCGATGACGGAACCATACGGAATGACGTCGCTTTCGACCCCGGTCATGCCGCCGATCATAGCGTGCTTACCGATACGAACAAACTGGTGAACCGCCGATAGACCGCCAACGATTGCGAAGTCTTCGACCACAACATGGCCCGCAAGCGTGCCGTTATTGACCAGAATACAATGGTTGCCGACATGGCAATCATGCCCGACATGGGCCCCGGTCATCAGAAGGCAATCATCACCGATGGTGGTTTCCATACCACCACCTTCGGTACCCGGATTAAGGGTTGCGCCCTCGCGGATTTTGGTGCGTTTACCAACGATCAGGCGGCTGTGTTCGCCCTTGAATTTCAGGTCCTGCGGGGCATGACCAACAGAGGCAAAGGGATAAACTTCGCACTGATCGCCAAGGGTGGTGTGACCTGCGACGGCCACGTGGCTGTGCAGTTTGACACCATCACCCAAGACAACATTCGGACCGACCACGCTATAGGGTCCGATTTCGACATCCTGACCAATCTGCGCGCCATCTTCGACAACGGCGGTTGGATGTACTTTTGACATTATCAGTTATCCCGGATCATCGCGGCGATGGTTGCCTCGGCAACGACTTGGCCGTCGACCTTGACCTGGCTTTCGAACTTCCAGACCGGGCCACGGCTTTGTTTTTTGGTCACATGGATGTGCATGACGTCACCCGGGGTTACCGGCTTGCGGAAACGGGCATTATCGATGCTCATGAAATAAACCAGCTTGCCTTCGGCATCCGCGCCAAGGGTCTGAACGACCAGGATGGCTGCGGTCTGCGCCATGCTTTCGATGATCAGGACGCCCGGCATGATCGGCTGCTGTGGGAAATGGCCGGTAAATTGCGGCTCGTTCATCGTCACGTTCTTGATGCCGGTGGCACGGACATCGGTTTCGATGTCGATGACCTTGTCGATCAGGAGGAACGGATAGCGATGCGGAATCATTTCCAGAATGCGCTGGATATCGACACTTACCAGTTCGGTCATGTGTGTAGCCCTTATTTCTTTTTTCGTATCAGACGCGACAAGGCGACCGTCTGTTTATGATATTCCATGACCGGAACGGCTGGGCTTCCGCCCACAGTTTCCCCCGGCCCCACATTTTTCATGACACCCGACTGGGCTGCGACTTTCGCGCCATCGCCGATTTCGAGGTGTCCTGTAATGCCTGCCTGACCGGCAAGCACGACAAAATTGCCAATCTTGGTCGAGCCGGAGATCCCGACTTGCGAGACAACAACACAGCCCATGCCAAGTTCAACGTTATGGCCGATTTGCACCAGATTGTCGATACGGCAGCCATTGCCGATAACAGTATCGGGCCCTGCCCCACGGTCAATCGTGCTGTTTGAACCGACTTCGACGTCATTGCCAATGACAACCCGACCCAATTGCGGAACCTTGGCGTGCCCTTGCGGGCCCATGGCAAAGCCAAAGCCGTCCTGGCCGATGCGGGCACCGGGATAAATCAGGCACAGATTGCCAATCAGGCTGTGGCTGATCGAGGCATTCGCACCCACCTTGCAGCCCGCACCGATGACAACCCCGTCACCGATGACAGCATTGGATGCGATGATGGTGCCATCGCCAATTTCGCAATTGGCACCGATGACGGCACCGGCATCGACCTGAACACCCTTGCCAAGCTTGGCAGACGGATCAATGACCGCATGATCGGAAACGATGCCATTGCCGGTTTCGAACGGATAGAACGCGGTTGCGGCCTTGGCATAGGCGCGATAAGGGTCGTTGGTTGCGAACAACACCATGCCTTGTGGTGCGCGCTCGACAAATTCCGGGCGCACGAAGCAGGCGCCGGCCTTGCTGTTGACAAATGCATCAAGGTATTTGCGATTGTCAAAGAAGCTCAGGATATCGCCATCTGCGTTTTGCAGCGGCGAGACGTCCTGAAAGACCCGTGTTTCGTCGGGCGCATTGACCGGCGTTGTTTCCGTCAGCGCGGCGATTTCAGCAACACTGAAGGGTCCCTTGCGGCTAAAAAAACGGGCATCCGCCATCAGGAGCCTTCCTTGAATTCAACCGTGATGGTTGGAACCTCGGCATTTGCGCGATCGAAAACTTCCTTGGTCGCATCCATGGTGGTTGCAAACAGAACGGCTTGACCACGATGCAGGACAAGGTTTGCGCCACGTTCTTCGGCAATGCTTCCGATGATTTCATTCAGCGCTTGCGAGAATTTGGACTGTGCTTCAGCCAGGGCTTGATCAAGAACACGGCTGCGAGCCTGGGCAAATTTCTGGAAATCAGCTACTTTTTGCTGAAATTCCTTCTGTTTCCCCTGGAATACGTCAGCAGCCAGAAGCGTGCGTTGCTGAGCGAGTTGTTTTTCTTCCTCGCGCAGCCCCTGCTCGCGGGTTTCGATTTCCTTTTGATAGGCAACCTGTCGATCGCGGATTTGTTTGCGGGCATCCTGCATGGCAGATGCTTCGCGCATGATGCCGGCGACATCGACAATCATGACGGATGCAAAGTTATCCGGGTTCGGTTCCTGTGCTTGCACGCCAGAAGTTTGAACGGTGAAACCGATCAGGGCAGCGAGAACTAGCAGATTACGGAGCGATGTGATCATTTTCATTAGAATCTCGTTCCGAAGTTAAGTCGGAACAACTCCTCTTTGTCGTGATCTTCTTTTGTGACGGCCTGAGAGATGTCCACACCAATCGGACCAAACGGTGATTCCCAACCTACACCAAAACCGACAGAGCTTCTAAGCGAGCCTGTATCGTAGATTTCGCCCGGACGGGCACCGTCCACTTCCTGCCCCGAGCCGAAATCACTAAACACGCGACCGGTCAGAGCAAACTCCGAAGGCAAACCGAGCGGGAAGTCCATTTGCACGGTTCCGGTATAATAAAGTTTCGATCCTAGAGCGTCGCCTGTTTTAATGTCTCGCGGACCTACGCCAGCGGCTTCAAAACCGCGCAGGTTTGAACCGCCGACCATGAACCGCTGCGAAATGCGGGTATCATCGTCAAAACCAAAGATATAGCCTGTTGAGCCACGGGTGGAGAGAACCCATTCATGCTCGCGATCAAGCGGATAGAAATATCCCCCCTCAATTTGAGTTCTCAAATACGACTCGTCACCACCAACACCAGCCAAATCGTTCGACAGGCGGGCATAGTATCCCTCTGTTGGTGCGATGGTACTATCGCGCTTGTCATAGCTCAGAGTATGGCCAATGGCAGACTCAACAAAGTCGTTATCTTCCGCAAGCAATAGTCGCGAGGCGCTACTGGCATCGATATTTGAGTAGCTATTCTGCTCCAACGTATACCGGAAAGAATGAGAGAGTTCCTCACTATAGCGGAAGCCTGCGCGGAGCCGACCACCTGTCTGCTCTTCATCGTATGAGCTCTCGTCCTGATTATCCTGCTCTCGCCTATAGAGATCAAAGCCAGCAGCAATTTCTCGATCCAGAAAATACGGTTCGGTGAAGGACAGGTCGATCTGCTGATCTGTTGAACCAAGCGTGAAGTTCAGACGCAGATCCTGACCTTTGCCAAGCAGGTTGCGTTCACGCACACCGATCTGACCAAACGCGCCGTTATCCGTTCCGTAGCCCGCGCCAATGGAAAACTCACCGGTCGACTTTTCCTCTACATCGACCTCGATCACTGTCTGATCCGGCGAGGCACCCGGCAGGGTTTTGACGTCAACCGATTTGAAGAAGTTGAGGTTTTCGATGCGTTGCTTGGAGCGCTGCATCTTGGAGCTGCTGAATGCATCGCCTTCGACCAGGCGGAATTCGCGACGGATGACTTCATCCAAGGTGCGGACGTTGCCGACAACGTTGATGCGTTCGACATAGACCTTTGGTCCTTCGGAGATATTGAAGGTGATGTCAATGGTGCCGGTTTCGCGGTTGCGCTGCACGTTCGGACGGATATCAATGAAGGCATAGCCCTGATCCCCGACACTGTCGGTCAAAGCATCAACCGCATCGTCCACGAGGTTGGCGTTGTACCATTCACCGCTTTCAATCTCGATCAGCGGCATCAGGGTTTCCGGATCGATCTTGTCGATCTGTGAGACGACATTGATCTCGCCAAACTGATAGCGCTGCCCCTCGCTCACCGTGTAGGTGACAAAGAAATCCGAGCGATCAGGCGTCAGCTCGGCAACCGATGAGAGAACCTGAAAATCAGCATAGCCGGCAGAAAGGTAAAACCGGCGCAGGAGTTCACGGTCAAAGGTCACGCGGTCGGGATCGTAGTTATCGTCCGCCGTCAGGATCTTCCACCAGGCACTTTCTGTCGTGCGGATCACGTCAGACAGCTCACCGTCGTCAAAGGCCTTGTTGCCAACAAAGTTGATCTTGCGGATACCAGTGGCATCCCCTTCATCAATCTCGAACGCCAGATCGACACGGTTCTGGTCAAGCTGGATGACCTTGGGCTCAACCGTTGCGGCGAAACGTCCGCTACGACGATAGAGTTCGAGGATACGCTGGACGTCGGCCTGCACCTTGGTGCGGGTGTAAACAACCCGCGGGCGCAACTGCAATTCGGCACTCAGGGTGTCGTCTTTAAGGCGCTGGTTTCCTTCAAACGCAATGCGGTTGATGATCGGGTTTTCAACGACATTGACCCGCAAAATTCCCTGATTGAAAGAGAAGGATACGTCGGCAAACAGGCCGGTTGAGAAAAGCGCCTTGAGCGAACTGTTGATTTTCTGGATGTCGTAGGAATCGCCCGGTGCGACGGTGAGGTATGCATTCACCGTCGCCGTTTCGATACGATTATTGCCTTCGACTTCAATATCGCGAATCAGACCCGATTGGGCATGCACAGCCACAGGAACAATCAATGGCGCCGTTCCGCCAAGCAAGGCCGTAATGACAACGGCCGCTTTTACCTTACGCAGCAAGTTAACCCCCCTGTTGCTGTCATGCATTAGCCAGCAAGTCCTTTGAGGAAACTAAAGACACCCAATTGCGTCAAATCGTTCCACGTTGCGAAAATTATTAAGCTGAATACCAAACCCGCGCCGATACGGAAACCATATTCTTGTGCTTTTGCCCCCAATGGCTTACCGCGAATTGCCTCAATCGCGTAGAACACAAGATGACCACCATCCAGGACCGGAACAGGCATCAAGTTGATCAACCCAAGGCTGATGGAAAGATAGCCCATAAAGAACAGAAGCGGTGCGATGCCCCCTTCGGCCACCTGCCCCGACATTTGCGCGATCCGGATCGGCCCGCCCAGTTCAGAGCTATCACGATCACCACTGATCATTTCACCGAGCGCCGAGAAGGTCTGGGTGGTCAGTGAATAGGTGGTCTCGAACGCGCGACCGACCGATTCCACAACCCCGGTGCGGCTCGTCTCAAAGTCACCAGCGGTGATGCCAAGGCGTCCAACGGTCGCGGTCATACCACCCTCGCCGACTTCGACGGCTTCGGGCGTTACGGCAAGATCAACGATTTCACTGTCGCGTTGGACCGTGACGGAAATCGGTTGCCCGGGATTTGCACGCACAATGTCAGAAAGCTCAGAAAACCATTCAACCGACTGACCGTTGATCGCCGTGATGCGGTCATCAGCCATCAGGCCAGCAACAGATGCCGGGCTGTTTTCAAGAACCTCGCCAACAACCGGCAAGGCACGCTGTTGTCCGACAGCAGCAAACAGGAAGGTAAAGACGATAATGGCAAAGATGAAGTTGGCCAAAGGTCCGGCAAAAACGATGGCCGCGCGCGCGGCAACCCCTTTGTGATGGAAGGCGTGTTTTGCTTCTTCGGCGTCAAGGTCATCGCGACCGCCCGCACTGGCAGGGTTCATGTCGCCAAACATTTTGACGTAACCGCCAAGCGGGATCAGGCTGACTTTCCAGCGCGTGCCTTTTTTATCCTGCCAACCGAAAAGTTCGGGACCAAACCCGATTGAAAAGGCTTCGACCTTCACGCCGTTTTTGATTGCCACCCAGTAGTGACCATATTCGTGAACGAACACGAGTACCGAGAGCACAAAAAGAAAAGCAAGTAAGGTTTCCATCAAGAATTCCCTAAGCCGGTGAAACCGGCAGTTTCAATCTAAGAAGCCGACACAAGACACGCCGAGGTTTCCCGGCGCACCATTGCGTCTGTTTCAAATACCTGTTCAAGGCTGGTCAGCGGTTCGCTTCCAAGCCTTGTCATGACCTTTTCGACAGTCGCGGCGATTTCAAGGAAGCCGATTCTGTCATTAAGGAACGCTTCGACGGCGACTTCGTTGGCAGCGTTCAGAACAGTAGGCAGCGTGCCACCTTCCTGCAAGGCCTGTCGAGCCAGACGAAGAGCCGGGAAACGATTTGTATCCGGCGCCTCGAAGTTCAAACGCCCGATCGTGGCAAAATCAAGACGCGGTGCGTCCACTTTGATCCGATCCGGCCATGAAAGCGCATAAGCAATTGGCGTCCGCATATCCGGAGACCCCAGTTGTGCGAGCACGGATCCATCAGGATATTCTACCATGCTGTGAACAACTGATTGAGGATGAACAACAATTTCAATTTGTTCCTCGGTCACCGGGAACAGGTGCCAAGCCTCTATCAGCTCCAACCCTTTGTTCATCATGGTCGCAGAATCGATAGAAATCTTTGCACCCATTTCCCAATTCGGGTGTGCCAAAGCCTGTACCCGGGTGACAGATTGCATGTCCTTCAACGACCATTCCCGGAATGGACCGCCCGACGCGGTCAGAAGGATACGGTCGATGCGCGTTTCTTCGCGATCCTCGAGAACTTGGAAAATTGCGCTATGTTCGGAATCAACCGGGATCAGGGTTGCACCATGCCTGGAAATTTCCGCCGTCATCAGGGCGCCGGCACAGACCAGTGTTTCCTTATTGGCAAGTCCGATGCGCGCACCGCGACGAATGGCCGCGAGCGTCGGTTTCAGGCCAGCTGCCCCAACAATTGCGGCAATGACGATATCAGAGGGACGTTCGGCAGCCTCGATCAGCGCGTCTTCGCCGGCCGCGATTTCAATACTCTTCCCCGCCAGAGCATCGCGAAGGTCAGCAAAACAGGAAGGATCGCCGATCACGGCGCATTTGGCACCAAGTTCGATGGCGGCCTTGGCCAATGCATCGACATTGCGATGCGCCGTTACAGCTTCGACAACATATTTGTCAGTGTGGGACTTCAAAACATCAACGGTGCTGGCCCCGATGGAACCGGTAACACCAAAGACACTGACGGATTTCTTCAAAGTCATCAAACACCTGTAAAGACAGCAGCCCGAGGATCGGCCGCCTTAACGCAGAGAAAGCCCTGCGAAACAGATAATAGCAAAGGCCACAGGAAACACCGACAACATCCCGTCAGCACGATCAAGCAATCCGCCATGGCCCGGGATCAGGTGACTGCTGTCCTTGACCTTGAAACGACGTTTGAGCGCGGATTCACCAAGATCACCGATTTGGGCAATGATCGCCAAAACCATACTGACAGCGACAATCGCCCAATTGATCGCATCGGAACTGAAATAGGTGACCAATCCGCCAATCAAACCGGCACAGACCATGCCACCGATCAACCCCGCCCATGTTTTCTTCGGGCTGAAGCGTGGTGCGAGTTTTGGGCCGCCAATGGTCTTGCCAAAAGCATAACCGCCTGTGTCGGTCGCCCAGACAAGGAAGAACAGCCACATAATGATCAGAAGACCGTCGCCATCCTGAGTGCGCAGCCAAAGCGCTGACAGGGCAGCAACCGAGATGTACAAAACGCCAAACCCGGCAAGCAACCAGTTGGGGCCCGAACGGGCCGCAGCAATAATCACACCGATGGCAATCGGCATGACAATGTATTCTTCCTGACCAGCGACATACATTATCATCGCAACCGCAAGCGCAACGGCGGTAACAACCGATATGCCGTTATGGTGGTTCGGGGCGCACATCCGCGACCATTCCCACATCATGCCCGCAGAAAACACAAACAGTAATATGTCAAAATAGGGAGATCCGAACCAGACCGCCGCAACAGCCACAGGCGCCATAACCATCGCGGAAAGAACGCGTGGTATCAGGCCGGAATTGGTATCTTTTTGATCTTGTGTCTCAGATGACGGCACCAAAACGCCGCTCCCGCCCGGCAAAATTATCGATAGCTTTTTCGAGGTGGCTGCGATCAAAGTCCGGCCAAAGCACATCTTCAAAGACGAATTCAGTATAGGCCGACTGCCAGAGCAAGAAGTTACTGATCCGCTGTTCGCCGCTGGTTCGGATCAGAAGATCCGGGTCCGGAATACCGGCTGTCGACAAGTTTTGTTCGATCAGGTCTTCGGTAATCTCGTCGGCGGACAGTTCGCCTGCGGCAACCTTGGCGGCAATATCGCGTACAGCCTGCGTGATTTCAGCACGCGCACCATAGCTCAGTGCGATGGTCAGGTTCAGGCGCGTATTGTCGCGTGTTTGATCTTCGGCCTTGGCCAGAAGTTCACGGATATCATCAGCAAAACGCGAACGATCGCCAATAATGCGAATTTTGATACCATTCTTGTGCAAAGTGGATAATTCGCGCTTCACGAACAGGCGCAGCAAACCCATCAGATCGCTGACTTCGCTTTCCGGACGCTTCCAGTTCTCGGTCGAGAAGCCATAAAGCGTCAGATACTCGATCCCAAGTTCGCCTGCGGCTTCGATGGTGCGACGGACGGCATCAACACCGGCGCGATGCCCCATCGTCCGCGGTCGGCCGCGCCCGCGCGCCCAGCGCCCGTTGCCATCCATGATGATGGCAACATGACGCGGCACACAAAGCGCATCTGAAGGTTGAGTTTGCGAAGAAAGCACAGCCATAATCAGACTTGCATGATTTCCTGTTCTTTGTGGGCGAGTGCTTCGTCGATCTCGCCGATGACCTTGTCGGTCAGCTTCTGGACTTCTTTTTCTTCGTCGTGCATCTCGTCCTTGGAGATGTCACCGTCCTTTTCCCATTTTTTCAGCTGATCCATGCCATCGCGACGGACGTTACGAACCGAAATCTTGGCCTGCTCGGCATATTTGCCAGCAACCTTGGAAAGTTCGGTACGACGTTCTTCGTTAAGTGCCGGGATCGGAACGCGAACAAGCGTGCCATCAGCAGCCGGGTTCAGGCCAAGGCCCGAATCACGGATGGCTTTTTCGACGGCCTTGACCATCGACTTGTCCCAAACCTGAACCGAAAGCATACGGGATTCTGGAACACTGACCGATGCCACCTGATTAAGCGGGGTCGGAACGCCATAGGCTTCAACCATGACCGGTTCCAGAAGGCTCACACTGGCGCGCCCGGTACGCAGACCGGTGAACTCCTTGTGCAATACTTCCACAGCCCCTTCCATACGGCGGGACAGGTCCTTTTTTAGGCCAGCAACGTCAGACACGTTCAGTCTCCATTCGAAATAATCGTAAACGTCCCCTTCGCAGAAACAACGTCTGCGAAGGCACCCGGATTATGCAAAGAAAATACAATAACCGGAATATCATTTTCGCGTGCCAAAGAAATAGCCGATGCGTCCATAACACGCAAATCTTTGGACAGAACTTCCATATAGGTCAGAGAGTCATAGCGTTCTGCCGTCGGGTCAGTTTTCGGATCCGCAGTGTAGACACCGTCAACCTGAGTACCCTTGAGCAACGCATCACAACCCATTTCAACCGCGCGCAAGGCAGCAGCAGTATCGGTGGTGAAGAACGGGTTGCCGGTGCCCGCAGCAAAGATCACAACCCGGCCCTTTTCCATGTGACGGACCGCGCGGCGGCGCACATAGGGTTCACAGACAGAAGACATCGGGATGGCGGACTGAACGCGGGTCTGAACGCCGTGGCGTTCCAACGCGTTCTGAACAGCAAGAGCGTTCATGATGGTCGCCAGCATGCCCATATAGTCGGCGGTGGCGCGTTCCATGCCCTGGGAGGCACCTTTGACACCGCGGAAGATGTTCCCGCCGCCGATCACCATGCAGACTTCAGCACCCATGTCATGAACGGCTTTGATTTCGCTGGCAATCCGGTCAACAGTTTCTGGATCGATACCGTATTGCTGTTTACCCAAAAGCCCCTCGCCCGAGAGCTTCAAAAGGACGCGACGAAACTTCAATGGGCCGTTTTCTGCCATGTCGGATTGCCTCTTAAATGCCGATGTAACGCATTGCCCGAACGCGGGAAATGCAGAATTCAGATATAAAAAGACCGGCGAGTAACAGGGCGGATATGCGCTGCCGACCTCGCCGGTCTGGATCATACACGAAATGGTGGCAAACGCACCATTCCGAACAGATGTTTTATTTGTTCAGCTGCTCAGCAACTTCGGCAGCAAAGTCTTTTTCTTCGCGTTCGATGCCTTCACCGAGTTCGAAGCGAACAAAGCCCTTAAGGGTGATCGGCTTGCCAGCTTCTTTGGCAGCGTTCTCAATCACGGTTTTGACTTTGTTTTCACCGTCAATCACGAAGGTCTGTTCAACCAGAACAACCTGCTCGTAATATTTACGGATACGACCTTCGATCATCTTTTCGATGATTTCTGCCGGACGGCCGGATTCTTTGGCCTGTTCGGTCAGAACAGCTTTTTCACGCTCTACCAGTTCCGGATCAAGATCATCGACGGTTGCCGATGCCGGGTTGGTTGCAGCAATGTGCATCGCGATCTGTTTGCCAAGGCCTTCGAGAACGCCAGCGTCTGCTTCGGATTCAAGCGCTACCAGAACACCGATCTTACCCAGATCAGTGGCAACAGCGGAGTGAACGTAGGAAGCAACAACACCTTTGTCGACAGCCAGACCAGCCGAGCGACGCAGCGACATGTTTTCGCCGATGGTGGCGATCATGTGGGTGACCTGCTCTTCAACGTTACGCGAGGTACCCGGGTAAGCAGCAGCTTTGAGGGCATCGATATCGCCGTTAGCAGCAACCGCCTGATTTGCGATTTCGCCAACAAATTTCTGGAAGTCTTCGTTACGCGAAACGAAGTCGGTCTCGGAGTTCAGCTCGACAACTGCACCTTTGGTGCCGTCAACTGCAACAGCAACCAGACCTTCGGCAGCAACACGGCCAGCTTTCTTGGCGGCAGCAGCAAGACCTTTGGTGCGCAGCCAGTCAACAGCTGCTTCAAGGTTACCATCGGTTTCGGACAGCGCTTTTTTGCAATCCATCATGCCAGCGCCGGTGGTTTCGCGAAGCTCTTTAACGAGAGCAGCGGTAATAGCCATTTTTAAAGCCCCTAAGTACGCGATCAGGTTAACACCTAACAAAACGGCGGCATGCTAGCCGCCGTTTCATCAGGTACAAAATGAAACTTATGCGGAAGCTTCTTCTGCAGCTTCGGAAGCAGCAGCTGCCTCGGCCGGAACTTCTTCCGCTTCGCCAAGGTCTGCGCCAGAAGCAGTCATTTCTTCCTGGATGCCGTCCAGAACGGAACCAACGAACAGATCGCAATACAGCTGGATTGCGCGGATCGCGTCGTCGTTGCCCGGAACCGGGAACTGAACGTTTGCCGGATCAGAGTTGGAGTCGAGGATCGCAACAACCGGGATGTTCAGGTTTTTGGCATCCTGAATAGCAAGCGATTCTTTGTTGGTGTCGACCACGACGATAATGTCGGGAAGACCACCCATGTCCTTAATACCGCCAAGAGCGCGCTCAAGCTTGTCGCGCGAACGGGTCAGGTTCAGGATTTCTTTTTTGGTCAGACCTTCTGCACCAGCGTTCAGTATCTCGTCCTGTTCTTTGAGGCGCTTGATCGAGTTGGAAACGGTGTTCCAGTTGGTCAGCATGCCGCCGAGCCAGCGATGGTTCACATAGTACTGGCCGCAACGCTTTGCAGCGTCTGCGATGATCGGGGAAGCCTGACGCTTGGTACCGACGAAGAGAACACGACCACCCGAAGCGGTTACGTCACGAACAGCCTGCATCGCGCGATGCAGCATCGGAACGGTTTCCTGCAGGTTCAGGATGTGAATGTCGTTGCGGGCACCAAAGATGTACGGTTTCATCTTCGGGTTCCAACGGCGGGTGTGGTGACCAAAGTGGACACCAGCTTCCATGAGCTGGCGCATGGTAAAGGTTGGCAAAGCCATGATAATTCCTACCTTTTTCCGGTTAATACCTCCGCGGAAGGGAATTCCATACACCATGTATGAAACACCGGATGGACGAGTTGCCATATGACGGCAGTCGCCGCTCTTCCGCGTGCGATGTTCGGGCGGGTTTTAATCCCCTCAGCGAGAGATTGCAACCCCTAAAATGCGCACAAATGTGCGGTTCTCAACAGTTCCGACGGACGATACGCGCCAACCAGATGAAATCATCAGATTTCTTCGGCAAATTCCACACCTGGAATCGCGCCAATTGCGCCGATCAACGATGGCCCGACCTTGTAGTTTTCTTCAAGCTCGATCTCGGCCATGCGACCGTCATCACAGACCGTTGACAGACTGACAAGACCACGCCCCCGCCCCGCCTGTTCAAGCAACTGACGGATTTCCGCGACGGGATCAGGACGGTTCAGGCGAATGCGAATGCCTTCGGCCGCACCGGCGACTGCCTGTTCGAGGTCTTCGACGCGCTGGCCCTGAATGCGCAGTTGGCCTTCGCGCATTTCAGCAGAAACGTTAAGTAATACCGGGCGTCCGGCATTGATGATTTCCTTGTATGCCGCCCATGCCTCGGCCCAGAAGGCGACTTCGAAACTGCCGGTCGGGTCAGAGAACATGACAAAGGCGAATTTCGAGCCATTCTTTTTCGAGATCATTTCACGTGCGTTGATCAGGGTTCCGGCCAGACGGATGGTGCCCTTGTTTGATGCACGCATGCGGGCCGGCAATTCCTTGATCTGGGCGATGCCGATGCGCTGGATGCTTTTGCCAAATGTATCAAGCGGATGGGCCGACAGATAGAAACCAATAGCCGAGAATTCCTCGGTCAGTTTTTCCATCGGCACCCAGTCACGTTCATCAGGCAGACGGATCTGATCCTTGCCAAAGCCGCTGCTGTCGCCAAACATCGAAATCTGATCATCGTTACGCGCATGCATTTCGCGCTGGGCAACGGCGATGACCTTGTCGACATTCTCAAACATGACCTTGCGGTTGGACGCCAGGCAATCCAGCGCCCCTGCGCGTACAAGGTTTTCAAGCAGGCGTTTGTTGACCGCGCGGCTATCAATGCGCGATGCGAAATCGGTGATGTCCTTGAACGGTCCGTTGGCTTCGCGTTCGGCCACCAGACTTTCCATCGCGGCATCGCCGACATTTCGAACAGCGGCCAGCGCATAACGGATCTTGCGCACGCCATCGTGGTTTTCCACCGAAAACGCGACTTGGGAATTGTTGACACATGGCGGCAGGATTTCGATTTCAAGCCGTTCGACTTCCTGTTTGAAAATCGCCAGCTTTTCGGTGTTGTGCATATCAAGCGTCATCAAGGCGGCCATAAATTCGACCGGGTAATTCGCCTTAAGATATGCCGTCTGATAGGCCACCAGCGCATAGGCCGCCGCGTGGGATTTGTTAAAGCCGTAGGATGCGAATTTAGCGACCTGATCGAAGATGTCAGACGCCTGTCCGCGATCAACGCCGTTCTTTTCCGCGCCATCGACAAACAGGCTACGCTGTTTTTCCATTTCCTCGGCGATTTTCTTACCCATTGCACGACGCAACAGGTCAGCACCACCAAGCGAATAGCCCGCCATGATCTGGGCAAGTTCCATGACTTGCTCCTGATAGATCATGATGCCATAGGTTTCTTCGAGGATCGGCTGCAACATCGGGTGCATATAGTCAGGTTCTTCCTGACCGTGCTTACGCGCGATGTAATGCGGAATGTTATCCATCGGCCCCGGACGATACAGCGCCACGACAGCGATAATATCTTCGAGCGTATCGGGCTTTAGCCCGCGCAAGACGTCCTGCATGCCCTGGGATTCAAGCTGGAACACGCCGACGGTTTCGGCGGCTGACAGGAGCTTGAAGGCCGGGCGATCATCAAGGGGAATTGCACTGATATCAAAATCTTGCGGAACGTCTTTTCGAAGACGCATCAAGTTGACGGCCTCGATAATCACCGTCAGCGTCTTAAGACCCAGGAAGTCGAACTTCACCAGACCGGCATTTTCAACATACTTCATGTTGAACTGGGTAACCGGCATGTCCGAACGCGGATCGCGATAGATCGGGACCAGTTCATCAAGGTCACGGTCACCAATCACGACGCCTGCCGCGTGGGTCGATGAGTTACGATAAAGGCCTTCGATCTGCATGGCGATTGACAGCAGGCGATCAATATCCGGGTCCTCGCGCGCAATGCGGCGAAGGTCCGGTTCCATATCAATGGCTTCTTTCAGCGGGATCGGCTTGGCCGGATCGCCCGGGATCATTTTACAGATCTTGTCGACATAACCATACGGGATCGACAAAACGCGCCCGACGTCACGCACAGCGGCCTTTGCCTGCAATTTACCAAAGGTAATGATCTGTGCGACGCGGTCGTGACCGTACTTTTTCTGAACGTATTCGATCACCTCGCCGCGCCGGTCCTGACAGAAGTCGACGTCAAAGTCAGGCATCGACACACGTTCCGGGTTCAGGAAGCGTTCGAACAGAAGCGAAAAGCGCAGCGGATCAAGGTCGGTAATCAAAAGCGCATAGGCCACCAGCGACCCCGCACCCGAACCACGCCCCGGGCCGACCGGGATTTCATGATCCTTGGCCCACTGGATGAAGTCGGCAACGATCAGGAAGTATCCCGGGAAGCCCATCTGATTGATGATACCCAGTTCGTAATCAAGGCGTTCCCAGTAAGGCTTGGCGATTTCTTCCTTTTCCGCATCCGACATTTCATCGGTGAAGACGTATTTTTCGAGACGACCTTTCAGGCCCTCTTCAGACATGTGGCGGAGTTCGTCGACCTCTGTCCGGCCTTCGCCGCAATCAAAGGGCGGCAAGATCGGATCGATCTTCTCAACGTGCCAAGAACAACGCTTGGCGATCAAAATCGTGTTGTCGCAGGCCTCAGGAATGTCGGCGAACAGATCGCGCATTTCAGCCGCCGACTTGAAGCGGTGATCCGGGGTCAATTTCCAGCGGTCTTCCTGACCAACAACCGCCCCCTGCCCGACGCAGATAAAAACGTCATGGGCTTCGTACATATCGACCGTCGGGAAATAGCAGTTATTGGTCGCGACCAGCGGCACATCATGATCATAGGCCAACTTGATCAGGCCGGGTTCGACCTGTTCTTCAAGCGGTTCGCCATGGCGCTGCAATTCGATGTAAAGGCGGTCACCAAAGATGTCCTTAAGTTCGGATAAGCAGCTTTCGGCCTTGTCGAGCTGTTCTTCACCCAACAAACGCGCAAGAGGCCCGGTCGGCCCACCGGTCAGGCAGATGATGTGGTCGGCATATTTGCGGATATGTTCGTAAAGGGCTTTTGGCTCGCTGCCGGCTTCGGACGTCATGTGGGCGCGCGAAACGATTTTCAGCAGGTTGAAATAGCCTTCCTTGTTCTGGGCAATCAGAACAAGGCGGTCGGGCATCGGTTCGCGGGCGATTTTGCCAACAGCGGGTTTGTCGCCGTAACGCTCCACGCCCATCTGCACGCCAAGGATCGGCTGAATGCCGGCACCACTCAGCGCACCGGCGAAATCCAGGGCGCCGAACATGTTGTCGGTATCGGTCATAGCAACGGCAGGTTGGCCGTCAGCTGCACAGAGTTTGGCAAGCTCCTTGGTCGTGATCGCACCTTCGGCCAGCGAATAGTTGGTGTGTACACGAAGATGGACGAAACCGTTTTCCATCGGAGCCAGACCTCTGAAATATAACAAAAATGCAGGATTGCCGCGCCCATCACAGGCGCGGTAAAACCAGCT